>JAAWRC010000062.1 GCA_022800815.1 Lachnospiraceae bacterium | reverse complement strand
ACATTTTTCATTTTACCTCTTGACATTTCTTAGCTGGACTTAAAACATTAGGGTATTACACATTTTTCAAATCTTTGTCAATTTTTCGCCGCTTGTCAAAAGACTTTTTGCCGACAACTTTCCATCGGGCGTAATCAGGCAAAAAGAAAGGTGCATATGGGGGCGTTTTCTCATCCATATGCACCACGGCCATATCAGGGTCCGGAAGTCCCCGGTAATCGGCTTTATCCTGTTCACTTAAAACATCGCTGTCCAAAAGATGCTGCGCCTTTGCCGCATCTCCATTTCCCTCCGTCTCCCTTCCGCCATCCCACAATCGCTTTATTGATACATCTTTGCCAGCTTCTCGAACGCCCCAAGGGACCGCTCGATCATCTCCGTCTTCACACAGTAGGCGATCCGCACGTGGCCGGGGCAGTCAAAGTCATCCCCCGGCACCAGCAGCAGATCCAGGCTCTTCGCCTTTTCGCAGAAGGCGTAAGCGTCCGGCTCCAGGGAGCGGGGGAAGAGATAGAAGGCCCCCTCCGGCTTCACGCAGGAATATCTCATGCCGGTCAGGGCGCCATAGAGCAGGTCCCGGTTCCTCTGGTAGACTGCGATGTCCGAGGTCTGCCCGGCACACTCGGAGACCACCCGCTGGAAGAGGGCCGGTGCGCAGACATAGCCCAGCACCCGCCCGGCGCCGCAGACCGCCGCATAGGCCTCCCGCGCCCCCTCCATCTCGTCGGGGACCAGGACGTAGCCGATCCGCTCCCCGGGCATGGACAGGGACTTGCTATAGGAATAGCAGACAAAGGTGTTGTCATAATACTTGGTCAGATAAGGGACCTGTACCCCGTCGAAGGCGATCTCCCGGTAGGGCTCGTCGGAGATCAGGTAAATGGGATGTCCGTATTCCTGTGACCTTTCCTTCAAAAGCTTCACAAGCCGCACAATGGTTTCCTCCGAGTAGACCACGCCGGAAGGATTGTTGGGGGAATTGACCACGACCGCCTTGGTCCTAGACGACAGTATTTCCTCCAGGGCCGCAAAATTGATCTGGAAGCTTTCCGTGTCCGCCGGCACCACCCGGAACGTGGCTCCGGTTCCCTCCACAAAGACTTTGTACTCCGGAAAATAGGGGGCGAAGGCGACAAACTCGTCCCCCTCCTCGGCCAGCGCCTTGAAGCAGACGCAGAGGGAAGCCGCCGCTCCCACGGTCATGTACAGGTTGTCCCCGGTAAAATGGGTCCCGTGGGCCCGGTTGACGGACTCGGCGATCCTGTTTCGGACCTCAGCGTCCCCCTGGGCGCTGGTGTAGCCGTGGAGGGCCGCCGCATCCTCCTCCCGCACCAGTCTCACGATCGTATCGCTGACGGTCTCCGGTGCGGGCACGTTGGGATTCCCCAGGCTGAAATCAAAAATATTCTCCCTGCCCACCTGGGCCGCCCGCCTATTTCCAAACTCAAAAATCTCCCGGATCGTGGAACGCCTGCTCCCAAGCTCCACCATTTTCTCTGCAAACATCGCTGTCATATCCTCCTCTGTCATCCGATTCTCTGTCATTTCACTCTTTGTCGCTTAACGCTTCGTCATTTGACGCTCTCGAAAATCCGGAGCCCCAGGGCCCCGGATCTCCAAGCATGTTCCTTGTTATTTCTCTTCCAAAACCTTTTCCACCCCGGCAAGCTTCACGCACAGACAGAACAGATGGATCGCCTTGTCAAGCTCGTCCAGCGTGGGGAAGGTGGGCGCAATGCGGATGTTGCTGTCCTTCGGGTCCTTCCCGTAGGGCCAGGTGGCACCGGCTCCCGTCATGGTCACGCCGGCCTCCTTCGCCAGGGCCACCGTCCGCTTCGCACAGCCGGGCAGGGTGTCGAGGGCCACGAAATAACCGCCCTTGGGGCTCACCCAGGAAGCCAGCCCCGTGCCTCCAAGCTCCGTCTCCAGCGTGTTTAACACCATGTCGAACTTCGGTCTTAAGGCCTCCCCCAGCTTCTTCATGTGGGCCCGGATGCCGTCGGCGTCCTTAAAATACTTCACATGACGCAGCTGGTTCAGCTTGTCGTGGCCGATGGTCTGGACCGTCATGTGCTTCTTGATCTCCGCAATATTCGAAAGGCTGGAAGCCAGGATCGCGATGCCCGCACCGGGGAAGGTGATCTTCGAGGTGGAGAAGAAGGAAATGATCCGGTCCTCGTTGCCGCAGGCGGCCGCCGCCTGAAAGATATCCTTGAGCGGAACGTCCTCATAAATGTGATGGACCCCGTAGGCATTGTCCCAGAAGATCCGAAAATCCTTCGCCGCCGTCTTCATGGAAGCCAGCCGGTCCACCGTCTCGTCGGAACAGCAGGCTCCCAGCGGATTGGAATGGAGCGGCACGCACCACATGCCCTTGATGGTCTCATCCTCCGCCACCAGCTTTTCCACCACGTCCATGTCCGGGCCGTCCGCCCGCATGGGGACCGGGATCATCTCGATGCCCATATCCTGGGTCACCGCAAAATGCCGGTCATAGCCGGGGCTGGGACAGAGCCACTTGATCCCCGGAACGTCCTTCCAGGGCTTTTCCCCCTGGGTCCCGAAAAGCATCAGCCTGGTCAGTGCGTCATACATCAGGTTCAGGCTGGAGCTTCCCCCCACGATGATCTTCTCCGCAGGAATGCCGAGAAGGTCGGAAAACAGTTTCTTCGCCTCCGGAATGCCGTCCAGCACCCCGTAGTTTCTCGCATCAAGGCCCGACTCCGTGTGGTAGTCGTCCAAGGCGGAAAACAGCCCGTTGGTCAGGTCCAGCTGGGCCGCCGCCGGCTTGCCCCTGGACATGTCAAGCTTAAGGCCCTGGGCCTTGAACTCCTCGTACTGCTTCTGAACTTCTTCCCTGAGCCCGAGAAGTTCCTCCCTTGTCATCTCCGTTACCTGTTTCATATCTATACTCCTTTCCGGCTTTCGCCTGTATCATAACATGGTCACATGCCCCTCGCCTTGTCGGCGCAGGCCGTCATGGCCTCGATGATGGCGCTCCTCATGCCCCGCTCTTCCAGGACACGCACCGCCTGAATGGTAGTTCCGCCGGGAGAACAGACCATATCCTTGAGTTCCCCGGGATGAAGGCCGGTCTCCTGCACCATCTTCGCCGCCCCCAGGACCGCCTGGGAGGCAAATTCATAGGCCTGCTTCCTGGGCATCCCCAGGGACACCGCCCCGTCGGCCATGGCCTCCATGAACATGAACACATAGGCCGGCGCACTTCCGCTGACGGCGATCACCGCCTCGCTCATGGTCTCCGGCACCACCGAGGCTCGTCCGAAGCTTTCCAGTATCTTCATGACCCGAGAAAGCTCGTCCTCCGTCACCAGGTCCCCCGGCGACACGGAGGTGATCCCCTCCCCTACCAGGGCCGGCGTGTTGGGATTGCAGCGGACGAACTTGAGCTTCCGCCCAAACTGCTCTTCAAGCCACTTAAGAGTCTTTCCGGGAGCGATACTCATAATGATCTGATCTTCCCCCACATCCTCCCGAATTTCATGGATGACCTGACTGTAAAACTGGGGCTTCACGGCCAGCACCACGATCTCCGCCTCCTTGGCCACCTGCCTGTTGTCACCGGTGATCGAGATTCCCCAGGTCTCCTTCGCATAGTCCAGCGCCCCCCTGCTCCTGTTGGAGGCAAGGATCTCCTCCGGCGCCACCAGCCTCTTCCCCACAATGCCGCCGATCATGGCCTTCGCCATGTTTCCGCAGCCGATAAAACCAATCTTTTTCATCACAAATCCTCTCCTTCCCGTCTTATTATCCTACAGGTAATTGCGAAACGTGGAATTGCCGAGTGGATTCTGACGATCGATCCATCCAAAGCCTACTGCGCCAACCATTCCAGGTTTTGCGGTTTCGCAATTACCTGTTATATATCCTGTCATACATCCAACGTAAGCTGTACTTCCTCCTCTGCCTCCGCCTTAAATTCCTCCATCTGCTCCGGCGACGCATCCGGAAGTTCTTCCAGCGAAGAAACTCCAAAGCTCCGCAGAAATTCCTCCGTCGTCCCAAAAAGAAGGGGTCTGCCCGGCACGTTTAAACGGCCCACCTCCTCCACCAGCCCGTACTCGATCAGCTTGTTGACCGCATGGTCCGATTTGACCCCCCGGATCTTCTCGATCTCCGGCTTGGTCACCGGCTGTTTGTAGGCAATAATGGAAAGGGTCTCTAAAAGCACCTCCGTCAGCACGTATTTCCTCGGCTGGGCCGTCACCCGGATCAGATTCTCGTAGTATTCCGGCCGGGTGCACATCTGGAAGGCGTGCTCCAGCTCGATAATCCGCATGCCCCGGCCTTCGGCGTCATAATCGTCTGCCAGGCTCCGCACCAGCTTCCCCGTGGTCACCTCGTCCTGCCCGACGGCCTCCGCCAGGGACTTAAGCTCCACAGAACCGCCCATTGCAAAGAGCACCGCCTCCAGAATCGTCTTCGCTTCTCTGATTTCCATCTCTTCCCGCACTCTCCATACCTCTGCTTTTTCCTGCGCAGGAACTCCTCCGCAACAGCTTCTCCATGCGTATCCGTTTCTCTGCACATGCCCCTATGCGTCAATACTCAGGGCGATCTCCTCCACAGTCCGCTCCGGGTTGACCTTAAGCTCCCTCGACGCCTCCAGAATCAAGTCCTCCCCGGCGTCCGTGAGCGTCACGCTGCCCATCTTCATAAGTTCCAGCACGGCCAGAAAGGTGACCACCAGCTCCACCCGCCCGGTCTGGGCCTTCAATAGGCCGCTGAAGCTCATGCGCCCCCCTTTTGCCGCCGCATGGACGATCTCCATGATCTTGTCCGACACCCGGAAGGGCTCCCTCTCGATCTTCCCAAATTTGGAACGGACCGGGTCGATCTTGTCCTCCTGCCGCCGCAGCACCGCCTGGAAAATGTCGTTTAGCTTCACCAGCGTAAGCCCCGAGAGGAGCTCCCGGGTGTCCACCGGCGGCCGATACCTCGCCACCTCCTCCGGAATGGTCTCCGGCTTGAAAAACGACTTTTGGGCATCCACCTGCCGATCCTTAAGCTCCCTGGCCATGTACTTGTACATTTTATATTCCAGCAGCCGTTCCACCAGCTCCTGCCTGGGATCCTCCTCCTCACCGTCCTCCCCCGGCTCTGCCGGAAGGAGCATCCGGGACTTGATGTCCAAAAGAGTCGCCGCCATCACCAGAAAGTCGCTGACCACGTCCAAATCCTCCTTGTCCATGGCCTGCACATACTCCATATACTGGTTCGTAATCTGTGCAATGGGAATGTCATAAATATTTACTTTGTTCTTGTCGATCAGGTGCAGAAGCAGATCCAGAGGCCCCTCGAACACCGGAAGCTTCACCGAAAGCACAGACTGCATGTACCAAGTTCTCCTTCACTCAAACTCTATCCTCTCCGCCGGAGCCTCACCACCAGAACCTCTGACTGGTTTCCCAGGCGGAAATTGACGGAATGGGTCCCCAGGCCACCGCTGACGATCATGGTCTTTTCCCCCAGGCGGAACATCCCCCTGCTCCACTTGGGGAACAACTCATAGCTGGGCGCCATGACGCCGCCCAGAATCGGCAACCTTATGGTCCCGCCGTGGTAGTGGCCACTTAAGGTAAGGTCGGCCCCCCAGGCCGCATATTCCTCAAAATAGGCCGGAGAATGGGCCAGCAGGATATGATACTCATCCCGACCCGCCACCCCCAGAGTCCGCTCCAGAAGGCCGGGCTCCATGGGTGCCTTCTTGAATTTTTGATAATGAGTCTTATCCAGGTTTAACCCTGTAATGGTCAGGGCGTCCCGACCCTCCCGGATGGTCAGAGAAAGATTGTCAAGGACCGTCACCCCGGCCCGCATCATCTCCTGATACCAGTCCCGGTAACAGGACCCGTATGCCGCATCCCGCCCCATCCGATCCTCATGGTTCCCCAGCCCGTAATAGACCGGATACCGGAAGGCCAGCCGCCTGAGAAGGCGAATACATTCCCCGTACCGGCACACGCCCTTCCTCGCCATCACCATGTCCCCCGCCACCATGACGGCATCCGGATGGATCCGGCGGATGGATGCCATCATCCGGTTGTTCCGCCTTCCGGCCCCGTTGTCGTGCAGGTCCGCCAGCACCACCATGGTGTAGCCGTCAAAGGCCTCCCCCACCGTCTCCGACTCCACCTCGTACTCCTGGATTACCACGTGATTCCGCTCGTACCAGGAACAGGCCAGGGCCGTGACGGCCAAAACCGCCAGGACGGCTGCCGCAATCCATAAACCCATATCACATTCTCCGCACTCTTCCCCGCTTCCGGACCGGAAACAGAGACATTATTATTCAGTATACCATACCAGAACGCTCTCTGGCAACCACGGGATGTCCTGAGTTTCCGCATCCCTTCCATGATTCACTTGTCCAGGTAATTGCGAAACTCCGGAATCTTCCCGCAGCCTTATATTTCGCGATTACCTGTTCACTTACAGTCAAACTCACAAAAAAAGCTCACCCCGTCCTCCTCGTTTTTCACGCCGTAGGCGCAGCCGTGAGACTCCATGACCGCGCGCACGATGGACAGGCCGATGCCGCTTCCCCCGTACTCCCTGGTCCTGGCCTTGTCCACCTTGTAAAACTTATCCCAAATCCGCCCGATGTCCCCCTCCGGAATCAATGCGCCCGTGTTCCTCACCTGAATGCAGGCCTTGTCTCCCCGCCTCTCCACGAAGACGAGAATCTTCCTCTCGCCGTCCAGATGATTTAACGCATTCCCCACGTAATTGCGGATAACCTCCTCGGCCATGTATTCATCCGCCCATATATAGAGGCTCTTCGGACTCTCCAAGACCAGCTTCGCCTCCTTCTGTTCGATGGGAAGCTTATAGGAGTTGAGCACCCCCCGGATGACGGGAATCAGGTCAAAATGCTCCATGGAAAGCTGTTCTCTCCCGGCCTCGATCTGATTGAGGGTCAAAAGCTTCTTCACCATCAGGTTCATCTTGGAGGCCTCGTCAATGATCACGTCGCAGTACCATTCCATGGTTTCCGGATCGTCGTTCACTCCCTCCTTCAAGCCCTCCGCATACCCCTGCACCAGGGCGATGGGAGTCTTTAGCTCATGGGAGACATTGGCCAGAAACTCCCTGCGCATCTCGTCGATTCTCGTCTTCTGCTCGATGTCCCGCTTAAGCTCCAGGTTGGCCGTCTTGAGCTCCAGGATCGTCTGCTCCAGCCGGGCCGACATGTAGTTCATGCTTTCCCCCAGCATAGCGATCTCCCGGTTGTCCTCCCCCTCGTATCTGGCCGTAAAATCCAGCTTCGCCATCCGCTCCGCCAGGGAGGACAGGTGAAGAATGGGATCCGTCATGTTCTTGGTCAGCCGCCAGACGGCCAGGACTCCCACCGCAGCCACGAAAAGGGCCACGTAAATGTGGAACTGGTTGACCATCCGCACCGTCTCCTGGATGCTCTGCAGAGGAACCCGCATGATGGAAAAACTCCCACCCACAAAAAACGAGAACAGTTCCATGTAGCTGGCCCCGGAGGTCCTGTCATAGACCTTGTTGATCTCATAATCCTCCGTCTCCTCGATCAGTCCCATGGTCTGATTCTTCCCCAGGATATAGTCGATCAGATTGTTGCTCCCCTTCAAAACATCTCCGGCCGTGGAGGAATAGATCACGCTCTGGGCGGAGTCCCACAGAAAAATCTCAATATTATAATTTTCCTTGATCCTCCGCAGGTAGAGCTTGGTATCGTCCGTCACGGCGCCGTCCCTGAGAAGCCGCTTCTCCAGCTCGTCGTTGGCCTGAACGAGCGTCCTGCGCTTTTCCCGCATGTAATAGGGCTCCAGGCAGAAGTTGATGGCGATCCAGCTGGCCCCGATGACCACGGCCACCACACCCGCCAGGATCATGGTGTATTTGAATCGGATGGTATGTCTCATCTACTTTTCCACCTCGAACTTGTAGCCCATCCCCCAGATGGTCTTGATGTATTCTCCCTGCTTCCCCAGCTTGCTCCGAAGCTTTTTCACATGGGTGTCGATGGTCCTCGCATCCCCGAAATAGTCGTAATTCCACACGTGATTCAGGATGTTTTCCCGGGAGAGGGCCAGCCCCTGGTTCTCCACGAAATAGGTCAGAAGCTCGAACTCCTTAAAGCTGAGCTCCACCGGCTTTCCGTCCACGCTAACCTGGTGAGCCGCCTTGTCAAGGACAATCCCCCCCGCCTCGATGCTGTCCGTCTTCGCCGCCATGCTCCGCCTTAAGATCGCCTCCACCCTGGCCACCAGAATCTTCGGACTAAAGGGCTTGGAAATATACTCGTCCACTCCCAGTTCAAAGCCAAGGAGCTCATCCCGCTCCTCCCCCCTGGCCGTCAGCATGATAATGGGCACCTGGGAATACTGGCGGATGGTCCGGACCGCCTCATAGCCGTCCATCTTCGGCATCATCACATCCATAATGATCAGACTGATCCCCTTATCCGCAAAAAACAGGTCCACAGCCTCCTCCCCGTCCCCTGCCTCCAAAACGGCAAATTCCTTTTTGGAAAGGAAATCCTTCACCAGCTTCCGCATCCTGGCCTCGTCGTCTACCACAAGAATCTTCAGTTTTTCCATTCCGTCTCCGCCTTCCTCCGCACCCTGCGGCTTTTCCGTTTCCTGTCTGTCATTTTATCAGAAGGATGCCCACATTTCCATACTTTCCGCAACAAATTCACGGAACTTTCACAGGCGGAAAACCATTTCGGCGTTTCTGTTAAAAGCTCCACCTGTGCGGTTGGAATATTGGATTCCGTCTTCATCGGGGAACAGCCATTTGAAGCAGACAATAGGCATATTTTATTTCCAGAATCTTCCGTAACCACTTGTTTTTCCAGCCCGCACTTGCTATAATTTTCGTGTGCAAACCATTTACGGGGGATCAGAATATGAAGCATGAAAAAAAACAACAGACAGCCCAGGACCATACGGTCAAATTCGGCCACGGTGTCACGGGGAAGCTGGTGGGCGCCATTGCCGGCAGTGCCATCATTGCAATAGCAGTACTCCTCATCGTCGTCTACATCCAGATGTCCCACACCCTGCTGGAAAAAAGCGAAGACCTGCTCTCCACCACCACGGAGCGCACCCTCCAGGAGACCGGGGCCTGGATGAATAAAACCCTGACCATGCTGGAAATGCAGCGGGATACCATCCAGTACGAAGACATGGACATTCCCACCATGGAAGAATACATAAAACATACGGTGAATCAGAACGATGCCTATCCGGCGGGGCTTTATGTGGCCCTCACCGACGGCTCCTTGTACCATGCCTCCTTTGTGCCGGGACCGGACTTTGACGCACTCTCCAAGTCCTGGTATCAGGACGGGATTCAATCGGAGGATTTCATTCTGGGAGACGTCTATTTTGATGAAGACAGCAAATCCTACGTGGTGGGCGCTTCCGGTGTTTTAAAAGACAGTGACGGGACGGTGCGGGGCGTCGCAGCCGCCGACGTCTACCTGGACTCCATCTCCCGAATCGTCGGTGAAGCCAAAATCGAGGATACCGGCGGCATCTTCCTGGTGGACACCAGGACGGACACCATCATCGGGCACCGGGATCCGGAGATTGCCGGACAGAAGCTTGGCGAGGTGGCCGGCGGCATGTACGCCTACGCCGACGAGCAGATTCAGTCCGGAAAGACGGGGCTCTCCGTCCATGACAACACCTACATCCAGGTGGCAGAGGTTCCGGGCAGTGACTGGACGGCTGTGGCCTATGTTTCCCGGTCGGAGGTCTTAAGAGAGCTCTATTATCTGACCGGTGTCATGATCGTGGTGGCCGTTCTCGCCATCGCCCTGCTGATCATCCTGGCCATCATCCAGATCCGACGCATTGTCGGCAGACCGGTGAAGGAACTGACCTATGTGGCCACTCAAATCGCAGAGGGCGCCTTGGACCAAACCATCCACTATCAGTCAAAGGATGAGCTTGGCATCCTTGCCGGCGATTTCAACCAAGTTACCGTAAGGCTTCGGGAATACGTCAAATACATCGACGACATTTCCGACAAGCTCCGGGAAATCGCCGCAGGAAACCTGGCCTTCACCCTGGAGAACGAATACAGCGGCGAATTCTCCAAAATCAAGACCTCCCTGGAGGAGATCGCTTCCGCCCTTGGCAATACCATCGGCCAGATCCGCACCGCCTCCAACCAGGTGGCAGCCGGTGCGGAGCAGGTATCCAACGGGGCCCTCACCCTCTCTCAAGGGTCCACCGAGCAGGCTTCCTCCGTGGATACCCTGGCCTCACACATTGATTCCGTTTCCGACAGTGTCCATAAAATCGCCCAGGGTGCCCAGGAGGCCGACCGGATTTCCAAGGAAGTCAAAAGCGGGCTTTTGGAGAGCGATGCAAAAATGCGGAACCTGACGGAAGTGATTCAGAAGATCAATGAAAAGTCCTCCGAGATCCATCAGATCGTCAAGACCATCGAGGACATCGCTTTCCAGACCAACATCCTGGCCTTAAATGCTGCCGTGGAGGCAGCCAGGGCCGGTACCGCCGGCAAGGGCTTCGCCGTGGTGGCCGACGAGGTCCGCAACCTGGCAGGGAAATCCTCCGATGCGGCCAAGGAGACCACCGTGCTTCTGAACCAGACCGTGGACTCCATGACGGAGGGAGTTGTAGCTGCCCAGGAGACGGC
The DNA here is from genome assembly GCA_022800815.1 of Lachnospiraceae bacterium. Lineage (GTDB taxonomy): Bacteria > Bacillota > Clostridia > Lachnospirales > Lachnospiraceae > Lientehia. The sequence continues at coordinate 3,795 of JAAWRC010000062.1, read as the reverse complement.
CGACTCCATGATGGCCGTGGTAGAGCAGACCGACAAGATGAGCAGCCTGATCAGCGGCATTGCGGAGTACACCAAACAACAGGCCACAAACACAGAGGAAATCAGTCAGGGAATCGGACAGATCTCCACCGTGGTCCAAAGCAACGTGGCCACCTCCGAGGCCAGCGCCGCCGCCAGCGAAGAGCTCTCCGGCCAGGCTTCCACCTTAAAGGACCTGGTGGCCCGTTTCCAGATCCACGACCGGTAAGCCCAAAAAGAGGCGGCTGTCGGTTAATGCCGATTTCAGTCCTTGACCCCTAAGAAAAGAGAGAATCCCATGAATTCAGATTTATCAAACTCTGACATTCTATGGGATTCTCTCTTTTCCACCATACGCTTTACACGTATTATCACAAAGGGATTTCCATGATAGCCTCAATGCTTTCGTTTATTCCTTTCTCCCCAGTTGCCGGTTAACCCTCTCAAGCACTTCTGACAGTCCAAGTGCTTCCGTTTCTTCTGAAAGCGCCTTCGGATCTGTCTCTATATCCTTGCTCCTGCCAAAGAGAAGGTCTTGATAAATAGTGCGGGTTCGAATCCCACACTGCAAAAAAGATTTCCGTTAATCAGCTCATGCTTCCTCTGCCAATTCTCCGGGCCAACAGTTTCATCCAAGATGTTCATGTCACATCTTGCGTCTTTGTAGAGCAAAAGGGATACTCCGGATGATTTTACAGTGGAAATCCGGCACTCAATTTCTGAGGCTTCCAATGTACGGAAGTTAATCGTCCCCATGGTCTTCCTCCTTTTCAATCACCCGGCTTGCCCACATATCTGCAAAGTGAAGCAGCATATAAAGCGGCGTTTCCTTTCCCGGAATCTGATACCTAAAATTCCCATACAGTCCATTGTGCCACAAAATCGCCGTTTCCTCTTCTTCTGTTAATGTGATAAACTTTGAGGCAATTTTGATTGACCGGATTTCATGATCTATGGGAGAAAGGCATTCATTCACTTTAAACGGCTTGCTGGGTGACTGGTAGGGCTCCGGCTCCGGGTTAGCCTTCGTCACCCTGCCCTTCAGCATGTTCGGTACATAACCAGGCTTCCCGTAATCCCCACATTTCCCTAAATCGTGGAGCAAACCGCAAATGTAAATCGAGTCTTGTGGGATGTCATCACACCCCTCAAAACTATTTGAAAGGTCAATCATGCAGTTAAGCACGTTAATGCTATGCTCTGCCAGCCCCCCTTCTTTTGCCAAATGATGCCCACCACTGCAGGGGCTTTTGTAAAACCCAGATGCGTCCATCCATAATAACAGACCCTCCATTCCGCACCTACCAGTCGCCAATAAAATCTTCTCCGTCTTCTCCTTCAAAGTCATTCCCTATCCCATTCCTTTCTGCTTCGTCATAAGCTTCCCTCTGCCTAGCCAGTCGTCCCCTGTCCGGGATTCCGTACTCGACTTCTCCCAAAAGCCAGTCCACAATCATGTGATTTTCAAGCTCTTGCATTAAGCACCTCCAAAGCCCGCCTTAATGCTTCTACAGTTTCCTCCAGCTCTCGCTTGCAATACGTGCTGGGTTTGGCATTTAAATCGCATTCTGTGTACTCTTCCCATCCGTTTTCATGTATTGATATTTCTAAACTGGCCACATGACCAAAGAAGTAAAAAAATGCTGTAGGGAGGTTCCCTGTATAATTTTTTTTCCCTCTTCCCAAGGGAATTGATATCTAAAACGATATCTAATATCTCATGGATTTTCTCCCTGCATTCCGCTTCTCCCCAATCAAGAGCTTCAAGGTTTTTTTCCTTTCCCATTCCTTATTCTCCTTCCTGATAATAAATACCGGGGCAACAATTTCGTTCCCCTCCCTATCCCTTCCCACCTTTTTATAAACGGGTCCCTTTACCCCAGTGTTTAAAGTTACCGCCAGGATTATAGGATTGTCGATATAATTCATCATTCCCCTCCTGCTAAATCAAAGAGTCCAAAACCTCGACCCTGCTCCTTACCTTATCCGGCCTTGCAGAGCCAGCGCCGACGGATGCATTATATGCATCGCTCACGCTTGCCTTTGTGGCGTTAAAAAAGTCATACAGGATTTTACCAAAATCTTCCTGCTCCATATGCTCTTCAATCGCCCTAAATGCCAGATAAATGCTAGATACCAGGTGGGAGCGGGTCTTGATTTTCTTAAGTACCCTTTTGTCCTCTTTCTTCTCCCCATCTAGGGAATCACATACTGCTTTTACATAATCCATGGCTGCATTCATTTTCTCCATCTGGGGCTCTGTGACTTCTGCCCGCTCAATCTGGGGGCGGAATACTTTTGTTGAGAAATCAAGGACATTTGAAAAGCACAATGTCCACGCCTGCATTGCCGAATTCTCATCATTATATCGTTTCTTTCCTGCTTCGCTGATTGCCCCAGCGATCAATGGATGATGGGCGATTCTCTGAAATTGGCCGATACACTTCGCCTTCACCCTCGTAAGCTCCGTGCTTGTGAGAGGCTTGCCGTTATTAATCCGAAAGAACAGTTCCTGGATTTCTTCATCTGTGATGTCCTCGAAATAATATATTGTGAGAGAGTAATCATTGATATTGTCCTGCGCCCACTCAGGCAGATCAGACATTTTCTTTCCGGCAATTTCAACCGGGTTCCCGTCCTCGTCGGTGACTGGCGGCGTGTCCATGGATAATGCATATTCTTCATGACGGAATCCAAAAACCGCTGTTGATCTCTGGAGTCCGTCCAGAGCATCATATTTCTTATCCGGCCGCCTTGCGAAATAAAACAGCGGAATCGGATATCCCTCAATCATGGAGTGAATCAAAAGGGATTTCCGCGATAAATCCCAGCAAGGATTCCTTTGTACGGCACAGTCAAAAAGCACCTGTCCATTTTTAATTTGGTTGCAGAGCGTTTTACCGCTCCATTGAATATTTGCTCTTTTTAACATTTTCCCTATCCTTCCCTGGTTTCCTTATTTCTTTACAAATTTGATTTCATATCCGGCAAGCCCAAGAAGCAAAGCCACGTCACAAAAACGGATTTTGGGGAAATCTTTGGATACTCTCTTATTCTTGACGCTTGCTGCCTTAATCCCATTCTCCCCGATGTATGAACCAATCTCCCTGTCCGTCCATCCCTTTCTTGATTTCAGCTCGGCAATGATTGCCGCAATATCCTCATGGGCTTTTTGATACTGGCTTTTCTTCACAACATCACCTTCCATCCGGATGGCCAGACCCGCTTCCCGGCCTTCGTACTTCTTTCCTTTTCATGGCCTACTTCTCACTTTCTCTTTTTGCTATCTGACCAAACGGCCAGAAGAACAATCACCACGACTGCCACAACAGCCCCAAAGGCTGTTCCAAGCGCAAACGGCGGTACAAACATCCATTTCCCCTCCCCTCACAAATATTTCTGGTATGACTCCAGGATGGAATCGGAAAACCCGGTCTTGTATACCTTGCGGACATCAATCACCTGAAACCCCTCTTCTTTCAGTCGCTCCAAGGTCTCTATAACCTCTTTTCGGCTGTATCGCACACGATTTCTTCCGTTTGACATTTCAATCCTGTATTCCATTTTCTATCTCCCCATAAAATAGATGATCATGTACAAGGCCCCGAAGCCCATCACCATGGCCAGCGTCCCAACTGCGTAGTTGAGGATATGGATAAGCTTCGCCTCGCTCATGGGCGCTTTTAGTACCATATAAGTGTAAGAGATAAAGCATTTCATCAGTGCTTTACCTTCTGCACTTATTTTTTTATGATAAGGGAGTAATTGGTCTGGCGA
>JAAWRC010000061.1 GCA_022800815.1 Lachnospiraceae bacterium | reverse complement strand
TTTCTAGACAAAAACAGTATACACCAAGAAAGGGCTGATGTCTTATTTTGTTGGAAATATTTTTGTGTTTGGTAAAAATTCAAATTTGCTCATTTATAGCTCAATATTTGAAGACGGCTGCTCCATAGGCGGGCAGCGGATAGGAGAATGAGTAATCCCTGCCGTCACATTCCTTTTTCGTCGAGGTGAAGACGACCTGCTCTTTTTTATCTAAAAGCCCGTGCTTGCTGTCCAGAAGGAGAGTGTATTTTCCCTTTTTCGGCACGCCCACCCGGTAATCGGGCCGCTCTACGGGCGTGAAATTGCAGACGAACAGCAGGTTGTTCCGGCCGGTATAGCCTTTTCTCACGAAGCTGAAAATGCTCCTGTCGGCGTCGTCGCAGTTGATCCACTCGAATCCGGTCCAGTCGTAATCCTTGCTGTAAAGGGCCGGGAATTTTCGGTAAAGATGCAGAAGGTCCCGGAAATAGTTCTTCAAGTCCTCGTGGAGCGGCTCCTTTAACAGGAACCAGTCCAGTTCCCGCTCCTCGCTCCATTCCCGGAGCTGTCCGAACTCCTGTCCCATGAACAGGAGCTTCTTGCCGGGATGCCCCATCATGAAGGTATAGCCCACCTTCAGGTTGGCGAATTTGTCCGGATGGTAGCCGGGCATTTTGTTCAGCATGGAGCATTTTAAATGGACCACCTCGTCGTGGGAGAGGACCAGGATGAAGTTTTCGCTGCAGGCGTAGGTCATGCCGAAGGTCATCTTGCTGTGGTTTGCCTTGCGGAAGAAAGGGTCCAGCTTCATATACTCCAAGAAGTCGTGCATCCAGCCCATGTTCCACTTGAAGGTGAAGCCGAGACCGTCATATTCCGGGGGCTCCGTGACCTTCGGCCAGGCCGTGGATTCCTCGGCGATGATCATGCTGCCGGGATTGCGCTGTTTCATGATGCTGTTTAAGTGCTTGAAGAACTCAATGGCCTCCAGGTTCTCGTGGCCGCCGTACTTGTTGGCGATCCACTGCCCGTCCTGTTTGCCGTAGTCTAAGTAGAGCATGGAGGCCACCGCATCCACCCGAAGCCCGTCCACGTGGAATTTTTCCACCCAGTAGAGGGCGTTGGCGATGAGGAAGTTGGAGACCTCGTGCTTTTCGTAGTCGAAGATCTTCGTGCCCCAGTCGGGATGCTCCCCCTTCTTGGGATCGGCATATTCATAGAGGGGGCAGCCGTCGAAGTCCGCCAGCCCGTGGGCGTCCCTGGGAAAATGGGCGGGAACCCAGTCCAGGATCACGCCGATGCCCTTCCTGTGCATGTAATCGATGAAATACCGGAAATCCTCCGGGGTTCCGTAGCGGGACGTGGGGGCGTAATAGCCGGTGACCTGGTAGCCCCAGGAGCCGTCGAAGGGGTATTCCAGAAGTCCCAGGATCTCCACGTGGGTGTAGCCCATGTCCTTGACGTAGGCGGCCAGCTCCTTTGCCAGCTCCCTGTAGGTGAGGAATTCCTCGCCGTTCCGTTTCCAGGAGCCCAGATGGACCTCGTAGATGGACAGGGGCGCCAGGGTGGGCAGATTGTTTTTCCGCCGCTCCATCCAGCGCTCGTCCTTCCAGTTGAAGGCGGAGGCCGGACTGATCCTGGAAGCCGTGCCCGGGCGAAGCTCCGCCCAGGAGGCGTAAGGGTCCGCCTTGTGAAGCATCTTTCCCGTGGCGGTGGTAATGACGTATTTGTAAAGCCCGCCGGGGGCGGCGTCCCCGGTGAAGAGCTCCCAGATGCCGGAGGTTCCGATGGAACGCATCGGATGGCTGTCCGTGGACCAGTTGTTGAATTCGCCGGTCACGGCCACCGAGACCGCATGGGGAGCCCATACGGCAAAGTAGACGCCTTCTTTCCCTCTTACCTTGACCGGGTGCGCACCCAGCTTTTCATAAATCTCATAGTGCGTGCCTTCTCCAAACAGATAGCAGTCTGTTTCCGTGATAAGTCCTGTTGTCTTCCCCATAAAAAATTACCCCACAATCTTAAATATTTTGCTTTCGCCAGGCTGTAAAGACAGGTTCAGGGAGCCGTTCTCCACAGCGCTTTCTTCTTCCGTAAACAGGTCCTTGACTACGCTTCCTCCCATGGGGAGCCGTACCTGCATGGATGCGGGTGCGTCGTCGATGTTGACGGCGGTGATGATGTGTTCATCCCCCAGGGAACGGGCGTAGGCGTACTGGCGGTTGGTCAGGAGCAATTCCCTGTAAGCGCCGGTGCCCAGGGCCGGATGGTTTCTGTGAAGGTGAGCCAGCCGCTCGACGTGGTCCGTCAGCTCCGTGTGGAGCTCCTCAAATTGGTCGGGGGAGATGGCCGGACGCAGCATGTCGTCGCAGGTGGACGTCCTGGCCCCCTCGACCCCCCATTCGGAACCGTAATAAATGGAAGGAATTCCCGGCAGGGTGAAGAGCATGGTGTACACGGTGAACACGTGCGCTTTGTTGTTTAACTTGCTCATGATCCGGTTTTCGTCATGATTGTCCACAAAGGTGTACAGGTTGATGTTCTTATAAATGCCGCCGTTTGCCTCCGACTGCCTGCGGATGGTGTGGGCGATCTCGAAGCAGTTGTAATCGTTGTGGCCGGAATAGAGACCCTTGTGCAGCTCATAGTTGGTCACCGAGTGGAGCATGGAGTCGTTGGCCCACCGGCTGTAATCCCCATGAATGACCTCGCCCATGAGCCAGAAGTCCGCTTTCAGAGAATCGCAGTGGCTTCGGAGGGCCTTCATGAAGTCAAAGTCCAGCACGTTGGCGCAGTCCAGGCGGATGCCGTCGATGTCAAACTCCTTCACCCAGAAGGTGACGGCGTCAAGAAGGTGCTCTCTGACAGCCGGATTCCAGTGGTTTAAGGCCGGGAGCTCCATGTGGCCCTGCCACGCCTCGTAGGAGAAGGAATCACCCAGAGGGCTCCCCTGCCCGAAGTTCACGCCCTTGTACCAGTCCTTGTAGGGGGAAGCGTCCCGGTGCTCCTGAATGTCCTTAAACGCAAAAAACTCCCTTCCCGTGTGGTTGAACACGCCGTCCACCACCACGTAAATGCCAGCCTCATGGCACAGGGCGACGAACTGTTTGAAATCGTCGTTGGTGCCGAGCCGTCTGTCCACCAGGTGAAAATCCCTGGTGTCATAGCCGTGCTTGGTGGATTCAAAAAGGGGGCCTATGTAAATGGCGGAAACGCCGAGATCCTTCAGGTGAGGAATCCAGGCATCAAGCTCCAAAAATTTCTCTGTCGGCTTTTCCTCGTGATTTTCCTTCGGGGCACCGACCATCCCGAGGGGATACATGTGATAAAAAACGCTGTTGTCATACCAGGCTGACATGATACTACCTCCTGTTTTTTTGCTGGTTATATTTTACCAATTATGGGGAATAAGGTCAAGATATTTGCAAATATCGAGGAGGTTTTTGTGCAATATGTGGAATGAGAGGGGCGGAAAACGTATGCGGTCGGAAAGAACGGGAGGCAGACGGTCCCGCCGCCTGCCGTATCCATGCTTTCGGCCTACAGCCGAATCGGGGCACAAAACCCCAGCCGCTTGGCCTGCCTCAGCAGAAACTGGTAGCGGATCCCGGCGGCTTTCAAGGTGTAGCTGTAGTAGTCGATCAGGGCCGGCTCCGTGACCTGGTCAAAGTTGTTGAGGGCGACATCAATAGTTTTCTTCGTCTCGCAGATATCGTTCCACAGTTCGGCTCGCTTCATGGCAAAATCTCCTCTCTAACCCAAGTATGGGAAAAAATGGAGGAATTTATACAGAAGCCTTTCGGGAAGCTCTCGCCCTTTCCACGGCCTCCAGCCTTGCCGCACCCGCCGCCGCCTCTGATTCCCGCTCTTCGTCCTCTTTCACGGGAGTTTCCAGGCCGCCGTTTTCCCCGGCGAGGAGCCTGGTGGACCGCCGGATGAAATCCTCGTATTTGTACATGTCGGGGCCGACGAAGCCGTAGCAGACGATGAACGGCTCTTTTGAGAACACGATGCCCACGTCGTGGGCCTTGTCCTCCTCGTCTCCGGTCTTGTGGGCCAGGGGGAAGTCCAGGGGGAGAAAGCCGCCCAGCTTGTGGTTGATCTGCTGTTCCCTGAGTCTTTGCTCCAGCCACCAGGAGGAATCCCGGTCGACGAGCGTCCCGTCGTACATCCGCTTCAGCAGGCGTCCCATCTCCTCGGGGACGAAGTAATTGTTGACCCCCCGCCGTTCCAACTCATCGTCCCAGTATTCCCGGTTGAACCGGGTTCCGGCCAGACCGAGCTCCCGGAATGTCTCCCGAATTTTTTCGGCGCCGTAATGGCGGAACAGGGCGTTGGTGGCGCAGCTGTCACTGATGACCAGCATCAGTTTGCAAAGCTCCCCCACCGTCAAGGTCACGTCCCCGTTCAGAAACTGGACGGCGCCGCAGCCGGGAATCTTCTGTTCCTCGCAGATGGTCACCGGGTCATAAAGACAGGTCTCCCCCCTGGAGCGCCATAACAGGATGGCCGCCGTAAGGGGCAGCTTGACAATGCTCGCTGCCAGATAGGGCTCCTTCTCCCGGTATCCCCAGGTCTCGCCGGTTTTTAAGTTCTGATAATAGATACCTGCCTGCCCCTCAAAGGTCCGGATCTCTTCCAGGATCGCCGTTTTAGCGCTTTTCATCCTCTATCCACTCCCCGCCGTAAGATTTTTCCCGCCAGCGCACCCGTGTGGACGCCGTTCTCGGCCGTCAGCACGCCGTTTACGTAGACCCGGCTGATGCCGGCACAGGAGCGCTTCGGGTCTTCAAAAGTCGGCGTGTCCTGGATTTTCTCAAAATCAAACAGCACCAGGTCGGCCCATGCGCCCTCCCGGATCAGTCCCCGGTCGGAAAGGCCCAGGCGGGCGGCCGGAAGTCCGGTCATTTTGAAAATTGCCGTTTCCAACGGGAACAGTTTCCTCTCCCTGCAGTACTTTGCGATCACCCGGGGAAAGGTCCCGAACCATCTGGGATGGGGACGGCCGCTACAGGTCAGGGCGGCGGCATTGCCGTCGGAGCCGACCATGGTGTAGGGCTGCTTCATGATGTACTCAATATCTTCCTCGCACATCCCGTAATTGATCTCGCCCACGTGACAGCGTTCCTCCAAAATCAGGTCAAAGCAGGCATCTGCGGGGGTGGTGCCCCGGACTTTTGCGATCTCGAGAATGGATTTGCCCACGGCCCATCCGTTCTGTTCCGTGTCCACGTAGGAGACGTGGATGTCCCCCCATCGCCCCGCATGGCTGGCCTCCGCCTCCGCATTGATCCGCTTTCTGCTCTCCGGGTCCCGGAGGCGGGAGAGCAGCGCCTCCACGCCTCCCTCAAAGGCCCAGAGGGGCGCATTGCTGTCCAGGGAGGTCGCCGACGCCCGGTAGGGATACTGGTCCATGGTCACGTCCAGCCCTTCTCTTCGAGCCTGGTCCGTGAGGGCGATGGTGGTCCTGCAGTGCACCTGCCACCCGCTCCTCCTCGTAACCTTGTGGTGGGCGATCTGGAGGGGGGCACCGCTCCTCCTGGAGATTTCCAGGGCCTCCTTCACCGCCTCCACGACATGTTCGCCCTCGTCCCGCATGTGGGTCTCATAGAAGGCACCGTAAGGGACGAGCTCTCTGCACAGTTCCGCCAGCTCGTCCGTGTCCGCATAGCAGCCTGGCGGATAGATGAGCCCGCTAGACAGGGAGAAGGCACCCTCCGCCAGAGACTGGCGAAGGAGCCGCTTCATAAGCTCTGTCTCCGCCTCGGAAGTCTTTCTCGTCTCAAAGCCCGTGGCCGCCAGGCGGATGGTCCCGTGGCCCACCGCCGTCCCGAAATTGACGCTGGGATTCCTCTCTTCCATGTAATTCAGATATCCGCCCATGCCGTCCCAGGCGTAATCCATCTCGCCCACGTAATCCGCCAGCAGCTTCCGTTTTTCCGGGTCCGGGCTCACCGGCGCCACCGAGATCCCGCAGTCGCCGCCGATCTCCGTGGTGATCCCCTGGAGAATCCGGCTTTCCGCCAGGCGGCAGCCGGGAAGGGTGGTGTCGCTGTGGGAATGGATGTCGATGAAGCCAGGGGCGAGATACTGGTCCTCCCCGTCCACCTCGTCCGCCGCCGATTCCGGCGTACCGGTGCCGACTTTCCTGATCCTGCCGTCCTGAATCCCGACCCAGCCCCGGAACCAGGGGGCGGCGGTTCCATTCAAAATGCGGACGTTTTTGATAACCGTATCGTACAAAGGTGACCTCCTGTCGAATGGCGTGTGTTCTCATGTATCGTTTTTAGACGGTAATGTCGAGGGATGTGGCGTCCGGGACGGCCGCAGCCACGTCCCCGCTCATGGCGGCGTCCATGCCGGAAACTGCGTCGAGGGAGGGGGCAGAGGCGCCGCCCAGGCCGGAGAGGGCCGCCATGGTCTCGGCGTTGGCCTCTTTCTCGTCCTCGGCCAGCTCTTTGTCCGCATAATTTTTCTCATCCCGACGGCGCTTTTTCCGCCTGGTTCGAAGTTCGTCCTCGAGCCGTTCGGCTTTCTGCTTTTCTTGTTTTTCAACTGCCCGTTTCTGCTCCCGCTCCATGTTTTCCTCTTTGTCGAGGTGCTTTAGCTTTTTCTCAATGCGTTTCATCAGCTTTTCCATCCGCTTGATCTTGGCGGCCAGTTTTTTGGCATCGTCCCCCTTGGCGGTGGCTGCGGAAGCCTTGAGATTTACTAGGGCCCGCATGGCCTTGCCGGACACCTGCAGAACGTCCAGCTTTGTCTCTGCCCTCGCCAGCATGGCCGCCAGCTGTCCCACCGAATCCTCCGGGGCCGACGACCTCATCTGGAATCCTCCGGAGTCGTTTGCGGGCTGGCCGGAGGAAACCTTCGAGGGCGTGGCGAAAAGATCCTCCTGTCCCTTCTCCTCTTTCAAGGAAGAAAGAAAGACATCCAGCTTTGCCTCCTCAGTTTTTTCCTTCCCTGCCGCAGCCGTCTCCCCTGCTGTCTGTTTCCCGGAGGAGGTCACTTCGCTTTCCTCGTTTGCCGTCGTCTTTTTTTCATTTTCAGCGATTTTGTCAGCCACGTGGGCCTTTGCCAGCTCATAAGCCGTCCCCTTCGTCCGTGAATGGTTTGCAGTATTTATGATCATGCTCAATCCCCCTTGCATCTGTCCTGCGTATCCCGCAGGTTGCCTGTTCGTTCCACTATCTACTATCTGCCAGAATATAGAATATACTATATATATCGGCGGTGTCTCCGATTCCCAAACCAGGATGGTGGGGAAAATTCTCGTTTGTTTCTGTACAGAACATAAAAAGTATAAAGATTTTAGAAAATTGTAAAACGCTCTTGACAATTACCGGGCCTTGGTGCATAATCGAACCATCAAGTATCAAGTCAAACGTGCCCCTATTCAGGGCAAAATCCCAAAGATTTAATTTTATGACAGACGGAGGAAGTTGTGGAATACCTGTTTTTTGTGGTATGTCTGACAGCGGCGGTGACGGATTTTCTTTGGAAGAGGATTCCGAACTTCTGGCTGGGAAGCTGGTTTTTGACGGGGCTTCTGCTTGCCGGACTCGGAAGGGGTTCCATCTCGGAGGCCGCCTCTGCGACGGAGTTTTTGTTTCGGCATCCCTGGTCCTGGCAGGCGGAAATCCGTTATCTCGGACGGGCGGCGTCTGTGTATCTGTTGCTTGCGCCTGCCTGGAGGCTTCGGATGATCGGCGCCGGGGACGTGAAGCTTTGCAGCGTCATGGCGGCTTTTCTGGGGTTTGAAGCCTTTTGCCGGACCATGCTCTGCAGCCTGGTTTTGGGAGGCATCCTGTCTTTGTCCTACATGATTGTCACGAAAAGCTTTCAAAGGCGCTTCGGCGCATTTCTGGCCTGGTTCAGGCGCTGCATCTCCTGCGAAAGATGGATTCCTTACAGAAAAGAACGGGATATGGACGGGACGATTCCCTTTGCGCCGGTAGTCCTGGCGGGATATCTGGCATGCTGGCGGTTTGGATGACGGCAGAGAATGGACGGATGCGGACGGCCCCGGTACACTTTGAAACATTCGAGGGAGGTAAAGATGAGACGAACTTGCATCGGCATCTACGGAGGAGAAGGAGAGTATGTACGGAAGCTGGCCGGGTACATTCGCAGAAGATGCGGAGACGGCCTGGAGGTGAAGGCGTTTACCAGGAAAGAGGCCCTGAGAGAGTGCCTGGAGGCCGGGGGACTGGACTGCGTACTGACAGAGACGGACGGGGAAGCCATCTGTGCGGAATACGGCGTGTGGACGGCGTTTCTCTCGGAGGGCGCTTCGGCGGGAGCGAAGGCAGACGGAATTTATATTGACAAGTACCAGTCGGCGGAGCAGATCTGGAGACTGCTTTTGAAATTCGGCGGGGAACGGCTGAAAGGAGCCGGAACGCCGCTTGCGGCCGCAGATGCGGCCCCTGTTTTCATCGGCATCGCTTCCCCTCTGCACGGATGCGGGAGAACCTCCCTGGGGCTTTGCGTCGGCCGGATGCTTGGGCAGCGGGAACGGACGCTTCTCGTCACTCTGGATGAGTTTTCCTGTCTGCCGGAGATTATGGGGGAGCCGGATGCGCCGGCGGAGCTTTCAGAGCTTTATTATTACTATAGCCAGGGAGAGCTTTCCGGGATCAGAATCCAGTCGGCCCTGTGCCGCTGGGGAGAAGCGGAATATCTTGCGCCGGTGCGGGAGCCGGAGGATTTGTACAGGGACGGAAACCCCTATGAAGCAGGTTTTTTCCGGGCGCTGGCCATGGAGGGCGCTTACCGGTACGTGGTACTGGATCTCGGCGGCAGCCTGTGCGGAAAGGGGGAGCTCCTTGGACTGTGCGGCAGAATCTACGTGCCGGAACAAGATGCGCCGGGAGACCTTGTGCGCCTGAGACGTTTTCATGGGTGGCTGGAGGGAATGGGACTTTCGGAGCGGGCTCTTCGGTGCCGGATTCCCTGGGAAATGGGAAGGGGAGGTCCGGAAAATCTTCGTCTGGCGTTTCTTGCAAAGACGGGGGCGGCGGTGAGGGCGCTGCTGCAAAAGGACGGTTTCCTGCCAAAGGAGGCGGGGTAGACGGTGAGAAGAGGGGACGACGGTTTTCCCGCAGAGAGGGAGGAAGAGATGAGACGGCGCCTGCTGGCCCGCCTGGAATTGGAGGGAGCGCCGCCGGACGAACGGATTCGGGAACTCATTGACGAGGAGATCGTGGCGGAGAACCGGAGGGAACCGATTCCCTTGGAGAGAAGGATCCCTCTGCGGAGTGCGCTGTTTAACGGGCTGAGGCGCCTTGACGTGATCCAGGAGCTTCTGGAGGATGAGACGGTGACGGAGATCATGATCAACGGGCCGAACCATATTTTTATTGAACGGGCCGGGCGGATTTCGGAGAGCGGAAAGCGTTTTTCTTCCAGGGAGAAGCTGGAGGACGTGATCCAGCAGATTGTTTCCAGGGTTAATCGGACGGTCAACGAGGCCAATCCGATCGTGGACGCCAGGCTGGAGGACGGTTCCAGAGTCAACGTGGTGCTCCGGGCAGCGGCCATCGACGGTCCGGCCGTGACCATCCGAAAATTCGGAAAGAAGGGTTTTTCCATGGGGGAACTGGTGAGAACGGAGATGCTGACGGAGGAAGCGGCAGAATTCCTGGAAAAGAGCGTCAAAAACCGGAAAAACATTTTTGTGTCCGGCGGGACGGGAACCGGGAAGACGACGTTCTTAAACGCCCTCTCTGCCTGGATTCCCTCGGAGGAGAGGATCATAACCATTGAGGATTCGGCGGAGCTTAAGCTCAGAAACCAGAAAAACCTGGTCCGGCTGGAAGCGAGGCGGTCCGCCGGTGAGGGCGAGCGGGAGATCACCATACGGGACTTGATCAAAACGGCCCTCAGGATGCGGCCGGATCGGATCATCGTCGGGGAGGTAAGGGACGGCGCCTGCCTGGACATGCTCCAGGCAATGAATACCGGGCACGACGGTTCCATGTCCACGGGGCATGCCCGGTCGGCGAAAGATATGATGGCCAGACTGGAAACCATGGCCGTGATGGGCGGGGAGCTTCCACTGAGAGCGATTCGGGAACAGATTGCGTCGGCCATCGACCTGATGGTACATCTTGGAAGAGACCGGAACGGAGGCAGAAAGGCGGAGACGATTTTGGAGGTGCTTGGGTATGACGGGAACAGGGAAGAGTACCGGTTCCGCAGCCTTTACGAGAGGAACCGGGAAACGGGAAGGCTGGAAAGGACACGGGAAGCCAGGGGAGGCTTTTAACCCGGGGGAAATGCTGGTTCCCCTGATAAAGGCAGAGGGGGCGGCAGCCCTGTTTGCCTGGCTGTTTTACCGAAGCATTCCGGCGTTTGTGCTTTTGCAGCCGCTGGCCGTTTGCCTGCAGAGAAATTTTCGGCGAAAAGAGCGGAAGCGGAGGGAGCAAAAGCTCGGCGGACAGTTCAAGGACGGCCTGCTTGCCATGGCGGTCTCCCTGCGGGCGGGGCATTCCGCAGAAAACGCCTTTGAGGATGCGGCGGGGGAACTGGCATTTCTCTATGGGCCGGAAGAACGGATCACCCGTGAATTTCAGAGAGTGACCGCCCGGACGAAGATGAACGTGCCGCTGGAACAGGCCGTTCTGGAACTGGCGGCCCGGTGCAGCCTTCCGGACATTCAGACTTTCTCCGAGGTGTTTTCGGCGGCCAGACGGACCGGAGGGGAGCTGGGAAGGATTATTCTGGACACGGCACAGACGCTGGCAGGACGGCTGGAGGTGCGGGAGGAGATCGACACCATGCTGCGGGGAAAGCAGTATGAACAAAAGATCATGAGGGCGGTTCCGCCGCTTTTGCTGATCTATATGGATTTCACGTCGCCGGGTTTTTTCTCCGTATTATACGAAACGCTTTTGGGACGGGGGATTATGACAGGCTGCATGGGGGTCTATCTGGCGGCGCTTTATCTGGCGGAACGCATTTCGGACATCCAGGTGTGACCCAGGAGGCTGCGGGAGGGGGAGGTTTTGCAATTACCTTGGAAGGTTTCAGGATGAGAGGAGGGATTTGGTGGGAAGGGCAGGAATGTGGCTCGTGGACCGGTATCGGAATCTGAGGAGACGATTTGGAAAACCGCCGGTCTGCGCAAGACGGGTTTGGCAGGCCCGCAGGCTGTATCCGTCCGAGGATCCGGAAGCGGTTTTAAGAGAGCGGGACGGCGAGAGGATTTCGAGGATCGGAATGGTTTTTCTGGCGGGGAGCCTTTTGTGCGGGGCGGTTCTCTTTGCGGGCAGGGGGGAGGAACCGGTGGACTTGCTGGAGCGGCCGGAATATGGAGAGAAGGAGACGGTGTATGAGCTGGAGGTGGAGAAGGAGGATGGCGAACGACTTCCGGTGGAGGTGACGGTACCGGAACGGACGCTTACCAGGGAAGAGGCGGAAAAACGGATGGAGGAGGCCTATGGGGAGACCCGCAGGACCATGCTGGGGGAAAATGAAAGTCCCTCCCACGTGGACCGGAATCTGGTTCTCCCGGACGGGGCCCTTGGCGGAATTGTTTCTGCGGAATGGACTTCCCGGTCCCGAGAGCTTTTCAATGACTGGGGGGAGATTTTAAAAGGGCCCGGGGAGATTTCCGACGAAGGGGAGACCGGGGTTTACGAGCTTCTCTTAAATTGCGGGGGCTATGAGCGCCGGTATGAGATCGAGCTGACCGTCTATCCGCCGGAACGGACGCAAGCCGAGCGGTTTCTGGAAACGGTGGAGGAGGAGTTGAGACGGGAGGGGAGGGAAGGCGAACAGTTTGCGCTTCCAAAAACCTGCGAGGGGGAAACGCTCACCTGGTTCTGGAGGAAGGAGGAGAGCCGTATCTGGATTTTGGGACTTTTGCCTGCGGCATGCGTTCTCCTTGTGGCCAGGGGAAGGCAACAGGAAAAGGAAAAATTGAAAGCGAGAGAGCGGGAGATGTTGCTGGATTACCCGGAGTTGCTTTCAAAGTTCACGGTGCTCCTGCAGGCCGGCCTGGCGGCCCGAAACGTGTGGGAGAGGATGGTGATGGAATATGAAGGGCAGAAAAAGTCGGGCAAGAAGCCCAGATACGCTTACGAGGAAATGGAGATTACGTGGAATCAGATGAAGAACGGTATGTATGAAAGCCGGGCCTACGGGGAATTCGGCAGGCGGTGCGGCCTTCACCCCTATATGAAATTCGGGGCGCTTCTGGAGCAGAATCTGCGCCAGGGGACGACGGGGCTTGCGCTTCGGCTTAAGGAAGAGGCGGCGCTTGCCTTTGAGGAACGGAAGAACCTGGCCAGGCGTCTGGGCGAGGAGGCGGAGACGAGGCTGATGCTGCCGATGTTCCTGATGCTGTTCATGGTATTGACGGTAATTATGGTGCCTGCATTTTTATCTTTTTAAGGCGAGACCTTTCCGAAAAGGAGTGACTTCGAGGAGGGAGCCCTTGAGGACCAGGTGTTTGTGAGTTTTGCAATTACCTACTAATTGAGCATGGAGAAAGGAGAGAAAAGTAATGACAGATTTTTTCAGAATGGAATATGAGGAAGAAGCGCCGGATTTCTGGCGAGAGGAGACGGCGGTCGGCGTGGTGGAGATCATCCTGATTCTGGTGGTGCTGATCTCGCTGGTATTAATTTTTAAAAAACAGCTCACTGCACTGGTGAAGGGAATCTTTGCCAGGATCAACAGTGGGGCGGCGGATATCTATTGACCGGGAAGGACGTCTGCCGGGGGAGTATCAGCGTCTTTTTCGCCCTGCTTCTCACGACCGTTCTCGCAGTGGTCCTGACAAGCCTGGAATCTGCCCGCCATGCCGCACTTTCTTATCTGACGGCCCAGGCGGGG
Organism: Lachnospiraceae bacterium; assembly: GCA_022800815.1. Lineage (GTDB taxonomy): Bacteria > Bacillota > Clostridia > Lachnospirales > Lachnospiraceae > Lientehia. The sequence continues at coordinate 2,679 of JAAWRC010000061.1, read as the reverse complement.
GAGGCGGCGCTGGAATCTGCGTTTGCCGGATATTACAGGCCTCTGTGGGAACGGTATCATCTGCTTTTCATGGCGGACGGACCTGGGCTCGTGCCCGCCCTGAGGGACACGCTTTCCTGCTATGAGGAACCGGAAGGGGACGGAAGCATACAGGGGGTGAACCTGTATGCGTTTCGCACGGAGGACGCGACCATACGGGAGACGGTCACTGCGACGGACCTGGGTGGGGAAGCGTTTCTGCAGGGGATTGTGGAGGACGTGGAGAATCACGGGATGACTGCGCTTGCAGAATCCCTAATCGGGCAGGCGGAGCTCGTGGGGGAGGCGGAAACCGTGTCTGGCTACATCGGGAACCTTTCCGAGTATGAGAAGCAGGTCTCCGACCTGGAGGAGGCCTACGGCGCCATGGAGGGTCAGGGACGGCGGCTGAGGAAGACTTACGAGGGTCTGGAGGAGGCACTGCATAACGGGACGCTCACTGAGGAGAACGGGAGAGCGCTTCTGGAGGAGGCAAAAAGCCTTGCGTCGGAGACGCTGCGGCAGACGGAAGAATCCTATGGAAAAGTTCTTGCGGGGGCGGAAAGACTGAAAGGCGACCTGGAGGAGGAGGGGGGCAGACTTCTGGAACAGAAGGGAAAGGTCGGTGAGGCCGCCTATGCGCAGATGGAGGCGGAGTTTGAAAATCTGACGGAATATACCAGGGAGGACGGGAGCAGGAGAAATGCGGTGGAACATACGAGGGAACTCCTGACAGAATGTGCGGGAGAACTGAGCGGAGTGAAAGCCTGGCAGGACGGCGCCGCCAGCGAGGAGCTGAAAGCCGCCATAAAAAAGGGCTCGGAGGCGTTGGAGGAGTTTCAGGAGGAGAGCGCCGTAAAAAGACAGAAAAGCGAACTTTTGGAGACGGTGAAGGCATGGAAGGACAGTGGGATTCTGGGGCTGGTGCTGGAGGATGCGGAGGCCGCCTCGGATAAGCGGCTTTCCGATGAAAGCCGTCCGTCAAAAGCCCTGCGGGAGGGAGAAGATACGGAAAGAACGGCTTCGGCACCGGAAAAGGGAGCCGTCGTCCTCTACGGGGTCAGCCATTTTGGATATTTCGGCGAGGAGCGGGAGGAAGCGGCCCTGGCCTATGAGGTGGAATACATCCTCGGCGGCGGAGAGAGCGACAGGGAAAATTTGGCGACGGCGGCCGGCCGGCTTCTGTCTGTGAGGAGCGGCATGAATTTCATGTATCTGCTCACGGACTCGCAGAAACAGGCGGAGGCGGAAGCTCTGGCGGCGGCGCTGGTGGGATTTACGGGAATCTATCCCCTGGTGAAGTTTGTGAAGGGGATTTTGCTGGGAGCGTGGGCGTTTGCGGAGGCGGTCTGCGACGTGCGGACTCTCTATCAGGGAGGGCAGGTACCGCTGGTCAAGACGGAGCGTGACTGGAAGCTGTCGCTGGAGGGGGCTGCAGCCGCAGACACCTGCGAAACCGGGGCGAGGAAAGAGGATGGCATGTGGAACTACGAGGGGTATCTGGGACTTCTGCTGCTTATGGGAAATACGCAGAGCCAGTGTTTTCGCATGATGGACCTGATCGAGGCAGATTTACGGAGAACGGATTCGGGATTTTTCATGGAGAACTGTATTTCTTATGCGCTGGCGGAATTTCATTTTCGTGCAGAGCCGCTGTTCTTTCCCGTACCTTTTTTGGAAAATTCCGGATACGCTTTTTTGAAGACATCCGCCTACGGCTATTACGAGCCGTCGCAGCAAACTGAGTAAATGACGGAAGGGAGGCGGGGACAGGTGCCCTTTTCTGAAAATCGATCTGAAACAACTGAAAAAAACCCTCTCCAGGCGCAGAACCAAACAGGAATAAAATCGATTTTCTCCGCAATCCTTTTTGGATGTGCGGGGAAGAGGGCATCTGTCTCCGTCTCCCACAGACGGGCCAGGGGCAGCATGACGGTGGAGGCCGCCGTGCTGATGAGCTTCTTTCTTCTTTCGATCCATCTTCTTTTTTACTTTTTTTATCTGATGGAATTTCAGATCGAGCTGCAGTTTGCCATGGAACGAAAGGTTCACGAGGCGGCGGCCGTCCGACCGGACAATCCGCCGGGTATATCCCTGCTGCAAAGCTCCGTGAGACGGGAGCTTTTGGGGGAGGGGAAGGGGCTTTTGACGGGAAAAGGAGGAGTGCGCCTTTCGTACAACGAGGCGGAGGGTTCGGAGTTTCTGGATGTGACGGCGGTGTTTGAAGCCTCCCCCGCAGTGCGAATTTTCGGCCCCCTGAGAGGAACCTATGTCCGGCGGTGCCGGCGCAGGCTCTGGACCGGTCAGGACTCCATTCGGGGCAGGGGAACGGAGACGGAAGGGGATGAGGAGGAATACGTGTACGTCACCTGGAACGGGACGGTGTATCACAAAAGCCGAAGCTGTTCTTACCTGCGCCCCTCCGTGCATGCGGCGGCTTTTCAAAACGTGTCGGAGCTCAGAAGCGACGACGGAAGCCGGTATTATCCATGCGAACGCTGCATGAAGGGCGATGGAAGCCCGCAGACGGTGTACGTCACCGATTATGGGAACCGGTACCACGGCAGCAAAAGCTGTGGCAGTTTGAACAGATGGGTGATGAAGGTTCCGGTCGGGGAGACCGGAGGAAGGCCGCCGTGCAGCAAATGCGGTGGAAGATGA
>JAAWRC010000060.1 GCA_022800815.1 Lachnospiraceae bacterium | reverse complement strand
GAAAACGGGAGGGCCCCTGCCCGATCGGTTTCTGCGCTTATGGGCTCGTTGGAATGGTTGGCGCAGCAGGCTTTGGATGGATCAATTGTCAGAATCCACCCGGAAATTCCACGTTTCGCAATTACCTGTTATCGATAAAGAAACGAGGAGCTGTCTGTGTGAAAGCAGGCGGCTCTTTTTATAGTGGAAGAGTCAGATTCTTCCTTATATAAAAAGCTGTCCTTTTGGAGGCGGTCATGTTATACTGAATACAGGAAGAATCAGAAAATCCAGGGCATTGCCCTGACGATGGAGCAAAGGATTTGTGGGGAGGAATGGTTATGGCGAAGCTTGCGGAAATTATCAAATATGAGGGGGACAACAGCACCTTTATCTGGAAACATCCCAGCGAGGATTTTAACAGTCTCACCCAGTTGATCGTCCATGAGAGTCAGGAGGCCATTTTCTTTATGAACGGGCAGGCGCTGGACTCCTTCGGGCCGGGGAGGTACACACTGGAGACCCAGAACGTCCCCATCCTCGGCAAGGTCCTGAACCGGGTGACGGGCGGCGAGTCCCCGTTCCACTGCGAGGTGTATTTTATCAATAAAACGGAACAGATGTCTGTAAAATGGGGGACGGACAGCAAGGTGCAGTACATGGAGCCGACCTACGGGTTTCCCATTTCCATCGGGGCTTCCGGGGAGATGAGCCTTCGGGCGGAGGATGGCAGGAAGCTTTTGCTCAAGCTGGTCGGCACGGAGAGCCTTCTCTCCCAGCAGAAATTGGGGGTGTTTTTTCGTTCCTTTTTAATGACAAGGGTCAAGACTTACGTCGCCCAGGTCATGAAGGCCGAGGCCATCAATATTTTTGAGCTGGACGAACATCTGACTTCCTTTTCTGAAAACATCCATCGGCTGTTGATCCCGGATTTTGCGGATTACGGAGTTTCCCTGGAGCGATTCTTTGTGACCAATGTGGTCCGGCCGGACGGGGAGCGCCAGTATGAAACCTTCAAAGAGCTTCATTTCCGCCAGTATGCGGATGTGGCCGAGGCGAGGCTGCGCCAGCAGACGGCGGTGATCGACGCCCAGACGGAGGCCCAGAAGACTGTCATCGCCTCCAAGGCTCTGGCGGCGAAGCGGGTGCAGGAGGGCTACACCTACCAGCAGGAGCGGGGCTTCGACGTCGCCGAGAGGGCGGCGCAGAACGAGGCGGTCGGCCAGTTTACCAATATGGGAGTGGGCCTCGGCACCATGGCGGGCGTCGGCGGGGCAGTCGGCGGCCTGGTGGGCGGGGCCGTGGGGGAAGCGGTGAATGCGGCGACGGCGGATGCTGCGGTCAAAGTTCCCGTACAGCCTGTGGGGAATTCTTTCGAAAATCTCTCGGAGGGGACGGCTTTCTGTGAAAACTGCGGTGCAAGACTTTCTCCGGACACGGCTTTCTGCGAGGAATGCGGGACGCCGGTTCCGAAAGAGGAGGCCGCCTGCAAAACCTGCGGGTACGTGTTTGAGCGTCCCGGCAAGTTCTGCCCGAAATGCGGGACGAAGCGGGAGGGTGTGCAATGAACCGGAAAAGAAGATGGTATACGGCGGCCTGGGCGGTGATGTTCGTGCTTTTCCAGGTCCTGGCCTTCATCGTGCCGAGGGCCATTGGCGGCGGGAATTCCTTTGACGGCGCATTCTGGACGGGGTATGTCTTTTTGACCCTGGCCTTTGTCGGACAGTATGGGTGTGCCTGGGCGGCGCTGAGAGACGAAGCTTCCCCAAAACAGTTTTATCACATTCCGTTAATCACGGTCAGCTACGGGGGACTGATCCTGACCATGGCATGCGGCGGGTTGGTCATGGGGGTTCCCGGCTTTCCGGTCTGGGCCGGCCTGGTCCTGTGCCTGTGCGTCTTTGCCTTTACGGCGGTCTCCCTGGTGAAGGCTGAGGTGACGGCAAACGTCGTGGGCCGCACGGACGAAGAGGTTCAGGCGAAGACCCTGAGGATGAGGGAGCTGACCGCAGAGGCGGAAACGCTTCTGGCGAAGGCGGATTCGGAGGAAAAGCGGGCGGCCTGCAAGAAGGTCTATGAGGCGCTTCGGTATTCCGATCCCACATCGTCCCCCGCCCTTTCCGGGATGGAGGCCGAAATCGGAGAAAAACTGGCGGCTTTTTCCGGGCTGGCGGCGGGGGAAGCCGGCGGGGAGTTTCGGGCGGCGGCGGATGCGCTCGTGGCGCTGATCCATGAGCGAAACCTAAGCTGCAGGCGGCAAAAATAGACAGAACCAGAGAGCGAAGAAGGTTACAAAGGAGCGGAGCATGGCTGTATTTAAATGTAAAATGTGCGGAGGAACTCTGGAATTCCAGGGAAAAGAAACGGTGGCGGCCTGTGAATACTGCGGGACGAGGCAGACGCTCCCCAGGCTGGACAATGATCGCCGCAGGAATCTCTACGACCGGGCCAATCATTTTCGGCGCAACAACGAGTATGACCGGGCGGCGGGGATCTATGAGCAGATTTTGAGTGAGGATCAGGAGGATGCGGAGGCTTACTGGTCTCTGGTCTTATGCCGCTACGGGATCGAGTATGTGGAGGATGCGGAGACCCATCGGAGGGTTCCCACCGTGAACCGCACCCAGTTTGCCTCGGTTTTTTCCGATGCGGACTACCAGTCTGCCCTGCGGTATGCGGACGGTGCGCAGAAGGCTGTCTACGAGGCGGAGGCGAGGGCCATCGACGAGCTCCAGAAGGGGATTCTGGAAATTTCCGGAAAGGAAGAGCCCTTCGACGTGTTTCTCTGCTACAAAGAAACAGGGAGCGACGGGAAGCGCACGCCGGACAGCGTTTTAGCCAATGACCTGTATCATCAACTGGTCCAGGAGGGCTTTCGGGTGTTCTTTTCCCGCATTACCCTGGAAGACAAGCTGGGAACGGCCTATGAGCCTTATATTTTTGCGGCGTTAAACAGCGCACGGGTGATGGTGGCCCTGGGCACCAAGCCGGAATACTTTCGTGCGGCCTGGGTGAAGAACGAGTGGAACCGCTACCTGGCCCTGGCCAAGAGGGATCCGAAGAAGGCGCTGATTCCGGCCTATAAGGACATGGACCCTTACGACCTGCCGGAGGAATTCTCTCATTTACAGGCCCAGGACATGTCGAAGCTGGGCTTTATGCAGGATTTGATCCGGGGCATCAAGAAGATTCTTGCCTCCGACGGGGCGAAATCCGAGGAGAAGTCCGCCCTGCAGGAGGACGGTCCGGGAAACGCAGGTGCAGCCCCGTTATTGCGGAGGGCCTTTATGTTCCTGGAGGACGGGGAGTGGGCGGACGCCGACGAGTACTGCGAAAAGGTGTTGGACCTGGAGCCGGAGAATGCGAGGGCTTACCTGGGGAAGCTGATGGCAGAGCTTAGGGTTCGCCAGGAAGAGGCGTTCAAAAACCAGCCGATGCCCTTTGACCAGAACCGGAATTATCAGAAGGCCCTTCGCTTTGCCGACGGAGAGCTGGCTTCGACCCTGAAGGGTTATACTGCTTATATCGTTGACCGTAACGAGCGGGAGCGGAGGGAGAGGACTTACCAGAAAGCCGTCACTTTGATTGAAAAAAACAAAACGAGAAAGGCTTATCAGGAGGCGGCGGAGCTCTTTGCGAAGATACCGGGCTATCAGGATGCGGATGCCCGCAGACTGGAATGCGAAGAAAAAGTAAAGGATCTCGTCTATAAATCTGCGAAAGGTAAGATGATTGGAACGTTTTCGTCCACCTACGTGGACGCCCTTGAGTTGTTTGAATCTATACCGGGCTATCAGGATGCGGACGAGCTGGCGGCCCTTTGCAGGATAAAGATAGAAGAGCTTAAGAAAGAGGAGGCGGAACGGAAACGCCGGCAGGAGGAAGAGGAGCGGGCGGAGGCCAAAAAGAAAAAGAGGATTTTGATCTTTGCGACTGTCCTTGTCTGTGTCTGTGTGGCCGCTATTGTGGCCGTGAGCAAGATCGTCACGGCGAACCGTTACCAGAAGGCTGTGAGCCTTATGGAAGCCGGGGAATATGACGAGGCTATTGAATTGTTTGAGGGATTGAGGGATTATAAGGATAGTCCGGAAAAGCTGAAAGAAATTGATCGGATTAAAGAAAGAATGGCAAAGGCGGCACTGGCTGACAGGTATCTGCATGCAGTTTCTTTGCTGGAGGACGAACATTATGAAGAAGCGTATAATGAATTTGAAGCGTTAGGTAAGTATCAAGATAGCCCCAAAAAGATGGAGAAGGCGCAGCTTGGCATCCTATATTGTGATATGGCAGCCTTGGTGGAGGCGGGAGAATATGAGAAGGCCGATCAGATATATGAGGATGTGGTTCAGGAAGACTATGAGGATTGCAAGGAGCTACTGGAAAAAATAGGGCAGTTGAATCAGGTTAATCAATATTATCTGGCAGAAGCGTTTCTGGCAGGAGGGTACTATAGAGAAGCGTCCGCCGCTTTTGTCGAGTCGGGATACTATGGAGACAGTCATGAAAAAATGCTGCAGATCTTCCGGTCGGCATCAGAGGGTGATATTGTTTGTTTAGGGAGTTATGAGCAAGATAATAATGAATGGAATGGCCCGGAAAGTATTGAGTGGAAAGTCCTCGAAAAAGAAGAGGATCGGATATTGGTACTTAGCAGACATGTGTTGGATGAGAGGCAATATGATTCAAAATATGCCAGGTTTATATTAAGCGGAGATCAAAAGGACTTAGACTATGATAACCCAATAGCCACTTGGGAAAATTGTTCGCTTCGCCAATGGCTCAATCAATGGTTTATGGAATATGCTTTTGAAGAGTCTGAGCAGGCGTATATTTTGGAGGCTTCCATTGGAGAAGAGGATCATTTAGACACAGAAGAGACGAATGAAAGCAGTGTTACAGATAAAATATTTTTGCTTTCGCCGGAAGAGGTTACGACATATTTTTCTTCTCGAGACGACCGTAAGAGCATGGGTTCTCAAGCTGTAAGCGGTAAAGAGGATCAATATTTATATGCTGCGGGATGGTGGACGAGAAATGCGAGTAAAAGTGGCAAGACAGCTCTCCTGATTGATTATTGGGGGGCAATTGAAAAGCGAAGTGTGGAAGAGAGGGCTGGCGTCCGCCCTGCCATGTGGATTTCCTTAAAGCCGGAAAACGAGTCCTGACACGGGGAAAGCAGTGAAGATAAATTTCTTTGATCTTTGTCCCGGTCCATCTGGAACCTTTTTCGGATTCCAGATGGACTGAGACGAAAAATCTCCGGGAATGAGCTTTAGGGCGCTTCCTTGTCCGTCACCGTCTCCCCGTCAATCATGAACTGAATGCTCAAAAGCTCCTTTGCCGTCAACGGGTCAAACCGGGAGTCGTCGTAATCCAACAGCGATTTCGGGATTTTGGACAGATTGACGGCGGATTCCTTTAACTCGTAATCCATCAGGGAGCTCACTTCGTCGGTGTATTCCTCCTGAAACTCCGGGAGAACGTCGTAGGAGCCGTCCTCCCCCTTTTTGGCATAACGCTCCAGCAGCGTAGTGTAGCGCTCCCTCCAGTCGGACATTGCGGCGGAAATCTGCCGCATGTTGTCCGTGAGGGGCAGGGTCAGCTTCATCGGCAGTTTCTTCTGCATCAGAGAGTCCGTGACGGCTGTCAGCCGTTCGTTGATCAAATAAATTTCTTCATATTTCATGGGAATTCCTCCTTTAATAATTTTTAAGTTGTTATCCGAAATAGACCGCAAGCCAGTTGATTCGGAGCGGTGCGGCGGCCATGCCCCTGTTCGCCGTGGCATACCAGGTGTTATTCAAATGAGTGCTGCCGTCAATGTGGACGCTTTGCGCCGCTCCATCACCATTCTCAAAAAATACGATGGTGTTGGTGACGTTGGAATTGGACACGCCCAAAATGGCACTCATGTCCGAATCCGAGAACAATGGATACGAAGTGCCTTCATACACGGTTCTCACAATGCTGCCGCCTTTGATCCGTATACCATTTACGCCGGACAAGCTTGCGAGAGAGGTGGAAAGATTGCTGATGGTACTGTTGTGGGAATTGACGGTTCTACTTAAGCTATTAATGCTTGTGGTGTGAGAACTTGCTGTTGATTTAAGGTTTGCAAGTGTTTCGCCAACGTTGCCATTAAAAAAGCGATCATTGATATCTAGCATTGTTCCTACATACATTCCGTTCGGAAACTGAGAATGTCCGTTTACATTTAATTCTTGGCCAATTGAAACGCCGCTGGGGATTAATACATCATTAAATTTGTTGTTGTAACCGTCAGCGTGCAGGATGGATCCCCTATTAGCGCCAATAACCATATTTACTCTGCGCTCATTCCAGTCTTCGATTGTATGATACTCTAGCTTGATTGCGTCAATATACTGGTTTGCGTATCCCATATGCATCTGAATCTTGGAGTTTACATTTAATGTATTAGCTGTTATATCTGCTCCAATCAGCGTGAGTCCGTTAATTGTGCCGCTTGCGGTAATATCTTGGGCAAATAAGCTGTCCACGGCAATCTTATCCGCAGTAATCGTATTTGCGGCGATCCATCCGCCCTGGATGAGGGTGGTGTCGCTGACGGCGCCCTCTGTCCACTTGAGGACCATGCTCCTCAGGGCCTCTGCGTTGCCGCCGTTGGCGCTTGTCCAGGCAAAGGCATTGTTTCCGTCTTCGATCTGCTGCCGGAGGGAGGCGTCAAGCGCCTGGAAGGTGACCAGGCCCTTTAAGTTGATGTGGTCGGCGGTCAGTTTGGCCAGGCGGTCCGTGATCGTAAAGTCGGAGGCAGAGGTGCCGGACTCCACCAGCCAGGAGAAGCGGTCGGCGTTCTGTGCGGCCATGGAACGGACAGCGTCCAGGGATTCGCCGGCGGCGAGAAATTTGGACTCGACCGTGGTCTTGAAGCCGTCCGCATCCTGTTCCAGCGAGGACAGCTTTGTGGCGAGGGTTTCGACCTCCTCCCCAAAGGAGCTTTCCATCTGGGAAACCTTGGAGGTGATGCCGGAGAGGGACACGGTGTGCTCCGAGAGCCGGTCCCGGAGGGTTTCCACCGTGTCCTCCCCGTAGACCGCATCGACGGCGGATTTGAAGTCGGAGAGGGACACCTTCTGGGAGATCAGCCCGGCGTTTTCGTCCACCTTGAGAGCGATGGCCGAGACGGAGGAAACTGTGTCGTCCAGGGTTTTCCGGACGCCGGAATAGGAGACCTCGAAGCGGTCGTCTCCGTAATACAGCCTGGATACGTCGAAGATCTTGCTCCCGTCGGCGTCGGTCCACTCCCGGATGTTGGACTTGTCCAGCTTGTCCTCCGTGACGGCCTTATCCGCTAGCATGTCCGTCTTGATGAGCCCGTCCCCGATGGCGGACTCCCGGATCCCGTCGGCGTCCATGAGGATCCCGGAGCCGGTCCTGTCATAGATGACGAAGCGGAAGGCACCCTGGCCGTCCTGCCCGATCTGAATGCGCACGTTTCCCTCGGCGTCATAGAATTGCTGGGTGCCGTCCTTGAAGGAGATCACCGGTTTCTGGTCCCTGGAGATCAGAATGATCTCCTCGCTGACGGCCGTCTGGGCAAGGAGGTCGCCCACGGAGATCTTGGCGGCGATCAGGTCCCGGATGACCGCCTCGTCGACGACCGTGTTGGCGGCCGTGAGGCGGATGGCCTGGAGCTCGCCGATCCCGGCGTTTCCGGCGAGGAGGGAGCGGATGTCGGCCGTGTCGCTCGCAAGCTTCTTTAAGGAGGCGTGCTCGCTGACAAGCCGTTCGATCTCCCCGTAACCGCTCTGTAAGATGCCTGCGGTCAGCCGGCCGATGGAGGCCTCGTCCGCCTCCAAGGTCTTTGTGATCAGGAAATTTCCGTCCAGGGTGTTGAACCTGCCGCCGATCAGATCCGTCAGGCAGGCGATGTCCTGGGAAGAGAGGGACAGGCCCCCCTTCTCCTGGAGGGACAGGTTGAAAAGCTGGGAGCGGAGTTCCTCCCTGGTGACGTATTCCCCGGAGTCCCCGCTCCCGGAACCGCCCGGGGAGGAACTGCGCCTGCCGGAAGAGCCGCCCCCACGGCCGGAGTCATTGTCCAGCAGGTAGGCCAGGTCGGACACGCCGTTCCGGCTCCTGGTCCCGTTGCTGTACTCCACGGAGAGGCTGGAGATGTTGTCAAAATCCAGGGTGACGGAGAGGAGGCGGAGGGGAATGTCCGCAAATTCCCGGAAGAGGACCGTGATCTTGTGGCCCAGGCTCATTTTTTCCAGCACCGGTTCGTAGGCTTTTAACTGGGCCAGGTTGGAGAGGGTGGTGGAGACGGAATACTGGGGCCTCGCCATCTCCGAGAGCCGGTCGAGGGCGTATTCCTTCAATTCCCACTTCTTCTGCACGGTCTGCTCGTAGGTGAAGAGGGCTGTGGTCAGGAAGGTGTCGTTGCTGTAGGTTCCTTCCCTGAAGTAATGGGAGAGGAGCTTCCTCTGGTCCTCGTCAAAATTTTGCTCCCAGGAGACGAAAGCGGCGATCTCCTCCAGCCTTTGCTTTTCGGCTTCGGCGGTGTTTAAGAATGCCTGCCGTCTGGCTTCCTTCGCATTCTTTTCCGCCAGAATGCCGTCCCGCTTTTCCAGGAGCTTTCGGTATTCCGGGTAACGGCTGTGTTTCGGGTCGTCGAAGCCCATCTCTTGGTAGTTGGAGATGGAGCCCTTTACGTTGGAGAGCTTGGTCTCCAGGGCGGCGATGCCGTAGTCGGCGGGCCGTTCGCTTTTCGTGTCCTCCGGAAGCAGGTTCCGGAGGGCGGCCGCATGGTCCGTGGCATCGGTGTAGGCGAGAATCGCCTGCCGGTATTCCTCCGTGCGCTCATTCTTACGGGCCAGCCAGTCCTCCCAGGCCTGCCGCAGGCTCTTTGGCATCTTGTCATAATAATAGGAGAGGTCGTAGAGCTCGTCGAAGCCGCAGTTGACCTCCCGGATGGAAAGGCCGTCGGCCCCCTCCACGAAGAGGGCCGTTACCATGGAGCTCTCGTCCACGGGAGAGCAGTCCAGCTCTTCCACCAGGGAGTCGTGGGAAAGGTAGACGTCACAGGTCTCCCCGAAATGCTCCCAGGGCCAGGCGCTCACGGCGTGGTTTTTGACATCAAAGAGGAAAAGGCAGGAGACGGCCTTGGCAAGGTCCTCGGTGAGGAAGCTGTAGACGTCCTGCTCGTCCACGGAAAATGCGCCGATGGCCTTCCGGTTTGCCAGAAGCGGATGGATATAGCCGACGGTCCAGTCCGGGAATTTTTCCAGGACCAGGTGGAGGGCGCTTAAGGACGGATGCTCTGCGTCGTAGAAGGTCACGAAGCCGTCCTCTGCCGAGCCGATGCTTCCGGGATCATTGGTGTTCAGGTAAAAATTCCGCAGCATGCGCCCGGCAAGCTCGTACTCCTCCGAATACATGGTACAGCGCTTGGTCTCACTCCTTCCGTCGGAGGTGACGTCCGGCTCCTCCAGAACGAACCAGCCAATGTCCTCGACAAAGACTTTCTGCAGCTTCGTGAGCCCGTCGTACATGGCCGCATTCTCCGTTGTCCGCTCCAGGGAGAAGGAGATCTCGCTGTAGGGGGTCAGCCGGAAGGTGCCCCGTTTTTCGGCTGGGTCCGGGAGGACGCCGAGAAGCGTCCTGTCCGGGTCAGCCAGGTAAAATTTTTTGAGGTGCAGGTCTTTTAACTGCTGCATGTTGACTAGCATATCAGTATCCCACCTTTCTCGGAAGTGCCGCGGTGATTTCCAGGGAGGGAAATCCCGTGAAGGAAATGACGTTCTCGCCGGGGGCCAGGGAAGGCCAGACCCGGTTGAAACTGGAATAAAAGTTTCGCTCCGGAATGTCGGAGATTAGGAGAAAACGACCGGTATCCACCTTGCAGGTCTCCCCCGCCAGCATGTCGTCAAGGCACAGCCGTTCCCCCGTCGTCTCATTGAAAATCGCCGCCGGTCCGGAGACCTCGCAGGTGAAGCGGAACCGGGGGCGGACCGGGTTCAGCACGTCGTCCGTCTGAACGTTCACGGTCATGGGGGAGGTTCCCGTCACCGAGAGCTCCTCCCAGGCGTAGGGGGCGTCGCAGGTGACCTCGAAGGCGATGCCGATGGGAAGCCCCTGATTCTCATAGAGTCTGATGTCGGAAAACACGCAGTTGAAATAGGTGCCCTCGCAGAACTGGTTTGACACGTAGAGCCGTTCATAGGAATCGGCCGTGAGCCAGCGGACCACCTCCCGGAAGGTTTCCATGGGGATGGGTGCGGCCCCGTCCCGCATGAGGATTCCCTCGAAGACCAGGGGGCCGTCGTAGGAGACGCCGTACAGCCCCGTGACCGGGCTGGTCCCGGTCCTGGCTGTGTGGAGTGTTTTTTTCAATCCGATCTCCTTGGGGGAAAGGCCCGAATCGTCAAAGGTGGCGTTCACCAGGCCGAAATCCGACATCCGTCTTCCACGGAACAGGAAACCGTCGCAAAATAATAAGGACATAGCAAGTCCCTCCTTTTAGTATAAAAAATTATCGGTATAGGTTTACGGTTTTTCCAAGGAGCATGAGCTCCTTTTTCAGGTCCTGCTTGACTGCGGGGACTGCGCCTGCCACAATCTGGGACAGACTGGGGATGGTGTCCTCGATCACGTCCCCGTTCACGGTGATGAGGCTGTCGTAGTGGAGGTTTACGGCGGGGCCGGGGACGGGAGCCGAAATGTCCGTCGGTTTCAGGAAGCGTCCGAGGAAGCGTTCCGGGGCGTTGGCGAAGCGGTAGAGCACGTCGGTGGCCCCGGCGTTAAAGACGGTTCCCGTGCCCACGAAGGGGGTGAGAAGCCCCTCCCTGGTCAGGATGGCCTCCAGTCCGGACTCGTTGGTGAGGTGCAGCCCCCTCGGGACATGCCTGGAGCCGGAGGCGTACCGCCCGCCCGTCGCAAGGGCGCGCTGGATGGATTTCCAGACCTCGTCCTCCAGGAAGGAGTTCACGGAGCCGGGAACGCCGCTGTAATTGCTGCTGACGACGGACTGGTCGACGGTGGGGCGATAGGCGGAGTTTCCGCTCACGTTTCCGATGCCGATCCCCATGGAATTCAAGATGACCAGGTATTCCCTCATGGCGGAGGAAGCGTTCTGCCAGGGCATGGCGAGGGCATCCTTAAGTTCCATCCCGTAATTGGCCGTCATGCGGCGAATGTCGGAGAGGACCTCGCCGGAATGGGTCACCGCATCGGAGAGAAGCTCCGAGATGGCGGCGTTCTGGGCGTTCAGGTCCGTCTTTAGAAGCTCCGCTTTTGCATTCTGGGAGGTCTCGAAGGCTTCCGAGTCCCGGTCCAGATACTTGAGCTGTTCCTCGTAAGCGTGGTCTTCTTGAAGCTCTTTTAGCTCTGTCTTTGCATCGTCGATTTCCTTTAGAAGCTGTTCCCGCCTCGCCTGGGCGCTGCGGCCGCTCACGCCGACAAGGGACGCGTACTCCGACTCCAAATCGGAGACGGCGGAGGACTTTTCCGCCACCTGCTTTTTGTAGCTGTCTGCTTCCTTCCGGGTACTGAGGGCTTCCTTCCTGGCGTCGTTTAACTTCCGGTAGGCCTCCGTCTCCTTCTGAATTCCTTCGGAGATCAGGGAGACCAGCCGGTCCCGGTATTCCTTGACTCCCTTTGCGGCGCCCTGCTGCAGTTTGGAAAATTCGGCCACCTGCTCGTTGTACTCCTTCTGGGAGAGGCTTCCGTTTGAGAGTTCCCTGCGCAGCTTTTTCATGGCCTCCGAATACTGATTGGCCTTGACGGCGGCAAGCTCTGCCTGCTGTCCGTAGATGGCGGCGGCCGAGAGGCCGGAGGCGGTCATGGTCCCGTCCTCCTTAAACAGCATGGAATCCTCATAGAGGCCGGAGATGGCGGAGAGTTCCTCGTCCATGCGGGAGAGCACGTCAATCCCCCGCTCGAACTTCGCCCAGTCCAGTTCCCGGCTTTCCTTCTGCAGCTTCTCAATGGCAGTGTCCGTATCCAAGATGGCGGCATCCAGTTTATAGATGTCCGACATCCAGTCATGCCATTCCATGGAGTACTTTTGAAGTGTGCCTCGGTCCATTAAGGACTGGAATTCTGCTTGCAGCCTGGAACGTTCCATCTCCATTTTGCTCCGGATGGTGACCTGCCGGTCAATCATATACTGGTATTGGGACTGGGTTTTGTCAATCCCGCCGGCATCGGTCAGATCCATATAGGCCTGCATTCGTGTCTCCAGGGCTTTCTGGTAATCAATCCGGTTGTCGGCCCAGTCGACCACGGCGTCCAGCTTTTGAAGCTGCAGCTTTTTGATCTCGCTGTTTAAGCTTCGGACTTTGTCGTAGCAGGAGACGGCCTTTTCATACCATTTGGTGTACTCGTCGATCTGCTTTTTCAGGGTTTCGTCGTTAACGGTCTGGATGTCCATGGCGCCCCGGTGGATGCGGTCCGCATATTCCGCAGGCAGGCCCACGGACCGGGCGTACTGCATGTAGCCGGCGGCGGCCTCGTTCAGCGTGCGGGCATAATCTGTCCCCGCCCGGATGGCGTCGTTCAGCTCGCCGATGGTCTGGGCGGCGGACAGGTTGTCGGCCGTGTTCTCAATGTCCTTTTTCAGCCATCCGAAGAGGGTGTCGATGCGGTCCAGCCGGACCTCGGCCCAGTTCATGGCATCGTTAAACTCTCCGGCGGCGGCAGCGGCCTTCGTCATGTTTCCGGCGAGGGAGCCTGCGGAGAGGGAGGCGATTTCCATCCTGGCGGCCCTGGCCTTCTCGGTGTTGTCTCTGGCATTGGAGATGGAGATCCGGTCCGGCAGCAGTGTTCCTCCGGCCAGGGCCGTGCCCCGGCTGTTCACCCATCCCCGCTCCAGGAGGGCCTCCGACTGGGCGTGGTTGAAGACGATCGCCCCCGCCGGAAGGTAGACGAACTCGGCCCCGTTGTCCCCCACCGTGCGCCATTTCCCCGTCCGGGAGTCCACGACGATCTCCCGCCCCAGCTCTCCGACCAACGTCGTCTTCCCGCTCTTCGTCCCCAGGGAGCCGAGGGCGCTTGCGGAGCCGGCGGATTTGCTTTTTTTCTTGGGCGGGGCGGAAGGGGAGTTTGTGATATATGGAAGCGATATTTTAGGTGTACTTCCGAGTTGTACAGGAATGATGACTTTCTCCGCTTTCAATTTTTGCAAATCCATCAGAAGGGCTTTTCTATCTGATTGCCACTGGGTGTAGTCTATTTTCGGTTTGATCGCAGGGGACTCTGTTTCTCCCAGAGCCTCCTGTTTATTCAGAAGATGATCTACATAAGAAGATTCTGGCTCCCAGTCAAACTCTTGCCCATATTCGCCCAGCTCCCCGAAGATGGCCTGCACAAGAGGCAGAGAGAGTTTCATGCCGTCGGCAAACTCTTCCATGCTCATTTGGCCCTTTAGGCGGTAATTCTCTCCGGTCTCGTCCAATTCCATCAAATCTTCGGCGGCGGCGGCTTCCAGGAAATTTTTTAAGTTTAGTCCGGTCTGATTCCCATTCTCGTCAGAGGTGAGATAACTCTGGACATCGTTCATGTAGTTCTGGATCGCCGCTTCCCCTTGTTCGGAAACTTCTTCCGGCACGAGGAATTCAACGGCAGCCTGATATTTTGCGGTGCCTATTTTTTGGAAATCGTCCGAATCCTCGTCGTAGACGTTCAGGATGTCGTCCATCGCCTTGAGGGCGTCGTCAAACATGTCGCCCGATTCCGGGGCGTTCCGGGCGTCCTTCCACGCCTGATAGCTGCCGGTGGATTCAAGCAAAGCGTCATTCATCAAATCCAACTGGGCACAGGTATTGACGATTTCATCATTTTCCTTCTGGAGAGCCGAGATCTGATCTTCAATACCAAAGGAAGCGTCGGAGGAAGTCCCCTCCAGGACTTTCATTGTTTCAGAAAGACGGGAGATTTCCGCACTGTTTTTTTGGTAATCGGCCATGTTCATTTGTTTGGCGGCGTCATTGGCGGCAATTGCTTCTTTGACGTGTTCATCCCTTAGCTTTTTTAAGGTCTCCGCATTTAGCTGCATGCGCCCGTCGACAACCTCCAGGGCATTCCCATAATCACTGCACTGGCTGATCAGGGCGTTGTAAGAATCTACGGACAGAGTTTGGCCGGAGGCCTGTCCTGCGATCAGGGAATTGACCGTCTGGATTTCATCGGAAAGCGTGCGATAGGTTCTGCTTAGCGCCTCGAGACTGTGAGTTTCCTTGTCCATCTCCGTCTGGATGGCTTCTTTGAATCCGCTTAGATCAATGCCGGAAAAGTCATTGTCGGATTTGGCGATCAGGTGATACGCAACTTCCAGCTCATCGCCGGTCAACGTTCCCAGCTCTTTCGTGCCGATGCCGGTCTTTTGCGATATCTCATCCAGCAGGGCGTCCTGGGAATCGATGACTGTTCCATCCGTGGTTTCGATGGCAAAGCCAAATTTTAATTTGAACTCCTGCTGCTTTTCGTTGTCGCCGCCGACAATATTTTGCACAAACTGGTCTACTTTGGCCTGGTATTCGTCAGCGCTCAGGTTGGAAGCATCCAGACTGAGCAGGTCCTGCCAGGCCTTTTGGGTGGCCGCATCCAGAGACGGGTCGGAGAAGGCATGGACCAGGTCGTTCATGAGACTGTCTTTTAATTCCTCCATGCTCTTGGAGGACCCGTCTCCGTTCAGAACCATGTGGGAGTAGTCGATCTTGCCGAGCGCCGACCGAACCAATTCCTGCGAGTCATCCCCGAGCATGTTGAAGTCGTCGCTGGTGGTGACCCAGTCGAACATGGCCGTGGACAGGGAGGAATACTCCTGCTTTTGCTTGAGCATTTCCGTGTAGATTTCACCGTTGGTTTCTGCGACGGACGTCTGAATCTTGTCGGATAATCCGGAAAGCTGTGTTTTCAGTTCGTTTTCGACTGCGCTGGTTTGTTCCGGAGTCAGATGAAAGGCGTTGAAATCATAGGTATCGCCGTAAGTATCCCAGAGGGCTTCGTAATGTTCTCCGGAATTCAGACCGGCGTTTTCAAAGGCTTGTATAAGGCTGTTCATGTACTCGGCGGCGTAATCCAAATCTTTGTCGATGGAAAATGATGCATAGCCATCTTGAAAGACGCTGTTGCCTTCCGAAAAACTGTCTGCGGTTGTGATGCTCTTTAAAGATTCCAGTTCTTCCCTGTAATCGTCCAAATCTTTTCTGGACTGCTTTGTGGAGGTGGTAATCCCTTCGTACAGATCATCCAGGGAAGTGTCAATCTCCAAATGGGTCAGCTTCCGTTGCTGTTCCGCCAGTTCCGCCACCTTCATGGAAGCGTTTTTCGCACTGTCCCCAAAGTTCAGAATGGCGTTCCCGGAGGAATCATAACCGGCAACCAGTTCCGGATACAGCTCCGCCAACTGGCTGCTTACCTGCAGGAATTCCTCATACTCCGCCGTGCCGGGCTGGACGTTTCCGCTTTTTGCCATGCTTTCGGAGAGCTTGTCATAGCGGGCAGCCAAGTCGCCCGCCGCCCCCGTCTGGGTCCGGTAGGCATCCCCCACGGACTGTATGTTTGCCTGCGCCTGTTTCCCCTTTTCTATGGCACGCTCCTCCGCATGAATCAGATCGTCAAAGAACGAGGCGACGCCGGAGACCGCCATGGAAAGCAGGATGTTGGCGCCAAGGTTTGCCCCGGCGGAAAGGACCTGCATGCCTGCGGCGGCCAGGTTTGCCGATTTTGCCGATTTCGCCAAGTGGGTGTTCAGGTTTTCGATGGTAAGGCTCCCCCTGTCGGCGTTTTGTGCGAATTTGATGACTTCGGGGTTGAGGTTTTTAATGTCCTTAGCAGTATTTTCAGCATCTCGAGTTGTTCTTTTTAATTTAGAAAAATAAATGTTGACGGCCTTTTGCTCTTGCTTTGAAAATTGCTCAAAAGAACTCACAGCAGAAGTCGGTTTTGAAAAATTTAATACGGGCTTTTGAGTTTCTTTATCATATTTAAAAATCGGGACTATTTACAAAAATACTCTGTGGAAGTATAATGTAAGCAAAAATAGAAAGGAGCAAACAGAATGGTAAACAACGATGAAGCTATAATATGTGTTTGTCCTAGGTGTGGAGACATTTGGAGTGAAAAAGAGGAATGTCCGTTTTGCGGTTGTACTATGATTAAAACCCAGTATAACGAAGGGGATATGATGGATTCGGGGGATTTCGAAAAATTTGATAATAAAATCCGCAACGAATACGTTTATGGAAATCCCCTCTACAGTGATTTTGAGTTTAAACGCCGGGTAGAAGCGGAAGAACAAGAATTTTATTCTTCCTCTGAGCTCCGCTGTCCCAACTGCGGTTCCACCGCCGTAACCACGGG
>JAAWRC010000017.1 GCA_022800815.1 Lachnospiraceae bacterium | reverse complement strand
ATGTGCATTGCGGTCACTTTCCCATGCCGCCAACTCCTGCCGGAGCAAATCCATATCCTTAACCCTGCGGGACAGACACTGCCGTGTCATTACATTCAGTTCTATTTCGGCAATGTCCAGCCAGCTCCCATGTTTCGGTGTGTAATGGATTTCCAGCCTTTTGGCAATCCTGCGGGCTTCCGGAGCCGGAAATTTCGTTATGCCATTCGTGACATACGATTGGACGATATTGGTAATGGTGGCAGGACAGACTGGCCCAGGCATGTGCGTCAGCTGATATTTCGGCTATGCAGGCGTGTGGAGACCGTATTTTCGCAGCTTAGCGGGCAGCTAAATGCAGAGCGGGTGCTAGCCAGAAGTTTCCAGGGGCTGTGCACGCATCTCGCAAACAAGATCCTTGCATACAACCGGTGTATGATATTGAACAACATCTTTGGCGAGGACTATGAGCTTGCCCGTATAAAGAAATTTGTTTTCTAAAGCTACTGGATCAGGTGCTTTTTTGTGCGTGGGAAATCCTGTAGGGGATTTTTGCGCTTTTGACCACAGTTGCTACGCTTAACAAGCATTAGCGCAAACAGGTTAAACTACATGCTAAATACAGAATGAGCGTACTGGAAGCTATCTTTTTCAAGTGAAGGCTGCATAAGAGAAGGAAAATCAAGAAGCTTTATTTAAAGTATGTCTAAAAAGAGGAGAGATCCACAAAACGGGATAGTTCTTCTTTTTTGAAGGGAAAGGGAGTGTCGCTCCAAAACTGACTAATCAGTTATTTTGCGACACTCCCTTTTGTACGCTATTGTTTCATCAGTTTTATGAGAAGCCCCTGTTTCCTTTTTCCTAAAAACTCAGAATCAGAAATCCGGCTCGATGAGCCCGTAGGTGTTTCCTTTCCTCTTATATACGACGCTGACCTCGTCGGTTTCGCTGTTCCGAAAGACGAAGAAGCTGTGGCCGAGGAGCTCCATCTGGACGCAGGCTTCTTCCGGGTCCATGGGTTTCACGGCGAAACGCTTGGAGCGGACGATCTTGATCTCCTCGGGATCGTCGGCTTCTTCCTCGATATATGCCTCGGAGAAGGAGGCAGCGCTCTGTTTCTGGTCCACCAGCTTGGTTTTGTAGCGTTTCAATTGGCGCTCGATGATCTCCTCGACCAGGTCGATGGAGACGTACATGTCGCTGCTGACCTGTTCGGAACGGATGATGGAGCCCTTGACGGGGATGGTGACTTCGATTTTCTGACGGTCTTTTTCGACGCTCAAGGTGACGTGGATTTCCGTGGCGGGTGTAAAGTACCGCTCCAGCTTGCCGATTTTCTCATGAATTGCTTTTTTTAAGCCCTCGGTAACGTCGATATTTCTTCCGGTAATGATATACTGCATAACACCAACTCCTTTTTCTGCGTATTTTCGGAACTGTTTTCTCTCGGAAAACGCTCCTGAATCCAACCGGTTTTAAAAGGTGGATTATAAAGAAATTATATCATATTACAAAAAAATTACAAGGTAAATGAGAGAAAAAGAGAGAAATTGTTTGACAACAAAAAGACGATAATGGGGGACGAAAACGTCGTCGGAGGGCGAAAAAAGAAGGAACGAACCGACGGAAAAAGTCAAGTGAAAATGAAGGGGAACGGCTGAAAAACGCAAAATTTGGATAAGTTCACAAAACAGATGTTTTTTGCCGCCTGGGTTGTCCACAGAGGGATGGAATGGGGATAATGGGGATAACTTCGGGGATAAGTGGAAAATCAAGGGAAAATGTCGGAAATGCTTGTGGATAAGTTTTGGGGATAGTGGGGATAACTTTCCGGGGAACGGTTCCGGAACCTGAGAAAAGTGCCGTCGGTTTGTGCATTCTGTATAAGCCGGAATTTGAAAAACAGTTGAACTGTCAGGGAGTTGGTGATACAATAGAAAAGATTTACCAGTGTTTAGGGATATCTGTTTGAGAAAAAAACAGGAGCGTACAGATATGGGTTTGATGCAGAAGCTATTTGGAACACACAGCGAGCGTGAGATCAAGCTGATTCGGCCGATCATGGACAAGATCGTCGCCATGCGGCCGGAGATGATGAAGCTTTCTGACGGGGAGCTGAGAGAGAAGACGAAGGAGTTCAAAGGCAGGCTGGAGAAAGGCGAGACTTTGGACGACCTGATGCCAGAGGCCTATGCGGTGGTCCGGGAGGCGGCCAGGCGGGTGCTTGACATGGAGCATTATCCGGTGCAGATTCTGGGTGGCATCGTGCTTCACCAGGGTCGGATCGCAGAGATGAAGACCGGTGAGGGAAAGACGCTGGTGGCGACCCTTCCCGCCTATTTAAATGCGCTGGAGGGGCGGGGCGTCCACATTGTGACGGTCAATGACTATCTGGCTAAGCGTGATGCGGAGTGGATGGGACAGGTTCATGAATTCTTGGGGCTCCGGGTGGGCGTCGTGTTAAACAGCATGACAAACGACGAGAGGCGGGAAGCCTATCAGTGTGACATTACCTATGTGACCAACAATGAGCTGGGCTTTGATTACCTGAGAGACAATATGGTGATCTATAGAGAACAGCTTGTTCTCAGGGAGCTCCATTATGCCATCGTCGACGAGGTGGACTCGGTGCTCATCGACGAGGCCAGGACGCCGCTCATTATTTCCGGACAGAGCGGGAAGTCCACCAAGCTCTATGAAGTCTGCGACAGTCTGGCGAAACGGCTCCAGAGGGGCGAGGCCAGTGGCGAGATGACCAAGATGGCCGCCATTATGAAGGAGGAGATCACCGAGACCGGCGATTTCATTGTCAACGAGAAGGAGAAGGTGGTGAGCCTGACGGCCCAGGGTGTCTCCCGGGTGGAGCAGTTCTTTCATATTGAAAATCTGGCCGATGCGGAGAATCTGGAGATCCAGCACAACATTGACTTGGCCCTCAGGGCCAATTACCTGATGTTCCGGGATCAGGATTACGTGGTGAAGGACGACCAGGTGCTGATCGTCGACGAGTTCACGGGACGTATCATGCCGGGGCGTCGGTATTCCGACGGACTCCATCAGGCCATCGAGGCCAAGGAGCACGTGAAGGTGAAGCGGGAGAGCAAGACCCTCGCCACCATCACCTTCCAGAATTTCTTTAACAAGTTTGACAAGAAGGCGGGCATGACCGGTACGGCCCTGACGGAGGAGAAGGAGTTTCGGGACATCTACGGGATGGACGTCATCGAGATCCCCACCAACCGCCCGGTGATCCGGGACGACAGGCAGGACGCCGTCTACAAGACCAGGAAGGAAAAGCTGAATGCGGTGGTGGAGGAGGTCATGGAGGCTCACAGGAAGGGGCAGCCAGTCCTGGTGGGCACCATCAACATCGACTCCTCCGAGGAGATCGGCGGCCTGCTCCGGAAGAAGGGCATTGCCCACAAGGTCTTAAACGCCAAGTTCCATGAGATGGAGGCGGAGATCGTCGCCGAGGCCGGTGTCCACGGGGCCGTGACCATTGCCACCAACATGGCGGGCCGTGGTACGGACATCAAGCTGGACGAGGAGGCGAAGGCGGCGGGTGGCTTAAAGATCATCGGCACGGAGCGTCACGAGTCCAGGCGGATCGACAATCAGCTCAGGGGCCGGTCGGGAAGACAGGGCGACCCGGGCGAATCCCGCTTCTATATTAGCTTGGAGGACGACCTGATGCGTCTCTTCGGCTCGGAGCGGCTCATGTCGGTGTTCAACGCCCTGGGCGTGGAGGACGGCGAGGAGATTGAGCACAAGATGCTTTCCAGCGCCATCGAGAAGGCCCAGAAGAAGATCGAGGGCAACAACTTTGGCATCCGGAAACGGCTCCTGGATTACGACCAGGTCATGAATGAGCAGAGGGAAGTGATCTATGCGGAGCGGCTTCGGGTGCTCAACGGCGAGAGCATGCGGGACGTGATCTACAAGATGATCACCGACACGGTGGAGAACGCCGTGGATGCCACCATTTCCGACGACCAGTCTCCGGAGGAATGGGACGTGAAGGGCCTCAACGACCTGCTCTCCCCGGCGGTCCCGGTGAAGCCGGTGAAACTTTCCGAGGCGGACTACGGTTCTTACAATAAAGGAAAGCTAAAGCATACGCTGAAGGAAGAGGCGGTGAAGCTTTACGAGGAGAAGGAGGCCCAGTTCCCCGAGGCGGAGCAGGTCCGGGAGCTGGAGCGGGTGATCCTCTTAAAAGTCATCGACCGGAAGTGGATGGACCACATCGACGACATGGACCAGCTCAGGCAGGGCATCGGTCTCCAGGCCTATGGCCAGAGGGATCCCCTGGTGGAATACAAGATGGCCGGTTACGAGATGTTTGACGCCATGACGGCCAACATCCAGGAGGAGACCATCAAGCTCCTCTTCCATGTCCGGGTGGAGCAGAAGGTGGAGCGGGAGCAGGTGGCCAAGGTGACCGGCACCAACAAGGACGACTCCCTGGTCAACGCCCCCAAGAAGCGGGAGACGAAGAAAGTATATCCCAACGATCCCTGTCCCTGCGGCTCCGGAAAGAAGTATAAGCAGTGCTGTGGGCGGGGCCTGTGAAGAACCGGAAAGCAGCTTTTTGATGTATGGAAAATCCAGGCGTCGTTCCTTCCGTGAGCAGGCGATCGGAAGATTTTGCAGATTTTACTGCGGCTAGCTCCGCCAGTCATGCCGACCCGGTTTGATGGAGGCAGTGGCTGGCGGCAATAAGCGGCGCAGTAAAATCAATAAAATCGACGTGCCTGCGCACGGAAGGAACGACGCCGGAGTTTGAAATAAATAAAAAAGAAAGAAGGTGAAGCTATTGGTCGAGCTTGACGCATTCAAGGGCGAACTTACCGCTCTGGAAAAACCATTAGTGGAAGTGAGGGATTCACTTTAACCTGGCTGGGAAAAGTGAACGGATCGCAGAATTGGAGAAATATCTGGAGGAGCCGGATTTCTGGAATGACGCCGCCCGTTCCTCCAAGATTATGCAGGAACTAAAGAACCTGAAGGATGCGGTGGAGGAATTCTACGGCCTGGAAGAGAAGATGGAAGAGCTCCAGATCCTTCTGGAGATGGGATACGAGGAAAATGACGCCTCCGTGATTCCGGAGATTGAAGAAGGATTAAAAGAGCTGAGGGAGAAGCTGGAGGAGATCCGGCTGTCCACCCTGCTCTCCGGCGAGTATGACGGGGACAATGCCATTCTCACCCTCCATGCGGGGGCTGGCGGCACCGAGTCCTGCGACTGGGCCGGGATGCTCTACCGGATGTACACCCGCTGGGCGGAGCGGAAGGGCTTCACCACCCAGGTGCTTGACTATCTGGACGGCGAGGAGGCGGGGATCAAGTCGGTGACGGTGCAGATCAACGGCATGAACGCCTTCGGTTATCTCAAATCGGAGCGGGGCGTCCACCGGCTGGTGCGGATCTCGCCCTTCAATGCGGCGGGGAAGAGACAGACCTCCTTCGTGTCCTGCGACGTGATGCCGGACATCGAGGAGGATATCGACATCGAGATCAATCCGGATGATTTAAGGATTGACACTTACCGTTCCAGCGGGGCCGGTGGTCAGCACATTAACAAGACTTCCTCGGCCATCCGCATCACCCACCTGCCTACGGGGATCGTGGTGCAGTGCCAGAATGAGCGCTCCCAGCATATGAACAAGGACAAGGCCATGCAGATGTTGAAGGCCAAGCTCCTTCTCTTGAAGCAGCAGGAGAATGCGGAGAAGATCTCCGACATCCGGGGAGACGTGAAGGAGATCGGCTGGGGCAGCCAGATCCGCTCCTATGTCATGCAGCCCTACACCATGGTGAAGGACCACAGAACGAACGAGGAGAGCGGAAACGTGGCCAGCGTCCTGGACGGAAACCTGGACGGCTTTATCAGCGCCTATTTAAAGTACCTGCAGCTGGGTGAGCAGAAGTAAATGCCGGATATCCGAAAGGCCGGGTACGGGAAAGGGGAAATTATGGATATCAGCTATCTTGAGACTCTGCCGGAGGTGGAGAATAAACCGGGGTTTCCGTTGCAGGAAGGGGAAAGGCTTGTCTTTCTCTGCAGACTGGAGATGCTGGGGACGGAGAAGGGAAAACTGATCAGTGCGGCGGGCTGGGACTGCTTCCTGGCCCTGAGCAACCGGAACCTGCTCGTCCACAACGGCGCCGGGGTCTGGACTTGTGACCTTGCCGGCGACCTGGTGAGTTGTGAAAAGATAGAAAGGCGGACTTTGTTCTTTAAACCCGCTTATCATTTCTTGGCTCGCCTGAAGGATGAGATCGTTTTTGACAACGGAAGGCAGAAGCTTTCCGGGTTTGAGTTTTATTTTGAAAAAAAGACGGACGATATGGAGAGATTTGAGGAGATTATGGGGCATTTGTTCCCTTAGATTTGGTCCGTCAGGCAAGCAGACAGAATAGGGACCGCCGCAAAACGGGGAGACTTTTCATGGAAGAACTCTCCGGGGCGGCGGTTTTTATGCACACGCCCGTGCAGAGGAAGGATGTCGCAGATGCGACGCACGGGCGGCGCGCGAGTAGGGGAACAAGGCTCTCCCCTACTCGATTGTATATGCCCGTGCAGAGGAAGGATGTCGCAGATGCGACGCACGGGCGGTGCGGAAAAGTGGAATTGTGGAGGAGAATATGTCATACGAGCGGGTAAAAGAATATTTTGAGAGCATCGACATGGGAGAGCGGGTCATGGTTTTTGAGAAGTCCAGCGCCACCGTGGAGGAGGCGGCGCTGGCAGTGGGCTGCGAGCCGAAGCAGATCGCAAAAACCATGTCCTTTATGCAGAAGGAAGGCCCGGTACTGATCGTCGCAGCCGGGGACGTGCGGGTGGACAACAAAAAGTACAAGGCCGAATTTCATCAGAAGGCCAAAATGATTCCCTGGGAGCAGGTGGAGGAGCAGACCGGGCACGCCCCCGGCGGCGTGTGCCCCTTCGTGGTGAAGCCGGGGGTGACGATCTATCTGGACGTCTCCTTAAAACGGTTTGAAACTGTCTATCCAGCGGCAGGCAGTGGCCACAGCGCAGTGCGGCTGTCCATTCCGGAACTGGAGCGGTATTCCGGGTTCATGCGGTGGGTGGACGTCTGCGGCGGCGGCGAATAGAATAATTGGTCAGAATATTGTACAGGATATTGACATTTATGGGGGCATGGAATACACTGAATGTAAAGGAGTGTGATAAAATGATAGCGACAAATTTCTCTCATGTAAGAAATCATTTTAAAGAGGTATGTGACCGGGTGGTACAGGATTTTGATATTGCGGTCATCACCCGAAAAAATGATGAGAACGTCGTGCTCATGTCCCAGGCACAGTATGATAATCTGATGGAAAATCTTCATATCAGAGAGAGCAGGGCAAATTACGAATGGCTGAAGGAGTCGATGAAACAGGCGGAGGAGGGAAAGCTTGTGGAGTTTGAGGCGGAGGATTCTTAATGAATGTATCGTTCACGGAAAACACCTGGGAGGATTATCTCTATTGGCAGAAGGCAGACAAACGGGTGGTCAGACGAATCAATGAATTGCTGAAGGATATCAGAAGAAATCCCTTCGAGGGCCTGGGCAAGCCGGAGCCGTTAAAATATGATCTGGCGGGGAAATGGAGCAGGAGGATCACGGACGAACACCGGCTGGTTTATCAAATAGAAGACAATCATCTGATCGTGTATACCTGCAGGTATCATTATTGACGGCCTGTCATGATACGGTACTGGATCACCCGGTGAAAGGGCTTTTCTGGCAGGGTGATGCGGTAAGCGTCCGGGAAAAGGCGGGGGGCGTCGGGCAGCTCCTGGGCTTCCAGGGCGACGGCGCAGGAGGGAACCGAGCGCTGTCCGCCGGAGAGCGGGAGACCGGCAGGCAGGTAACCGCCGGAGTAGAGGACGATTCCGGGGGCGTCCGTGAAAACCTCAACCGCCCGCCCGCTGGCCGGATCCTTAAGAAGGCAGGCGGGGGAAAGCTCTTTGTCCGTGGAGACACCTGCGGGGGAAGCCCCTGTCGTATGGGGGCCTGCCCCGCAGGGCTTTTTGAGGTCAGGGCCGGCTTCGTGAAATCACCGGACAGGTTCCAGTAGGTGTGGTTGGACAGATTGATATACGTGGGCACGTCAGTCCAGGCAGTATATTCCATGGTCAGGATCCCGGGATCCGCCAGAGTATAGCGCACCTGGTAGCGGCGGTTTCCCGGATAGCCGTCCAGGCCGTCCGGCTGTGCGGCGGAGAGGAGGATGGAAGAGGCCATTTTGGCGCCGGTGACAGAATCCACATGGTCAGTGACAGAATCAACATTCCATAGAATAGAAGAGAGATTATGGCGGCCGCCGTGAAGCTGGCTGCCGTTTTCATTTTCCGATAACACATATTCCTTCCCCAGGATGGGGAGGCGGGCCCCCCGGAGCCGGCCGGCATTGGGACCCAGGGTGGCGCCGGCGTAACAGACGGTCGTTTCATAAGGCCGGATATCCGCAAAACTGAGGGCAAGCGGGATTTCCTGCCCGTTAAAGCCGGTGGCGAAGCAGATGCTTTTGACAGAAAGGTCGGAGGAGTGGAGCAGGAATTTGGCGTTGCTGATCCTGGTGGTGATGACATAGCTGTGATGGGAAAAGCCGGTTTCCTTTTTGAAGAACCGGCTGAAATAATAGGGGCTCAGGGAAGCCTGGCCGGCCAGATCGTCTAAGGAAAGAGCTTCTGTCAGGTGCTTGTTGATATAGGCGATGCTGTCGGAGATGATGCCGGCGGAAACCATGTTTGTGGTTTTGGCCTCCTGGCTGATCAGAAGCTCTGTCAGGATATTGACAATGTAATTGTTGAGGAGCGGTTCCACGACGGAAGGGCTTTCCCGGAACAGCAGATAGATATTGTGCAGATATTTATCCAAACGGTAGCTGTTTTGCAGGCTGATCACCGGGCCTCCGTCCCCTGTGACCGCTTCATAATAGCCTCTGGCACAGACGCCGTCAAAATGGAGCCATTCCGCATCCCAGCCTTTGAAGAATAGTATGCATGGGGGCGTAGCAGTCCAGCAGGACGACCTGGCCCTCGTAGGCATGGAAATGGCGGTTCCCGCACTCGACCTCGCAGTCCCCCCTCTTCATATGCATGATGAGGAAGCTGTCCAGGGAGGTTCGGCGCAGGCAGTAGCTGGGGAGATAGCGGAAGTATCCGGTGATGAGCGGATAGAGGAACAGATTTTGCGCCTGGGCGCTGGGCGTATAGATATAATAATCTGAATCGGGAACGATCCTCATGCGCAGAGGCTGTTTTTCGGAGGCAGAGAAGCATTTTAGGAAGGCAATTGAGCGGTGTACCTGGAAGAATCCCAATCCTTACGATTCAGAGCCTTACTATAACCTGGGGCTTTCCCTCTGGTACCAGAGAAGGATGGACGAGGCATTCGACGCCTTCTATAAAGCCTCCTGGTCCAATGAGCAGCAGGAGATGAGCTTCTACTACCTGGGCTGCATCGAGGCGGCCCGCGGCAATCTGGAGAGTGCGCTGGAGCTTACGGAGAAGGGGCTGGTAAAGAACGGGCACAATGTGAAGGCGAGAGGCTTAAAGGCCTATCTGCTGCGGAGGCTGGAGAGACTGGAGGAGGCGAAGAGGCTGATCGCAGAGAGCCTTAAGCTGGATTCCTTTGATTACATTTCCCGCCTGGAGCTTGCAAGGATCGACCGGGAGCACAGGGAAGCCCTTCTGGAGGAGGTGCGGGTCCTGGCGAGAAATTTCCGGGAAACCTATCTGATGATCGCCAGGGATTATGCGGAGTACGGGGCCTTTGAGGAGGCGGTCCAGGCTCTCGGGCTCTGCAGGGAATCCTGACCCATGCTGTTTTATTATAAAGGGTATTATCAGAGCCTGGCCGGGAAGGACGGCGGGGAAGCCCTCCTGCAGGCGGAGGCATGCAGCACGGACTATTGCTTCCCCAACAAGCTGGAGGACATCCAGGTGTTAGAATATGCCAAAGAGAGGCTGGAGGCGCCGGCCAGGGCCTGCTATTACCTGGGCAATCTGTTCTACGACAAGTTGCAGTATGAGCGGGCGGCGGAAATGGAACCCGGACTGGCGGTTGTCTGGCGGAACCTGTCCCTTGCTTACTATAATAAGAAGAAGGACAAGGAGGCGGCCAGGGCGGCCATGGAGAAGGCCCGCAGCCTGGCCCCGGAGGATGCGAGGATCTTCCTGGAGACAGACCAGCTCTACAAAAAGCTGGAGGTGCCGGCAAAGGAACGGCTTGCCCGCTATGAGACAGACCGGGACGTGTTTATGAGGCGGGATGACCTGAAGATTGAATATGCGACCCTTCTGAACCTGCTTGGAAGGTATGGGGAAGCATACAGCTTCATCATGGAAAACCGCTTCCATCCCTGGGAGGGCGGCGAAGGCAAGGTGACCACCCAGTACACGGTGGCCCTGGTGGAGCTGGCCAAAGAGGCCATGGAGGCGGGGAACTGGTAGCAGGCGGAGGCGTATCTGAAGAAAACCTTCCGTTACCCGGACAATTTGGGGGAAGGAAAGCTGGAGGAGACAAAGGACAACCATGTGAACTATTACATGGGCCTTGTGGAAGAGCAGAGAGGAGACCAGGAGGCGGCGAGGGGCATACTTTGAACAGGCGGCCGTGGGAGCGAACGAGCCGGCCGGCATGATGTATTACAATGACCAGCCCGCCGACATGATCTATTACCAGGGACTGGCGAAGGAGAAGCTTGGAAAGCCGGTGGAGGCGAAGGCCCGATACAATAAGCTCCTGGACTATGGAGAGCAGCACATGTTTGACGAGATGCGGGTGAGCTACTTCGCCGTGTCCCTGCCGGACTTCCTGATCTTTGACGACGACCTTGACAGACGGAACCAGGCCCACTGCCATTACCTGATCGGGCTGGCAAGGCTGGGTCTGGGGGAAAAGGAGGCGGCTGCCCGGGCGTTTGACCAGGCAATCCTGCTGGAGCCGGCCCACCAGAATGCGGTGCGTTACCGCAGGATAACGAGATAAGGTTAAGGAGAATATGAAACAGGCGGGGGACTCCCCGCCTGTTTTTACCGCTTTCTCACATGCTTTTCCAATGCGGAGATCAGCCGGTAAAATCCCATGGAGAGGATGCAGAGGATCACGATGCTCATCATCACAATATCCATTTTGAAGACCTGGCTTCCATAGATGATGAGGTAGCCGAGCCCCTTGTCGGCCGCCAGGAATTCGCCGATGATGACGCCCACCAGGCAGAGGCCGATGTTGACCTTCATGTTATTGATGATCAGGGGCACGGAGCTCGGAACGAGGACCTTAAGGAGAACATCCCGTTTGCGTCCACCCAGGGTATAGATCAGCTTGACCTTGTCGGAGTCCACTTCCTTAAAGCCGGTGTGGAGGGTCATGATGGAGCCGAAGACAGCCACAGAGACGGCCGCCACCACGATGGTCTTGACATTATTGCCCAGCCACACGATGAGCACTGGGGCCATGGCCGATTTGGGCAGGCTGTTGAGCATGACCAGATAGGGGTCCAGAAGTTCGGCCAAGGAGGGAAACAGCCAGAGGATCATGGCAATGAGGATGCCGCAGGCCATGACAAGAAGGAAGCTTCCGATGGTCTCAGCCAGGGTGATGCCGATGTGGCCGAAAATGCTGAAATCTTTTGTCATGCTGAGGAAGCAGGACACCATGCGGGAGGGGCTGCTGAAGATGAAGTCATTGAGCAGGCCCGTACGGGCGGTAAGCTCCCAGATGCCGACAAACAGGAAAAACAAAAGGATTTGTCCCGCCAGAATTCTTCGTTTGTGGCGGGAACGGGCCTTCAGGTAACGGGCCTGGGCCACAGAAAGAGAGTTATCCATTGGATTTGAGTTCCTTCCAGATTTTGTCAAAATATTCGCTGAAGCAAGGGGCGCTCCGCCGTTTTAGGGGAGTGTCGAATTCCTCGCCAAAATGCAGAGAGAGGATTTTTTTTATGCGGGCGGGTCGGTGGGAGAGAATGATCACCCGGTCCGCCAGAGTGATGGCTTCCGCCAGATCGTGGGTCACCAGGACGGCGGTTTTTCCCTCTTTTCGAAGGATCCCTCCGATGTCGTCCCCAACCTCCAGACGGGTCTGGTAATCCAGGGCGGAAAAAGGCTCGTCAAGGAGCAAAAGATCCGGCTCCAGAGCCAGGGTGCGGATCAGGGCTGCCCGCTGGCGCATGCCGCCGGACAGGGCCGAGGGCGGAGAGTCCTTAAAGGCGGAAAGTCCGTAAGTGTCCAACATGGCGCTCACCTGTGTCTCTGTCTCCTGATTTAAGCTGTGCCGGATCTGGGGCCCGAGAAGGACGTTGTCATAGACGGTTCGCCATTCAAATAAATGGTCTTTCTGGAGCATATAGCCGATGTTGGTTCCGGATGACCCGCAAGGCTTTCCAAACAGCCGGATCTGGCCGGATTCCGGGCGGAGAAGACCGCTGATTAAGGAGAGGAGTGTGGTTTTGCCGCAGCCGGAAGGCCCCACGACGGCGATGAATTCGCCGGGCAGGACCGAGAGGGAAATGCCGGAGAGAGCCGGGGTCTCACCGTCCGGCGAGTGATAGGAAAAACACACATTTATAAATTCAAGGACTGGTTCCATAAAAAGTTCCTCCGATGGGGTAGTGCATGCCCTGGAGAGGCGGCTCATTGTTGAGATATGCGTGCCTTTCAGGGTATATTTTATTGTATGGAGGGCGGGAAAGAGTGGTGCTTGAGAAAATTTCAGGAAAGGCTTGACAGGAGGAAAATCCTATAGTATAGTATTGACGTTGACAAGATTTTTTGTGAACGTGCTTCCGTGGCTCAGTCGGTAGAGCGATTGATTCGTAATCAATAGGTCGCCGGTTCAAGTCCGGCCGGGAGCTTTTGGAATTTATGAGACCTGTTTCCGATGAAGTTGGAGGCAGGTTTTTTTGCGCAGGGGACGCAAGAGGGATTGATAGTTAGATCTTGTGGACGGCTTTCAAGGGTAACGGGGTATTTGATAAAAAACACTTGCAATTTAAAAACAAATAGTGTAAAATACGCAGAGGAAAGACAAATGTGCGCTGTACAAAGACAGGCGCAAATGCGAAATGTGAATCAAAGAAATCAGAATTACGAGGAGAGAGTGAAAATGGAAATCAAGGAAAAGCTGAAAGTTGGCGTGTTGGGTGCGACAGGCATGGTGGGACAGAGATTCGTGTCTCTGCTGGCCGATCATCCCTGGTATGAGGTGGTGACGGTGGCGGCCAGCCCCCGGAGTGCGGGAAAGACCTACGAGGAGGCCGTGGGAGGCCGCTGGAAGTTGGACAATCCCATGCCGGAGAACGTGAAGAAGCTTGTCGTCAAGGACCTGCACAACATTGAGGAAGTGACGGCGGACGTGGATTTCGTGTTCAGCGCCGTGGACATGACCAAGGATGAGATCCGAGCCATCGAGGAGGCGTATGCGAAGGCGGAGGTGCCCGTGGTTTCCAACAACAGCGCTCACCGCTGGACTCCGGACGTGCCGATGATCATTCCGGAGCTGAATCCGGAGCATGCCGAGGTCATCGAATTTCAGAAGAAGCGTCTCGGCACGAAGCGGGGATTCATCGCCGTGAAGCCCAACTGCTCCATCCAGAGCTATACCCCCGCCTTTCATGCGCTTCGGGAGTTTGGCGTGAAGACGGCGGTGGTGACCACTTACCAGGCCATCTCCGGTGCGGGAAAGACTTTCAAGGACTGGCCGGAGATGGTGGACAACGTCATTCCCTATATTGGCGGCGAGGAAGAAAAGTCCGAGCAGGAGCCTCTGAAAATATGGGGAAAAATCGAGGATGGCGTGATCAAGAAAGCAGATGGTCCGGTCATCACGTCCCAGTGCATCCGGGTGCCGGTCAGCAACGGACATACGGCGGCGGTGTTCGTGAGCTTTGAGAAAAAACCTTCGAAGGAAGAGATCCTGGAGAGGTGGGCGAACTTCGCCGGAGAACCCCAGAGACTTGGCCTTCCCAGTGCGCCGAAGCAGTTTCTCAAATATTTCGAGGAGGACAATAGACCCCAGGCGAACCTGGACCGGGACTACGAGCGGGGCATGGGCGTGACCCTGGGCCGTCTCAGGGAGGATACGGTTTTTGATTACAAGTTCGTGGGACTCTCCCACAATACCCTCCGGGGAGCGGCCGGCGGAGCCCTCCTGTGCGCGGAGCTTCTGACTGCGAAAGGGTATATTGCAAAGAAATAGAGGGCGTTGAAAGGTTACGAAAACGTCACGTGCGAACAGAAAAATCCTGTGTTACCATGAAGGTGGAGCACGGGATTTTTTGTCGTATCGGAATTCGTATGTTTCGTGTGAAAAAATTCAGGAGACTGTTATTTGCGCCTGAGGGAAGGGGGAGACTTTTTATGAAAGGAAATTTAAGAAAAAGGAAACGTGCTTTTGGGTCGGGGAGGAGGATGCTGGCGGGAGCGGCCCTGGCGGCTGTCCTGGGAGCGGGGCTTTTTGGGTGTGGGAAAGAGACTGCGGGGGAGGAGGAGTCCGCATGGCGGGATTATGACCATGCATGTGATATGGAAGAGGGGATGGCGTATCTGGATTATAACGCCGGGCTGGTCAAATTCCTGGACTATGAAACGGGGGCCTTCTATCCGCTCTGCGTCAGGCCCAATTGCTTTCATGACTCGGAGGAATGCTTTGCCCACGCTCTCTGCGAGCAGACCCGCTTCATGGGACGTCTCGGGGAAAAATGGTATTACTGGACGTCCTACGACGGGGATGGCGCACTCCATTCCTGCGACCTGGACGGCGGAAATGACCGGGTGATCGAAACCTACGCCCGGGAAGAATACGAAGGGGGACATTTTGAGGGGAACGTGTGGGGGAACGTCCTGTTTCGGGACGGAAGCTGCTTCCTGGCCCTTGGCATGGATAAAATGGAAGATCTCCCGAACAATCCGGGCGGCATGGGCAACGTTGCCACGGTGAGCGGCATCTACCGGTATGACCTGGACACGGGAGAGCGGGAGGCGCTGTGTCCGGAGAAAACCATGAGCATCCCCAGCTATACGCTTTGGGGAAGTTACAAAAATCAACTGATCTACTCGGAACTTTTGAACGACGAGGGAGGAAGCATGGTCTCCGGCCTTCGGAAACTGGACCTGGAGACGAAGGAGGTTGAGGAGCTTGACATTGTCGCCAGAGAAATTCTTTTCCCCGGCTGCGTCAGCGGGAATTTCCTCTTGTACAATAAGCCGGAAGGAGGACTCGTTGCATTTGACTTGGACAGTGGAGAGAAGACGATGATTTTGGAGGACGAGGCCGCAGGCGACATTGTGTGGGAAGAGGATCTGAAAGCTTTCAGTGCGCTTCAGTCGTCGGAGACGGGAGGGTATGAAGGGTACCGGGTTTACCAATATACGGAGGAAGGAGAATGTCAGTTGCTTTACGAGGGGGAGACGGTGTTCCTTCCCCGCATGCTGAGGGGGGATTGGGTAATCGGTTACAGCGTGAAAGCGGGACAGTCCATGTTGAGGCAGTCCATCATAAAAAAGGAAGACTTTCTGGCGGGAAAGACCAACTGGACCCTGATTGTGGAGGAGGAGTGAGCGGGCGATGAAGAAACGAGGAATGTGGCTGATGGGGATTCTGCTTCTGGCGGCCGTTCTGCTCACGGTCGGCATTCGGCTCTCCCTGGGCGGGAAGGAAGCCAAAAAAGAGGTGGAGAGACGAAGTCTGGGAGAGCGGCTGGCGGAGGCGGACCAGTGGAGGAAGCAGAGGGCGGAGGGAACGGAGACGAAAGAGCCGGAGGAGGGCGTCACGGTTTTTAAATGGGCCTTTACGGAGATCGGCCAGGAGAGCGTGGAGCCTTACGAGACGGCGTTGAATGCGGCGCTTGAAGAGAAGGGACTTTCCTGGCGGGTGTCCTTCACGGGAATGGAAGGACCGAAGACCAACGGCATGGCGAATCCTCTGTTCTATAAGGACCAGGTGGAAGAGGGGGACTACGACATCATAAGCTGCATGGACACAGGCTATGTTTCGCTTTACGGCATGCTGGCCAGGGAAGGGTTCCTGGAACCGCTCGACTTTGGAACGGAGGAGGGGAGAAAACTGGAGGAGGCCTATCCGGAATGCATGTGGGAGAGCGTGGAGGTCAATGGAAGTCCCTGCGGGATCCCGTCCGTCGTAAAAACGACGAATGCCTATCTGATCTTCCGTGAGGATCTGGCGGAAAAATATCAGATTTCCATGGAGAATCTGACGCCGGAGGGCCTGGAGGCGGCCCTTCGAAAAGTGACGGAGGGGGAGTGGGCGGAAGGGAACGGGGCCTTTAGCGGCGGCCAGTTTCCCATATGGGAGTGGGGGATCGAACAGACGGCGCTTCCTTTCATCCGAGTCGTCTTTGCGGACGGAAAGCCGAAGCTGGAAAATATTCTGTGGGATGAGGAATATCTGCGGGAAAAGAAACGCAGACTGGATCTTTTGTCAGAAGGGTATCTGCTTCGGGCGGGAACGCAGGAAGAAAATACTCTGAAAAACGGAGATTTTTTCATGACGTTCTCTTACAGCTACAGCGAGGAGGCGGTCCTGGAAAGCTTTCGGGAGGACTGGAAGCCTTCTGCGGAGCTTTCCCTGGCGGCGGTGGAACTTCCGGAGGAGGCCAGGATTTGTTACAGCAGTTCCGGGAAAACCGGAATTCTGACGGGGGGCGAAAAAAAGGAGGAGGCCTTTGCCCTGCTGGCGGCCGTTTACAGCGATGCGGATCTTTCCAACGCCCTGTCCTATGGAAGTCCCGGAATAGATTACCAGGTTAAGGACGGGAGGGCAGTCGGGGAGGAAGGCAGGTATTGGAGGCTTTTCTACGGGGGGAACGAGTTTTTAACTCTTCCGGAGAGGGGGGATTCCAAAGACAAGCGGGAACGGCTGTGGGAGGCGGTGAGGCAGGAGCGGGCCCCGTCGCTTCGGCAGTATGAGGTCGATCCGCAGGAGCTTTTGGGGCCGTGGGTGGCCCTGGAGGAGATTTACCTGGAAGACTGGGAAGAACTGTGCCAGTGTCAGGCCAACGGGGACGAGAGGGGCGGAGGCGGCTCCGCCCGGCCCGAAACCTGTGACTGCAACAAGAGCTGGGAGGAGAAGCTGGAAAAGACGAGACAGGAGGCAGAGGAGGCGGGAATCGATCGGGTAATGGAATATATGGCCGGAATGATTCGGGAACTTCCGTGACCCGAAAGAGCGGGAGACTACCGGCGAGGTCTTCAGGACCTTTCATGGGCAATTTTATAAAAAGTTTAGATGCGATAAATTGACATCCTGACGCCTTTGGCATATAATGGGCACAGACCGGAAGCCGACCAACTGGTCGGCTTTTTCATGCGCATGCCGACGCAAAGCCCAAAAGGCACACCTTCATGCAGGTATTTCGCACTGTAAAGACAAGGTATGCCGTTGGAGTGGTGCATCGGCGGTGCGGTGAGCAGGGGAAAAGAGCGCATGCCTGCTCGATCAAATGGGACAGAGAAAAAAGGCTTACTGACAGGAGGCGCAGCATGTTTGCAAAGTTCAGCGTAAAAAAGCCGATGACCGTGTTCGTGGCGGTGGTGTTGGTATTGATTCTGGGCGTGGTTTCTTTTACGGAGATGACGCCGGATCTTCTGCCCAGCATCAACCTGCCCTATGCGGTGGTGGTGACCACCTACCCGGGAGCCAGCCCGGAGGAGGTGGAGACGACCGTGACCAGGCCGGTGGAGCAGTCCATGGCGACCCTCAACGACATAAGCGAGGTGACGTCCGTTTCCAGTGAGAACGTGTCCATGGTCATTCTGGAATTTAACGACGAGGTCAACATGGACTCGGTGACCGTGGACATCCGGGAAAAGCTGGATCAGATCACGGGGTATTGGAGCGACGGCGTCGGTTCGCCGTTGATCATGAAGATCAATCCAGATATGCTTCCCATCGTAGTGGCTTCGGTGGATGCCGACGACATGGACGTGAAGGAGATTTCCGCCTACGTGGAGGAGACGGTACAGCCGGCCCTGGAGGGGGTAGGCGGTGTGGCCAGCGTGTCGGCCTCCGGACTTTTGGAGGAACAGGTCAATGTGGTAATCCGGGAGGAGCTGGTGGACGATGTCAATGAGGGTCTGAAGGATTCTGTTCGGGATTCTTTAAGCGAGGCCGAGGACGCCCTCCGGGAGGCGGAGGATAAGATCGCCGAGGGGAAGGAGGAGCTGGAAAAGCAGACCTCTCAGTTCCAGAACGGGATGGTCCAGGCGGACCAGGCTCTTTCTGAGGCCAGGATGCAGATTCTCCAGGGGGAGATCGCCTTAAACCGGGCGGAGGAAGAATTAAAGACCAAGGAAAGCGAGGCCTTGAGCCAGGCCGGCTATTCCAACGTGGACGAGATGGAAGCCGGATTGAAAGCGTCCCTGGAACAGCTTAACGGACTCCTTGCCCAGGAGGGCACGATCCGGGACGGTCTTTCCCAGCTTGAGACGGGCCTTTCCCAGATGGACGAGGGCCTCTCTCAGATCGAGGACGGCCTTTCCCAGGTGGCGGAGGGGAAGGAACGGCTTGAGGCGGCGAAGACGGCCTTTGAAGGGCTGGTGGCAGGGGGATACATCAATGAGGATGGAGAAATAATCACCACTGTGCTCCAGCCGGGAACGCCGCAGTACGATCAATTGGCGGCCCAGGCGGCGGAGCTTAAGGCGGTCATGGATACTTATCCGGTCGCCATGGAGCAGCTGGAGGCCACGGAAGCGGAGCTTACGGCGAACAAGACGGCCCTTACGGCGCAGAAGGAAGAACTTGAGGCGAAAAAGGCAGAGGCGGAGACGGCCGTCGCCCAGATTGACAAGATCAAGAGCGAGGGGACCCTGGAGCAGCTTCAGGCAGGACTTTCCGGGATTGAGGCCCTCCGGTCGGGAAAGGCACAGATGGCGGCGGCCAGGGCGGAGCTTGCCTCCGGGAAGGAGACCCTTCTCGCCAAGGCCCAGGAGGCCGGCATGACCAAGTACGAGGCCCAGGCCCAGTTGGACGAGGCCAAACGGCAGCTTACCGAGGGGGAGAAGGAATTCAACACCCAGAAGGAAACCTTTGATTCCTCCAAGGAGACTGCCCTCGACGCAGCTGACGTCTCCGATAAGCTGACGGTGGAGATGATCTCCCAGATTCTGACGGCTCAGAATTTCGCCATGCCCGCAGGCTACGTGACGGAGGACGGAGTCCAGTATCTGGTGCGCGTGGGCAATAAATTGGAAGACATCGAGGAGCTTCAAAATCTGATTCTTTTTGATCCCGGCATGGAGGATGCGGAGCCGATCCGCCTGTCTGACGTGGCGGAGGTTTACAAGAGCGACAACAGTGCGGACATTTATGCGAAGATCAACGAGAACGACGGCGTGGTGCTTTCCCTTGAAAAGCAGCCCACTTATGCCACGGCCGACGTGGCGGAGAGCATTCAGAAGAAATTTGACGAGCTGGAGGAAAAACATCCGGGGCTCCATTTTACCATGCTCTCCAACCAAGGGGATTATATTCACCTGGTGGTGGATTCGGTGCTCAACAACCTCCTTTACGGGGCGGTCCTGGCCATCGTCATCCTGCTTTTGTTCCTCAAGGATCTGCGGCCGACGGTGATCATCGCCTGCTCCATCCCCATCAGCGTGATCTTTGCCATCGTGCTCATGTATTTTTCCGGCGTGACTCTCAACATGATCTCCCTGTCAGGTCTGGCCGTGGGAGTGGGCATGCTGGTGGATAACTCGGTGGTGGTCATTGAGAATATTTACCGGCTGCGGAACAAGGGAGTCTCGGCGGTCCAGGCGGCGGTCAGCGGCACGGTTCAGGTGGCGGGAGCCATCACCTCGTCCACCCTTACCACCGTCAGCGTGTTTGTCCCCATCGTGTTCATCCATGGCATGACGAGACAATTGTTTACGGACATGGCCCTGACCATCACCTATTCCCTGGTGGCGAGCCTGATCGTGGCCATGACCCTGGTTCCGGCCATGGCTTCCGGGATGCTTAAGAAGAAGCAGAAGGAGCGGTCCCACCGGCTTTTTGACGGGATGCTCAGGGGATACGAGAAGGCGGTCCGCTTTTGTCTGAGGCACCGGGTTCTCACCATTCTTGCGGCGGTGGGCATGCTGGTGTTCAGCGTCATCGCCAGCACCAGCCGGGGGACGGCCTATATGCCGGAGATGGACGGCACGCAGATTTCGGTCTCTCTGGAGATGCCGGAGGAGGTGACCACGGAGGAGGTCCGGGAGTTGGCCGACCAGGCCATTGAGCGAATCATGTCCGTGGAGGACGTGGAGACGGTGGGCGCCATGATGGGCGGCGGCATGATGTCCATGATGGGCGGCGGCTCTTCTGATTCGGTGTCTGTCTATGCGATTCTCAAGGAGGATAAGTCGGCCTCCAGTCAGGAGATCGCTCTTCAGATCGAAGAGGCCTGCGCAGACCTGGAATGTGGCGTTTCCGCCAGCGGTTCCACCATGGATATCAGTGCTCTGGGCGGTTCCGGGGTGACGATCAACGTGAGCGGACGGGATTTAGACGAGCTTCGGTCGGCGGCGAAGGCCGTGGCGGAGAGGCTTTCCACAGTGAAGGGAATCATCGAGGTGACGGACGGCATCGAGGATCCCACGCCGGAGCTTCGGGTGGTCATTGACAAGGAAAAGGCCATGGCAAAGGGCGTGACGGTTGCCCAGGCCTACATGGATCTGCAGGGAGCCCTCCGCTCTGAGAAGGAGGCGACGGAGCTTTCAGAGGGGGCGGAAGGGTCTTCCGTCGTGGTAGACGACGGGTCCCTGGCGGATTTTGACCGGGAGGATCTGGAGCGCTTCAAGTTCCACGTGACCGGAATGGACGGGGAAGAGAAGGTGATCGCTTTAAGGGAGATTGCTTCCATAGAGGAGACGGAGAGCCTTTCTTCCATTAGAAGGGAGAGCCAGAGGCGTTACCTGACGGTCAGCGGCCAGATCGAGGAGGGTTACAACGTGGGCCTGGTCAGCAATGACGTGGAGGCGGCTTTTGCGGATTTTGAGCTTCCGGAGGGATGTGCCATGGAGTTCGCCGGGGAAAACGAGACCATCGTGGAGGCGATGGAACAGCTTGTGAAGATGCTTTTGGTGGCGGTGGCCTTCATCTATCTGATCATGGTGGCCCAGTTCCAGTCCCTGCTGTCGCCGTTTATCGTCATGTTCACGATCCCCCTGGCCTTCACGGGAGGGTTCCTGGGATTATTCCTCACGGGGCAGGAGGTCAGCGTCATCGCCATGATCGGCTTTGTCATGCTGGCTGGGATTATTGTAAACAACGGCATCGTTCTGGTGGATTACGTGAACCAGCTCAGGCGGGACGGCGTGGAAAAGCGGGAGGCCATCGTGGAGGCGGGTGCGACCCGCATGCGGCCGATCCTCATGACGGCCCTGACCACCATCCTGGGCCTTGCCACCATGGCCATCGGTGTGGGAACCGGGGCGGAAATGATGCAGCCGGTGGCCATCGTCACCATCGGCGGCCTTCTGTATGCGACTCTTATGACGCTGTTCGTGGTGCCGGTGCTTTATGATTTGTTCCACAGAAAGAAGATGCGCGTGGTCAGGGAAGAGGAGCTGGAGATATTGGATGAGTAAGGTGACGGCTTCGAAAAAAGAATTGTTGTTTCAGAGTGTTTGGAGACTACACATGGAGGGGACGGACTGGGGAAATATCCGCATGGAGGCGGTTGCCCGGGCTTCCGGCATCCCCAAGGGGACCATTTATGAGCATTTTCACAGCAAGGATCAGCTGCTTGCCGGAACCATCATCTGGTCTTTGAAAAAAGAGGCGGAGGAGATCTACCGAAAGATGGAGGAGGCTTCCGGTTTCGCGGCCATGCTGGACGTGATCCTCGAGTGGGTCGGCTCTCCCCAGGGCCGCACGCTGTTCTTGATGCGGTTCGTGGACGGGGGAAAGCTTCCGGAGGGCATAAAGAGGGAGCTTTATGATTCTGGAAGGGGGGACCGTGAGGGGCTGGACACGGCGGAGCAGGTGACGAAGGCCCTGGTCCGGTCTGGTTTTCGGGAAGGGGTCCTGGAGACGGAGGGAGGGCGGATGGCAAGGCGTACGGCGCTTTACAGCGCCCTTGCCCCAGTGATCGCCTACAGCATGTTTCCGGAACGGTATCGGGAAATTGGCT
Source organism: Lachnospiraceae bacterium (assembly GCA_022800815.1). Taxonomy (GTDB): domain Bacteria; phylum Bacillota; class Clostridia; order Lachnospirales; family Lachnospiraceae; genus Lientehia. The sequence continues at coordinate 51,847 of JAAWRC010000017.1, read as the reverse complement.
GGGAAGAGGTAAAATCCTATTCGCAGAGGGTTTTCACGGGGGCCTTCCGGAAAAACGAAACAAAGGGAAAGGGTTGAGGTTATGAAAAGAAGATGGATCTGCCTTTTTTGGGCGGTGGGGAGTCTGCTCTGCCTGAATGCCTGCGGAAAACAGGAGACGATGGTGGAAACGGAAGCGGTCACTGACCAGGTGATCGAACTGACGGTCTGGGGCGGGGAGGATGACGAGGAGCTTCTCCGGGAACTGTTTGCTTCTTTTGAATCGTATTACAAGGACCAGGCGGATTTTCAGATCTCCTATCAGGCGCAGAGCGAGTCCAATTGCAAGGATGTTCTTTTGGGAGACCTCGAGAACGGCGCGGATGTGTTTGCTTTTGCAGATGACCAGGTGGCGGCCCTGGCCGCCGCGGGCGCACTGGATCCCATTGAGCATGCGGAGGAGGTTCGGGCGGAAAATCTTCCCGCCTCCGTGGATGCGGCTTCTGTGGACGGTACACTTTATGCCTATCCGCTGACGGCGGATAACGGTTATTTTCTTTATTATAACAAGGAGTTTTTTTCTGAGGAGGACATACGGAGCCTGAACCGGATGGTGGAGATTGCGGCGAAGGGTGGGAAGCTTGTGACCATGGATTGGTCTTCTGCCTGGTATGTCTATTCCTTTTTTGGCAATACGGGTCTGGAGGTGGGGCTCAATGAGGACGGCCTGACCAATTTTTGTACCTGGAACGGCACCGACGGGCCGATCCAGGGGGTGGACGTGGCTCAGGCCATGCTGGACATCGCCGCCAGCCCCGGCTTTCGAAGCTGTACGGACGAGGAATTTCTGGCCGGCGTGAAGGACGGCTCCGTGATTGCCGGAGTCAGCGGTGTCTGGAACGAGGTGGCGATCGAAGAGGCCTGGGGAAGCCAGACGGGGGCCGCCAAACTTCCGGCCTATACCTGCGGGGGGGAGCAGATCCAGATGGCTTCTTTTTCCGGCTGCAAGCTGATCGGCGTGAATGCCTATTCGCAGCATCCGGAGTGGTCAGCGAGGCTTGCGGAGTGGATCACCAGCGAGGACGGTCAGACGCTTCGCTTTGAGAAGCGGGGACAGGGCCCGTCCAATGTCCGGGCGGCCGGCTCGGCCGAGGTGCAGGAGTCGCCTGCAATTGCGGCGCTTTTGGAGCAGTCAGAATTTTCCCAGCTTCAGCGGGTGGGCGGAAAGTTCTGGGATCCTGTGACTGCCTTTGCGAACGGCATGGCGCAGGGAAATCCCTCCGGCGCATCTCTTCAGGAGCAGTTGGACCGATTGGTGGAAGAAGTGACTGCCAGGTAGGAGAGGCGGGTTTTTTGATAAAGAGTATCTGGGTAGTGGATTAAGATCGTTTTGGGAGGAAATATGGTATGAAAGGCAAACTGACGCTGCAGAAACGGCTGCTTCTGCCGATTCTTTTGCTGGGGGTGATCACGCTGTTGTCCAATGTCCTGGCGGCGTTTGGGATCAATAATGTAAACGGCAATGCCGGCGTCATTGTTGACGAGTACATGGTCAGTGAGACGAAGCTGGAAAGTGTCCGGCATTCGATGCTGAATATCCACCGTCTGGCGCTTTCCCATATCGTGGCGGCAGACCATGCCACGATGATCCGGGTGGTGGGAGAGATCAAGGAGGAGGAAGCGGCGCTGGATGAAAAGCTGGCAGAGTACGAGGCTTATGTTGCCAAGGGGGACCGGGAAGTCTATGATACGCTTCTTATGTCCTATGACTCCTTCAAGCATTCTCTGGTAGAACTGGTCTGCGCCAGTGCGGACAGCAAAACCCAGGAGGCTTATGCCGTGGCCAACGGGGACGTGGCCGCATACAGCAATGCCGCCGAGGAAAGCATTGACGCTCTTTACGCTTCGGTCAGCGCACAGGCGGAGCGGGCGCGGGGCCGGCTTTTCCTGGTGTACGTGATCTCTCTGGTCACCAGTGCGGTCACTCTGGCGGTGGGGGTCCTTCTGGTACTGGCGGCTTTCCGCATTATCCGGAAATCGGTCATCGCCCCGATCCGGGACGCCATGGGGACGCTTCAGGGCAGTTCGGAGCGGATCAGCGGCGTGGTGGCCGAAGTGCGGGAAAGGACCAAGACGTCCCATGACAGTGTCCGAAAGCTTTCCGGACTGACGGATGAATTGTCGGCCGCTTTTGAAGAGATTGCCGGAAATGCCGCTTCCATCAATGCCAATGCCTCCGGCACACAGGGAGACACGAAGAGCATGGCGGAGGAATGCGCCGCAATCACGGTCTATTCCGCGGACATGCGGAGCCGGGCGGAGGAGATGGAGCGGGCGGCGAAGCAGAACATGGAGGCGATCCGCGCCAAGACGGAGGAGATCATGTCCGTGCTTCAGGAGGCCATTGTAAAGAGCCGGAGTGTCGATCAGATCCATGTGCTGACGGAGGATATCCTCTCTATTTCATCGACCACGGACTTGATCGCCGTCAACGCTTCGATCGAGGCGGCTAGGGCCGGAAAGGCGGGGGAGGGTTTTGCGGTGGTGGCCCAGGAGATCCGCCGCCTGGCAGATTCCTGCGCCACCACTGCCGGACACATCCAGGAGGTTGGCGGTGTCGTTACCGGTGCGGTGGACTATCTTTCTGAAAGTGCCAGGGAGCTGGTGGATTACCTGGGTAAGAACATTCTGACGCAGTTTGAGGCTTCGGTCAGGTCCGGCAGACAGTACCGGGAAGATGCGGTTTACGTGGAACGTTCCATGGAGGCGTTCAACAGCCGGACGGACAGACTGCAAGGCGCCATGGATGAAATTGCCGGTTCGATCTCCGGCATCTCGGGGGCCATCGAAGGCGCGCTGCCTGACGTTACCGGTGCGGCAAGCAGTACCAGGGTTCTGGCCGAGGACATGGCCGGCATCGCCGCCCGCATGGATACGAATCAGGAGATCGTCGGGGAGCTGAGAAAGCAGATGGACGTGTTTGCAAATCTGTAGCCGGAGGGAATCATGCATGAAAAACCGTGGCTTCCGCATACGATGTATAAACAGTATGCGGGAGTTTTTTTATGGTTTATATTTCCAATCTGATGATTCCGGCTCTGGTATGTCTGGTGGCCGTGTACGGGCTGCTGGAAAAGCGCCCGATTTTTGAAGATTTCATCCGGGGGGCCAAGGAGGGAATGAAAACCGTGGGCGGGATCCTTCCGACTCTGGTGGGATTGATGATCGGGACGGGGATCCTCAGGGCTTCCGGCTTCCTGGACCTTCTGGCCTTCTGGCTGTCGAAGTTGATCCCGGCCGTCCTTCTTCCGGCCCAGGTGCTTCCCGTCATTATGGTAAAGCTGTTTTCTTCCTCGGCGGCCACTGGCCTGGCCCTGGACATTTTCAAAGAATTCGGTCCAGACTCTCTTTCGGGGCGGATGGTGTCCATCATCCTAAGCTGTACGGAGACTGTCTTTTATACCATGAGTGTCTATTTCATGAGCGTGAAGATCAAAAGGACCAGATATACTCTGGCCGGGGCGCTTCTTGCCACTTTTGCCGGAGTCGTGGCGAGTGTGTGGATGGCTTCCTGATCCATTGACGGCGCTCGGCACGGCGGCCTTCTTGCATTTTTGCGGATTTTGCGGTATACTGTGAAAATGAAACAGGCAAGGATACGGACCGGGCCCATGGCGGCCCGGAGACAGACCCTCCCCGTGCAAGGCTTCGCTTTCGGGGATGCTTCGGTGTCAAGAACGACTATGCCGGAACATTTGGAAAGCGAGGGGAGAGAGCATGTATTTTATGCTGGATAATTATGATTCATTTGTCTACAACCTGTCGGCTTATTTTCGGGAGCTGGGACAGGATATTCTGGTGAGGCGTGAGAATGAGATCACGCTTTCTGAGATTGAGGCGCTTGGGCCGGAGGGAATCGTCCTTTCTCCGGGGCCGGGTAAGCCGTCGGACGCAGAAATGTCTCTGCAGATTCTGGAACGATGGAAAGGGAAGATTCCGATTTTGGGCGTGTGTCTGGGCCATCAGGCCATCGGCCATTTTTTTGGCGCCCGTGTGGAAAAGGGGGAACGCCCCATGCACGGGAAACTGACGGATATCCGTCACGGGGGAAGGGGGCTTTTTGCGGGCCTTGCGCAGGAGTTTTCCGCCACGAGGTATCATTCGCTCATGGTCAGTGGGACGGACTTCCCGCCGGAGCTTTCGGTGGATGCGGTGTCTGTGTCTGACGGCGTGATCATGGGGATTTCCCACAGGCGGCATCCGGTGTACGGCGTGCAGTTCCATCCGGAGGCGGTGCTGACGGAATGCGGCCTGGGGCTTTTGGATAATTTCAGTAAAATTTGCAGGAAATGGAGGCGGGACCATGAGAATCATCAGGACGCTTGAAACCCATCCGCCGCTTTTCCGGATTTTTGACCGGTATGCAGAGGAGGACATGGCGGTGTTTCTGGATTCTTCTTTGCAAAACCGCTTAGGCCGTTTTTCCATCGTGGGGCTGTATCCTTACCTGACGCTGGTGAAGGGGGAGCGCTTCACGGTGAACGGCCGGGAGTGCGGACAGAGCTTTGAGTCTTATGTGAGGGAATATCTGAAAAGCCACAGGGAGGCGAATCCCACGTCTCTTCCCATCGTCTCCGGCGCCATCGGCTATTTTTCTTATGATTACGGGCGCAGGAAGGAGGGGGTGGGGAGCCGCCATGAGGAGGGCCTCCCCATTCCGGAGTGCGTGCTGTGCTTCTATGACGTGTTTCTCGTGGAGGACCACGGGACCGGGATGCTGCATCTGATCGTCAACGGGAAGACGGGGGAGAGCGGAATCAGGATGGAGGAGCTTCTTTCTCAGATCGGGGAAATCGAGGAAATTGAGGAAATCCAGGAGGGCCTGGTTTCCGGGACGGGTCCGTCCGAAGGGCCGGGTCGTGAAGTCCCTGAGAGGACCGGGGCGGCGGACGGATTTCGGGTGGAAGCGAATTTTGGGAAAGAAGCGTATCTGAGGGCGGTGGACGAGGTGGTTTCCCACATCGTCGAGGGGGACGTTTATATCATGAACATGACGCAGCAGCTTGCGGTCTATAGTGAGAAACCGCCCTATGAAGTGTTTCGGGCTCTTCGCCGGGACAATCCCTCCCCCTTTGGGGGCTATTTCCAGTACGGGGATTTTCAGGTGATCTCGGCGTCGCCGGAGCGTTTCCTTCGGATGAAAGGGGGCCATGTGGTGACCCGTCCCATCAAGGGGACCAGGAGGCGGGGGGAGACGGAAGCGGAGGATGAGAGACTTAAACGGGAGCTTCTTGGGTCTGGGAAGGATCAGAGCGAGCTCCTCATGATCGTGGACCTGGAGCGGAATGACCTGAACCGGGTGTGTGTGCCGGGGAGTGTCCGGGTGACGAAACTGTTCGAGGTGGAGACTTATGCGACTGTGTTCCATCTGGAGGCGGAGGTGGAGGGGAAGTTGGAGCCGGGAAGGACGGTCATGGACCTGATCGAAGCGGCTTTTCCGGGAGGCTCCATCACCGGGGCGCCGAAGCTTCGGGCCATGGAGCTCATCGACGAGCTGGAGCAGGGGCGGCGGGGGCTTTACACCGGCTCCATGGGCTACCTGACCCTGGACGGGGACTGTGATCTTAACATTGTTATCCGGACCGCCCTGCACCGGGACGGCGTCTATTCGCTGGGCGTGGGCGGGGGGATCACCTGTGAGTCGGAACGGGAATTTGAATACGAGGAGACGCTCCAGAAGGCGAAGGCGCTGCTGGAAGCGATCCGGGAGCCATAAAAAGGACGAATTACAGAAGGCCGGGGGAAAGGAAGACGAAGATGGAACAGAATGGGCGGATCCTGCTGGACGAGGGTTTTTTGTTTGGATTGGGGGCCTTTGAGACGGTTGCCCTCAAGGGCGGCCGTCCCCGGCTGCTGGGGCGGCATTTGAGACGTCTTGACAGGGCGCTTTCGTTTCTGGGGATTTCCGGGCGGGTGACGGAAGAAGAGGTGTGTCGCTATCTGGAATCCGAGGGGATCACAGAGGGGGCTTTGAAGATCGTCGTATCGGAAAAAAACCGGCTGTTCCTTCCCAGGGAGAACCCTTATACAGATGTGGATTACCGGAGGGGCTTTTCTCTGACTTTTGCGGAGGGAAGGCGCAACGAGTATTCGCCCCTCACGTTTCTCAAAACGCTGAACTATGCGGACTGCATGCTGGAAAGGCGGCGGGCGGTGGCGGGTGGCTTTGACGAGGCGGTTTTTCTGAACGGACGGGGGGAGGTCTGCGAGGGCTGTGCTTCTAATCTTTTTTTTGTCCGGGAGGGAAGGCTTTTCACGCCGAAACTCTGCTGCGGCCTGCTTCCCGGCATCGTGCGGGAGGTCCTTTTGGAGTGGTATGACGTTGCGGAAGAGAGGATTCCAGCCGGGGACGTTGGACTGTTTGATGAGTGTTTTCTCACCAATTCCCTGATGGGGGTCATGCCGGCCGTGCGGCTGGGGGAGCATTGTTTTAAGGGGAGGGAGGTCGCGGACCGGGTCAGGCGGAGGTGGTCGGAGGTTTTTTGAAGGGGGTGTAAAAAGTGATTGACAGCTCAGTTGTTTCGTGGTAAAATTGTTCGGAACAAAACAGTTCGGACAGGAACTAAATGGGGCGGCAGCCTTTTTGTCCGGATGAAACTGGGAGGGAGGTATCTGCATGGATGAAACTCATCTGCGTCACATCGGTTTTGAGATCAAGCAGACGTCCAGGCTGATCAAGAAATACATGGACCGGTCGGCGGCGCTGCGGTATGCCGATCAAATGACAGGCACTCACGCCTGGATCCTCAGGTTTTTGCAGGAGCATGAGGGCGTGGAGATTTTTCAGAAGGACATCGAGAAACGGTTTGGGATCAATCGGTCTTCGGCCACGGGGATCTTGCAGTTGATGGAGAAAAACGGACTGATTTATCGGGAAGAGGTGCCCTATGACGCCAGGCTGAAGCGGATTCGGCTCACGGGGAAGGCAGAAGCGCTGAATGCTTCCATCCATCGGGAGATCGGGCTGATCGAGGAACGGATTTCCCACGGGTTTTCGGAGGAGGAGTTGAGGGCGCTTTCTGATTTTTTGACCCGGATCCGGGAGAATATCGACAGGGATATGGATCAGTGACGGAGGGAGGATGACATTTATGATCAAACGGCTTGCGGGGTGTATCAGGGAATTTAAGAGGGATTCCATTCTGGCACCTGCATACATCGTGGGGGAGGGGGCCATGGAGGTTCTGATCCCCATGCTGATGGCGAGGCTCATCGACCAGGGCATCGACCGGGGGAGCATGACGGCCATCTGGCAGATCGGGCTTCTTTTGGCGGTCTGCTGTCTGGTTTCTCTGGGTTTCGGCATCTTGGCGGGAACTCATGCGGCCAGGGCTTCCGCCGGTTTTGCGAAGAATCTGCGCCATGACATGTATTACCGGGTGCAGGAATACTCATTTTCCAATATTGACAGGTTTTCCACGGCCAGTATCGTCACCAGGCTGACAACGGACGTGACCAACGTGCAGAATGCGTTCCAGATGGTGATCCGCATGGCGGTCCGGGCGCCGATTCTTTTGGTGTTCGCCCTGTTTATGTCTTTTCTGGTGAACGCCAGGCTGGCGGTCATTTACCTCTGTGTGATTCCGGTCCTCGGGGTCGGGCTGTTCGTGATCGTGAAATGTGCCCATCCTCTTTTCGAGCGGGTGTTCAAGACCTATGACCGGCTGAACATGGTGGTGCAGGAGAATCTCCACGGGATCCGGGTGGTGAAGTCTTTCGTGAGGGAGGAGCACGAGAAGGAGAAGTTCGGCCGGGTGTCGGAGAGCATTTACCGGGATTTCAAGAAGGCGGAGCGGACGGTGGCTTTCAACATGCCCCTGATGCAGATTTCGGTGTACACCTGCATGCTGCTCCTGTCCTGGATCGGTGCAAGGCTGATCGTGGGGGGGAACGGCACGGCGGGCGGAATGACCACGGGGCAGCTCATGAGCATGTTTTCTTATACCATGCAGATTCTCATGAGCCTGATGATGTTGTCCAACGTGTTCGTGATGCTGATCATTTCCAAGGCGTCGGCGGAGCGGATCGTGGAGATTCTGGACGAGGAGAGCAGTCTGAAAAATCCGCAGGCTCCGGTTTTCCGGGTGGCGGACGGCTCCGTCCGCTTTGAGGGCGTGTCCTTCAGCTACAAGGGGGATAAAAACAAGCTCTGCCTGATGGACATTGACCTGGACGTCAAATCGGGGGAGACCGTGGGGATCATCGGCGGGACCGGTTCTTCCAAAAGTTCCCTGGTCCAGTTGATTCCCAGGCTCTATGACGTTACCGGCGGGCGGCTTTTGGTTGGGGGGCTTGACGTGCGGGAGTATGACGTTGAGACGCTCCGGAACCAGGTGGCCATGGTGCTCCAGAAAAACGTCCTTTTTTCTGGGAACATCAAGGAAAACCTCCGCTGGGGGAATCCGGAGGCCTCGGACGAAGAGCTGGTCAGGGCCTGTAAGCTCGCCCAGGCCGACGGCTTCATCCGGGAGCTTCCGGAGGGCTACGATACCCACATTGAGCAGGGCGGCGCCAACGTGTCCGGCGGCCAGAGACAGAGGCTCTGCATTGCCAGGGCGCTCTTAAAGAAGCCGAAGATCCTGATCCTGGACGATTCCACCAGCGCCGTGGACACGGCCACGGACGCCATGATCCGGAAGGCCTTCCGGGAGGAGATCCCGGAGACGACGAAGTTTATCATTGCCCAGCGGATCTCCTCGGTGGAGGATGCCGACAAGATCATCGTCCTGGACGGGGGACGGGTGAGCGGCTTCGGCACCCACGAGGAGCTGCTTAAAGGGAACGAAATCTACAGGGAGGTCTACGAATCTCAGATGAAGGGAGGCAGGGCAGATGGCGAATGAGCAGAACACGGCGGCAGGGGGACGCGGCGCGGCGCCGCAGACGGCACGGGTGGCCCGGATGCCCGGACGGATGGGCATGCGGGGAATGCCGCCGACAAAGGGAATGAAATTAAATCCGAAGACGGCGAAGCGTCTGTTCGGGTACATTGCCGGGCAGAACAGGGCGCTTTTTGCGGTGGTCATTGTCTGCATTCTGGTGAGCACGGCGGCTAATGTGGCGGGCTCCATGTTCCTGCGCATCCTCATTGACCGGTATATCGAGCCGCTCCTTTTGACGGCGGACCCGGTGTTTGACGGGCTGATCGGGGCGATTCTCACCATGGCCTGCGTGTACCTGGCGGGAGTTTCCTGTACGTTTACCTACAACTGGCTCATGGCCGGGATTTCCCAGGGAGTGCAGAAGCGGATCCGGGACGAGATGTTCGCCCACATGCAGAGCCTTCCCGTCCGGTATTTCGACACCCACACCTTCGGGGACGTGATGAGCCATTACACCAACGACATCGACACCTTGAGGCAGATGGTGTCCCAGAGCTTTCCGCAGCTTCTCTCTTCCTGCATGACCATCGTGCTAGTGTTTTGCGCCATGCTTTACACCAGTGTGTATCTGACCCTGTTCATCCTGGTGACGATCACCTGCCTGGTGACGATTACCAAGAAGATCGGCGGGCGGAGCGCATCTTATTTCGTGCGCCAGCAAAAGTCCCTGGGGGACGTCAACGGCTACATCGAGGAGATGGTTGGCGGCCAGAAGGTCATCAAGGTTTTCTGTCATGAGGAGGCGTCCAAGCGGGAGTTTGACGAGAGGAACGAGGAGCTCTGTAGGAATGCGGCCAGGGCCAACAGCTTTGCCAATGTCCTCGGCCCCGTTTCCATGAATCTGGGGAATCTTCAGTACGCTCTTCTGGCGGTGTTCGGCGGGCTTCTCGCCGTAAACGGCATCGGCGGCATTACCCTGGGGACCATCGCTTCCTTTTTACAGCTTTCCAGAAGCTTTACCATGCCCATCAACCAGATGTCCATGCAGTTGAACGCCATCATCATGGCGCTGGCGGGGGCGGAGCGAATCTTTGCCCTCACCGACGAGGAATCGGAGACGGACGACGGCTACGTGACCCTGACGAGGATCCGGCCGAAGGACGGGACGGGAGAGCTTCCGGAGCAGATTCCGGCAGAACTTGTGGAAGAAACCACGGACCGGGACGGCATCTGGGCCTGGCGGCATCCCCACGAGACGGGAACCCTCACCTACACGAAGCTGACCGGGGATGTGCGGTTCTTTGACGTGGATTTCGGCTATGAGCCGGAGAAGACGGTCCTTCACAATGTGACTCTCTATGCGAAGCCGGGCCAGAAGCTGGCTTTCGTGGGGGCCACCGGGGCCGGGAAGACCACCATCACCAATCTGATCAACCGGTTTTACGACATTGCCGACGGAAAGATCCGTTACGACAACATCAATATCAACAAGATCAAAAAGGCGGATCTCAGGCGTTCCCTGGGAATGGTCCTCCAGGACACCTGTCTCTTTACCGGGACGGTCATGGAGAACATCCGCTACGGGCGTCTGGATGCCACCGACGAGGAGGTGATCTACGCCGCAAGGCTGGCCAATGCCGACGATTTTATCAGACGGCTTCCTCAGGGGTATGACACCATGCTGACCGGAAACGGCGCCAGCCTTTCCCAGGGCCAGCGGCAGCTTCTCTCCATCGCCAGGGCGGCCGTGGCCGACCCGCCGGTGATGATCCTGGACGAGGCCACCTCCAGCATCGATACCAGGACGGAATCCATTGTCCAGAGGGGCATGGACAGCCTGATGAAGGGCAGGACGGTCTTCGTCATCGCCCACAGGCTGTCCACCGTGAAAAATTCCAATGCGATCCTGGTGTTGGAGCACGGCCAGGTCATCGAGCGGGGCGACCATGAAGAGTTGATCGCAGAGCGTGGGAAATATTATCAGCTTTATACGGGAGCCTTTGAGCTGGAATAAAAAGCCGGCAGACCTTTAAAAAAGCCGGGGTGGGATGTGCATTTTCCCGCCCCGGCTTTTTTTAAAGGTCTGCCGGTTTCGGCCGTCCGAATTATGCCTTGAGCAGCGCCTTGTGGTACACCTTCTTGCCCTTGCGGATCTTTACGCCGTTCACAAGTGCGGCCTCGGTCACCCTGGTATCCAGGGTGGCCTTTTCGCCGTCCACGGTGACGCCGCCCTGGGTGACCAGCCGTCTGGCCTCGCTCCTCGTGGGGGCCAGCTTGCAGGCCATCATCAGATCCAGGATGCCGACGGCGCCGTCCGTGAGCTGTTCTTTGGAAAGCTCTGTGGAAGGCATGCCTTCCTCGTCACCGCCGCCCGCAAAAAGGGCGTGGGAAGCCTGTTTTGCCCTGTCGGCCTCCTCACGGCCGTGTACCAGGCTGGTCAGTTCCCAGGCGAGGATCTCCTTGGCCTCGTTGAGCTGGCTCCCCTCCCATTTGTCCATCTTGTCGATCTCCTCCAGGGGGAGGAAGGTCAGCATGCGGATGCATTTTAACACGTCGGCATCCCCGGTATTTCTCCAGTACTGATAAAATTCAAAGGGAGAGGTCTTTTCCGGGTCCAGCCACACGGCACCCTTGGCGGTCTTGCCCATCTTCTTGCCCTCGGAATTCATGAGGAGGGTGATGGTCATGGCGTAGGCGTCCTCGTTTTCCGTGGTCTTCTTGCGGATCAGCTCCGTCCCGGCCAGCATGTTGGACCACTGGTCGTTGCCGCCGAACTGCATGTTGCAGTCGTAATGCTGATGCAGATAATAAAAATCATAGGCCTGCATGATCATGTAGTTGAATTCCAGGAAGCTTAAGCCCTTCTCCATGCGCTGCTTGTAGCACTCGGCCCGGAGCATGTTGTTGACGGAAAAGCAGCCGCCCACCTCTCTCAGCAGATCCACGTAGTTCAGTTTTAAAAGCCAATCTGCATTGTTCACCATGACGGCCTTGTCGGGGCCGAACTCGATGAAACGCTCCATCTGCTTTTTGAAGCACTCGCAGTTGTGGTCGATGGTCTCCCTGGTCATCATGGAGCGCATGTCCGTCCGTCCCGAAGGGTCCCCCACGTGCCCCGTGCCGCCGCCAATCAGGACGATGGGCCTGTTTCCAGCCATCTGGAGCCGCTTCATCAGGCAGAGCGCCATAAAATGTCCCACGTGGAGGGAGTCGGCGGTGGGGTCGAAGCCGATATAAAACCGGGCGTTGCCGTTGTTGACGAGGTCCCGGATTTCCGGCTCGTCCGTCACCTGGGCGATCAGCCCCCTGGCCTGCAGTTCTTCGTAAATTTTCATAATAAAATAGTCCTTTCTGATAAATAGTCCTTTTGATCAATAATCCTTTCTGAAATAAAATCCATTCCGTAACCTCGTCGGATGATCCACAGTAAAAAGCCCTCTGTCCATCCGGACAGAGGGCGAAGGAAATTCGCGGTACCACCTCTGTTTCGGGAAGCCCTCACAGGCTCCCCCTCACGGAGAACAACTGGCAGAACCCGGATCCGCAGACTGATCGTCCGCACCGGAGTTTGTGCACAGATTCCCCTGCCTGGTAACGGATGCCTCCGGTCATCCCTACTGGGTTCCCTCAAAACAGGACCGGGAACAGGTTCAGGAGACAGCTCTGAGACGTATTCAGACCGGGGCCGCCTGCATCCTTCCACCGGGCGGATGCTCTCTGGGAAGCGGGAAATCCAGCTTACTTCTTCTCGTCAAAGCCTTTGGGATATTGATTTACTGGCATTATAACAGAAAAAAAGAAAAATGCAAGAGATTTCAGGAATGTATAAAATAAAAGTGGTTTCATGGAACTTTTAAGGAAAAGATGAACAGGATACAGGGAAGGAAGGCATTATGGGAAACGTATACGGATATGTGCGCGTTAGCAGCAGAGATCAGAATGAGGATCGCCAGCTTCTGGCCATGCGGCGTGAACGGATTCCGGACGAAAACATCTACATGGATAAACAGTCCGGAAAGAACTTCAACCGTCCGATGTATCGGAAGATGGTAAAAAAAATCAAAAAGGACGATCTGCTCTATGTGAAAAGCATCGACCGTCTGGGAAGAAATTACGAAGAGATTCTGGAACAATGGCGGACGTTGACCAAGGAAAAGCAGATTGACATCGTGGTGCTGGACATGCCGCTTCTGGATACCAGGAGGGGAAAGGATTTGATTGGAACCTTCCTGAGTGATATCGTGCTGCAGGTGTTGTCCTTCGTGGCGGAGAACGAGAGGAAAAACATTCGGGAAAGGCAGCGGGAAGGGATTGAAGCCGCAAAGCGGCGGGGCGTGAGGTTCGGAAGGCCGGAGAAACCAGTTCCCGAAAATTTTGAACAGATTTACGGCGAGTGGAAGGCGAAGAGCATATCCGGGGAAGAGGCGGCAAGACGGTGTAACCTGACGGCGGCGACCTTTTACAGGAGGGCCCGACAGAGAAATGGATAACCGAATATGTCTAAAGCACACAAAAAAAATTGCAAAAAGTACACTTTTTGCAAAAAATGATCAGTGCGTAATGGTTCACAAGAAAAAATTAAAGTTTGGAGAAATTCCGACGATATTTTATATAAAATAATAAAATAAATAATTTTTTTGTTTACAACTGTTTTTGCAAAAAGTGTACTTTTTGAAAAGGAGAAAGGGAAGGGAAAGAGCCGATGCCGGCCGATAAAATCTGTAAGACGGTACATCAGTACAGCAAAGTTCCGCTTTCGGCAGAAGACATGCAAAAGCTGCAGGAAATCGCAGAAGACTACCGGACGGTAAAAAATTATGTGTATGATCGTTTTGGAGGGATTGGTAGTCTGCCAAAGCTTTATCCGGGCTATACAATTCAGAATGAGATGACAAAAAGCGGACTCAGGGAACGGCTTGGGATGCCCTCTGCTTATTTTTATCTGGCGGTGTTCGATGCGCTGGGAGATATAAAGAGCCAGTGGAGCAGGACCAAGACGAAGGTTTTGGAATGTGTCGGAAAAAACGAGGGCTTTTCTGATACGGAAAAACATTACCTGCGGTTTCTTATGAAAAACGGAAAGATCTTTGAGGCCGTGTTGAACCGAGAGCCGATCCCATCGCTTCCGGAGGAATACCGGCAAGCATTTGACGAGATGGAGGTGCAGGTGGACACAGAGCATCTGCAAAGTTATCTCTGCCGCCAGGTGCGGAAACATCACATAAAACAGCATACGGACTTGGAGGAAGGGTTTGCGCTTAGCGAACGTACCTACCGCTATGGGGATCATGGCATCTACATTACCACAAAAGAAAAACGTAGGCGTATTTTTATTCCATTGACGGACAATAATCGGTACGAACGGCAGCTTTATATCAAACTGTTTCCGGAGACAAACAAGGTTGTGTTCAGGGTTCCCGTGGACGTGGCTGTCAGAAGCCATCCGGATTATACCGGACGGGTCGGGATCGCACTGGGGTTCCATACGATGCTGACGACAGAAGGCGGCAACCGGTATGGAGAAGAGCTCGGGAATCTTCAGAGAGAATATGCGGACTGGATGCGCATGCAGACGGGAATTTATAACAGGAACCGGGAGAACAATCCGGGACGGAAAAAATTTCATGCAAAGAAACGCAGGTTTCAGGAACGGCTGCACGGCTATGTCAATCAGGAATTGAATCGTTTCCTTCGGACGGAGAAGCCCGAAACCGTCTATATGGCGAAGCTTCCCGGTGTAGGAAGCGGTGGAAAGAACCGGAGAATCAATCAATCCCCCTCCATGTGGCAGAGGGGATATATACGGAAACGACTGGAACAGAAGTGTGAGGAACAGTCGGTGGAACTGGTGCAGGTATTTGGAAAGGGAATCAGCGGTGAATGCAGCCGATGCGGTGCCAGTGGGATCAAGAAAGAGGGACGTTTTTTCTGTCCGGTTTGCGGCTATGAGGCGGAAGAAAAGATGAATACTGCCCGTAACGCCAGGGAACGGGGAGGAGTGGAAACTCCCTTACAATAAAAATAGAGTCATAAGGACGGTCTTTCTGATAAATTGCGGTGTTTCTGCCGGTGATTTTACCGAAGGGACGGAAGGATGCGGCCATGATCGGACAGATGCAGTGACATCTGCCCTATAAAAAACGATACGGCATTAGAAGGCAGAACGAATGGAAAGACCAGGACTTCTGCGCATTGGATATGCCAGGACCTCGTGAACACGGAAAATCAGAATCTGTTTCGTGACGTAGCGGGGAGCGAAGCGAAAGTATTTTCGCATCATCCATCCGTCTGTATTTTGGACGGGAAGATGACCAATATGCCTTATTTATAAAAACCAAGCATGAAGAACTGCAATGTGGAAAAGGAAAAGCTGGAAAAATTTGAAGGCCACTAAAATCAATGAGTACTGGTTTTTGGGGCCTTGGTTTGGAGCGAGAGTTGAGAAAGGTTATTACTTATGGCTCCTTTGATTTGTTTCATGAGGGGCATTACCAACTGCTTAAGAGGGCAAAAGCGCTGGGAGATCATTTGACGGTCGGTGTAACGACAGAGCACTATGACCTGATGAGGGGAAAATTGAATATTGTCGATCCGATTATGACGAGAATCGACAATGTTTTAAAGACAGGCTTTGCTGATAAGGTTATCGTAGAAGACCATGAAGGACAGAAGATTGAGGATATCCAGAGATACGATATTGACGTATTTACGCTTGGAAGCGACTGGGAGGGGAAATTTGATTATCTGAGACAGTACTGCGGTGTTGTCTACCTTCCGAGAACCGCAGGGATATCCTCGACAGCTATAAGGAACAAACGGCAGGAGATTGTCCGGATCGGCATCGTGGGGACAGGGCGGATCGTGCCGAGATTTTTTAAGGAGACGAGCTTCGTGTCTGGAATTGAGGTGGTATGTGCCTATAACCCGGAGGTTGAGAGTGCGAAAGCGTTTGAAAGCCAATACCAGGTTGAGACCTGGACGGGCAGGTTTGGGGAGTTCCTTGATGGGACGGATGCCATCTATGTGGCCTCGCCGAACGAGACCCACAGTGATTATGTGCGTAAGGCTCTGATGGCGGGAAAGCATGTCTTGTGTGAGAAACCTATGACTTTTACCTGTGCGGAGGCTGTGGAGCTGTATGAACTGGCAAAGAAAAATGGAGTAACACTGATGGAGGGCATTCGCACGGCATACCTTCCGGGATTCTCACAAATCCTTTCCGTGGCAAGGAACGGAGGGATCGGTGAGATACGGGATATTGAAGCCTGTTTTACCAGGATCGGAAATCCGGCATCAAGGGAAATGTCCGATGCGAAGTACAGTGGGGCATTCCTTGAGTATGGCAGTTATACCATGCTCCCGATCATCAAGCTTTTCGGCGTGGATTATCGGGATTTAAGGATTGACTGTGTATACGGCAAGAACGGGATCGACGTTTATACGAAGGTGAACTTCTTCTACGATAACAGGATTGCGACGGCAAAGTCCGGGGCGGGTGTAAAGTCCGAAGGTCAGCTGGTCATATCCGGGACGCAGGGCTATATCTTGGCAAAGTCTCCCTGGTGGCTCACGAAGGAGTTTGATGTGAGATATGAGGATCCCTTGAAAATAGATCATTATGAATCCACTTTCAGTGGTGAAGACGGTCTCCGGTATGAGATCGCAGAATTTGTATCGAAGATAAATGGTACAGGAGGCAAAGATTATAAACTGACAGCAAGTGAGTCGATTGCCATGGCATGCGTAGTTGAGAAATTCATGGAAAAGCGCAGGGCATATCAGGAAACATTACAATGAAGATTGGGATTATCGGAACCGGGCGGATTGCGGGCAGGTTCGTGCCGGAGGCATTAGCTGCAGGAAATATTGAGATTACGGCCGTATATAACCCGCACGTGGGTAGTGCGGAGCGTTTTGCCGGGGAGAGGTGCAAAGGGCTTCAGGTTTCAGCAACTATGGATTTGGAAGAGTTTATGGATGCGGTGGATGCAGTTTATATCGCAGCTCCCCATGAGACCCATTATGGCTATATCATGGAGTGTCTTGTCCACGAGAAGCATGTCCTATGTGAGAAGCCGATGGTGCTGAGCCGCCTACAGGCAGAGGAGTGCTTCGGGGCTGCGGCGGAGAAGGACCTTGTCCTGATGGAGGGCATTAAGACGGCTTACTGTCCGGGATACCGGAAACTCCTTGAAATAGCCGGCAGCGGAATCATTGGAGATATTAGATACATAGAAAGCTGTTTTACCAAGCTGGAGGATAAGGGGAAAAGAGAATTCACCGATACGGCATATGGCGGAAGTTTTACGGAGCTCGGTAGTTATGTGCTTCTTCCGATCCTGGATCTCTTTGGCGGAGATTATGAGACTGTCAGATTTTCAGAGATATGGGGTGCAAACGATCTCGACATCTTTGTGAAAACAGATGTGGCTTATCGGAATTACTTCGCTTCCACATTGTGCGGGCTGGGAGTCAAAGCGGAAGGAAGGATGATGGTCAGCGGTACGAAGGGTTATATTCTGGTAAGGGCCCCGTGGTGGAAAACCTCGCATATAGAGGTCCATTTTGAGGATCCCAGAAGGATGGTCACTTATGATTTTCCGTTTGAGGGAGACGGGCTGCGGTACGAGATCAGGGAATTTACGGACTGGATAAAAAGAAAAGATGACAGGACGTTTGCGGCATCCGGTGACCGTTCGATTATTATGGCGGGTTTGATGGAACGGTTCCTTCGGGACAGGCGCAGTCGGTAAGAAATTGAAATTGGTCATGAATAACTGGCTATGGAGACAAGCGGGTGAGGGCTAAATGAAGATATGGGCGCACAGAGGGTGCTCGCAGCGATATCCGGAGAACACGCTGACTGCGTTTTCCAGGGCGGCAAAGCTCTATGAGAAGGGACTCTGCGGTATAGAACTGGACATACAACTTACGAGGGACAGCAAGATGGTCGTCATTCATGACGAGCGGATTGACCGCACGACAGATGGTTGCGGGTTTGTCAGGGATTATACGCTGGAGGAGTTAAAGACTTTCCACATCCATACGGGGAAGGAAGAGCCGGAGCATATTCCTACAATCGATGAGGTTCTGGATTTATTGGAGAATAAATTAAGGGCAGGGCTGCTTCTGAACATTGAACTGAAAAACAGTATCTATCCCTATGAGGGAATGGAAGGGAAGATCACAGAGCTGGTGAGAGAACGCAGTCTTCAGAAACAAGTTGTCTGGTCAAGCTTTTCCGCCTCATCATTGGAGAAGCTGAGGAATCTCTTGCCTGATGCTGAGATTGGGATCCTTGACGGGAAGGCATCCGACTGTCTTTATAAGTTGAAGGGCGGCTGTGGGGCAAATGCGATTCACCCATTCTGGCGGGGCATAGACGTGTCGGCCGGGAAGATAAAAGACTATACGGTAAGAGCCTGGCTTGGCGGACATCTCTACCCGGAGAAGCCTACGGGCGGCAGATTGGGATTGAAAGAACTTGAAAAGAAAGGAATCACGGACGTGTTCTTAAATGAGCCGGAGGTTTATCTGTAGTATGAGGAAATATTATAAAACACAGTGCATGGACGTCCTGTCATCAATAGAGGAAGCTCATGAGCAGGTGATAAAGTGTATAGAGAAGAAGCGGCTTGCCGAAGCCGCTCGGCTGCTGGAGGATTGTCAACAGGGAGCCATTCAGGTGGGGACGTTCGTTGACAGGCTGGAGGGGGAGGGAACCGAGGCAGTTCATATCCTGGAGGAATACTGCGAGGAGGTCTACCAGTTCCATGAGGACATCCTGACCGGGAGGCCGAGCGCCAGACAGTTAAGAAAGAGGCTCGACAGGAGGATTATCGCCGCAGAGAATGAACTCAGACACAACATTCCGACTCAGTACGAGGCGGTGTTCCTACCGTACAAGGCATCCATGTGGGATTCCCTGGAGTCCATCTGGATGGCGGCAGATGCGGATTCAAACTGTCAGGCGTATGTGATTCCTATACCATATTTTGACAGGAATTCTGACGGAACTTTTTCAAAATTCCATTACGAGGCGGAGGATTATCCAGACTATGTACCGATCGTGAATTATGCGGGGTTTAATCTGGAAGAGCATCATCCGGATATGATCTTCATCCATAATCCCTATGATGAATACAACTACGTGACATCGGTCCATCCGGACTACTACTCGAAGAGACTTAAGACATTGACGGACTGCCTGGTGTATGTCCCGTACTATGCTACATGCGGAAAGATGAGCGAGGGGCAGAGCCTGTGTCCTTCATATATCTATGCGGACTATATCGTGGTGCAGTCAAAGGCGATCATTGATCAGTTTGACCTGCAGATACCCAGGAGTAAGTTCCTTCCTCTTGGTTCGCCAAAGTTTGACCGGGTACTCCGGCTTTGTCAAGATCCGCCGGAAGCATCTACGGAATGGAAAGAGAAAATGGAGGGGAAGCGGGTTTATTTCTATAACACGTCCATTGCCGGGATGCTGGAGAACACAGAGAACTTCCTGACGAAACTTAAGTACGTGTTCGACACGTTTAAGGAAGTTGATGATGCCTGCATTCTCTGGAGACCTCATCCGCTGCTCCGGTCTACCTTTGAATCCATGCGACGAGATTATCTGGATGAATATGATGTCTTAGTCAGGTATTTCAAGGAGGAAAATATCGGAATTTACGATGACACGCCGGATATCGAGGCGAGTATTGCGTTCAGCGATGCGTATATCGGGGATGCCGGGACGAGCGTGGTTTCACTTTTTGAGGTTTCCGGAAAACCGGTCTTTATATTGAATAACAGATTAAGTGTTGCACCTGATGAGAATGACTGGCGTGGGGAAGTCTTCAAGGTATTGACATCTGAAAAAGCGTTAAACGCATATTGTCTGACACAGGGAAGGCAGATCTATAAGGATGTAACCGGACAATACGATTATCGGTGGTTTTGTGAACTGCCCGGTGAACCGAATATGTATAACTCGGTAATCGCATGGAAGGAAAAGATTATATGCACTCCGATAAGAACGGAGAATGTTCTGATAATAGATACGGACACGAAAGACATACGGCGCATCAATCTAAAAAAGAAATGCCAAAGCGGCGAGCAGATGTTTGTTGCGGGCTATGTGAGAAATGACTGTCTGTATTTGATGCCTGGCAAGTATGATTCCTTTGTCAAGGTAGATTTGGTCAGCGAGAAAGTTGATTATGTCGATGGCATTGGCAAGTACTATATGTATGAGACGAGTGGCGAGGAGAATGAAAATATAAGTGTACCTTCGGGTTTCACCATCTGGAAAGGAAAATTCATTATTATCAGGCCGGATGGAAAGGAAATCATGTTTATAGATCAGGAAACTCTTGAAATAGAAAGAAGGCCAATCGAAGTTGGGTATTTTTGTTCTTCGATTTCCTGCCAGAAGATGGATGCTGATGAAATGTGGTTTATTCCATATAAGGGAACTGCCATAACCGTATGGAATATTGTAGATGATTCCTATACGCATTATAACTTGCATATTGACGGGCTTGAGTCCATTGACAGAAATAAACACGACGCATGTAACCGGTTATTTTTTGCCGGACCTGTACGGCGGACGGATGGAAAGTGTATTTTTCCACCGATGTTGGCGAACAAGTTTGTACTTCTGGACCGGGATACAAAAGTGGTTTCAGAGTGGAAGCCGCCTATAAAAACCGAAACGAACGATGTTAGTCCCTATATGCCTAACTGGGCCATGGGTAATTTTTGTTTTAATGACAAGAATCAAAATAAGATGCGATTCAATTATTTTCCCACAAGGAGGGTGTATGATTTCGACCCTGATACAGGGAAAATGACAGAAGTTCCAATAAATTTTGACATGGAAGAAGTAATATCTAAGAGTAAAACAGGCTTTATGGTTAATGACAGCGGGGGAAGCTATATCTGTTTTGAGGATGTCTGGAATTCGATGTTGGCAATAGCAAATGACAGGATAATCGGAGAAAGCTTTGAAAGGGACAGGTGCTTGGAAGTGTGTGCCGATTGGAATGCTTCGCCTGAGGGCAATTGTGGGCAAAAGGTTTATGAGGCTATTATCAAAAGAGGGAGAAATGGAGAAGAAATATAAAGTTGGTTATACATCAGGCGTATTTGATTTGTTTCATACAGGCCATCTGAACATTTTGAGAAAAGCAAAAGAACAATGTGAGTATCTGATTGTGGGGGTATGCAGTGATAAACTTACATTAGAGTTAAAAGGAAACCTTCCTGTTATCTTATATAAACAGAGAATTGAAATTGTAGAAAGTATTCGTTATGTGGATTGCGTTGTATGTGAAGAAAATATAGATAAATACGAAGCTTGGATGCGGTATCGCTTTGACGTGCTGTTTAAAGGAAGTGATGCCGCAAAAAAGGAATGTTATAAGGAGTATGAAAAAAAGCTTCGTCAAGAAGGTGTTGATGTGATTTATTTTCCATACACAGATGGAATATCATCTTCAAAAATAAGAAAAGAGATTTGTTAGAGAGACAACGCTTTTGTTTTAGAATTATATCCTGAGAACACGGGTGAGGTGAAAGGGAAATGAAAGTTGATAAAGAATACTGTATGAGCTCGTATTTAACATTTCGTTATGTATATAATAAGGATATTTGTTTTAAAGAAAGAGTACGGCATCAAGATCATGACTTAATTAAAGGTACGGAAAAAACGCCATGCAAAACAGCGGAGGACATTGACCTGAATATTAAAAAGCAGTTAGCGCAACTTGATTTGTCCCATGCGGCATTATTTTTAAGTGGCGGGATGGATTCGGCAATACTGGCTTCCTATATGCCGGCCGGAACGAAAGCGTATACAGCAAAGTGTATTGGAAAAAATGCGGTGGACGAGACAGAGGCCGCCCGTCAGATTTGCGAGATTAACCATCTTGAACATGTAATTGTTGAGGTTGGGTGGGAGGATTACTTAGATTCAATGGATGCGCTGATGCGCAATGATGGCTCGCCTACGATACCGAATGAACCGCAGGCGTATAAAATGGCAAAGCAGGCAAGAGAGAATGGAGCAAAATGGATTGTCTATGGAGATTGTGCCGACACGGAATTTGGAGGAATGGATCGCCTTCTGTCCCGGGACTGGGACTATGACGAGTGGGTAGAGCGGTTTAGCTTTGTAGCTCCTGAAAAAGTATTAAAGAACCCGGTAAATATGTCGTCAGTATATGATTTATATCGTATAGGCGATGAAAAGATTGATTTTATTGCATTCATCAAAGAGGTATATACCACATCGGCATCAGGTGCGCTTTCGAATGCTTGCAAATTTGCCGGGATACAGCCATTTGATCCCTATGAAAGACTCAAAATGGCAGAACCCCTAGATTTAAAAAGAGTGCGGAATGGAGAAAGCAAATATTTGATTCGAGATTTGTTTCGAATGAAATATCCGGATTTAGAAGTGCCTGAAAAACTTCCGATGTCCAGACCGGCGGATGACTGGATGAAGGACTGGAAGGGACCGGTGAGAAACGAATTTCGGCCAGGCTGCATAGAAGGATTGACAGGAGAACAGAAATTTTTGGTTTATAGTCTGGAACGATTTCTGAATTTGCTTGAAATATAAAGAGATGAGGCTGGAAGCATGAATTTTGCGGAAAAACAATATATCTTCTGGCGAAAATTGAAGGCTTTTCTTTCAAGTCTGGCATATTATGCGTGTTGGGTTTTTCCGATCGATCCATATAAAATAGTGATGTGGACGTTTGAGGGGAAGGGCGGATATGGATGTAGTCCAAAGTATATTGCAAAAGAACTGCTGAGAAGGAATCAACAGGGCCAAACCGCATATAAGATTATCTGGCTCGTGGACGATATGGAAAAGAAGTTTCCAAAAGAAATTCAGAAGGTAAAAAGCTCATTATGGACAAGAGCATATCATTTATCTACGGCAAGATTCTGGATTGCGAATACAAGAACAGTTTATGGAACAAAAAAAAGAAAGGGAACGGTATACCTGCAGACTTGGCATGGTACTCTGGCGTTAAAGCCGATTGGTAAATATAGGGGAAAGCAGTTGCCTCAGATGGCTTATCTGGTCAGCGAGTATGATTCTAAAATGATGGATTATGCTTTATCCGGCAGCAGATGGTGTACCGATATGTGGCCGGAAGGACTGATATATAAGGGAACGATATTGGAAACAGGAACACCTCGATGCGATGCTTTATTTCATGAAATTGAGGAGATGCATGTACAGTTTCGCAAGGAGTGTCATATTCCCCTTGATGCAAAGATTTTGTTGTATGCCCCCACTTTTCGAGGCGGGAGTCAAACTAAAAACAGAAGCGTAAAAGCGGAGTTTTGTTCTGTTGATTTTGAAAGATTGATTACCGCACTGGAAAAACGGTTTGGTGGGGAATGGTATGTATTTTTACGTTTGCATCCCCAGCTTGCGGCACAGATGGAGCGCTTTCCAGTACGTGAGAACAATCGGAGACTGATTGATGTAAGCCAGAGGCCGGATGTGAGTGAGATTATCGCAGCAAGCGATGCATGCCTGACGGATTATTCCACTGTTATTTTTGAAAGCTTTTTGACGCACGTTCCAGGTTTCATTTATGCGGATGATTTGCGGGAATACATTGTGGACAGAGGACATTTAATGTTTGAATTGGAAGAAATTCCTTTTCCGGTTGCGAGCACAAACGATGAACTGGAAAAAAACATTTTAACATTTGATCAGGATGTATATAGAGAAAAAGCGGAATGGTTTATAAAAAGAACCGGAATTATAGAGGATGGCTGTGCAAGTAAGAGGGTTGTTGATCTGATTGAAAGATTAGGGCAGGAGTGACACGGAAGATAAAAGACGGCTGTTAGATTTGGTTCATACGATGGAAACGGCGAATGGAATGTTAGTTTCTATGCTGGAGCAACAGAGCTTTCAGGAGATGGAAGACATGACATTGGGAGGACCGATATATGGAACAAGGATATATAGACAGGGAGTTTCTGAAAAATGCTGGAGAGTTTTATGTTTACGGGACGGGTATAGATGCGGAGGATCTGATTCATGCAATTTCTGATATGGATAAAATCATAGCCTTTATAGATAATCGCAGATGCGGCAATCGGATTTATGATAAGCCTATAATTAGTATAGATGATTATGCGGCCTCCGTCAGAAAATGGCCTGTCGTAATTGCGACATACAGATATGCCAATGATATTATTGATGCGTTTAACAAAATTGGCCTAAGTATTGGGATTGATTTTTTCGTTTGGGATGACAGACATATTTTTATTGAAGATGATTCCATAAAAAGATTTATTGACTTTAACAAAAAGTTATGGTCCGGGTATGGGTTTGCTGGAGTAGACAATGAAGCAGAAACACAAAACGAAATTCTTATTCCCTTTGATAACAAACATGCATTGATCAGGATAATACCGCAGGCGTACTGCGGCAACTATTTTGCAAAAAAGTATAATGCAAAAATAAAAGGCTATTTCAGGTTTGGCGCAACATATGGAAATGCGTCCAAAACGATGTTGAAAATATTTAACTCATTTAACATGGATGAACTCATAAGATACGAGCTCTCACAAACGCAGAAGCAGGAAGTTGACCGGTTGTTTTCATCAATATGGTGTAATTTGCGCACGTGGCAGGATTGGGACAAAATAAAAATTTACGATATCCACTTCGGAACCACCATAATCAGGTTTTTGTTAAGGCATTTTGTGCCGCCATTTGAAGCAAACGATGAATCTTTGAAAGCTTTTTTAATAGAAACCATAGAGTATGTTGTCTTCTGGTATGATTATTTAAAGAATGGAAAGGTAAAAGCCGTTTTACTTGGGGACGGAGTGTGTTGGGATGGATTCATAAGGGACATTGCGGTCTCCTTTCATATACCGACATATACGGATACCGACTATTTTGCAAGGATGACCTTGGATTTTTGTGTCTGCCAAAGTTATCCATATTTCAAAAAATTTTGGAATGAGCTTTCTGAACAGGAACAGATTTATGGTTTAAAGTGGGCTGAGGAGAAGCTGAACGAAAGGTTGTTTGGTGGAGGGGAATACATAGCAACGCACGGAAAAGACAGGAATGTTTTTGCTATAAAAAGCAGCGAAAGAATATTAAAAGACAATAATAAGATAAAAGTGCTTATTTGTCCTTCAATTTTTGAAGAGGATTGCTATTTTTGTGGCGAACAGATTTTTGATAACAATCGTATTTCGTGGTTAATCCACATAGGTGAAATTTCGCTAAAAACACCAGATTATGATTGGTATCTAAAAATGCATCCGTCTGCGTCAAAAAGAGATTTTATTATAATTGAGAATTATCTAAAAAGATATCCGAATATAACGAAAATTGACGCAATGGTTTCTCCAATCCAAATGAAAGAGGAAGGATTAAATTATGCATTGACGGTTTATGGAACAATTTCGTATGAATATCCGCTAATTGGGATAGAAGTCATCAATGCAGGGGCAAATCCAGGCATGGCCTTTAATCATGCATGGAATCCAAGGACGATGGACGAATATGATGACTTGCTTTTTCACTTGAAGGATTTAAGCCCTAAAAACTGCCAAAAAGACGTATATAAGTGTTTTTGCGTAGAATTCTTATATTACAGAAGTTGCTTATATACAGGAAAAGACATATTTTTTGACAATAATCCTATAGGAATGGATCGTTTAGAATTAAAGAAGGTCGGGAAAGAAGTCGGGACATGGATGTATGACCGATATATTGAGAATTGGACAAAAGAAAAACACGAAGAGATCATTGGTAAAATGGATCGGATTTTTCAGGAGCTTGATGAATGGAAACCGGATATTTTTTATAGGAATATGGAAATGGCTCGAAAGTTGTAAATTTAAAACGCATAGACAGGTTAGGATGATAATGTGGATGTTATGTTTGCGATTTTATCGGATGAAGCAGAATTTAATAATATTGTCGGGAATGCAGATATGAGCATCCCCGATGCCATGAAGAAGATTGACATTACGGGAAACGGGATACTCTTCATACAAAACGAAAACAGGGAGTTAGAGGGGTGCTTAACGGATGGCGATATAAGAAGGTGGCTTATAAAAACAGGTGAACTGAGCGGGAAAATTTCCAATATTATTAATAGAAGCCCTGAATATCTGACGGAGGAATGCGAGGAGGAAGCAATCGGCTTTATGGTTTCAAAAAACCTCAGGGCCATCCCCATTGTTGATGAAAGTCGCAGAATCATAAAAGTGATCTTTAACAGGGCGGTTAGCAATTCTGACAAAAAGAGAAATGATTCCCTTGCTTTTATACCAATCGTTATCATGGCGGGCGGGAGGGGTTCAAGACTTTATCCGTATACAAAGGTACTGCCCAAGCCGTTGATACCGATCTGTGAGTATCCGATCATAGAACATATCATACATCAGTTTCAGAACTTCGGCGCCCGCACGTTTTATGTGATTGTAAATTATAAAAAAAATATGATAAGAGCGTATTTTGCGGATTTGAATCATGACTATGATTTAGAGATCATTGATGAAACGGAAGAATTAGGAACGGGAGGCGGGCTTTCCTTATTGCGAAACCGGCTTTGTTCCACCTTTATTTTATCGAACTGTGACATTCTTATCCGGGATGATTTCGCTAAAATGCTTGATTATCATAAAAATGAAAAAAATAAGATAACAATTATTTCTTCACTAAAAAAAATCACCATACCGTATGGTGTAATCCAAACAGGAGATGGAGGGAGCGTTATTTCCATGATAGAAAAGCCTGAGATTGCATATTTGACAAATACAGGCTGCTATATTGTGGAGAAAGAGGCTCTATCAAAAGTGAACGATAACGAAAAAATAGGATTCCCGGAGATTATTAAAAGATGCAAGGACTCGGGATTTAAGGTGGGGGCTTTTCCTGTCAGCGAGAATGCCTGGCTGGATATGGGACAGCTTGATACGATGGAGGATATGGAGAAGAGATTAAGCAAAAGTTTTTTTGAGCATACTTTTTGAAACCGCAAAAGAAATTTAAAAACGGAGGTGCATCTTTATGAAATTCAAGGATATGAGCGAGCACGGAAAAACCTATGTTATCGCCGAAGCGGGTGCAAATCATAACGGTGATATGGAGCTTGCAAAGCGTCTGATTGATTCCGCAGTTGCGTGTGGCGCTGATTGTGTAAAATTCCAATCATGGACGAAGGATTCCATTTTCTCCAAAAAGGTTTATCAAGATAACTTTTTTTTGAGAGATGACTATAGGAACAGAACGGATTATACATTGGAGCAGATCGTTGATAAATACCATATAGATAAAAAGAAACATATCGAACTGAAAAACTATTGTGAGGAGAAGGGGATTGAATTTGCCTCCACTCCTTTTTCCAGGGACGAGGTTGACTTGCTGATTGAACTCGATGTTCCGTTTATAAAAGTTGCCTCCATGGATCTTAACAATATACCGTTTTTGGAGTATATCGCAACAAAAGGAAAGCCGGTAATTCTCAGCACCGGACTATGTCCGCTTAGCGACGTGGCTCTTGCGGTGGAAACTTTACAGTCAAATCACTGTACGGATATCATCTTGTTACACTGTGTATCCATCTATCCGCCCCGCAATGACGAAGTCAACTTGAACAATATTGATATGCTGCGAACTTGCTTTGACGTTAGGGTTGGGTATTCTGATCACACGATCGGGACGGTCGCTCCTGTAATGTCGTTGGCTAAGGGGGTTTGTGTCATTGAGAAGCATTTTACGTTGGATAAAGCGATGGAGGGATGGGATCATAAAATATCAGCCAGCCCTGAGGAACTTTCCGTAATCTGTGAAGCGGCAAAAATTGGTCATTTGATGCTTGGTTCCCGTGTCAAAACCGTCAATGAGGACAGGGAGAGAAGGGAAGCGTTCCAGAGAAGTATCGTAGCGGCCAGACAGATCGAGAAAGGGATGGTGATCAGCGAGGATGCGATTGATTATAAACGGCCGGGAACGGGGATTGCGCCAAAATACTATAAATCAGTAGTCGGGCGTACGGCAAAAAGGGACATTGCGTATGATGAGATCATATCATGGGAGGACTTTTGAACAGTATGATAGCCATTATACCCGCTCGGGGAGGCTCCAAAGGCCTCCCGGGAAAAAATGTGAAGGAGTTAGACGGGATCCCTTTGATTGCACATACCATAAAGGCTGCAATTGGTGCAAGCTGTGTGGATCGAGTCATAGTCACTACGGATGATCGCGGCATAGCCGGAATTGCTGAACAGTATGGTGCGGAGGTACCGTTTTTAAGACCGGAAGCATTAGCTACAGATACAGCGTCGGCAGTAGATGTTTATATTCATGCAGTTAATTTTCTGGTTGAACGTGATGGGGCCGATCTTAAGAAGTTCATGGTGCTTCTTCCGACGGTTCCTTTTAGGAACAGCAGGCATATTGACGAGGCCTTTGAGTTGTTTTCTCAATCCGATTGCGAAACGCTCATTTCAGTCAGGCGGGCGGATGTTCCACCGAGCTGGTATCTTAAGGTTGGTGAAAACGGGTATCTGCATAGCTGTGGATTCGGAATGGAATCAGGCGTATTAAGAAACAGGCAGGATGACGGCGGTTATTGCATACCCAATGGGGCCATATATATTCTTGATTTCGATATTCTGGTGAAAGAGAGAACGTATTATACAGATAAAACAGTGGCTTACGTTATGCGTGAAAGCGACTCTGTTGATATTGACACTTATGATGATTTTTGCTATGCGGAATATATTAGGAGTAAAGTGAATATTGAAAACGGTAGTTGTCACGGTGGTATACCCGGATGCCATAAAATATTTTGAAGATTTTATCCAGAGTCTGCAAGCGCAGACGTTTCGTGATTTTTCTGTTCTTATATTGACCGATCAGGTAAAGAAACAGGAAATATTTAAGAAACTCGCTTTTTTGGATGTCCGTGCTGACGTAATCGAGAATTTTTCGCAGCTTACACCGCAGGCCCTGAGGGTCAAACTGATACAGGAATCCAAAGAGTCGGGAGCGGATTTGTTGGTTTTTGGCGATGCGGATGATACGTTTTCAGAAGGGCGAATCCAGGAGACGGTGGACTGTTTTAGAACTACGGGTGCTGATTTTTTTTACAATGACATTTTGCCGGACGGCTGTGAAAGCACTGCCTTTCAAATGCCTGATTCGGCAAATGGCATTGAAATACTTGCAAATTCTAATTTCCTTGGCCTGTCAAACACCGCTTTGAGGCTTGGCAGCGTTGACGAGAAGTTCATTTCATCATTGTTTGATTGTGATACCTTTGTGTTTGACTGGTACCTGTATTCGAGACTGTTGATTATGGGATTAAGGGGAATTCATACGGGACGGGCAGCTTTTACACGATATCGCATACATGACAATAATTTTGCAGGCGTCTCCGTTCAAACAGACTGTAATCTGAGAAAAGAAATCGAGGTGAAGCGGAGCCATTACAGATTATTATCCAAATATGATGAGCGATTTGTTCAATATTATGAAGCTTATCTTGAAGGAAGGGTAAAAATAAAGAAGAAACCGGGAGGATTCTGGTGGAATTTAACGGTGCCAGATTTAAATAACTATGAATTTGATGTTTGATCTTAATGATTTTATATCGGAATATGTCATAAGACGTTCCGGCAGCATGTTTCAGAAGGATATTGATGACAATCAAAAAAAACTGTATGAAAAAATACATGGAAAAAGTGTGCTTGTCATAGGCGGGGCGGGAAGCATTGGAAGCTCTTTTATAAAAGAAATGCTCCCATTTGAGCCGGGCGAGGTCATAATTGTAGACACCAATGAAAATGCCCTGACGGAACTGACCAGAGATCTCAGGTGCAGCGGGATTTATATGCCTGACACTTACCGCACTTATCCAATGGACTATAACAGCCGTCCGTTCAGGCATATGTTTATGGGACACAGAAACACAGGGAAAAGCATTGCGGGATTTGACATCGTCTGCAATTTTTCCGCCCATAAGCATGTGAGAAGTGAAAAAGATATATACAGCATAGAGGCAATGCTGCGAAACAATGTGATCAATGCGATGGGCCTGCTGGATTTGCTGGCAACTTATCCGCCGGAAAGTTTTTTTTGTGTAAGTACGGACAAGGCGGTAAATCCGGTTAATGTCATGGGCGTTTCGAAAAGAATCATGGAGGATTTAATATTTAGTTATTCTGAATTATTTCCGGTCAAGACAGCGAGATTTGCCAATGTGGCGTTTTCGAATGGATCACTGTTGGATGGATTTATGCACAGAATTTCTAAATTACAGCCCATAAGCGCACCCACGGACATTAAGAGATATTTTGTCAGTCCCGTGGAGAGCGGGCAAATATGTTTGCTGGCGGCGATCATGGGAGAAAGTAGATCAATATTTTTCCCTGAACTGCAAGTAAGCCAGATGGAGTCTTTTGATAATATTGCCAGGAATTTTTTGAGGGTTTTAGGATATGAGCCGGTTGAATGCAAATCAAATATGGAGGCTGTCAGCAGAATGGCTGCATTAAAGCGGGGAAGCAGGGAATACCCGGTACTTTTTGAAAAATCCGACACGTCGGGAGAAAAGAAATTTGAAGAATTTTACACTTCAGACGAGCTGACCGAGATGAAAAAGTATGATGCGGTCGGAATTATCAGACCGGGAAATATTCCGAACAGAGATGACGTGACGGCATTTATAAAGAGATTAGAGGACGCTTTAAATCAGGATGAAAAGAATAAGGGGGACATCATAGAAATGATTCATAAATATTTGCCTGAATTTTCCCACCTGGAAACAGAAAAAAATCTTGATGAAAAGATGTGAATACGTGCGTTCATGCAGCAAACGATGGGAGGGACTTTTATGAATCGGCATATTCCTTTATCGGTTCCCTGTTTCAGAGGAAATGAAATCGCATATGTTACACAGGCCATACAGGAGGAATGGGTTTCGACTGCGGGGAAGGCGATTGGTAATTTTGAGGATCAATTATCAAAATATGTAAAAGCGGATTACGCAGTCGCCTGTCAGAGTGGAACGGCTGGAATACACCTGGCACTGCTCAGTCAGGGAATCGGTAAAAATGATATTGTTCTGGTACCTACACTGACTTTTGTAGCGGCGGTAAACCCTGTTAAATATGTCAATGCAACACCGGTTTTTATGGATTGCGATGACAGTTTGACGATTGACCCATATAAGCTGGAGGAGTTTTGCGCAAAAGAGTGTCATTTTACCGATGGACGATTGATTCATACTAAGACAGGCAAATCGGTAAGGGCAGTTGTAGTAGTACATGTATTTGGAAACATGGCTGATATGGAGTCTGTCATGGACGTTGCAAAAAGATATGGGATCAGGGTTATTGAGGATGCAACAGAAGCGCTTGGCACATATTATACGAGCGGGAAATATGCGGGCAGATATGCCGGAACCATTGGAGATGTTGGTGTTTTTTCGTTTAACGGAAATAAGATCATTACCACGGGCGGCGGGGGAATGATTGTTACGGGTAATGAGCGGATTGCCAATGAGTGCCGCCATTTATCGACGCAGGCAAAATCTGATTTGCTATATTTTGATCACGATGAAATTGGATACAATTACCGAATGACAAATTTACAAGCGGCATTAGGCCTGGCGCAGCTTGAACAACTGGAAGAATTCATTTTGCAAAAAGAAAATAATTACCGCAGATATGTTGAGCGGGATATTGAGCTTTTGCCGTTCAGGAGGGATACCAGACCAAATTATTGGTTTTATTCATATATGGCGGAGGACAGAGATGAGACGATGAGGCTGTTGGCAGAGAATGAAATACAGGCAAGGCCCGTATGGAAACTGATTCACACGTTAAAACCTTATAGAGATGAGCTTTCATATCGGATTGAAAAGGCTGTCTTCTACCATGACAGGATTTTAAATCTGCCATGCAGCGCCGGATTGACCGAAGAGGAACTGGATCGGGTTGTTTCAGTGCTAAAGGAGGAAATGGCGCTTTGAAAATATTATCCACGGCATGGAGGGTATTTGACGAAAACGATGGAGAATTAGAAGTACTGCGCAATGGCGGCTCCATTATGATATGCGATATATGTGAGTACATTGGACGTTTAGAGGAATCTTATCTTTTTGTGGGAAGTATGAAACTGTCACAATCTTCTTTTGGCCATATTCACATAGTGAATAATGGGAAATACTTACCCCAATTTCGCACGGAAGAGAATATAGATGAATGGCATGAGGGATTAAACAGGCAATTTGAAGAAGCCTTGCTGAAAATAAAACCCGATATCGTTCTGGTTCAGGGCGGAGGTGAATTTTCATCTAATTGTATTGAGATCTGTAAAAGCTTAAAACAAAAATTTGCGCTTGTGGTTCATTTATTTCAGGGGAATAGGGATATTGCACTCGATGCTGAGACAAGAAAGTGGGAAGATCGAGCGTTTTTAGATGATAATTTAGATGCGATAGCGGTGAGTACTGCGATGCGTAAGAATATACTTGATACATATCCAAAGATTAGACCGGATCGGGTTACTGCTATTCCTAACGGCACTCCGTTTAAAAAGAGGGATGTGGCTTCAAGGGATTTCCGCAGGGAATTCCATCTTGGAGATAAAAAAGTTTTGCTTTGCTCGGGAACCCTGCATCCACGAAAGAATCAGGTGCAGCTTGTAGACGCTTTCGACCTGCTTCCGGAGGGAATAAAACGGAATACGGCAATTCTGTTTTGCGGGAATGATTCTAAAAGGATGCCGCAGAAGGAAGTGCTTGAAGAGAAAATAAAGGCAAGGGGACTGGAGGACGCTCTTAGGTATATAGGCACCTTTGACAGAGATACGATGCATAGCCTTTATGCGGCGGTTGACGGGCTCGTTATGCCAAGCCTGAATGAAGGGTTAAGCCTTGTGGCCTTGGAGGCACTTATATATGGAAAGCCCGTAATTATGTTTGGGGATAACGAAACCGCAGGAGATGTCAATGACCCTTGTGCAACCATCCTGGTGGGGGATAGAAGCAGTGCCGCATTGGGAGACGGGATTTTGAAGTGGTATGAAAGGGATTGGGATGAAGGCGCTATCAGGAAATACGCAGATAATTTTAATATGGAAAATGTCGCAGAAAAATACGTGGAGTATTGCTCGCAATATGAATGATGAATATAGGATAGTACAGGGCTGGTAGTGTTATGAAATCGACGGTGGTTTTCGCATTTAGAATTTGGAATTTAGGGGGCGGTCATTTGCTTGCCTTGCGGTGGGCAGAACAATATATTCACAGGGAGTATTCCGTGAGGATTATTTATCAGGAGATAAATGATGATTTTGTCTGTGAGGAAATTGAGAGATTAAAAATTGAATGTATAAAAGTAAATGACTGGTGGAATGAGGAGGAATGGAGACGAGGACTATATGGAGCGGGAAGCGTTTATGTGCTGGTTTTTAGCTTGAATGATTATTTTCGAATTGCGGCTTTAAAAACAGGCAACATTAAAGTCGCAATGTATCTGTGGGATGATTACCAATATAAGATAAAGGAGGATGACAAGTTATCGCACTTAAATTATGTTTTTACGCATTTTTCCATAAAGAGCATATTTAATGTGGGCGGAATCATTACAGCTGACCATAATTATTTAAGGGGGGCGACAGACTATTATAAACTTTCGGCCAGATCCGTAAAGAATATTCATAATGTAAATATTGGAATTGATATTGTGGATGTAACAGAAGCCTCGATTTTGGAAAGGGCCATAAACCGGGGAGAATTGAAAATTGTTTCCATAGCGAGGGCTGAATTTCCTTTTAAGGGGTATCTGATAGGATTGCTGGATTTGCTTGAAACTTTTAAGGCGGATTATAGGATAAAAGTATCGATCATTTCCTATGGAAGCGGCGTTCAAAGGTTGGAGGACCATATCAAGGAAAAAGAATTTCCTGAAAATATTGAGGTTCAACTTTATGGCAAGACAGAATATACAAAATTAAAGGAGGTGTTTTCGGATTGTACGCTGTATATCGGTATGGGAACGTCTGTGCTGGATGCGGCACAGTACGGAATCCCCTGTATTGTAGTAAAACCCTGGACGATGAGAATCATAGGAAGGGATTTTTTTTCACATGAGCATCCGCAATTGGGCTTTTATGACAAAGGTGACGAAAATGACGTATCGGCGCAAATTTCGGCGGTGATGGATATGACCGATGACGAGTATTTTTCATTGGGAAAACAAACGCGCAGGACAGTGTTGGATTTATATGATAATACATCGAATGCGTGGAAAATTATGGATGCTTTCGCAAGTATTCCGGAAAGGGGTTCTTCCAGGGCGGTAAACGTTTCTTATCAATTCAGGAAGTGTATGCATGCAAAGAAAATGAAAATTAAAGAAAAGTAAAAAATTATATGAGGAGAATTTGATCATGTATAAAAGTGTAACCGCCGTAAAGCTGATGGAATTTCAACAGCTTGGAGACGAAAGAGGACATCTGGTAGTGGCTGAGTGTGGAAAAGAGATTCCGTTCAATGTTCAAAGAGTGTTTTACATATATGGATCGGATTCAACGGTGATTCGAGGCCGCCATGCCAATAAGAAAAGTGAATTTATTCTGGTGAACGTCGCAGGTACGAGCAAGGTTGACGTAGAGGACATATATGGGGCTAAGAAAACATATGTATTAGATCATCCGCATATGGGACTGTACTTACCTACAATGATCTGGAAAAACATGTATGATTTCAGCAAGGACTCGGTCCTCCTGTGTATGTCAAATCAACTGTACGATGGAAATGAGTATATCAGAAATCATGATGATTTTCGAGCTTTGCAAAGAGAGGTAAAAAATGGTCTATGATAAGGAAATAATTGGAACAAATGTTATTTTAAGATCCGTTACCAGGGAAGATGCGCAGTTTATTCTTGACATGAGGCTTGACAGTGCAAAAAACGCTTTTGTACATAGGGTTGATGATGATTTAAACCAGGAAATTCGATGGATTGAAGCCCAAAGAGAACGTGCGGGCGACTACTTTTTTTCCATTATAAGTAGAAAGAATACGACGCAGGTGGGCACAATTTCCATATACGAGATTAATCAGGCGATGAATCATGCTGAGTTGGGAAGGTGGATCTCATATGGGACGGCGGTAGAGAATTTGGAATCTGCCATTTTGGCGCATGATTTTGCCTTTGATGTGCTTGACCTTGATACCGTGTTTACGAAAACAATACAGGATAATGTTAAAGTAGTAAATTTTTGGAAACGTTTCGGCGGGGAGGGGGAGGATGACAAGGATGTTGGTGAGTTTACCGTATATTACAATGTTGTCAGCAAGGGAGAATTCAAAAAAAATATAAGGAACCGGTTTGCAGGTTTGCTGGAGGGTAAATATGATTGAAAAAGAAAAGCTGCTTTGTATTGCGAAGGATATTTTAGGGACTGAAAAAATAGAAATGGATACGGACATGAAGGATGTCGGCAAGTGGGATTCATTAGCCCATGTAATGCTTATTGCGGCTGTCGTGGAAAACTTTGGCGTCTTCATTTCGGTGGATGATGCCGCAAAGATACGTTGTTTGGGGGATTTCTTGAAATATGGGAAGTGAATTATTAATTTCAAATGTGACAATGGACGGATTGATAAAATTAAATAAAAGGCTTTCCTCTGTACAAGTTAATCATGGATTTGGAACATGGGAACAGTATTTAATCGATCCTGATCATTACGGGCTTCACAGTTATTCGTGCATATTCATCATACTGGATGGGAATGCGCTGTTAGAGTCCGGTAAAGATGCCGGATATGTCAGACATGTCCTGTCTGCATTGGAAGATTTTTCATATCGGCACAAAGAGATTCACGTATATATTTCCAATGTCAGATGTTCTCATAAAACCTCCATTTGTCTGGAGGATATGAAAAAAATCGAGTCATTTGAATGGGAAATCAATAATGAAATATACGGTTTGTGTGAGAACTATGCAAATATTGTTTGCATAAATATAAAGCGAATGATCGAAATCATTGGGGAAGACAAGGCCTGCTCGAAGCAGATGGAGTACCTGTCATCGTGTCCATATTCCATAAGCGCATTGAAAATGATAGCTGATGAATTATCGGCCGTGGATTATTTCAGGACACATCCCCGGAAAAAGTGTCTGGTTTTGGATTTGGACAATACGCTCTGGGGAGGAGTCATCGGTGAGGACGGTATAGAGGGCATTGTTGTTTCGGACCATAAGGAAGGAAAGAAATATTATGACTTTCAGCGAATGATATTAAAGATAAAAAGAACCGGGGTAATACTGGCAATCTCATCAAAAAACAATGAGGAGGATGTGGAAGAGTTATTTGATCAAGGTGGCATGCCCCTGAAAAAGGATGATTTTGTTTCGCGTAGGATAAACTGGGGTCCAAAAAGTCAGGCGATTACCGAAATAGCCAATGAACTTAACATCGGGTTGGATTCTATCGTTTTTGTGGACGACAATCCTGCGGAAAGGGAGGAGGTAAAGACACGTCTTACGGAAGTGGAGGTCCCGGATTTTCCTGCTGATTCAGATAATCTTGAGCAGTATGGCCTGTTTTTATATGAGCAATATTTTAAGACGGACAAGCTGTTGAAAGAAGATATTGAAAAGACAGATATGTATATTGCCAACCGGGAAAGGAACAGGCTGAAAAGCACGGTACACAATATAGATGACTTTATTAAGTCCCTTGAAATGGAATTGACGGTTTCCAGAGCCG
The DNA here is from genome assembly GCA_022800815.1 of Lachnospiraceae bacterium. Taxonomy (GTDB): domain Bacteria; phylum Bacillota; class Clostridia; order Lachnospirales; family Lachnospiraceae; genus Lientehia. Next base: position 15,202 of record JAAWRC010000017.1, on the reverse strand, counting down.
ACGCCGACCATGTTGGAAGAATTGCGCAGATGACACAGAAAACCAATCAGTTCAATCTGACCACGAAACGATATACGGAGTTGGAGATTGGACAATTCCTGAAAGACAGGGGAAAAAGAATTTATATTGGAAGCGTCAGGGACAGATTTGGTGACAATGGCATAACCCTGCTCTGCATTTTGACATTAAATGAAACAGGCGCAACTATTGATGAATTTCTTATGAGCTGCCGGGTAATGGAGAGGCAGCTGGAATATGATTTCCTGCACTTTATAGAAAATGATCTGGAAAGGGAGGGTTTTACCGTTTTAAACGGAGAGTTTATCAGCACGAAAAAAAATGCTCCCGCCGGTAATTTTCTCCACGAGTACGGTTTTGATGAAGCTGCGCTGCCGTCGCATTATACTAAGATTATAAGGAAGCAGGAGTTTACGGGATTGATGAAAATGAAAGGATGAGGGGGGATAAAATGGATTTGCACCATTTTGGAATTGCCACTGTGAATATGGAGGAGAGCATTTTGTTATACGAAATGCTTGGCTTTAAATGTGAGGGAGGGAGTGTTGAGGATACCGACAGGAATTTGCGAATCGTATTTATGTCCAATGGCAGTACATTGATCGAACTGATTCAAAAATCAAATAAAGATGCGAAGTCGCCGGTGGATGCTTTTCTGGGAAAGGGCAAAAACCAAAGCATCTATCACAGCTGCTATTTGGTGCCGGATCTCGAAAAATCCATAGATAAGCTCAGGGAATATAATTTTATTTTAACCGATGAGCCAAAGCCTGCAATCGCCTTTCATGGGAAAAGGGTGTGTTTTTTGTATAACCATTTTGTTGGAATGATAGAGTTATGTGAGAGCTAGATTATGGAAATAAAAGACAGGTCAATTACGGATACCAATAAAAGAACAGTCGTCTTCTTCTTCCCGTTTCGGGTGATAAGTGGAGGCCCCATATTTTTATCAAATTTGGCAATCATGTTGTCGGAAAACTCGGAATATTCTGTTTACTACACAGAATACGATGACGGTGCCGCACTGGAGAGATTACGTGATACTTCGGTAAAGATTATTGAATATCATGATGAAAAGCCTTTTGAACTGTTCGTTGAAGAAGAAATATATCTGATTACCCCTGTTTACTGGGGTGATCGCATTCCGGTTTTAAACAGAAACTCCAAAGTGTTGTTTTTAAACTGGCACAATTTATGCATTCCATCCTTGCAGGCGGGGTTAAGGTGCGATCAGGATCTTTTAAAGGACATGCTGGCGCTGATTAGCGAGAAGGATTCGGAATTCTATTGCGACAAAGCCCACTGGGAAGCCCAAGAATCGTATGGAATACATTTTCGTGAAATCTATGTTCCCATAACGGTTCCTGAAAGAAGAAGGATCAAATCAAAAGACTTAATTGATCCGGATGAAATCAATATTGCCGTTGTCGGGAGACTTGTTATTGATAAGGTATATGCGATAACGGATCTTATTGATAATATTGCAGAAGACTTCCGGTTTTGCTGTGCTGTAAATATCTATGTCATTGGAGAGGGAGACAGCAAAAACGTACTGGCCGACTACATGAAACCGGAATATGTGAATCTGGTGTTTTGCGGTACCCTGAGCATCGGGGAAATCAATAATTTGTTGTCGGAAAAGGCGGACATTTTATTTGCCATGGGTACCTCTGTTCTTGAGGGTGCTTCTGCCGGACTGCCTTCCGTGGTGATCCCGAATGATGTCAGGCCTTTTCACTGCAATCGATATGCGTATTTGTTTGAATGTAACAGTTTTCTTTTGGGATGGGGACCGGACCAGATTGACCTGTTTGACATTAAAACTCATACGATCAAAGAAATATTAGATGATATTTACACCGCTGACAGAAAGGAAGAGATCGGACAATTATGTCGGGATTATTACAGGCGGAATCATTGCAACAACTATGACTTTTTCCTAAGTGCTCTTAACGGCACCAGGCTGACATATGAAGAATATAACAGAAAAATGACTTATATTATGGAGCGTGTCAAAGAAAAATATAGGAATAATATTGTTCGTTTTCTGGAGAAGACAAATAATAAGAACAGGAAACTTGTGATTTGGGGAGCCGGTAAACGGGGAACGGAACTCGTGGGATTTCTGAAGAAAATGGATGTGGAAACAGATTTCTTTGTGGACAGAAATGCGGACAGGATGAGAGAGGTAAACAACATCCCGGTGGAATATCCGGGCGTGTTGAATCCACAGAAACACGTGGTTATGGTATCGCTGGCCAATTATTTAAAGGACATTGTCTCGGAACTGGAGCGGAAGGGTTTTGAGAAAGGGACAGACTATCTGTACATTTATTATCAGGAGCAGTAACAATACGAAGCAGGAAATGATAGACGTTATGAACTGGGAGAGAGGAAACCGACATGATACCGATAAATGATTTATCTCGAAGCTATAAACTTTTTGAAGACGAATACGATCAAAAGGCGCTGTCCGTGCTGAAAAGCGGATGGTACATACTGGGGAACGAGGTGGCGGAGTTTGAAAAGGAATTTGCGGCTGCCCTGGGAGAAGACGCATATGCTGCCTCCGTCGATAATGGGCTTAATGCGATACGATTGGGTTTATATGCATCAGGCATAGGACAGGGGGACGAGGTGATTGTCCAGGCAAATGGATATATTGCGACGATGCTGGGCATTATTCAGAATGGCGCCGTCCCGGTATTTGTGGATTCTGACAAATATCATAATATAGACGCAGACAGGATAGAAGAAAAGATCTCGTCAAAAACCAAGGCGGTACTCGTGACTCATCTTTATGGGATGCCTACGAAGATGGACAGGATTCTGTCGCTGTGTGAGAAGCATAACCTGATGTTATTTGAAGATTGCGCTCAATCTCATTTTGCCACGTATAATAATAGGGCAACCGGGCTTTTTGGAAAGGTATCTTTCTTTAGCTTTTATCCGACCAAGAACCTTGGGGCCTTTGGAGATGGAGGCGCAGTGGTATCGAAAGACAAGGGGATCATTGACCGCATAAAAATATTGAGGAATTATGGCAGCGAGGGAAGATACCATAACGTCGAGGTTGGATTTAATTCAAGGCTTGATGAAATTCAGGCGGGTCTCCTTCGGGTTAAATTGCTCCACTGGAAAACATACCTGGATAACCGTATGCATATCGCATCAAGATACAGGAATGAGATACATAGTTCGAGAGTCAGGCTGCCGGAGATTCCTGAGGGAGCCAATCCCATATGGCATCAATTTGTTGTAAATGTGGAAGAGAGGGATGAATTTAGGAAACATATGCTGGATCATGGCATAAAAACGGATGTATTATATCCAATGCCGTCCTATCTACAGCCGGCGTTGAAATTTTTGGGAATCGAGAGAGGGGCAAATCCAAATGCAGAACATGATTGTGATACTGTTGTATCCCTTCCGATGATGGACTATATGAGCGAAGAGGAGATAAGTAACATCATTTATGGTGTCAATACATTTTATTTGTGAGTTGTAAGTCTTATCACTAAGAAGCCGGGTAATCGTGATACAGGGAATTCATACTTCACGGCATAGTGAAAAAGTTGCATGAAAAATTTTGCGGTGTAGGAAAGACAAGGGGATTAAAAATGTTGTCGATCGGATATTTCGGGGATGGGCCTTGGGCGCACGAGGCGTTTCAGAAATTGAATGAAGATACAAGCATAGCGATTAAATTTGTTTCGGTTCGATATGATAAGAGGGATCCGGTATTGTTGAGGCTGGCAAGAGAAAACAACATTCCGATTGAGATCAGTCAGAATATCAACACGGAAGAATTTATTCGAAAAATGAAAGGTTATCAGGCGGATTTGTTCGTGTCCATGTCTTTTAATCAGATATTTAAAAGACAGATGATAAACCTGCCGAAATATAAGACGATTAACTGCCATGCAGGGAAATTACCATACTACAGAGGACGCAATATTCTAAACTGGGTTCTGATTAATGATGAAAGAGAGTTTGGTATCACGGTTCATTATATAGACGAGGGGATTGATACGGGCGATATCATTCTGCAAAGGACCTATCCCATCCGGGATCAGGATGATTATAAAACATTGCTGGAACAGGCCTACACAGGCTGCGCAGAGATTTTATACGATGCCGTGAAGGAGATTCAACAGGGAACGGTTTGTGCGGTAAAGCAGGATACCATTGATAGAATCGGCATGTACTGTGGCATACGGAGACCTGGGGATGAAGTGATAAACTGGAACACGGGAAGCCGCGAGATCTTTAATTTTGTACGGGCGCTCTGCGAGCCGGGTCCCATGGCGTTATCTCATCTGAACGGAGAAGAAATTTACATTAACAAAGTACGGCTGGTGGAGGGTGCACCGGTTTATATTAATATACCGGGGCAGATCCTTGGTAAGACGAAAGAAGGATTTTATGTAAAGACAAGGGATACCTTTGTTGAAGTTGTGGATTATCAATATCAGGGAAAAGTCAGGGTGGGAGACAGAATGGAATGAAGACGGTCTTAGTAATTGCGGATGATGGAGTGAATCACGACGGGAATCTGAAAAGAATCCTGGCGTAGGGCAGTCTTAGAGGGAAATGCTGAATAAAGGGATACTTTGAATACCTATGGAAAAGGAAGTGCGAGAGTATATTGATATGGATGTTCTTGTTTTTGGCAGAGGTAAATATTTTCAATCGAAAAGAAAAAGCATAGAGAATAAATATCATATTATCGGATTTTTAGACAATGCAGTATCTGGCGATGTTGTGGAATGTCAGGATGGCTTGCCTGTTTATTCGCCTGGAAGATTGCAGTATGAGATGCAATCAAACCATATACTGATCGCTTCTGTTCATTACGCCGAAATGTATGGCCAGTTACACGAAATGGGCATTGGTGATGACAGGATCCTCTTTGCTGTCAGTGAAACGCCCTATTATTTTGACTGGGAGGAATTTTATTTTTATGGAGATCAGAAGCTGGTTGGAAGAGACGGAGTGATTTATTATCAAGTTTCAGATAGCGCAGCATGCCCGTTCTTTACAGAAATAAAGAACAGGCTCAATACCATGCATTCAGGCATTGCGGAGACGGCAATGAAAAAAATCAGAGGGAAGCTCTTAAACGGACAGAAGCTGAACGTCGTGTTTTTTGAGAGCCGGTCGCAGACATGGTTTTTTGACACGCTTTACCGTTTGTTTAAAGAAAATGGTTTATTCAGGGTAAGTGTTGTCATAGTTCCCTTTGTGATGAGCGGCAAAGACGTTATGTGTGAAATTTTGGGGAAAATGAAACGCTTTTTACGTCAGAAAGGGATTCCCTTCATAGCGGGATATGATGAAGATACGGATGAGTTTTTTGACCCGTTAACACTGAAACCGGACATTCTGCTTTTTACTCATAATTGGGCTGGGCATGTCCATGAATATTATCAATTGTTTCGCTATACCGATTCCTTTAATTATCTGATTAATTATGGAATTCAATTGATGGACCACGCATCAGAATTAAATGAGTATGCTAATTATTTGTCAAAGAAAGAGTATCTTTCAAGTAATGATTTAATACCGTTGGCTTCGCATTACCGGGGGGACGCCGCTTTAAACTGTGCCGCACTGGGTTCCTCAAAGCTGGATCCTTATTTTGATAAAAAATATATTCCCATGGATTGTTGGAAGCCTGGCAATGATGGAAAGAAGAGGATCATATGGGCGCCACACTGGACCGATTTTATCTATAAAGAAACAGGTCCGTATGCATTGTCCAGTTTTTTTGATTTGTATGATTACATGATAGAAATTGCCAATGAATTTAAGAAGAACATTCAAATTGCCTTTAAACCGCATCCGTTGCTCTTTGAACAAGTAAAGAAGTCCTGGGGAAAAGACAGGGTTGAAAAATACTATCAAAAGTGGATGGAGATGGAGAATACCCAACTTGTTGAAGGCCAATACATGGATTTGTTTTTGACGTCTGACGCCATGATTTTCGACGGATGTAGTTTCACATTGGAATACCTTGTTACGGGAAAACCCGCCATCTACACACAGGCATCAGAGGGCAATCTTAATTTCAATTCGTTCGGTAAACAGGTTTTTGAACAGCATTATCATGCGGTGAATTTACTTGATGACATAAGGGAATTTATTCAGGAAGTGGTAATTGAAGGGAAAGATAAGAATAAGGATAAGCGTATGCAGTTCATTCGTGAACATGTTGCGGGTATGAATCATCGGACTCCCTCTGAACGGATCTACTTTGACATATTAAATGATTGCGAGGTTAAACAATGAGACCAGCGGTTTCCATTATTGTCCCTGTCTATAATGTGGATAAATACCTGAGGCAATGCCTTGACAGCATACTTGCCCAGACATTAAAAGATATTGAGATTATTTGCGTCGATGATGGCGCAACGGACAGGTGCCCTGAAATATTGGATTACTATGCTGATATGGATGGGCGGATAAGGGTTTTTCACAGAAATAATGGGGGGTATGGGAGTGCTGTCAATTTCGGGATTGACTGTGCAAAAGGTGAATATATTGGAATTGTAGAAAGCGATGATTCCATACTGGGCAATATGTATCAAAGACTGTATGCGTTGGCCTGTGAACATGACTTGGACATGGTAAAGGGTGAATGTTATTTTTGCTGGGATTCCATGGGATACCGTATTCCTCATCATGCTTATGGAGTGGATGGATATTTTGGAATTGTGTTAAAAGAGAATGATCGGGATAAATTTTTCCGCTTTTTTATGAATACCTGGAGCGGAATATATAGGAAAACATTTTTGGACAAGTTTCATATACGTCATCATGAATCTCCCGGTGCTTCTTTTCAGGACAATGGTTTTTGGATACAAACGATGTACTATGCTTCAAGAGCCATGTGGATCGACGAGCCGCTGTACCTGTACAGGCAGGACAATGAGGGATCGTCGATACGCGGGAAATATAAAGAATATGCAATGCTTGAGGAATACCGATGGGTAAGAAAGAAATTGGCTGAAAACGGCCTGAGCGGAAGTGATTTGGAATACTGCAATTATTATCAATTGTTTCGCCATGCGGGAAATTTACTGAGAATTTCTGATGAGACAAAGATGGATTATTTGGAAGTGATATCCAAGGATTACGAGGAGTATGGGTATCTGCTTGAGAAAATGGCCGACGGGAGTGCGGTTGACTGGTTTAGACGGTTTTCCGCTGCTCCGGAAGTTTTTTGTGAAAATATAATCCACATGCGGAATCGCATTCTGTCCAGGCTGAATCAGGCAGACCATATATGGATATGCGGAATGGAAGACAGGGCACAGAGGACGATGCGTATATTACACTCTGTTGGCATTGTCAGTAAACTGGCTGGTTTCATTGTGACCAAGGGTGAAGTGAAATCGTCAATGATTGGCATTTTTCCTGTCAGAAATATTTATGATCCGCAGATTCATACAGAAAACTGTGAATTCATCATTGGAGCAAAGAGGCATTCAAGGTCACACAGGGAAATCGAAGAGGAGTTATATAAAAAGGGGATCCATTCCTTCCTGGAATGTGAGGACATGTTTGATAATTTCTATTGGATTATATGATGAGGGGATGAACATAAATTATGGATCATATGACGCAGATCAAAGAACTGCAAAAGGGACTTATTGCGTGGTATAAATTTCATAAGGATGCCGACGTGCTTTATGTGGGGCGTGAAGGGGATGCCATCTGTGAATTTTTGATGAGTAAATCGGGGTATGTTTACGATGATGAGGGAAATCAGGTGGGAGATCATCTGAGCGTTACCGTGGCGACCCTTTTGCGTTCCGTTGAAAACGACTTTTGCGCTGAACGAAATGGTCAGTTCGACTACGTTATTTGTATTGGCTTAATTGAAAAGGCGGAGGATCCGGAAACCGTGCTCCGTTGCTGGAAGCGTCTTTTGAAACCGGACGGCATTTGCCTGCTTGGTTTTAACAACCGCTTTGGAATACGATATTTCTGTGGAGACAGAGATTGCTATACAAATCGAAATTTTGACGGCGTGGAAAATTATCGGCGTGCATATATGAAATCCGAGGATGTTTTCCGGGGGCGGATGTACGCAAAATTTGAAATAGAACAGATTCTGGGATCCGAGGGGTTTCTCCGGCGAAATTTTTATTCGGTCCTTTCCAACCTGGAAAACCCCAGCCATTTGCTCAAGTATGACTACATCCCGAATGAAGATCTGGCAAACAGGCTGTACCCGTCGTACTATTCGCCGGAAACGGTATTCCTTGAGGAGGAGTCTCTTTACCAATCGCTGTTTTCTAACGGGATGTTTCACCCCATGGCAAATGCATATCTGGTGGAGGCGGGCTGCACGGAGCGGGCGGGGTTATCGGATGTTCTCCAGGTTACTTCATCGATGGAGAGAAATCACAGGAATGCGATGCTTACCGTTATACGTGAAGACAATACGGTTGAAAAGAAACCCGCATATCCGGAGGGGGCTGAGAGAATAAACAGAATGCTTTCTTATTCGGAGGATTTAAGAAAGCATGGGTTGAAGACGGTCGAGATGGAGTGTACGGATGGTAGTATCCGCATGCCGTATATGGAAGCACCGACTGGACAACTGTATCTCAAGAATCTTCTTCGGACAGATCTCGATGATTTTTATCAAGCGATGGATCGCTTCATGGATCTTGTCGTCTCCTCTTCCGTCGCCGTGGGAGGGGAGGAGGACGATGACCTGGGACTCACTTTGGAATACGGATATCTGGATTTGGTGCCGTTAAACAGCTTTTATGTGAATGGAGATTTTGTATTCTTTGACCAGGAATTTCGCAAGGAGCGATTTCCCGCCAACGCAATCCGTGCCCGCGTGATTACCACGCTGTATTTTGGAAACAGTGAACTTAACAAAATACTTCCGGCGGAGATCCTTTATGAGAGGTATCATCTGTGGCAGAGGATTCAGGATTGGCGGGAAATGGAAGGGCGCTTCTTATGGGAACTTCGAAGTGAGGGGGAATTGTGGCAGTATCATCAAAAGGTCCGTAGAAATGCGGATATCGTAAATTCCAACCGGCAGAGGATGAATTATACTTCGGATGATTATTACCGTCTTTTTGTGGACATTTTTAATCATTGTGATACAAGGAAGCTCATCCTTTTTGGTTCGGGCAGGTTTGCAGAGCAGTTTATGAGCATGTATCGTGAGGATTATCCGGTTTATGCCATTGTGGACAATCAGGAAAAGCGATGGGGAGAGGAATTGTATGGTATCAGGATCCAGTCCCCCGAATTGCTCCACAGGCTTTCACCCGGGGAGTTTAAGGTTCTTGTATGCATCAAAAATTATATTTCCGTCATGAAACAGTTGGAGGATATGGGGGTATCGGAATTCAGCATCTATGATCCGGTAAAACCTTACCCTAAAAAAAGACGGCCAACGGCAGAAATGAACGTTGCGGATGGCAAAAAGAAATATCACGTGGGATATATTTCCGGAGTGTTTGATTTATACCATGTAGGGCATCTGAATCTTTTGCGGAAGGCAAAATCAATGTGCGACTACCTGATCGTCGGAGTAGTGTCTGACAAGGGCGTTGTAAAGAAGAAAGGCGTAAACCCGTTTATTCCCTTTGATGAAAGAGTGGATTTGGTCAGGAGCTGCAGGTTTGTTGACGAGGTAGTGGAAATTCCACTTGAATACAACGGACCGCAGGAAGCTTTCGCAATGTATCATTTTGATGTCCAGTTTTCAGGGAGCGACTACATCAATGCGCCATATTGGCTGGATGCGCAGAAATATCTGAGAGAGCATGGTGCGGATCTGGTATTTCTTCCATATACGAAAAGTACAAATTCGACAAATATCAAAGCTCTGATTGAGAAGAACCTTTTGTAAAAGGTGGACAAAGGAGGACGGCGAGGGTGTCAATAAATGCCATTATCGTAGCCGGAGGCTCGGGGAACAGGATGGGTCAGGATATTCCAAAGCAGTTTATTCATGTTTATGATAAGCCCATTCTGATATATACGCTGGAAGGATTTCAGCGGCATGCGCAGGTGGATTCCATTGGCGTGGTGTGCCTGGCCGGCTGGAAGGATATCGTATGGGCTTATGCAAAACAATTTAATATTGACAAGCTGGAATGGGTGATTGACGGAGGAGGTTCCGTACAGGAATCCATCAGGAACGGTGTTTTCTGCCTTGAGGGGAAACTTTGCCCTGAGGATATCGTCATAATACATGATGGCATTCGTCCGCTTGTAGATGAGAGCGTGCTTACAGATGTGATTGTCAAATGCAAGGCTTATGGCAATGCTGTTACATCTCTTCCTTATAACGAGCAGATTTTCGTGGTAGACAAGGATAATCCCGAAATCACGAAGGAATATGTTCCGCGGGAGACGCTTCGGAGGGTATCCACACCGCAGGCTTACAAGTTTGAGATACTGTATAAAAAATACCACGAAGCCCTTGATAAAGGAATTGGCATTACGGGTTCGGCGTATACCAACACGATGATGGTGGATCTGGGAGAGGAGCTTCATTTTGCGGCGGGGTCGGATAAGAATATCAAGCTAACAACGAGGGATGATCTGGAGATGTTCAAGGCATACTTAAGGTCTGAGAAGGATAACTGGTTGAAGTAAGGATTTGGGGAGGTCCTGGGAATGTTGACGGATAATGAGCTTTATATGGAGGATATAAAATATGTGGCAGATCTTCGTCTGCCTTGGGAGAAACTTCATAATGCCGAAATCCTGATTACCGGAAGCACGGGCCTGATTGGAAGTTTTCTGGTCGATTTGATTATGTATAGGAACCAGGCCTATGCCATGAATTGCAGGATATTTGCAATAGGAAGGGATGAGGCTAGGGCGAAGAGGAGATTTGCGTATTGCTATGGGGATAGTAATTTTTCGTTTTTGAGCCATGATGTTCAGAGACCTCTTAGATTGCCGGAAAGCGAGAAGATTACATATGTGCTGCATTTGGCGAGCAATACCCATCCCTTGCAATATTCAGGTGATCCGATTGGAACAATTATGACGAACGTGGTGGGAACCCAGAATATGTTAGATATAGCTGCCGCATGCCAGACGAAACGGGTCCTGCTGGCATCCTCAAATGAGATTTATGGAGAAAACAGAGGGGATGTAGAGTTTTTTGATGAAGAGTATTGCGGATATATTGATTCAAATACGCTTCGGGCGGGGTATCCGGAGAGTAAAAGATGTGCGGAGGCGCTTTGTCAGGCATATATACGAAGCAAAGGTGTGGATGCTGTCGTGGCGAGACTTACTAGGACATATGGCCCGACAATGCTAACAACGGATTCAAAAGCATTATCTCAGTTTCTGAAAAAAGGAATATCCGGTGAGGATGTTGTGTTGAAGTCCAATGGGGAGCAATTTTATTCGTATTGTTACGTGTCGGACGCCGTGAGCGGCCTTTTGAGCGTTCTGCTGCTCGGAAGGAAGGGGATGGCCTATAACATAGCCGATGAGAAATCTGATATCAGGCTGAAGGAACTGGCGGGATTGATTGCGGAATACAATGGAAAAAATGTCATCTATGAATTGCCTGACAAGACGGAGGCGGCAGGCTACAGTACTGCAGTCAAGGCAAGGCTGAATGGAAAGCTGTTGAAACAACTGGGGTGGGAAATGCGCTATGACATTAAAGCCGGGGTAAGAAGAACTCTTGATATACTGGGAAGAGAAAATGGTACAAAACAGAAAAGGTGTTGTTATTGATGGATAAAAATTCCCGTTGGATATATACCTACGACTATGCGCCGGATTCTGTTTGGGAGCCGTGGCGGGAGTCGGAGGGCGTTCCGGATTGGATGAATGCGGAGGTTGATAATGTCGTGAGAAGGCTGAAGCCTGACCTGCCAGCGTGGTTGCTGCTGGCCGACTCTCACTTTACTTATCATGGCACCTGGGACGATACCGTGGCGGCTATGAAGAACTTGGAGGAACGCAGTCCGATTTCAGGGATTGTCCACCTGGGGGACTTGACGGACGGCCTGCTCCCGGAAAGAGATACAAGGAAAATAACTGCACAGGTAATCAGTGATTTGGAGAGTATCAGCCCAAATGTATATCTTGTTCCGGGCAATCATGATTATAATTATTTTCGCGGTAATCCTGACATTTGTTATCCGGACAGACCGCAATATTATGTGGACATACCGAATCAGGGACTCAGGTTCATCTTCATAGACTCGTTTGATCCAAAAGAGCCGGTGCGATATGGCTTTACGGATTACTGTACCCATTGGCTGGAGTCGGTATTTCGTATGATGCCGGAGAACTATTTAGCGATCGTGTTTTCCCACCTGACGCCATTGGTGCGTCTGCAGGCATGGACAGACAATATCCGGAACAGAGAGAAACTGATTACTGTGCTTGATCGGTATGCGGGGAGGATACTTGCCTTTATCAATGGACATAATCACTGTGATCATTTGTTCAATGATTTAAAGAATGGGAAATTTCCGATTATTTCGGTCAACTGTGCCAAGTGCGAGTATTTTACGGAGCATAAACCAGAGAGGGCCATGGTTCCTTACCGTAGACTTGGTGACCGGACGCAGGAGAGCTTTGACGTCATGCAGGTGGACGGTAGAAGTAAAGAGATTTATTTTACGAGGTTTGGTGCGGGCAGGGATAGAATGGTTGTAAATCACAAGGCAGCGTGGGTATAGATTTCGTGAGGAGGGGGCGAGGCTATGGTAGATAACGTTTCGAGATTGAGAAAGGTAGAGTTGGAGCTGCTGGAAGTGTTCATTGATGTGTGCGAGGAGCATAACCTTAAGTGGTATGCGTTTTTGGGGACGTTGCTTGGCATACAGCGCAACGGGGGCTTTTTGCCCTGGGACGATGACATAGATGTGGCAATGCCGATGATGGATTACCTGAACCTGTGCGAGCACCGGGAGTGGTTTGACACGGAGAAGTATCTGCTTCAGGTTCCGCAGGATCTGGGGCTCTGTCGATTTGCAAAACTTCGGAAGAATGGGACTACGGCATTTCGGGAGGAGTTTTTGGATTGTTTGAAGACGGAAGGGCATCAGGGAATTTCGATTGATATCATCCCCTTGGCGGAGCTTCCGGGGATGGGGGCTTACCATACGCCTACACTGCTGAATAAGGAGAAGAAAGAAGCGGTCTATCTGAAGTCATGGTTCGAGCCTGCCGGGACAGGAATGTTCGAGGGAATGCAGATGAGGATACCTGCTATGCCAAGGAAGATTCTGAATGAAGTTTATGGAGAATGGGCGTGGCCGCACGGAGTGAGGGAAAGCCGTCCCTCCTGTTGGTTTTTTGATACGGAGAGAGGATACGAGGGTTATATCAGGCGGTATACCGGAATGCTTGAGGGCATAGAGGGAAAAAAAATACTGCTCTTCGGGGCGGCTGATTCCCTGCGCATTTGGCTGGAAAGGTTTAACCTAAGGGGGCAGGTGGTATGTGCCTTTGACAATTTTTCTGGCAAATGGGGAAAAGAACTGTATGGAGTTGAGATAAAGAATCCCGCAGAACTTCCTGCCTTGGCAGATAAGGATAGCAGGGTTATTATTGTGAGCCTTTGGCATCAGGAAATTGGAAGACAGTTGGAAGGGATGGGCATAGACGATTACTATGTCTATATTGATGAATATTATGACGAGAAGATAGGAAATAAGGTGGTCCGCAGGGAAGATTTGAAAGATGGGGATAAGAAGTTTGCCAGATGGGAATAGGCTGTAGTGGTCAGGATTTTTTGGTTTCTTTCCCAAATTAGTTGAAACACGTCTTTGCTCAATACGACGAGGGAGGATTTGGAACGCTTCCGGCAGCTTCGCATATGATAGTATGAAGCATATCAGGCAGCAGGAGGACGCTATGCCATACAAGGTGATTTTAGACGCAGGTCACGGAGGACGCGATCCGGGAGCCGTTTATCAGAACAGACAGGAAAAAGACGATGCGCTGGCATTAGCTCTCGCAGTGGGCGAGATTCTGGAGCAGGCGGGAATCGACGTGGCTTACACGAGAACGGAGGACGTGTACAATACGCCCTATGAAAAAGCGGTGATGGGGAATAATTCCGGTGCCGATTATTTTATTTCCATCCATAGAAATGCGACTGCGGCACCCGGAGGCGCCTCGGGGATCGAGACCCTTGTCTACAGCAAAGGCGGCGAGGCGGAACGGCTGGCGGCAAACATCAATGACGAGCTGGAAGATTTGGGCTTCCAGAATCGTGGAATTACGGAGCGCCCCAATCTGGTGGTACTTAGAAGAACTTCCATGCCGGCGGTGCTGGTGGAAGCGGGTTTCATTGACTCTCCGAAGGACAACGAGCAGTTTGACAGGCAGTTCAATGAGATCGCAAGGGCTATAGCGGAAGGGTTTCTGGAAACGGTGGGAATGGACGATGTGGAAACCCAGACGGCGGAACCGGCAAGGCAGCCCCTCTACCAGGTACAGGTGGGGGCGTACCGTGTCCGGGATTTTGCGGACCAGATGCTGGAGCAGCTTCAGGCGGAAGGTTTTCCGGCGTGGCTTGAGGCGGAGGACGGCTATTTCCGCGTAAAAGTGGGCGCTTACGAAAAACTGGATAACGCCGTGCGCATGGAACAGAGACTTCGCCAGATGGGATATAATACATTTATTACGGTGGGGGCCAGATAGCTTGAATCCCGAGCTCTCCTTCGACCGACCAACACGGAAAATCAATTGGGCGTTTTCGACAAAAATGGCGGCCGGCGAAGGAGGATCGGGAGAGGGTATAAAAAGACAAAATTCGACGGCAAAAAAATTTAAAAAAAGTGTTGACACGACAGATTCCGTGTGGTATATTGAATAAGCTGTCGCCGACGAAAGAAAAGAAAACGCCGGAAGACAGGACAGAACCTTGACAACTGAACAGTATATTCCAACCCCTGAAGTTTCTTTTAAAAAGAAGTTTCAGAGAACCGATCTTTCGGAAAGCGCCATAGAGGTTTTAGAGACTAAAGTGGAGCAGACGGAAGACCAACCTAACAACAGTAAACGGGATATAGGAAAAGAGCTAGAGCTTATCCTAGAACCGGAAGATCAAATCAAAACATGAGAGTTTGATCCTGGCTCAGGATGAACGCTGGCGGCGTGCTTAACACATGCAAGTCGAGCGAAGCACTTATGCGGAAGTTTTCGGATG
>JAAWRC010000016.1 GCA_022800815.1 Lachnospiraceae bacterium | reverse complement strand
TGATAGTTTTAACTGTGAATTATCTTTCAGCATTTCGGGAGCCTCCCTCCTCATATTTCCATTATAATACCAATAATGAAAAAAGCCCAATTCTTTTTTAGAATCAGACTTTTTCAGTGCCCTCATTTTACTGGCTTTCCAAGGGTTTTAAAATCATATCATTTCAGGAAGTTACATTCCCATCTGCTTTGCCACTTCCTCGGCGAAGTTTTCGCTCTTCTTCTCAAGGCCCTCGCCGGTTTCATAGCGGATAAAGCCCTTGACTGTGATCTTGGCGCCGTTTGCTTTGGCGACCTCTTCCACGTACTTGCCGACGGTCTGCTTGCCGTCCTCGGCCTTCACGTATACCTGATCCACCAGGCAGATCTCCTTGAGCTCTTTGTTGATACGTCCATTGATCATGCCCTCGATCACCTTGGCAGGCTTCTGGGACTCCTTGGGATCGTTCTGGATCTGGGCCATGAGGATCTCCTTCTCATGGGCGATGTAGTCCTCGCTGATCTCGCTTCTGTTTGTATACTTGGGGCTTAAGGCCGCAATCTGCATGGCCAGGTTCTTGCCCATCTCCTTGACGGCATCGTTGACCACGTCGCTTTCGATGTCAACCAGAACGCCGATCTTGCCGCCCATGTGGATGTAATCCACGATGCAGCCGGCCGCCTCTTCCATCTTCTCAAACCGTCTGATCTTCAGGTTCTCGCCGATGACGGCAACCTTCTCCACCAAAGCTTCCTTTACGGTCTTGGAGGTGTCTGCCTTCCAGGTTTCCTCCAGAAGAGCGTCCACGTCCGCTGCGTCAGAAGCCACGGCCTGGGCCGCAACCTCCGCCACGTATGCCTGGAAGTCCGCATTCTTTGCCACGAAATCCGTCTCGGAATTGACCTCCACGATGGCGGCCCTGCTGCCGTCGATCACGGTCTTGACAATACCCTCCGCCGCAATCCTGCTGGCCTTCTTTTCGGCCTTGGCCTGTCCGTTCTTCCTCAGATGCTCCACCGCCGCATCCATATCCCCGTCCGTAGCCGCAAGCGCCTTCTTGCAGTCCATCATGCCGGCCCCGGTCATCTCTCTCAACTCTTTTACCATTGCTGCTGTAATCGCTGCCATAATCTATCTAATCCTTTCTATATTAAAGAACCTTACTCCGCTGCCGCAGATTCCTTCACAAATTACGCCTCTGCCGCTTCCTCGGCTTCCCCGTCCTCTGCTGCGCCTTCTGTCACTTCCTCGCCCTGCTTTGCCTCGATGACGGCGTCCGCCATCTTGGAGACGATCAGCTTCACGGCACGGATCGCATCGTCGTTGCCGGGGATCACGTAATCCAGCTCTTCCGGGTCGCAGTTGGTGTCTGCGATGCCGATCAGGGTGATGCCCAGTGCGTGAGCCTCCTGTACGCAGATTCTCTCCTTCTTGGGATCTACGATGAAAATTGCGTCGGGCAGTCTCTTCATATCCTTGATGCCGCCCAGGTTCTTCTCCAGCTTCTCCCACTCTTTCTTGAGGGCGATGACTTCCTTCTTGGGAAGCACGTCGAAGGTGCCGTCCTCCGCCATCTTCTCGATGGTGCGGAGCCTCTGGACCCTGCTCTGGATGGTCTTGAAGTTGGTGAGCATGCCGCCCAGCCATCTCTGATTAACATAATACATGCCGCAGCGCTCCGCCTCCGCCTGGATGGCATCCTGGGCCTGCTTCTTGGTTCCCACGAAAAGGATGGTGCCGCCGTCGGCGACAATGTCCGCCACCGCCTTGTAAGCGTCGTCCACCATGCCTACGGACTTCTGAAGGTCGATGATATAAATACCGTTTCTCTCGGTATAGATATAAGGGGCCATCTTAGGGTTCCACCTTCTCGTCTGGTGTCCGAAGTGCACGCCTGCTTCTAACAGCTGTTTCATTGAAATAACGCTCATGTCTCTTTCCTCCATTTGGTTTGAACTTCCGCAGATTTCCGTCTTCCCGGAGACCGGAACACCCGGCACCGTCCGTAAAAGTCCATCTGCGTGACAATTTTTCAGCTTTATAAGTTTAACACGTCCGATGGGCGAATGCAAGTATTTTCCCGAATTTCCAGGAGATTTTCCCATAAAATCCCCCAAAAACCCCGCCATCCGGTCCCGGCCAGCCGCAGGAAGGACGCCCTTTCAGTCATACCCGGCCGGCCGCCCCACATACAGTGTACAAAGACAGCCTCTTCGGACATGGAAACCATGACATTGGACCAGATCAGACAGCTCTTCGAATTTATCGGCGGCCTCGGAATGTTCCTCTACGGAATGAAGGTCATGTCGGACAGCCTGGCACAGACGGCCGGCCGTCGAATGAAACAAACGCTCGCCCTCGTAGCCGGAAACCGCCTTTCCGGAACCCTCTTCGGAACCCTTCTCACCGCCCTGATCCAGAGCAGCTCAGCCGCCACGGTCATGGTGGTGGGCTTCGTGGATGCCGGGCTTTTGTCCCTCTCCCAGTCCGTGGGCCTCATCATGGGCGCCAACATCGGCACCACCGTGACAGCCTGGATGGTCTCCATGAGCGAATGGGGCGAGGCCCTTAAGCCGGAATTTTTTGCGCCGGTACTTCTCGGTATCGGCGCCTTTCTCCTTCTTCTCACAAAAAGAGAACGACTCCGGGTCGTCGGAAACGTTCTCGTGGGCTTTGGCCTTATTTTTGTAGGACTTGGCTTCCTATCCGGGGCCGTCCTCCCCTACCGGGATTCCCCCATCTTTACGAAGCTTTTCGTTGTGCTTGGAAAAACGCCCCTCTTCGCCATTTTGACCGGTATGACCGTCACCGCCATGATCCAGAGCTCCTCCGCCTCCGTGGGCATCCTCCAGACCCTGGCCATGAACGGTGCCGTGGCCACGGACTGTGCCGTCTACCTCACCCTGGGCCAGAACATCGGCACCTGCGTGACGGCCCTCCTTGCCGCCGCAGGCACAGGCAGGACGGCGAGGCAGGCGGCCCTGACCCATCTCCTTTTTAACGTGGCCGGGACCGCCTGCTTCGGCGTGCTCATGTTCCTGCTCTTTCAAATGGACCCGGCCCTGGCCGAAGCCCCCGTCTCCGCCACCCGGATCTCCGTCTTCCACACCGTCTTCAACCTGGGGACCACCCTGCTCCTGTTCCCTTTTTCCGAAAAGCTGGTGATTCTCGCCAAACGGCTGATCCGCTGACTCTACTCCACACTTTTCAGGGACTCCACCATGTTGATCTTCTTAAGCTGATAGAACATGGCCCCGTTCACTAACACCGCAAAGAGGACCGTCAGCCCGGCGCCCCACAGGTAGCTTACCGGATGCACTACCCGGCCGAACATGATCAGGTCCACCTCCGCCGTCCGGATCACAAACTGATGGAGGATGTTGCCCAGAAAAACGCCGGCCACAATGCCGATCCCGGTCAGAAGAATGTTCTCCCGGTAAACGTACATGGCAAGCTCCATGTCGTAAAAGCCAAGCAGACGGATGGTGGCAAGCTCCCGCCGCCGTTCCGTGATGTTGATGTTGTTGAGGTTATAAAGCACCACGAAAGCCAGAAGCCCGGCCGAAATGATCAGTACCCAGACCACCGTGTCCAAGCTGCCAAGCATGTCCAGGATCGTCTGATTCATATCGGAGACCAGGGAGATCCCCGCAACCGCCTCGTACTTTAACAGCCGTTCCGCCAGCTCCCGCTCCCTGTCCGCACCCCTTTCCTTAAGTCTTAAATACTCCGTGTTGTATTCCGGCTCCTGCCCGAAAAGCTCTCGGTAAAGAACCGGCGACAGATAGACATAATGATACACATAATTTTCCGAAATGCGGGACACCGGCACGGACACTTCGTCCGTGTCGTCCCCCTTTAATGTCAGACGGTCTCCCTCTTTGACGCCGAGCATCTTTGCCAGCTTCTCGCTGACCACCGCCCCCGTATCGTCCAGCACATACGTCTCCTTCGATTTCCGGTCCCGGAGCAGGAAAAAGTCAGGAAAACGCTCCATGTCCTCCGGCACCACCACGTTGACCTCCTTGGTGACCTCTCCTGACCGGCCATCCATGGTCTCCGTATAAGCGGTCAGATACTCGCCCAGGTTCTCGTCGCTCCCCAGGGCCGCCTTTAACTCCTCCCGCTCTTCCCGGCTGCTCTCCGAGTCGATCCCTGCCGTGGCGTCATACTGCCACAGCTCTCCGTACTGGACATCGGACACGGCGTAGATGGAATCCCTCAGGCCAAAGCCCACGATCAGGAGGGCCATGCAGGCCCCGATCCCGAACACCGTCATTAGCAGGCGCTTCTTATAGCGGAAGAGATTCCGGAGTGTGGATTTCTGGCTGAAATTCAGGTGCTTCCACACAGGCCGGATCCGCTCCAACAAAATCTTCTTCCCTTTCAAGGGCGCCGCCGGCCGCATGAGTTCGGACGGCTGGGACAGCGTTTCCTTATAACAGGCCATCAGCGTGGCCCCCACCGTGCAGAGCAGGGCGATCCCCGCCGCCCCCAGGGCATAGCCCCAGTTGTAAGGAATCCGGATGATGTTCAGATTGCCATAAAGGATCTTATAGGTGGTGATGATGACCCAGGGAAGGGCCTTCTCCCCCACCAGAAATCCCAGGACACTCCCCGCCAGAGTGGCGGAGAGGGCATAAAACACATATTTGGAGGCGATGGAGAGAGTACCGTAGCCGAGGGCCTTCATGGTCCCGATCTCTGTCCGCTTCTCTTCCACCATCCTGGTCATGGTGGTCAGGCTCACCAGGGCCGCCACCAGGAAAAATACCACGGGAAACACCTTTCCGATGGCCCCGATCCGGTCGGCATCACTGTCAAACTCCACATAAGAGGGGACCGATTCCCGGTCAAGGACGTACCACTCCGGCTCCTCCAGGTCGTCAAGCTCCTCCCTGGCGTCCGCAAGCTCCCTCCTGGCGTCCGCAAGCTTCTCCTCCGCCTCGGCCTTCGCCTCCTCATATTCCTCCCTGGCGTCCGCAAGCTCCTGTTCCCCGTCGGCAAGCTTTTCCCTCGCCTCCGCAAGGGCTTCCTCCCCGTCGGCAAGCTCTGCCCGGCCGCTCTCCAGCTCCTCTTCCCCGGAGGAAAGCTCTCTTCTGGCATCCGCAAGCTGCTCTTCGGCCGCCGTAAGCTCCTCCCTTCCGGAGCGAAGAGCCCCTTCCCCGTCGGCGATGCCCTGCTCCAGCCGGGCCAGTCCCTCCCGGCCCTCCGAGAGAGCCGCCTCCCCGGCAAGAAGCTCCGCCTCGGCACCGGAAAGCGCCTCCTCCGCCTCGGAAAGCTCCGCTTCCTTTTCCGAGAGAAGCCGGGCCGCCTCCTCGTATTCCGCCCGGCCGGCCTGAAGCTTCTGCTCCCCCTCCGCGAGGGCCGCCAGACTTTGCTCCAGCTCGGCCCTGGCCGCCGAAAGCAGCTCCCGGCCCCGGACATACCGGGGATCCGTCTCCGGATCCACTCCCGCCGCCAGGAGGACAAGCCGCAGCTGCTCCAGAGAAGCCTCCTGTCCGTCAAGCTGTTCCCCGGCCGCCTCCGCCTGGGCTTTCCCCTCCGAGAGCCTCCGCTCCTCCGCCGCAAGAGTCTCGCCGGAGGCCGAAAGGGCTTCCTTTGCCTGAGAAAGCTCCGCCCGGCCGCTCTCCGCCTGCGCCTTCCCCGCCTCATATTCCGCCCGGGCCGCCTCCAGAGTCCGCTCCCCCTCGGCAAGCTCTCCCTGCTTTTCCGCAAGAAGCGCCTTTGCGGCCGCAAGCTCCTGCTCGCTGGAGTCAAGCTTCGCCTTCCCGTCCGCAAACTCCCTCTCGCCGTCGGCCAGTTCCTGCCTTCCGTCTTCCAGCTCCCGTTCTCCGCCTTCCAGCTCTTCCCTGGCTTCGGCCAGCTTTTCCTCGTTCTCCTCGATCTCCCGCCTTCCGTCCGCAAGCTCCCGTTCTCCGTCGGAAAGCTTCTGCCAGGCGTCCCGGAGTTCTTCCTCCGCCTCCGCTTCCTTCTCGGAAAGCTCCTCCTCCGCTTCGGCAAGTTCCTCCTCCGCTTCCCCCCGGACATCCGCCAGCCGGACCCGACACCGCTCCCCGGCAATGGCTTCCACGTCCTCCACAAGCCGTTTCGCCTCCTCCTTGTAGGCATCGCCGGCCGTGATCAGCCCCTTTAAGCCCTCCGCCGTCCCGTACACCTGCGTGTAGACCTCCAGGGCAAAGTCCTCTTTCGGAATCACCACGAAGCCCCGGATATCCCCGTTCCCGATGTTGGAGGTTCCCTTCTTGAAATTCAGGTAATAAGGGCTGGTCCCGATCCCCACCACCGTGTAGGAATCCCGCTTCAGCATATCCGAAAGGGGATCCGAGGTGCCGGAGGAGACCGTGAGCACGTCCCCCAGCCCATAGTCGGCCTGGAGCAAAAGCTGCTCGTCAATGAGACACTCCCCCGGCTTCTCCGGGAGCCTCCCCTCCTTCACCGTCAGCCGGTTCAGCTCTTCCGTCAGGGACGTCATGTGGAGCACCAGCTCCTTCTCCTCATAAGCGCAGAGCACGTCCGCCGAATATTCTCCCTCCGCCGCCGTGATCCCGTCCACCGACCGGATGCACTCCACATCCTCCTCCGTGAGCCCCATGGTGGAGATCACCCGGATGTCCATGAAATCCGACTCGTCGGCCACCGCATCCACCGAGAGCCTCATGTCCGGCTCCGACGCCCGGATACCGGAAAAAAACGCCACCCCGAGAGCCACGATAAATAAAATCGAAAGATAGCGATTCAGGCTTTTTTTGATCTCAATGAAAAAATCTTTCCGCTGTGCTTTCTTCATATCCGCATCTTCCCTGATCCGTTTTCTGCGAAATACCGCTCCGGGCCCCTTTCCCTCTAAAAAGGCTGCCGGCGATTGCGAAACTCAAAAATTACCACTCGATCTCCTCCACCGGAACCGGCATCTCGTTGACCCTCATGGAAGAGATCCTTCCGTTCTTGATCTTAAAAACCCGGTCCGCCATGGGCGCAAGGGCAGAATTGTGGGTGATGACCACCACCGTCATCCCCCGCTTCCGGCAGGTGTCCTGCAAAAGCTTGAGGATCGCCTTGCCGGTCTGGTAATCCAAGGCTCCCGTCGGCTCGTCGCAGAGCAGGAGCTTCGGGTTCTTGGCCAGCGCCCTGGCGATGGACACCCTCTGCTGTTCCCCGCCGGAAAGCTGGGAGGGGAAATTGTCCATCCGGTCCCCCAGCCCCACATCCTTAAGGATCTCCTCCGCATCCAGATGGTCTTTGCAGATCTGGAGGGCCAGCTCCACATTTTCCAGCGCCGTCAGGTTCTGGACCAGATTGTAAAACTGGAAGACAAAGCCGATGTCCTCCCTGCGGTACTTCGTCATCCGCCGTCTGTCAAAGCAGGCCACGTCCACGCCGTCCACCAGCACCTGCCCCGACGAGGCCCGGTCCATGCCGCCCAGAATGTTGAGGACCGTGGTCTTGCCCGCCCCGCTGGGCCCGACGATGATGACGAACTCCCCCTTTTCGATGGAAAAATCCATGCCATCCACCGCCTTGATCACGATTTCCCCCATCTGGTAGGTTTTCTTAACCCCCTTGAACTCCACGAATGCCGCCATCGGCTTCCTCTCCTTCCGTATTAGGATTCGGGTGCCAAAAGCCTCCTTCAAAGTTAGCTGTCGTCAAGTCGCAGGATCACGAACCATTGTACAATTTGACGGCAACGAATGTGACGGGCGGCTTTTGACACCCTGTTCGTATTAGGTGATTGCGAAGCTTAAAAATTTGTTGAATATTCTGGCAATACGTCCCTCCAAAGCCTGCAGCGCCAAACGTTCCGGCAAGCCCAGAGCCGCAGAAGTCACTCGGAAAAGAGTTCCTCCTGCCTTCTCTGGTCTTGTCTCCACAGCGCAGAGGACTTTTCCCGGAAATATTGCCAGAATATCCGATGAATTTCACGTTTCGCAATTACCTGTTCACTTCCACTCGCCGCTTATGAGACGCTCCAGGGCCCTCGCCGCCCCGTCCTCCTGGCAGTCCTCCGTCTCATAGTCGGCCATCTCCTTCAGGCATGTCTCCCCATTTCCCATGGCCACCGAACAGCCCGCAAAGGCGAACATGGAAATGTCGTTGATGCTGTCGCCGATGGCCGCCGTCCGGGCCGCCTCGATCCCAAACTGCTCGCAGAGCATGGAAAGGCCATGCCCCTTGGAGGCCGTCAAGCTGTTGAACTCGATATTGTCCGGCCCGGACGCCGACACGCCCAAAGAAAGCTCCGAGGTGATCCTGGCTGTCAGCTCCGCCTTCCGCTCCCGCTCAAAAAGAACCGCAAAAACCTTCTCGACATCCGTCCTCTGCTCTTCCACATAACCGGCCAGATCCTCCACGCTGTACCGCTTAAAATAATCGCTGTTCCCGTAGCGGGCCACGATCCGGGGATCCGCCGTCTTTAAATTCACGCTGGCCCCGTTTATATGTACGGACGGCTGGGTGTCATATTCCTCCAGGATTCGGAGGGCCCTCACGCACCACACCCAGGGGATCAGATCCGTGCAGATGCTCTTTCCCGTCCCGTCCACGATGTTCGCCCCGTTGGACGTCAGAAAGCAGGGAATGCCGGGAACCTTCCGGACCGCCTCCGGAATGTCCACGTAAGAACGCCCCGTGGCCGGGACCACCAAAATCCCCGCCCCAAGCGCATCAAGGACCGCCCGCCGCATCCGCTCCGAAAAGATCCGATGCTCCATGAGCGCCGTCCCGTCCAGGTCAAGCGCCACCAGTCTGACCGCCATAAGCCCCTCCCCCTTCCATTTATGATTCCCACACTCTGTCTATCATCATATCACAGCTTCCCCGTAATTTCGACTTGTTTTTCCTAAAGAATGCCTAAAGAATACGTAAACAAATCCCCGCCCATGTTTCTATTTTTTTTATAAATGCGAAGGAGGGTCAGTTCTTGACAGCCGCAGGACAATATTGTACAATCATTTCCATATAATATTTTTAGGAGAGTGATTATTTTTGGACCCAAGTGACGTCATACAGATTGTCAGCCTCATCGTCTTATTATTTTTATCGGCCTTTTTCTCTTCCGCAGAAACGGCGCTCTTATCCATCAGCCAGGTGCGGATCCGTACCCTGATCGAGGAGGGAAACAAGCGAGCGGCCACCTTGGACAGGGTCATCAGCAACAAGGGAAAGATGCTCAGTGCGATCCTGATCGGGAACAACGTGGTAAACTTAAGCGCCTCCTCCCTGATCACCACCCTGGCCATCAAGAAGTTCGGCAACGCCTACGTGGGCTTTGCCACCGGTGTCATCACCCTGTTGATCCTGATCTTCGGCGAGATCTCACCAAAGACCATGGCCACGTTGAAGGCGGAATCCATGGCCCTTAGGATGGCCGGCGTCATTTCCCTTCTGATGAAGCTCTTAACGCCGGTGATCTTCATCGTCAATCAGCTTGCAAGAGGGTTCCTGCGTCTCATGCGGGTGGATCCCGACGCCAAGCCGGATGCCATCACGGAGAAAGAGCTTCGCACCATCGTGGACGTCAGCCACGAGGAAGGCGTCATCGAGAGCGAGGAACGGAAGATGATCAACAACGTGGTGGATTTCGGGGACGCCCAGGCCAAGGACATCATGGTTCCCCGCATCGACATGGTATTCGCCCCTGAGGACATATCTTATGACGAGCTTTTAGAGATTTATCGGGAAAGCATGTTCACCCGCATTCCCGTCTACCGAGACACCACCGACAACGTGATCGGGATTATTAATATGAAGGATCTGCTCTTTTACAAAAAAGACGCACCCTTCCAGCTTCGGGATTACCTGCGGGAGGCCTACTTTACTTATGAGTTTAAAAAAACCTCCGAGTTGTTCATGGACATGCGCCAGAACTCCATGAGCCTTGCCATCGTGCTGGATGAATACGGTGCCACTGCCGGTCTCGTGACCCTGGAGGATCTGCTGGAGGAGATCGTCGGGGAAATCCGGGATGAATACGATGCGGATGAACTCAAAAGTCTCCAGAAGATCGGGGAGCGTGAATACCGGGTGGAAGGTTCCTTGAAACTGGACGACATCAACGACGCCTTGGAGCTTTCCCTTTCCTCGGAGGACTACGATTCCGTGGGCGGCCTGATCATCGGCGAGCTGGACCACGTCCCCGTCGCCAAAGAGAGCGTCACCTGCCAGGACATCCGCTTCGTGGTGGAGGCCATGAACAAAAACCGGATTGAGTGGGTGAAGATGTATCTGCCCGAACCGAAAGGCTCGGAAGAAGAATGACCATTAAAACATGTGGATTTCATCAATACGAAAACAACACTTTATTCAACGCACAGGTGATGAATAAAGTGTTGTTTAAAATACGGGAGGCCTTCCGGTCACCATATCGCCGTGACCCATACCCTCGCCCCCTCGCCGCCTTCATTGCCCACGGTGATTCCGTGCTCCCCGCTTTCCAGGACCGTGAAGGTGAAGCTGTGGATCCCGGTCCCGAAAACGCTCCTCCGGCTCCCATCCGGTCCTTTCAGCGTAATCTTCGTAGGAGTGTCCTCCGACTCCGTCGAGACAAGAACCGCCACCTGGTCTCCGTCCTCCCCGTGGAAGACCGCAGCCTCTTTTTCTTCCCCTGCCGTCAGATTCCAGTCATGGCCCTCCTCTCTTTTTACACTCCCGCCTTTTTTGCCCCGGACCGGAAAACCTCTTCGCACCTCCTGTTGCGACGCTCTGTAAACGACTCCGTAGACAGCCCCCGCCCCTTTTCCGGCGGCAAAAGAAGTTCCCCCTGCCGCCAGCAGGAAGCACGCCGCCAAAAGAGCTGCCGAAAACCGTCCCGGCTCCCGTTCCGGCTGATAAGCACGCATCTTTCGGATCCGCTCCTCCAGCTCTTCCCGACCGGATTCAAGCCGCATTCCCGGAAAACAACCCGCTCCCCTCTCCGGCGCATGCTCCAGAACCACCTGAAAATACCGTCTCAGATTCCAGGGACGTTCCTGCCTGTAGCACATCTGCAGATCGCAGCAAATCTCTCCCCATCTGTCTACCTCTGCGGACATCTTATCACACAGCGGGTGGAACCATTCCAGACAGGAAAGCCAGCCGCAGACAGCTTTCAAAAACAGATCCCCCTGTTTATAATGCCAGAGCTCATGTTCCAAAATGATCCTCAGCTCTTCCTCTCCATAACTTCTTTTCGGGAGAAAAACACAGCATTTCAAAACCCCCGTGATCACCGGGCCGGACAGACCGTCCGTCATGTACACCGGGATCCGTCTTCGGATACGAAAGCATTCCCGTACCTCCCCGGCCATCTCCTGAATCCCCCGCCCGGCCAGTCTTCCCCGACCAAGAAACCGTTTCACCTTCCGCCTGCGTCCCACAAATCTGGCTGCCGCAAAAAACGTCCCGGCCACCCACAGGATCACAAGAAAGCGGATCGACAGGGCCAGGGCCGGCGCATCCCAGAAAAAGTCCTGCACTTCTCCGCCCCACAGATACCGGAGCGGCCTCTTCCAAAACAAAAACACCGCAGGCGCCAGAAAAAACAAGGTCACAGGGATCAGGCCCCTGCGGATCTCCCGAAACCGCCCCTCTCCCTCCAGAAATCGTTCCTCCAGCCTCCAGAGACCAAAGGCCGCACTCCCTGACAGGGCGGACACGAAAACCGAGGCCCCCACTTCAATCCAACTCATCCAGATATCTCCCGAATTCCTCTTTTTCTTCCTTACTCAGGCTTTTTCCCAAAGCCATCATGACGTAGGCGGTCCGGCTCTCCCGCCAAAACTCTGCCCAGCCTCTGGCCTGCTCCGCCACATAGCAGTCCTTCTCCACCAACGGGATGTAGACCCGGTTGCCATTCTCCGTCCGGCCAATCTCCAGATACCCTTTCTCCGCCAGATGTGCGGCGTGGGTATAAATAATCTGACCGTACAGCTTCTCCGCCCGCCCCTCGTTGATTCGCTTCCGCACCGTCTTCGTCGTTGCGGTTTCTCCCGACTCCGTGACCTCCCAGATCGCCCGCATGACCTCCTGTTCCGAGAGCGTCATATCCGCCCTCTTTTTCCCGATTTCCCCTCCATCTTTCATTCCGTCTCTCCTTTCATGCCTTTGTTCTCCCCGTCGGCTCCCAAAACCAAATGTCTTTTCAACATATAATAAACCGGAATCAGGGCCAGACAGATCAACAGTGCGTAAAGAGGCACCAACATGGCCACGGACAGATCCAAAAAATGCCTGTAAAGCCCGTCCAGCAGCTCCTCAAGCCGCCATCCCCTGATACTGCGAACCATGCTGACCAGAAAACCGATCATTCCCAGGACCACGGCCGTGAGCATCGTCATCCTGACTGCCTGAAGGCTTTCCCGGCATTTCTCACAAGAGTAATTGCATCTTCCGAGAGCAAAGAGCATGCTCCTGCCAAAGGCTTTCAGCATCTTTGTGCAAAACAAGGTCAGCACGCATGGGATCAGGATAAACTCCAACGTCACAAAATCCCAAAAAATCATATAATCGGCTCCGTACAGAACCATCCGAACAAAATAAAAGATCAATGCCACCACGTAAATCGCATAATACATAACCTCGAAATCCCCCTTTCTACCCATGCTCAGAGCGGGGCGCAGAACCATTTCCCCGCTCCTAAAGCATCCTTTGAATACAGTCTAACATATCAGGAGGATATATGCAATATTTTTTTATTGCATTTTTATTTTTGCCATTTGCTTCAAAA
Source organism: Lachnospiraceae bacterium (assembly GCA_022800815.1). GTDB lineage: Bacteria > Bacillota > Clostridia > Lachnospirales > Lachnospiraceae > Lientehia. The sequence continues at coordinate 61,587 of JAAWRC010000016.1, read as the reverse complement.
CACATGATTTGTAACAGAGTGGCTTATGTTGTTTCGATTAAATCCCAATACGAATATCCTGGAAATACGCCTGAACCGCAGGAATATCGAAACAGGCGGCATCATTTCTGACAACGCAAAACCGGGCAGAGAATTTTTCCCGCCCGGTTTACCGCCGCTCTCTGCGACATTATTTCGACTTCACCAAAATCCCATCTTTCTCAAGTCCCTCGTTCCGCTTCGCCCTCATCACGCAGTAGATAAAATCCGATATGTAATAGAGGGCCCCGGCAATGACCAGGACCTTGCCCACAGTCACGCTGTAGCTGTCCGACAGCCAGGAGATCCCTTTGTGGACAAAGGCGAAGAGACAGATCGCATAGAGTCCCCAGGCCAGGGTGCTCTCCAGACAGAGGATCCCCTGATAATTGAAGGGCTTATCCTTGTAGTCCCACCAGACGGCCCCGAAGATCCGGATCATGGCCTTGGCCACCAGGAATTCTAACGCCGTGGCCGAAACGCAGCCCAGCACGTAGAGCAGGGGCCAGTTGTGGGCGATGGGCTTGAACAGAAAATAGGCGCCCAGAAAGCCCACCCCGTAAATGGGGCAGATGGGCCCCCTTACGAAACCACGGTTGGTCAGCCTCTTGTTGCAGAAGGACATGTAGATGGACTCCAGAAGCCACCCCAGCATGCTGTATAACAGAAACCAGTTTAAAACATGATATAAATCCGTTGAAAATATCTTCGCATCCCACATAACACATTCTTCCTCTTATGCCTGATTATGCCAACAATTCCAAAAGTATCCGGTTTACCATGGCCGGGTCCGCCTTGCCCTTCATGGCTTTCATGGTCTGCCCCACCAAAAAGCCCATGGCCTTCTTCTTTCCGCTCTTGTAATCCGCCACGGACTGGGGATTGTTCTTCACGATTTCCTCGATGGTGCTCCTAAGAGCCCCCTCGTCCTGCACCATCACAAGGCCCTTTTCTTCCACATAGGAAACCGGGTCCATATCCTCCCGGAACATGACCTCGAAGACCTCCTTGGCCACGGTCCGGTTGATCTTTCCCTGCTCCACCAGCCCGATGAGGGCCGCCAGGTGAGCGGGGGAAAACCGGATGTCGGCGGCGTCCATGTCCTCGTCCTTTAAGAGCCGCATGGTCTCCACCATGAGCCAGTTGGACACTTCCTTGGGCTTGCAGCCTGCGGCGATGGTCTCCTCAAAAAGATCCGCCAGCCGCTTCTCCGAGGTCAGGATGTCAATGTCATATTCGGGAATTCCGTATTCTTCCTGATAGCGGATGCGCTTCTCATCCCGAAGCTCCGGCTGCCTGCTCCTTATCTCCTCCAACCATTCATCGTCAATAATGACCGGGACCAGGTCCGGCTCCGGAAAATACCGGTAATCCTGGGCGTCCTCCTTGGAGCGCATGGCGTAGGAGCACTCCTTATTGTCGTCCCACCGCCTGGTCTCCTGGATCACCTGCCCGCCTTCCTCCAAAATATCGATCTGGCGGTTTTTCTCCCCCTCGATGGCCCTGGCGATGGCCTTGAAGGAATTCAGGTTCTTCATCTCCGTCCTGGTGCCGAAGGTCTCGCTCCCCGCCTCCCGCACCGACAGGTTCACGTCGGCCCTCATGGAGCCCTCCTGCAGCTTGCAGTCGGAAGCCCCCAGGTACTGGATGATCAGCCTAAGCTTCTCCAGGTAGGCGATGACCTCCTCGGCGGAGCGCATGTCCGGCTCGGAGACGATCTCGATCAGGGGGACGCCACTGCGGTTGAAATCCACCAGCGTGCAGTCCTCCCACTCGTCATGGATCAGCTTGCCCGCATCCTCCTCCATGTGGATCTCGTGGATCCGGACGGTCTTCTTCCCGGCCGCCGTCTCAATCTCCACGCCCCCGTCCCGGCAGATGGGAAAATAAAGCTGAGAAATCTGGTAATTCTGAGGATTATCCGGGTAAAAATAATTCTTTCGATCAAATCTGCCGTTCTTGGTTATCGTACAGTTCGTCGCAAGGCCCACCGCCGCCGCATATTCCACCACCTGCCTGTTCAGGACGGGAAGGGAACCGGGCATGCCCGTGCAGACGGGACAGGTATGGGTATTGGGCTCCCCCCCGAACTGCGTGCTGCAGGCGCAAAAAATCTTGGTCTTCGTCGCCAGCTCCACATGGACTTCCAAGCCGATGACCGTTTCATACTGTTTACTCATGCTTCCGACACTCCTTTCTGCGCAAGGGGACAATGCCTGTAAGCCCTGGTCCGCTCGTAGGCGTAGGCCGCCCGGAAAAGCTTCTTCTCCTGGAAGCAGTCACCGATGAGCTGCAGGCCGACGGGCATCCCATTCCCGTCCAAACCGCAGGGAACGCTGATCCCCGGAAGCCCCGCCAAATTCACGGAAATGGTATAAATATCGCCCAGATACATCTTGATCGGGTCGACGAGACTCTCCCCCAGCTTCGGGGCCGTGGTCGGCGCCACCGGTCCCAGGATCAGGTCGTATTTCTCAAACGCCTTGTCAAAGGCCCGTTTGATCAGCGCCTTGGTCCGCAGGGCTTTCAGATAATAGGCGTCATAATAGCCGCTGCTGAGGACAAAGGAACCCAGCATGATCCGACGCTTCACCTCTGCGCCGAAGCCCTCGGAACGGGTCCTCTTATACATCTGATGAAGCCCGGCATAGTCCTCGCTGCGGTAAGCGTACTTCACCCCGTCGAACCGGGCCAGGTTGGAGCTGGCCTCGGCGGAAGCGATCACGTAGTAAGCCGGGATGGCGTATTCCACCAGGCTTAGGTCGAACTCTTCGACCATGGCTCCCTTTTCCTCCAGGACCTTCGCCGCCTTGAGGACCGCCTCCTTTACCTCACTGTCCAAACCTTTCCCAAAGCAATCTCTCGGAATTCCGATCTTCATCCCTGCGACATCGTCCTCAAGGGCCTCCGAAAACCGGCAGTCCTCCCGTTTCACGCTGGTGCTGTCCTTCGGGTCATGGGAGGCGATGGCTTCCATGATCAGGGCACAGTCGGTCACGTCCTTCGCCACCGGCCCGATCTGGTCCAGGGAGGAACCGTAGGCGATCAGCCCGTAGCGGGAGACCGTCCCGTAGGTGGGCTTGATCCCCGTCACGCCGCAGAAGGAGCTGGGCTGTCTGATGGACCCGCCCGTGTCCGACCCCAGCGCATAGGAGCACTCCTCCGCCGCCACGGCCGCACAGGAACCGCCGGAAGAGCCGCCGGGCACATGTTCCGTGTTCCACGGATTCCTCGTCACGCCGAAATACGATGTCTCCGTGGTGCTTCCCATGGCAAACTCGTCCATATTGGTCTTGCCCACGACGACGGCCCCGGCCCGCTCCAGGCCACGAACCGCCTCCGCCGTGTAGGTGGGCCTAAAATTCCCCAAAATTTTGGAGCTGCAGGTGGTGAGAAGCCCCTCCGTGCACATATTGTCTTTAATGGCCACGGGCACTCCCGCCAAAGGGCTCTGAAGCTGCCCCGCCGAAATCTGCTTTTGCACCTCGTCGGCCCTCGCAAGGACCGCTTCCTCGTCCACCACCGTCACGAAGCCGTGGACATCGGCCTCCCTCACCCGAATGGCCGCCAGGGAGCTCTCCGCCGCCTCCCGCACGGAAACCTCTCCGCTGTTTATCTTTTTCCCCAGCTCTGCAGCTGTCAGACTCATCAGATTCACGGTGTTTCCTCCTCTATCCAGTCTATTCTACCGTCTTCGGCACCTTATAGCAGCCGTCCTTCTTCTCCGGCGCATTTGCCAGCATGTTCTCCCGGTCGTCGCCGTTTGCCACCACGTCCTCCCGGAATACGTTGTGCACCGGAAACACGTGGGACATAGGCTCCACGCCAGTCGTATCCAACTCATTTAACATATCAATATAATCCAGCATGTTGCCCATATCCGCTTTGGCCTGTTCCTTCTCCGCCCCGGATAAATCCAGCTTGGCCAGAATGCCCACATACTCGATGGTCTCGTCGGAAATCACGTTCTTCGCCATGTCGTCCGCTCCTTTCTATACGAACCGGCTGCAGGCAATTGCCGGCCGGCCTCCTGATATCCTTCACATTCTCTTATAATATAATATCCGGCGAAAGAAATCAAATGTTATTTTTATGCCAGGAGCCTCGATAATAACCCGGGCAAAGAATATACCTTATTTACCTGCGCAAAGCGCATGCATTCACGAGTGCCCTTTGGGTATAGTACAAAGTTTCCTTAGCAAACGGTCCCGGACCACGCTCACCCGCATGGTCCGGGACCCCTCATCCTATTCTTTTCGGTCACTTTGAGCATCCGCTTCCTCGCCAGAATTGTCCGCTTCCGTTTCTTCGCCGGCTTCCCGCTCCGATTCCACATGGGCCTTCGGTTCCGGCTTTTCCTCTTCCCCGTCTTCTCCAGCCTCCTCTTTTCCGGCCTCGTCATCCTCGTCAGCCGGATTGTAATAGACCGCCGCCCGGGAAGCCACCGAGGGCTGGGCAAGGTCTGGCTTTGCGAGAATACCGCCCAGCAGTCCTCCCTTCACAGGCTCCTCCGGCGTCTCGCCCCGCTCGGCCATCTCAGCTGCCAGCTTTTCCGCCGCCGCCTCCTCCTTGGCCTTCAGCGTGTTATGGAGCCGCCAACTCGAGAACAGGATCCAGACACCCGCCACAGCAAAAATTACCGTAAATGCAATGTTGATAATAGTATCCCTGCCCGGCTCTATATTGCCCGCAATCATCTCTTTGGCCGTCATATAGGCCGTATAGAGAAGATACGCACCCGCAACCGCATAGATGATCGTGATCGCCTTCTCGTTGCGCTCCCTCTTCTTTGCGCCAAATAGCCCCCGGCGTTCCTCCTCCGGTTCGCCAGCTGTTTCTGCGGCCGTTTCTGCAGCAGTCCCGTCGTCTGCGGACTCATCCGTCACAGCCTCCCGGCCGTCTGTTTCACTATAGACAACCTCATTTCTCTCTTCCGTTTTCTTTTCTTCCAAAGTTTTTACCGCCTTCCCGGCACATGTGCCTTCTCCATTCTACCATCAACCGGCAGGAAAAGGCAACGGGTTTATGGTTTTTTCAGAAAACTACCCGTCTTCATCCGCTTTCATGATTTCCAACATTTCAGCTGGAGTAACGATAAAATTTTTAAACGGATAATGTTTTTGATTACCCGTGACCAGATAGGCATCATCCTCCCGCCCCTCCATAGCCACTTCATAAAAAATCAGGTCATCCATATCGATCAGTACTGCCCCCGTCGACTGCGGAAACACCTCTGCTCCATATTGCAAAACCGCATCAAGAACCTTCCGTATTGTCTCCTCCCGTAAATGAAACTTTTTTCGGTGAAACACTTCATCATATTCGGCTAAAATATTCTGATGGTACAGCGGAATAATCTTTCCATCAAAAACAGCTTCCAAAACCTTGATCGTAGCTGAATCTTTATTTTTAGAAAGCAATGCCGATATCAATACATTCGTGTCAATTACCGCATAATATTTCATGAATAGCTACCTTTTTCTCTCCGCCCGTACCGACGCAATTTCTGCATTGATTTCTTCCAATGACATTTCCGGAACATCTGTCGCCTGTCTCCGCAGCTCATAGAACGCATTTTTCGCTTCTGCTCTCGTGATCGTCTGTTCAGGCAGCCTTGCCTCAAAAGGAAGCCCTTTCATCATTTTACTCTTCGTCATAAACATCCGAAACGCCGTGGGCAAGTCCATCCCAAGCCGCTCGTATATTTCGGCCACTTCCTGCTTTAATTCCTTATCTGCCCTGAACTGAATCAAGACCTGTTCTGCCATAACAACACCTCTTCGCAAGCATAATGTAGTTGTTTTATATGTGTTTATAATATTATTATACTCCCTATGGCAAAAAATATCAATAATATATCACGCCAAACAACAAAAAACGAAGCTCCCCTCTATCCGAGGATATAACCAAATACCGCATTCAGTTCCCTCGGCGAATGGGCCGTATAGCGGACCGTGTCTGCATCGACCTGGGTGATCCCCGGATGGGCCAGGGCCGACCGCAGGGTCTGATGCCGGATCAGGCTCACCTCCAATACCAGCTCTGCGGGAAGCTCCCGGACCGGCACCTGTCTCTCAAGTGCCTCCGCCACCCCCGCCCGGATCTGGTCGCAGGCGTCCTCCGGGTGGAGGTTGAAGGTGGAATTGCCCCGGCATTCCTTCACTGCAAGGGTTCCGATCTGCGGGATCTCCTCCTTCGCCAAACGACAGATGGTCTCGTCTCCGCTGATAAAAACGGAAGGCACCTCCATCTGCGCCACATACAGGGAATTCAGGGTGAATTCCGATGCCAGCCTTCCGTTGACCTTCACCCAGCGGATCTCCTGCCGGTCCATGGTATGGGCCAGGGGACTGCCGTCGGTCCCCGCCGGGGAATGATAACCTATGTAGAGGGCTCCCGCATACTTCTCACTGATCCCGGCCATCATAGAACCGGGATGGCAGGCCCAGCCCCGCATCAGTCTCGTTCCCCTGGGCAAAAGCTCGTGGAGAATGTTCCTGGCGCTCTCATGTCCGTCCCGGACCACCACCTGATGCTCCGCCGCCAAAATCGTCTCACAGGCCGCCGCAACCTCCCTGCTCATCTGGATCCTGGCGGCCTCGTAGCCGTCTCCCCCTTTTTCCGTCTCGCACCAGGCGGTCACGTCGGTGACGCCCTCCAGGTCTGCGCTGATAAAATATGTCTTCGATTCCATTGTACCCTCCTGTGTGTCATTTGAATTTCCGTGGTTTTGTTGTTACAAGGAATACGGAAGAAAATCGGTGTTCTTCACACTTTGCGGGACCTTCTGGCAAGTTGCGGTTTGGAAAAAACGATTTTCTTCCTGCCCCATGCGAGAAAAAATTCGGGCAAATGACTTTTCGCCATGGAATTGAGACTCAAAAATCGTGGAAGCCCTTGCTAAACACGATTTTCGCTTTAAGAGGCTCAAAGGAATGGTTGGCGAAACGGAATGCGCACGAATTCTTTTTATGCAATTTTCCAACGACAGATTTCATATGGGGCTTTTGCCCTCAACATCATTATCATATCGTTCCAGGAACTCCCGCAGTCCCATGTAGGTATTGCCACGGATTCCAGTCATGGTTTCAGCGTGATAGAGGGAGCTCACGATGGCCTCCTCCACGGCCTCCGCCGCCGCCTCAAACACCATGTCGATGTGCTCGTCGTAAAACATCTTCACGGGGATGACGTCCCGGTCGCTGTAGTGGGGCAGCCGGTTGGCCGTGGAGAAGGCGATGGCGATGTCGCCGCTCCCGTTTCCGCAGTAGGAGCCCACCCGGCCCAGGGCGATCATGGAGCGCTTCGCCACCCTCGCAAGCTGCCGCTCGTTTAAGGGAAGGTCCGTGGCGATCAGGATGATGATCGAGCCCCTATCCTTTTTTTCCGCCTCCTGGTATCTCCCCGTGTCGTAATGCCTGCCGCCGATCACCAGGTTTCCCGGCTCGCCGAAGTTGGTCATGACGAGGGTGCCAAGGGTATGATCCTCCCCGTCCGCCTTCACCACCCGGGAAGCGGAGCCGATCCCTCCCTTTAAGCCGAGGCAGACCATACCCGTCCCGCCGCCGACGGCCCCCTCCGCAAACGCCTCGCCGGCCCGCTCCAGGGCCGTCAGCACGTGTTCCTTCGTCACGTGCATGCCCCGGATGTCGTTGAGCCTGCCGTCGTTGCACTCCGTCACCACACAGTTCACCGTCCCGGTGGTCACGCCGATGTCCTCGTTGCGCTCCAGCATGTACCCGGTCAGCGCCTCCAGGGCGGTTCCCACACTGAAGGTGTTGGTTAGAATGATCGGCGTCTCGATGGTGCCAAGCTCCTCGATCTGGATCAGTCCGGCGCTCTTCCCAAAACCATTGATCACGGAAACGCCGGCCATGACCTTCTCCCTGAACAGATTCCCCCCGTGGGGAAGGACCGCCGTCACGCCGGTGTGGACCTCCCCCTCGTTTATCGTCACGTGTCCGGCCCTGACCCCGGGCACGTCGCTGATCAGGTTGCGCCTGCCCCGGAGCCATTTGGCGTGCAGGTCAAGCCCGCTGTTTTCCGGTAATCCCATGGTCCCCCTCCTTTGTCCTCTGGAAGATCCTGCTGCCACATTTCACGCCCCAGGCCTTTCCGTTCCTGATACAAAAGCGCATCGTCGTGGCCCTCTTTTCCGGCCTCTCCGCTTCCACGGCCACGAAACTGGCATGGCTTCCATAGAGCAGCCGCACCTTTTTCTCACAGTAATCCGCCGTCAGGGCGCCGTCCTCCAGGGAGACCGTGCAGTGCATCTTAAGCCCCTCGCTGGACACGAAATCGCCGCAGAGCATGTCCGGCCTGCCGAAGGTCCTCCCCGAGGGCACGACCTCGTAATGCTTCGCATCCAGAGGAAGGCCCAGAATGAAATTGTAGCAGACCCACTGGAATTCTTCCATGTCCAGATCCCCCTCGTTGCAGAGCACGGCGACACCGTAGCCGCCCTCCAGGAATCCGCCCTGGGTCGACACCCCGTGGAGGCCTCCCGCATGCTCGCAGACCATCCTTCCCCCGATCAGCCTCTTTTTCAACCCCATGCAGTAGAAGGATTCCTCCGTGAGGGGAAATTCCCGCCCGTACATAAGCTCGACCGCCTCCGCCGGGATCACCTGCCGGCCCTCCCACCGGCCGCCATCGCAGAGCATCTGGTAATATTTGGTGATGTCCCTGGCCGTGGACTTGACACAGGCACAGCCCCTGAACGGCGGCAGCACGGACCAATTGTCGTCCCAGACAAGGCTTCCGTCCTCCTCCCGCTCGAAAAGGCTGGTGATGTTGCCCCCGGAAAGCACCCTCGCCTCGGAGCAGTCCACGTCCAGCACCGTCCTCGTCATGCCCAGGGGCTTAAAGATCCGTTCCGACAGAAACTCCTCCAAGGTACTCCCCGACGCCTGGTCCACGATGTAGGAGAGCAGCGCATAGCCCTCGTTGGAATAGCTCATGTACTCGCCGGGGGCCCCCAAAGGCTCGTAGTTCCCCGCCGATATGTAATCCACGATCTGCCCGATCTCGTCCATCTTGTTGGGCGCCGTCCGCACCATCTCCCGGTACCATTTGGTATCCCGCTCAATGCTGTTCATGGCGATGGACCATTCCAGGGGCTCCATGGGCGGGATCCCCGCCCGGTGCATGGCCAGCGTCTTCACGGTGACGCACTCGTCCGCCGCCCCCGGAACGTGGAAGTCCGGAAAATATTTGACCACCGGATCCTCCAGGCTCATCTTCCCCTCCACCTGCAGAATGCAGCATGCCAGCGCCGTCATGGACTTGCTCATGGACGCAATGCCGAACACCGTGTCCCCGTCCACCGGCTCCTTCTGCTCCATGTTCCGGACCCCGAAGCCTTTCTCAAACAGGATCCCCTCCGGCCCCCGGATGCACACCGCCATCCCCGGATATCCCCGCTCCTCAAAGAGCCCCGCAAGATACCCTTCCAGTTCCTTTCCGTCTCTCATAACCTGTCCTCTCCCATCTCGTACATTTTCGTCCTGTGCATTTTTGAAATATCTGAGAATCATTGTATCATCGAATCCCTTTTGTAACAACAAAAAAATGGCGTCTGCCTTCTCTCGAAAAACAGACGTCATTTTCCCCGTATTATATGCTTCAAGGATTCGGGTTCGGGAAGCCGCATTCAAAGTTGGCTGTCGTCAAATCGCACAATTAGGTTCGTTCTCTGCTCCGGTTCCGTGGACCTTGAATTTCTAAACGTTCCGAATTTAATCTGAACGAGTTTCATGCGACCGGCTTATGATCCGCCGTCCATGGCGGCATAAGCCTTTTCCGGACGTCCTGTCCGGAAATTGCTGTTTTTTGACCGGAACGCTAAGAAATTCTAAGGCCCCCGTCAAGTCGCAGGATCACGAACCATTGCGCAATTTGACGGCAACGGAGGATGCAGGCGGCTTCCCGCACCCTCATCCCCCAGGTAATTGCGGGATCCAAAAACTTGCCAGAATATTCCCATAACTTCTCATTCCGCAATTACCGGATACCTGCTATTCCCCGGAGAGCAGCTCCTTCGGTGCGATCTTCCGGATCTTTAAGGACGGCAGGCAGGCCAGCAGGAAAGCCAGCAGGCACATTCCCGCCCCGGCCGCCGTCGTGAAGGCGACAGGCACCGTGAAGGTACATTTCACGATTCCGATCCCGTGGAGGAACAGGGCCGTCAGCGGATTGATCACCTGTGCGCTGATCAGCAACCCCGCCGCCGTCGAGAGCACCACCGCCGGCATGAAACTCAAGGCCGTCTGCAGGACCAGCTGCCCCGTGGTAAAGCCCAGCGCCTTCAAAATCCCGTACTCCCGCTTCTTTCTGGCGAGCATGGAGCGCACCAGCAGATAGAGGACGAAGAGGATTACCACCCCGCTCAGGATAAGAATGGCGATTACGATGGCCGTCATCAGGGACACGTAGACCCTTCCGGTCCCCTCCAAAACGTCCAGAATGTTGATGGCCGCATTCATGTCGTCCCCGAGCCATGCGCCGACTTCCTCCTGGAAGGCGTCCACGTCCACCCCTTCCGCCAGGTTGATATAATAGCTGGCGTTCGGGATGCTGCCCATCCGCTCATAGCCGCTCCGGAGAAACATGCAGTCCCGCCCCAGGTTGTTGGAAATCTGGGTATAACCGCAGATCAGATACTTCGCCTCTTTCCCTTCCGCCGCCATGGTGATCTCGTCCCCGATGGCAAGCCCCTTCTCCCTGGCATATTTCACGGCGACCGCCACCTCGTTGTCATATCTGGGATATCGGCCCTCTATGCAGACGTCCTGGTTATTCACGTCGGCAAAATCGTCGGTCACCGTCGCCATCAGACCGATGCCTCCCACGTGGACCGCATTGGCCGTGTGGAACAGGTAAACCTTCTCCACCCGTTCGTCGGCCTCCATCCGCCGCAGAAACTCCTCCTCGGCCTCCGCCCTCACGCTGATGCAGGAATCTGCCATTTCCCCCACGATCATGTTGACGAAGGGTGTCATGTCCACGATCATGTTTTCCACCATCAGCCCGGAAAAGACCAGCACCAGGGACAGGACCAGCATGGTAATGCACATGGTCACGTTCTGCTTCACCCCGGAAAGGGTCGTTTTTAAAGCGAGGGCGAAGGAAAGTGGAAGACCCGTCCGCTCCAGGGGAACATGGTTTTTCCGGAAACTGTGGGTCCGGATCCCCTCCCGGAGGGCCATGATCGGCTCCAGCTTCCGGATCCGCCTGGCGGAAAGCCATACGGTCAGGGAGACTGCGCCGACGCTTATGAAAACCGTCAGGAAAAAGGGCAGCGGCAGAAACCGCACCGCATAGGGGATCCCCGTCTGGGAGATCATCATGGTGTTGACCGCCGGAAACAGGCCGTAGGAGAGCCCGATTCCGGCCAGGGCGGCCGCCAAAGCGACCCCCGAAAACTGGAACAGAAGCGCCCCCATGATCTGCCCGCTCTCATAGCCGACCGCCTTTAAGACCCCCAGATTCTTCATGTTCTCCTGAATATAATGGATGACATTGGAGGCGATCACCACCAGGGCGATCAGTGTCACCAGAAACGCCATGGCGCTCACGATCCCGGAACAGATCATCTGGGAAATGTAGCGGGACGAGGTGACCAGCTCGTAGGAATTGGTCTGGGTCCGGATCTCGGGATACCGGGCCGACAGGGCTTCCTTTAAGTCTGCCTCCATCTCCTGGCTCTCCCCTTTGTCCCGGATCCGCACGGAGACAAGGGTGGAGGGGATCAGCTCCCGCTCCCGTTTTAACTCCTCATACCGGTCCTCCGTGAACATCACCACGCTCATGGAGCAGTTGTGGGAACCCGCCATGACACTGTTCAAAAAGCCGCACACCTGATAATCCCTCGTCCGGTTCCCGATGGTGAGGGCGATGGTCTCCCCCGTGCGGATCCGGCCGTCGGACCCGTAAAGCATGGGAAGGTACACGCCGCTCTCCGGACCGCCGTCCTCCACAATCTCCACAGTTCCGATGGGACGGTTGAGGGCCGTCTCCTTCTCCAAGATCACAAGTTCCGTGTTGACCTCCCCCTGGTGATAGACAAAGGATCCGACCATGAAAAAGGCGTCGTCCATGCAGTACTCCGTCACCCGGTCGTCCTCCCCAAGGGTCTTTGCAAGAAATTCCCGCACCTCCTCCCTGTCGTCGTTCATAACCAGGGTCACGTGCTCCCCGTTCAGCTTGTCGTGATAACGGTCAAAATTCTGTTTGTAGTCCGTCGCAAGCATCAGCCACAGGTTCAGCATGAACGCCGCAAGCAGGACCAGCAGGGCAATGGCCGCCGTCTGCCCCTTCGCCCTGCGGAAATTGGCACGGGCCATCAACATACTTTTCCTCATGCTACCACCCCATTTCCGCAAGGAAGCTTTTCAGCTTCTCATGACGCTTCTCATCCCCGGGAACATAAACCCCCAGGTCACATTCCCCCAGGACCGAACCGTCCTTCAGATACAGGATCCGGTTCCCCCGCCTGGCGGACCGCATGTCATGGGTCACCATCACCACGCTCTGCCCCTGCTCGTGGAAGGCCGTGAGCGTGTCGAGGACGTCCAGACCCGTCCGGGAATTGAGCGCCCCCGTGGGTTCGTCGGCGAAAAGAATCTCCGGCGAATTGATTAGCGCCCGGACGATTCCCACCCGCTGGGCCTCCCCTCCGGAGAGCTGGGCCGGAAACTTCCCCCAGGTCTTCTCCGGGATGTCCACTTTCAAAAACAACTCCTTTGCCCGCTGCAAAAGGGCCTTTCTGTCCCGGCTCACCAGGAACCCCGCTGCCAGCACATTGTCCATGACGCTCATCCCGTCGATCAGATAGATCTGCTGGAAGACAAAACCGCAGTGCTTCCGCCTGAACACCGCCAGGGCGTCGCTGCTCTTCTCCGACAAGACCTCCTCCCCGAAGGCAATCCTCCCCAGGGTTGGCGTGTCCATCCCCGACAGGGCGTAGAGCAGCGTGGATTTCCCCGCTCCGCTGGCCCCCATGATCACCGTGAAGTCTCCCTTATAAAGCTCCAGATCGATGTTTTTCAATACATGCTGCAGCGTCCCTCCGTTGGAAAAGGACTTGCTCAGGTTCTCCGTTTTCAATAATGTCTCCTTCATGGAAATCCTCCCTTCACAAGCCCCATTTTACCGTCCCAAACCTTAAATGTCTTTATCAAAACCTTAACGGTTCCTTAAATCTCTGAACAAACTTCAAATTCCTGATGAAAAGTGTAGACGTTGGCACGTAACAAATTATGTATTACAATAAATTTATAAAGGAGACTCGAATGAAAAGGCAGGGTAACCGTCACACATCCCAAGAAAGATATTCCATATGGAACATAAAAAAACATATCACGACAATCAGGAATTGGTTTTTAACTTCTCAATTTTCAGAATAATGTTTGGAGGATTTTATATTGAAAAATCATTATACTTATATCGCTGTTTTTTCTTATGATGACGACGGCATCAGTATTGAATTTCCCGACTTGCCCGGCTGCTGCCCTTGCGCAGACAAAGACGATACCGACATGGCGTTAAAAAATGCCAGGGAAGCTTTGGGACTCCATATCTGGGGAATGGAGCAGGATGGAGGCTTGCGGCAAAAGCCGACTCGGAAAATGTAAACTGTTCTAAAATTTTTCAAAATGCCCTGATGGATTACCTGGGTCAGAGAACTGCTTCCGAAGACCACTGATATTGTGCATGAGAAATATTTCAATCGCACAGGCGGAACCATTTTCTGCCGGAAGAGGCGGCTGTGTGCAGGGAAAGCGCACAGCCATCCTCAGCTCATCCGGATCCGCGCCGACACCCTGAGCCCCCGCTTCCCGTTGGCAACCTCCAGCTCCCCGCCCATCTCCTTCATGAAATAGTCGGAAATATAAAGTCCCAGCCCCGCACCGGACACCTTCCCGGCGTTCTCCCCCCGCTTAAACTTCTCTTTCAAAAACGGCAGTTCTTCTTCCGAAACCCCGCCTCCAAAGTCTTCGATGGCAACCACGAGGGCACCGGGCTCCAGTCTCGCCTCCGCCCGGATCTCTGTGCCGGCATACTTGTAGGAATTGGCAAACAGGTTGTCAAAGACCTGCTGCAGCCGGAGCCTGTCCGCCCGGAGCAAACAGGCCGGTATGGCGCACATATCTGCCCGATGCAGATAATCCGCATTTTCCAGAATGTCCCGCAGTTCCCCGCTCTCCATGTCCACGGGGGTGACGGGAAGTTCATGGAGCTCCTCCAGGGTGGAGGTAAAAAGGTTGGTGACCAGTGCGTCGATCTGATCCGCCTTCCGCACGATCTGCAGATAATTTTCCCGGAGCCTCGCCGCACCTCCTTCGCGGTACGTTCCGCACCCCCGGTTTTCTCCGTTATCCCGTTCTCCGCCGGCGGCCCGGTTCTCCGTCTCCCCGGCCGCCCCATGCCCGAAAAGTTCTCCCTCCGGCGCCCCGCACTCCGCAAGCGCCGCCCCCACCTCCGCCGCCGCCTTGATGCTGGCCACGGGCGTGCGGATGTCATGAGAGAGCTGTGCGGTCAGTTCCTTCTTCTCCCGGCTGGCCTTCGCCTCCGCAAGCCTCGCCCGCTTAAGCTCCGACCGCATCAGGTCAAAGCTCTCCGTGAAGGCGCCGAACAGGTTGTCCCGGTCCATCTCCAGGGGAATGTCCAGATTGCCTCCGGCGACCCGCACGGCAAAATCCTCAAGCTTCCGGAAGGGCTTTACCACTCTCCGGTACAGATAACAAAAATACCCGGCGCAAAGGGCACAGGAGACAGACAGGGCCGCCGCTAAGAGGACCATCGTCCGCCCCCTCTCCTCCTGCCGAAGCTTTTGACTGTCATTGTAAATGATCAGCTTCCCCACCGTCCGGCCGTTCACTTCCACGTCCAGAACCGTGTCCCTGTGGCGGACCGCCTCATGAATGCTTTCACTTAAGTCCGAACCGGTCCGATACAGAACCGTCCCGTCCGCAGACAGCACCACGTAGTTCGGCCCCGCCGCATTTTCCGTCGGCACGAAAGGCCCGCCGGAGTCCTTTGTCCCGGCTCCGTCATCACCTCCGACCCCGCCGTCCGCCCCGGTCCTTCCGGCTTCCCCGCCGGCCCTGCCGCCCGCCAGGTCCTCCCAGCCATCCTGCACCGTCTGCAGCACCTCGTTGACCGCAACCGCATCCTGCGGCAGCTCGCATTCCTGAAAAAATACGGTCAGGAAAGCTGCCGCCCACGCTGCAAGGAGTAGGAACAGACTGATAAAGAGCGTGCGTCTTCTCATATCGACCTCCTGCACTGCTTGAGTTTCCGCATCTGTGAAATATTTCCTCCGCACGGGCCTGTGCAGGAAAGCGGACAGGCGCCTCACGCCTGCCCGCTCCCCTGTCTCACAAATTTGTATCCTTCGCCCCAGACGGTGTGGATGTACCGGGGATTTCCCGGATCCGGCTCAATGGCCTCCCTGAGCTTTCGGATGTGCACGTTCAGCGTCCCGTCGCCCGTGAACTTATCCCCCCACACCTGCTCGAAGAGCTCCTGCTTGGAGACCACCCGGCCCGCATGGTCTGCCAGAAAGGAGAGCAGCTTAAACTCCAGGGCCGTCAGCTTCACGGCCCTGCCGTTCACGCTCACCTGCCTTCCCGGAACGTCGACGGACAGCCATCCGTCCGAATAGCCGGCCTCCGCCTCCGGGCCCAGCCGTTTGAGCACCGCCTTCACCTTCGCCAGCAGGACTCCCAGGGAATAGGGCTTTGGCACGTAATCGTCGCCCCCGATGTGGAAAGCCATGATCTGGTCGTCGTCGCTGGTCCTGGCTGAGATAAAGAGAATGGGAATTCCCGTTCGCTCCCGCAGCTCCTTGCAGAGGGCGAAACCGCTCCCGTCGCCCAGGTTGATGTCCAGAAGGAGAAGCCCCGCCGTGTGCTCTTCCAGAAATCGCCTACACTCCGAAACACCGTAACAGACGGCGGTCTTTACGCCGAACAGGTTAAAGTATTCCGCCGTGCTGTCCGCCAAAAGCTTTTCGTCATCGATGATCAGGCAATCGTATTTCATGCTTCCTGTTCTTCCTGCACCTGAGACTTCTTTAGCAGCCAGTATGCCCCGTAGCCGGGAATGTCCACGCCCTTCGCCTCCATGGTCCTTCCTGAAATCAGGTCCACGTACTCACCGTCGTCCTCGTTGATCCAGGCAGTCTTATCCCACTCGCTGAAATTGAACAGGGCCACCAACTTCTCATCCCCCTTGGCTCGGATCACGCAGAGGACAGAGTCCTCCCAGGTGTCCGCCGTCCACACGTCCGCATCCGACTCAAACACCGGGTGGCGGCCCCGGATCTCCTCCATCCTGCCGATCTCGTCGAAGATCCTCGCCTGGACGCTGTCCTTCTCCTTCCGCCACTCCTCCAGATCCCAGCGGAATTTTCCACGGTGCAGATACCGGGAATCCTCCCTCCGCACCGGATCCTCATGGTAGGAATAGTCATTCTCCTGGCCGATCTCGTCCCCACTATAGATCACCGGGATCCCCGACTGGGTGAACATGTAGGCGTGGAGCATCAGATCCAGCTTGATGGCCCGGGAGAGGGCTGCCTTATCCTGCTCCACCCTTGCCTTCTCAACGCCGCAGAGGGAGGCCGTGGTCCCGCAGAGCCTCGCATCGCCGGAGGCCGGGTCCGAATTGTAGAGCTCGCCCCTCGCAAAGGAATCCGGCGTGCAGCCCGTAAAGAAATCATTGAGGTATTTTTTGTGGCTCACCTCGCCCATGCCGAGCCCCGCCAGCCAGGGATAGTCGAGACCCCAGCCAATGTCGTCGTGGCACCGCAGGTAATTAAGGAACACATATTCCCTGGGAAGCCGGCTCAGGATGTCCATCTGCCGCTTCAAGAGCCTTGCGTCCCGGGCCGCCACCGAGCTCCAGGTGGAGGCCATGGTCGTCACGTTGTAGAGCATGTGGCACTCCGGCTTCTCCACCGTCCCGAAATAGGGCGCCACCTTGTCCGGGGCCATGACCACCTCACCCAGGAGCAGCACGCCGGGGCAGACGATCTCACAGATCATCCGCATCATCCGCACGATGCTGTGGACCTGGGGCAGATTCCGGCAGTTAGTCCCAAGCTGTTTCCAGATATAGGGAACCGCATCGATCCGGACCACGTCGATCCCCTGGTTGATCAGATTGAGGACATTGTCGATCATGTCATTTAGAACCGCCGGATTCCAGTAATTCAGATCCCACTGATAGGGATAGAAGGAGGTCATGACGAACTTCCCCATGTCGGGAAGCCAGGTGAAGTTGCCGGGCGCCGTGGTCGGGAACACCTGGGGCACCGTCTTCTCAAACTCCGCCGGAATGCTGTAATCGTCGTAAAAATAATATCGGTCCTGGTATTCCTTCTCCCCGTTCCGGGCCCGCCTGGCCCACTCATGCTCCATGGACGTGTGGTTCATGACGAAATCCATACAGAGGCTGATCCCCCGCTTCCTGCAGTCGTCGGCCAGTCTGGAGAGCTGCTCCATGGTCCCGAGGGAGGGCTTCACCTTCCGGAAATCCGACACGGCGTAGCCGCCGTCGTTGTCCTTCTCCGGAGAATCCAAAAACGGCATCAGGTGGAGATAATTGACCCCACACTCCTCGATATAGTCAAGCTTCCTCCGGACCCCCTCCAGATTCCCGGCAAAGGCGTCCACGTAGAGCATCATGCCCACCAGCCGGTTCCCCTTGTACCAGTCCGGCTTCAGAAGGCGCTCCCCGTCGATCCGCTTCAAATCCTTCTTTCTCTCCCGGTAATACCGGTACATGATGCCGCAGAGCGCCTCGAAGGCATCCATGCGGTTCTCGTACAGCTCGCAGTAAAGCCATTTCAGTTCGTCATAATGCCCTAACAACCTGTCCCGGTATTCCTCCGTGTACTCGGCAAAGCATGAGGCCGCCCCGGCAGGACACACCCCTTTTCTCTCATCCTGCATCAGTCAGAACACTCCTTTTCTCTT
The DNA here is from genome assembly GCA_022800815.1 of Lachnospiraceae bacterium. GTDB lineage: Bacteria > Bacillota > Clostridia > Lachnospirales > Lachnospiraceae > Lientehia. The sequence continues at coordinate 43,585 of JAAWRC010000016.1, read as the reverse complement.
AAATAGTGATCAGGTAATTAATCCCCCGGATCTTCTCCCGGATCTTAAGCACCATGGAGGGCGACACGGAAAGCTCGTCAATGCCCATGCGGACAAATTCCTCCGTGAGGGCAAGGTCCGCCCCCAGTTCCCCGCAGATCCCGGCCCAGATCCCGTGTTTATGTGCATTCTCCGTCACCATCCGGATCATCCGCAGAATGGCCGGGTGATGAGGATCATAAAAATCATCCAGCCTCTCATTCTGCCGGTCGATGGCCAGGGTATACTGGGTCAGGTCATTGGTGCCGATGCTGAAAAAGTCCACCAGCTCCGCCAGTTCGTCGCTGACCATCACGGCCGCCGGAGTCTCGATCATGATTCCCTGCTCCGGGCATCGGTAAGGAACCTTTGCCGCATCAAGCTCCGCCCGCACCTTCTCTGCCACCCGGAAGATCTCCCGGACCTCCTCCACGGAGGTGATCATCGGATACATGACGGAAAGATTCCCGAACATGGTCGCCCGGAACAGCGCCCGAAGCTGGGCCTTGAAAATCTCCGGCTGTTTCAGGCAGATACGGATCGCCCGGTAGCCCATGGCCGGATTCTCCTCTTTTCCAAGGCCAAAATAATCCGCCTGCTTGTCGGCCCCGATATCCAGAGTGCGGATGATCACCTTTTTCCCGCCCATGGTCTGGACCACCTGCCGGTATGCCTGAAACTGCTCCTCCTCCGTGGGGAAATCCTCCCGCCCCAGATATAAGAATTCACTCCGGAACAGTCCGATGCCCTCCGCATCACTTTCCAGCACGTAGCCCACGTCGCCAACGCTTCCGATATTAGCATACAGCTTAACCCGCCGTCCGTCAATGGTAACCGTCTCTTTTCCCTTCAGCTCTTCCAGAAGACGCAGCTTTTCCCGCTCCTCCTCCATCCGCTTCTCTGCCCAGGCGCAGGTCTCCCCGTCCGGCTCAAAGCTCACCGTCCCGGAAAAGCCGTCCACCACCGCCGGCATCCCGTCCCGGATATCGGAGAGTTCAAACGGCACCCCGACCAGCGCCGGAATGTTCATCATCCGGGCCAGAATGGCCGTGTGGGAATTGGTGGAGCCGTGGACGGTCACGAAGGCCAGGATCTTCTCCTTGTCCATCTGCACCGTCTCGCTGGGCGTCAGATCGTCCGCCACCAGGATGGACGGCTCCATGGAGGCCAGGCCGTCGTCCCCCCGCCCCTCCAGGATGCGGACCAGCCGGTTGGAGACGTCCTTCACGTCCGCCGCCCTCGCCCTCATGTAGTCGTCGTCCATGGCAGCAAACATTTCGGAAAAATTGTCCCCCGTAACCGCCACGGCATACTCCGCATTGACAAGCTCCGTCCGGATCATGCCATGAATGGAATCCAGGTAATCCTCGTCCTCCAGCATCATCTGATGAATCTCAAAAATGGCGGCGCTCGCCTCCCCGACCTCGCCCAGAGCCTTGTCATAGAGGGCCTTAAGCTGCTCCATCGCCTTCTCCCCGGCCTCTGCGACCCGAAGGATCTCCGCCTCCGCATCCCCGACCTTCCTCCGCCGGACCGGATCGTCCTGATTTCTCAGGACCCGGACCGTCCCCAGGACGATCCCCTTATACACCGATTTTCCTGAAAATTGTATCATATCTCTCCATTCCCCTGTTCATTAACCTACATTTAAGCTTCCGTATTTTGCATTCTGTCAGAACATCCAGGAAGAAAATCAATTTTTTCTAAGCCGAAACCATTTGAAAGCCGTCGGTACTTAGAGTGTCCCGAGCCTGAGCGAAGGGAGGCTCTTAGTACCGCTACGAGCTTTCAAGGTGCCGAGCGCCAGTGACGCTCGTTTGGCACCGACCGAAGCGGAGCGGAGACCGGAAGTTTGCCTCCGCCTTTTTCCCCTCCTTGGAAATGGTGATCCTGCTGGCATACTTCTTTGCCTCCTTCACCAAAAGCCCGGCCGGCCTTGCGTGGATCCCTACCTCGTCCTTTACTGTGTAACTGAATGTCTTCATAATCATTTCTTCCTTTCTCTTTTTATTAGAGAAACGATGATTTAATCAGCGTTTCCTCAGATCAGCTTCAGCCGCTGAAACTCATGATAGACTCCGTCCTCCCAGACGCTCTCGCAGATCACGTCCGCCATCCGCTTTAACTCCTCGCAGGCATTCCCCATGGCGACGCTGAATCCTGCCGCCTTCATCATATCGTAATCATTCATGCTGTCGCCGAAAGCCACCGTGTCCGCAAGGGGAGCCCCGAAATACTCGCACACAAGCTCCATGCCCCCGCCCTTGCTGATCCCCCTGGGAATGATCTCCCCGTTGAAACAGACGGTACTGTCCGCAAAGGGATACACCACGAACTCAAACTGTTCCTCCAGGTACGGCTTCGTCCTCTCAATGGTTTCCAGGCTGGTGCTGGTAAAGCACACTTTGTAGGCCCCCCTGCCGGGATATTTCTCGTAGGGAAGAACCCGGAGCCCCTCCTCAATCTCCTTCTGCATGCGAATCAGTTCCGAATTGGTCTTATCCGGCCTTGCAGATCTCACCAGCTCCTCCATCTGGGGATCCGTGTAGATCCCCTCCGGAGTCTCGATCCGACAATACATCCCATGGTCGTGGAAGACGGAAAGGCACTCCTGGATGGTCTCCTCCGGGAGAATGCTGGTAAAGAGCACCTGTCCCTCCGCTTCCACGTGGCCGCCCGCACTGGCCACCACCCCGTCAAAGCCGACATCCAGGATCTCCCTGCTGATGATCGGCATATTCCTTCCCGTGGCCAGAAATACCCTGTGTCCGTTCCCCCTCGCCCTGCGCACCGCATCGGCGGACCGGACGGAGGGCGCCGCCATTTCGGAGACGAAAGTCCCGTCAATATCCAAAAACACCAATTTCCTGTTCATGCCTGTTCCTCTGTTTCCTTATATTCTAGCTTTATATTCCAGCCTGATATTGTAATCTGTAAGCTGCTCCCGGCCTGCAGAGTGCTCCTGAGCCGCAGACTGCCTATGACCTGTAAACCGCCGCCACTTCTCCGGCCGGCGACATTCTCCCCGGAGCCGCCGCTTCAAGCCGCTTCTCCTCTGGAAGATCCGTGAAGATCATGGGAATCACCGTGTCATATCCCGCCTTCTCGATCTGTTCCTTGTCAAACTCGATCAGAAGCTGGCCTTTTTTCACCGAAGCGCCGTCCTCCACGTGGGCCGTAAAATATTTTCCCTGCAGATTGACCGTGTCCACCCCGATATGGATCAGGATCTCCGCCCCATACCTGCTGGTAAAACAGACTGCATGCTTCGTGTCGAAAATGCTGGTGATGGTCCCGTCCGCCGGCGCATAGACCTTTCCTTCCTCCGGAAGGACCGCCACGCCGTCGCCCAGCACCTTGTTTGCAAAGGTCTCATCCTTCACGTCCTCCATGGCGATCTACTCCCCCAGGGCGTATCCGAAGAACGCTTCCTTCTCCGGCGCTTCCGGCATTTCCTCCGCCGTTTCCTCCATTATAACATCCTGCGCCGCCGTTTCCACCTGTTTCGGCCCGTTCACCGCCTCCGGCGTCTTATCCATGAACCGCCCCAGGATCATCGTCATGAGAAACCCGCAGCCGATCACGATCCCCAGGATGGGCCTTCCGCCGAACCGCTTGCAGGCGCTGTAGGCCACCGCCAGAGGAAGGAAGCCGAAGATCGCCCCCGACGAGATATTGATCAGCCGGTTGATTCCGAAAAGAGTGTCATTGGCCTTCACAAACTCCAGGTTTCCCAGCACGCCGGAGAGCCCCGTGAGAAGCGCCGCCGCCAGAATGCCCGGCATGATGTCCACGAACACGTCGGACAGGACCTTGATGATCCGCTGGAGCGGGTTCATCTTCTTGTTCGCCACCGTCTTAAGGTCACTGAGACTCATGTTCTTCATGTTGTTATGCTCTGCAAACACCTCGTACACGTCGTTGACCAGCCCGGCCCCGAAAATGATCTGGACCTGGTCTCCGGCCACGAACACGCCCTTGGCAAGGTCCACGTCCTCGATGGCCTTCAAATCCGCCTGGTCGTTGTCCTTCAGGACAATCCGAAGGCGTGTCGCACAGTGGGCCACACCCTGGATATTTTCCTTCCCTCCGACCAGCTTCGTAAGCTCTATGGATATTTTTTCATACCTTTGACGCTTATTGGCATCCATCTGATATTCCTCCTTGTTTTTGCCTTCAAAGCTTCTGTCCTTTGAGTTCCCCCGTGGCCACAGAAAAGAAACGTCCTTATGACTTTCCGCCTTTCGCTTGTGTTTACTATTATAACCTGTTACAATGGGATTTATATGGAGATATGTGACTTAGACATTAAACTTTATGACATGCTTTTGCATTCCTCTCCCCACGGCCGGAATGCGCATGCAGAAGGGAGGGACCGATGCAGGATTTTATTTTCTCCAACGACTTTTTCCGGAATATCGACGCCATGATCTACACCTGCGGCTATGAAAACTGCGCCCCCGGGCACAGCTACGGCCCCATCATGCGGGGCGGCTACCTGATCCACTACGTCTTAAGCGGCTCCGGCACTTACAAGGCGAGGGGAAAGCTGTTCCGCCTGAAAGCCGGCGACGCCTTCCTGATCTGCCCCGACGAGCTGATCTGTTACAAGGCCGACACAAACACGCCCTGGACCTACGCCTGGATCGGCATGCAGGGCATCAAGATCAGGGGCTATCTGGAGCGGACCAGCCTGCCGGAAAACCTGGTGGTCCACTTCGGGGAGGACGAACAGCTTCGCCGCTGCCACGAGAAGATGTCCGAGGCGGACCGGCTTGCCGAAAACCGGGACCTGATCATGAACAGCATCCTCTACGAGTACCTGTTCCTCCTGGCCTACAAATTCCCCGGCAAAAAGGCCGTCACGGCGGAAAAGAAATCGAACCACGTGGAAAACGCCCTAAAATACATCGAGGACCACTACTGTGATTCCATCACCATCCAGGACATTGCGGACCACCTGGGCCTCAACCGCTCCTACCTCCACCGGATCTTCAAGGCCTTCACCGGCACCTCCATTCAAAACTACCTGCTGGATTACCGGATGCGCCAAGCCTGCATCCTTCTAAAAAACACGGACCTCTCCGTCCGCATGGTGGCCCACTCCGTGAGCTATATCGACTCCCTGTATTTCTCAAGGCTCTTTCACCAGAAGATGGGCATGAGCCCCAGCGAGTACCGGGGAACTCTGTGAAGAGCCCTCCTGTTTTTCCCAAAACACGGGATCGCCGACCCCAAAAATGCCGGGCGCTGCTTAAGCCCCGGCATTCTCCCTGACCGTAAACTTAATCCATGTTAAACTTAATGAAACCTAATCATTGAACAAAAATGATCTTCGATCCTGAAATTCCACATTAACCGTCACCTTTTCCCCCCGGAACGCATATTCATTCAGCACAAAAGGCCGCCCGTTGCTTCCTTTGTGAATGTCCGATACGATCAGAAGCGGGTGCCACTTCCCAATCCCCATCAGCTTAGGGAAAAATATGAGTTGATCTGGGAATGGTATGACGGATACCGGTTTGGAAATGCGGACGCTATTGAGAATGCCGGATGCGGCTTAAGCCCGGGTCTTCTCCCTGACAAACACGTAACGCCCATCTTCCGACCGGCCGGGATCAAACCGATACCCCAGCCGGTCGAACCGCTTCATCGCTTCCGGCTCCTCTATCTTTTGTTCCGCCATGAAGCGGACCATCTCCCCCCGGGCCATCTTGGCATAGACGCCCTTCTGGACCACCCGGTCCCCCTCCGGCTCTCCGAACACGCAGGTGAGAAACTTGTTCTCCGGCCTCAGATACTTCTCGATGCATCTGGAATACTCCTTCGAGGCCAGGTTGACGATGAGCCCGCTCTCGTCCAGGACCTCCCGGTACAGCCGGTCTCCCCAGTATTCATACAGATCCTTCGTGCCGCCAACTTTCGCTTTCGCCTGCATTTCCAGACGGTAGGGCGTCACGCCGTCCATGGGCCTCAGCACGCCATAAAACCCGGAGAGAATCCGCAAATGCTCCTGCACGTAATCAAACTGGCCGTACTCGAACACCGCCGGAGCCATGTATTTGAAGGCGATCCCGTCATAGGAGAGAATGGCGGGCGTCAGCCCTCGCCGCAGATCTGCACAAAAAAGCCGCTCATAATTCAACCGGGCCAGTTTATCGTTGCAGGCCCAGAGCCTTTTCGCCTCCTCGTAGGAAAGCCCCCTTAAATAATCCAGGATTTCCTCCGCCTGCCCCAGAAACACCGGCAGGCCGGAACTGTCCAGGATATCCGTGTTGGAAATCATTTGCTTGGCCGGGGAAAGAATGATTCGCATAGGTTACCGCCTTTCTGCATGCGCCCTGCACATTTGAAAGCGGCAGAGCCTTACGCCCTGCCGCCTGTCATTCTGCGATGCACTACTTCCTGTCTTTAGTTGTCAATCAGTTTATTTGTTCCGTTCCAGCTGTAGAGCTTCCGCAGCTCCGTACCGACGGCCTCCAGCTGATGGGCGGCCTCTCTCCTTCTCATGGCCTTGAAGTGAGGCGCATTCACCTGGTTCTCCGCAAGCCAGTCCTTGGCAAAGGTGCCGTCCTGAATGTCGGACAGGATCTTCTTCATGGCCTTCTTCGTCTCGTCGGTGACGATCTTCGGTCCGGTGATGTAGTCGCCGTACTCGGCCGTGTTGGAGATGGAATATCTCATGCCGGCAAAGCCGCTCTCGTAGATCAGGTCCACGATCAGCTTCATCTCGTGAATGCACTCGAAGTATGCGCTCTCCGGCTCGTATCCGGCTTCCACCAGGGTCTCGAATCCGGCCTTCATGAGGGCGGTCACGCCGCCGCAAAGAACGGCCTGCTCGCCGAAGAGGTCGGTCTCGGTCTCCTCCCGGAAGGTGGTCTGGAGCACGCCGGCCCTCGCACCGCCGATGGCCAGGGCATAAGCCAGAGCCAGATCATGGGCCTTGCCGGTGGCATCCTGCTGCACGGCGATCAGGCAGGGAACGCCCTTGCCGGCCTGGTACTCGCTCCTCACCGTGTGGCCCGGTCCCTTGGGGGCGATCATGGATACGTCCACGTCCTTCGGGGGCACGATCTGTCCGAAATGGATCGCAAAGCCGTGGGAGAACATCAGCATGTTGCCGGGCTCCAGGTTGGGCTCGATGGACTCCTTGTACATCTTCGCCTGCTTCTCGTCGTTGATCAGGATCATGATGATGTCGGCCTTCTTTGCCGCCTCGGCCGCCGTATATACCTCAAAGCCCTGGGCCTCCGCCTTCGCCCAGGACTTGCTGCCCTCGTAAAGGCCGATGATCACGTTGCAGCCGGACTCCTTCGCATTGAGCGCCTGGGCATGTCCCTGGCTTCCGTAGCCGATCACCGCAATGGTCTTGCCCTCCAGCAGAGATAAATTGCAGTCCTCCTGATAATAAATCTTCGCCATAATTCGTTCCTCCATGAATATCGTTAATAAAAGCTTAATTTATGGGTGATACGCCGCCTCTTTCAAGACCCGTAAGACCTGTCCTTGCCATTTCCCGAACCGTGAAGCCCTGGATCAGCCGAAGGAACGCATCCACCTTCGCCTGATTTCCGGTCAGCTCGATGATCAGGGAATCCTCCGCCACGTCGATGACCTTTGCGCGGAATATATTTACGATGGAAAGAAGCTGATCCCGCTCCTCCGGTGCCGTCTCCACCTTTAAGAGCACCAGCTCCCTGCACACGGACGTGGTATGGGATTTCAGTTCCTTGATCTCAATGACGTCCACCAGCTTGTCGAGCTGCCTGTGAATCTGCTCCAAAATCTCGTCGTCCCCCCTGGCCACCACGGTCATCCTGGAGTAAGCGGGATTTTCCGTCTCTCCCACGGTCAGACTGTCGATATTGTAGCCCCTGCGGCTGAAAAGCCCGGAGATCCTGCTCAAAACGCCAGGCGTATTTTCCATTAAAAGCGAGAATACTGCTCTTCTCATAAGCGTCCTCCTTCCAAGTTAACGTCTCTCAACGGATTATTCCCATAATAGCACACCATTTTCGGAATTTCAATCGTTGTTCCCCTTTTTTTGTTATATATCCCCCATATGGCCATACCTATTAGTTATGGCTTTTATTCTTTATCCATATAAGCCCGATTTCTCTCCAGATGCCCCGCCGCCCTCAGAATCTCCTCTGCGATCTCCTCCGGCGTCCGCCCGTCGGTGGCCACCGTCAGGTCCGCGGCAGCCTCATAGGCGGCCCGCCGTCTTTCCATCAGCTCCGCAATATGTTCGATGGTCACCACGCCGCCCAAGGCCGGCCGGCTCCTGCCGTCCCCCACCCGCTTAAGGACTGTCTCCGGCCTGGCGGTCAGGAGGACAATGACGCCGTTTTCCTTGAGAAGCCTTACGTTCTCCGGCCTAAGCACCGCCCCGCCGCCGCAGGAGAGGATCCGGCCGCAGACCGCCTTCCCGTTCGCATGGGCAGACCTGCCGCAGACATCTTCCCCGTCTATACAGGAAGACCCGCCGCCGCAGAGTTCCCGGATGGCGGCCGTCTCCATGTCCCGGAAGGCGTCCTCCCCCTCCGCCGCAAAGATCTCCGGAATGGGCCGTCCTTCGTTTTCCACGATGCCGCGGTCCACGTCCACCTCCGGCATTCCCGACAATCTGGCGAGGGCATGGGAGACCGTCGTCTTCCCCACGCCCATGAATCCGATCAGTGCAATGTTCATAGCTTTGCCATCTCCCTGTATTCCTGCTTCCACCGGGTCAAAAGTTCCTGAACCCCAGCCTTCCTGCGGACGGAGTCCTTTTCCCAGAACTCGTCCACGGCCCTCGCCCGGCCGGAGTATTTCAGATGCTTGTAAAGGGTCTCGTACTCCTCCCGCCACTTGAGCTGCTGCTCCGCCGAAACGGCCAGCGTCATGGCCTCGGGGAGCTCTGCGGCCTCGTCCATCTGGCAGAGCATGTAGATCTCCTTTAAGATCTCCTCCCGCTCCAGATGTTCATATGCCTTCTCAAAGCATTCCAGGGCCCGCTCCGATTCAAACAGCCCGGCGCAGGCCACCCCCTTGTTGTGGTAGAGGGCCCCCATGAACTCCCTCGTCATCCCCTTGTCCGGCTCCCCGGCCGCAATGGCGTCATAGAGCTGGATGGCCGCTGCGTATTTGCGCTTCTGTAACAGATAATCCGCCTTTTTCTTGGCCCGCTCCGAGGGCTTCGCCCGCCGGATCCACTCCAGCTGGACCTTGAAGGCGCCCAGCTCCGACTCGCCGTAATAATGGATGTCCTGCAGAATCATGTAGAGGACCTGGGCCATGTCCGCCCGGTCCGCCACCCATTTCCGTATCTTTTCCTCCAGCTTCTCCATCCCCAGCTCCGTCCGGATAAAATAGAGGAGATGCTCATTGATGAAATCCGGCTCCAGCAAAAACACGTAGTTGTAGATGAAATAACAGAGCTCCTCCCCGGAATGGAGGGAGATCCCCAGCTCGTCCACCGGATATGGATTTTTTACCTTTTTACTGCTGCATAAGATCAATCCGCTCATACTGCCCTCTTCCGTCTCACACCGACACCGCTCTGCAAGACCGCACCCTCGCTTCCGGCGGTATCCGCCATGCTAAATCTGAAAATCCTCCCGGATCATCTGGCCCGATTCCGGGAAAAATTCACCGAATCCCCGGTCGATGACCCGGATGCTGACCCGGTTTTCACTTAAGAACGCCGCAATGACCTCCACCCTGGTGGTCTTGTTGGGCCTGGCCGGAAACTCCGCCAGGGAGATGACCAGCTTCGTCTGCCTGCCCTTTCCCACCGGAGTCACCATGAACTCCAGCTGGTTCGTGTTATCCAGGATAAAGGAGGCCGAGGCCCTCGCCTCGTACCAGTCGCTCCCTGCGGATGCCAGGACCAGCTGCCGCTCCCTCCCCTCATGGTTCACCTGCATGCTGATGGTCGACGAGAGCCGCCCCTCGCAGAGACACACGTAAGGGTAGGAACTGGTTTCCTGAAGGGTATCGCAGGCCATGTAGGCCGCCCCCTTGGCAAAAAGCCCCGGTTCCGCAAAGGTCCTCCGCTTATTGCAGACAAGCTGCAGAAAACCGGCCGCCCATTCGCTCCTCTCAAAGCCTTTCCCTGTCAGGAACACGGAGGTCACGATCTTTTTCTGCAGAAGCCGTTCCGCACAGGGGGTGAGAATGGTGTCCCCCAGCTTCCTTCCCTCCGGCTTCTCCAGGATCTCCAGGTTGAACCTGTCCTCCAGCTCCTCATGCCTGACCTCCACCACCGGGGGCCTCCTGCCCCGGACCACGTTCAACTCATAGTAATGCAGCCCCGTCTCCGACAGGTCGAACAGGCAGGACTGGTTGATCCAGAGGTCCTTCTTCTGGCTGATCACGTAAAACAGGTACGCCTCCGAATGGTTCGCCATGTGGACCCGGTCCCTGGGGATCCCCATCCCGTCCGTCACCTGGATAATGGTATCCATCAGGTCGCTGCTTTTATCCTGGAAGGCGAAAACCACGGCGGCGACCTCCGAAGCGCCCAGCCGGGCCATCGGGATCTCCAGGATCTGCCGGATAAAAATCTGAAGCAGGTCCTCCGCCGTGTACTTGATCCCCTCGATGGTGGCCGTTCCGCCCTTTCCCGCCAGCTTCACCAGCTCGTCCACCATGACTCCCCTTCCGTAGAGGGCGCAGTGGCAGGCTTCCTCGCCGATATACCAGGAATCCTTCCCTCTCTCCTTACAGATCACCGTGGGGATCATGCAGGAGCCCTCCCCGTCGGTCAGGCCAATGTTCTCCACGTCAAAAATCTGCGGGTTGTAATAACTGATCTGGCTGTAATCGTCACATATGTCGATCCCCAACACTAATTCCTGCATCCTGCCACCTCGAAACTCACAAACATTCAAACATCCGCTCCGTCATCTCGTCCCGGACCGCATAGGCCTCCATCTGCTTATGCAGCGCATCGTCATAAAAGGCCTGGACCCTCAGGAGTCCGTCCAGCCGCTCCACCCGGCTTCCCGGAGGCGGGTTCCCGTCGCCGCTGTAGGCGGCCGTCCCCCTGGCCGCCGCCTCATCCCCGCCGTCATAAATCTCATATTCCATGGTCTCCCCGTAGAACAGGGACACCAGCTTGACAAAATATCCGCCGAACACGTGGGGCATGGTCTCCACCACCACGTCGCCGCCGTCCGGCAGGATCCGCTGGTGGATCCACACGCTCTGGTTCTTCCTGCCGTGGTACTCGATCACCGTCTTCCCCATCAGGTCCCTGGGAAGTGCGATGAACCGGGCCAGATATTTATAATATCCAAACACGATCTTTTGGGAAAACAGCTCGTCGATGATCTCCTGGCAGAGGGCCGCCTGCTTCTCGGTCAGGTTCTCCGACATGCTGTAATACTTGGTCAGGGCCAGCATGCAGATCTCCGGGAGTCCCTCCCGCACCTCGTGCTGCTCCGCCTGCACCTCGATATAGCCGATCACGTCCCGGTCGAAGGGCTCGCTCTCGTCAAAATAGCGGCTGCTCTTCACCACCAGATACGCCTTCACCAGGCTCTCGTCCACGGATTTCCCCTCGATATAATAGCGGAACACCCGGTCCAGATGATTCCGGCTCCCGTCGAAGAGCATCTGTCCCAGAAGCCGCTCCGGCATGTCGTAGATGGGAACCCTGCCGCCCGCTGCCGCGGCCGAAAGGATCCGGTGCATGGCGATGGACAGGCCGTTGTAATGACAGCAGAGATATTCCAGCACCACCTCGTCGTATCGGTTCTGCTCAAAGCAGTAATTGGCCATGGCCAGCAGAAAATCGTCCTTCTCAAAATGCCGTTTGAGAATCATTTTCGCCGTCATCTTGAGGATCCTGCCGGGGCTTAAGCTCCTGTACCCGTAGCGGACCGCCATCTTGTAGGCTTCCTCGTAAAAATCCTTCGTGATCAGCGTCTCCATGACCCTGACCCGGTCCTCGGCGGAAAGAAACCGCTTGTCCAGATTCAGCAGATACTCGTCGCCCTCGTCGCCCTCCTCCCGGTTATAATAGGAAACGATCTCCGAGACCAGCTTTCTCCGGTAAAGCTCATGGATGTTTTCCTCCTGGGAAATATCCTTGAACACCTCGATGTCCTCCGGCCGGTACGGCTTTCTCTCCAGCGCCCTCCGGCACCGCAGGAGCCGCAGCATCTCGTGGCCCGGAAACAACTCCTGGGTACGCGCCTCCAGCTCGGCGCTCTCCATCATGTCCTCCATGGCGTAGGGGACGCCGCAGTAACGGTTCCCGTAGTCGTCCTGGAACAGCACGTACACGTTTTTCAGATACACGGGAACGTAGGCCCGGCCTTTCCTCAGGGGCACGGAGGTCTCCCCCTTCACGTCCTCGTAACAGAGCACCGCCTGGCACATCCCGTCGTTGGCGCATCGGATCTCCTTTGCGTAAAGGAGCCTGGGCAGGACTCTGGCGATCTTCTCGTCCATCATCTCCGGAAAGATCATGGCCCGGTAGATCTTCGCCAGGTCACGGTTCATGTGGCTCTGGAACAGCTGTTCCACCGCAAAATTCTCAATCTGCCCCTCGTACATGCGGTAGATCTCCTCGTCATCCCGCATGAACTCCAGAACGTTCAGGTAAAGCACCGCCCTGGCCCGGTAGTCCAGCGTATGGTTGTAGGAAAAATACAGGAGGACGATCCGGGGCAGCGCCCCCGCAAAGTCTTCCGGCAGGGCGTACAGATAATACTCATACAGGCGGGTCAGATGGACATCCTCCTCCACGCCCCTCTCGTACCAGGAAAAGGCCTCCCTGTCCCGCACATCCCCGCGGATCAACAGGGCGCACACCGCCGTCAGCGTCTCCTTGGAGGGGTACTGCCCATACAGGTTCTGCAAGAGCCGCAGGTAGAGCCCCTTCGCCGCCTTCACCTCCAGCGCCTTAAGGGCCGCCGTCCCGGCCATCCCCTCCGTGACCAGGCGATGTCTGCAGCCAAACCAGAGGCTCTGGATCTCGAACTCCTCCATGGCCCGCAAAAGCTCCGGGCTCTTCGCCAGCAGCCTGCAGGCCGCCAAATACAGATAGGGGCTCCGGCAGCCGTTCTGGAAATGCTCTTTCAGCCGGGAGAAGGCCAGGCTGTCGTTCTCCAGTAGCTCCTCGTCCATCTGCATCAGGATGTAAAAGACCATGTCCGCAGCCACGTTATCCTCGTAATACCGCCGCAAAAGCTTCACCAGCGTCTGCCGCTGCACGGCCTCCCCGCTCTCCTTCGCCTTGAGATACATGTAATAACAGTAGGAGGCCACGTCCTGGTCCCGGTTGTCCAGGATCTCCTCCCGCACCTCTCCCAGAAACTGGCGGGCCTGCTCCCGCTTCTCCTGCAAAAGGGCCACGTCCGCCTGATAAAGCCGCACCCTCCGAGGGTCCGCCGCCGTGGAATGGGCCCTGGAGAGAGCCGTCTGCATGCTGTTTAACAGAAGGCTCCGCTCATACTCCCCGGTCTCCTGCCGCAGATAAAGGGAAACGAAATTCCCGAAATCCCGTTTCCAGCTCATCCCGTCCGCCCACTGCCTGTTGGTGCGCATGACGACGAAAACGGGAATGACCTCCTCCCCGTAAACGCCCTTTATATGGATGCGGCCGTAGTTTTTCCCCCCGTGGAGCCCGTCCAGGTCCACCATGTAGGGCACCTGGCAGGTCGCCTCTCCCTCAAACTCCCGGTCCGTCACCATTCTTCTGCCCAGTTTGAGCCACGGGCTGTCCGAGGAGATCTCCAGCCTCGTGTAGCCCCAGGTGCTCCGCACGATGGTAAAGGCGTCCGTAAAGGACTCCGCCGGAACCTGGTACTCCTTCTTTCTCTCCTTCACGGAAAAACGGACAGGCTCCTTGGTCCCCGTCCCCACCAGAAACTCCTCCAGCGCATTCTGCCGGTTCCCCCGGCCCCAGATGCCGTCGTAGAGGGTCCGCACCCCGGCCGTCTGCATGAAGGGGCACCTGGCAAAGTCGGAGGACTCAAAAAAACGGAGCGCCTCCTCCCCGTCCTCCCTCGCCAGCCCGGCGAATTCCTCCAGGGTCTCGATCAGCCGTCCCTCCGGGTCCACCGCACACACGTGAAAACAGTAAGGAATCCGAAACTCCCCGCCGCCGCACACGATCTGGAACTCCCCCGCGATGTCCTCGTCCGCATGGGAGGCATCCACCTCGTAGACCACCCGGCAGTCCTTCCCCACGAAATTGTCACTGAACAGGCTCACCCTGTAGTTGGTGGAATAGACAAGCCCCTTGACCTGCTTCCCCTGTTCGCAGACAATGCGGAACTCGTCCCGCATCTTTTCGTCGAACACCACCGGCGCCTCTATCCTTGTCGTCGAAAAAGAGACCTGGATCTCGTCATAATCCAGGATCCCCTTTGCAAGACGGTTGATTCTCTCCTTCATTCCTCTGCGTCACCTGCCTTTACCCATGTATTCTATCATAAAAAGACAGGCTTCGCACTAGAAAAGCGGTTTTTTGACAAAATTTTTCCGTTTGGAGCCCAAAACAAAAAGGGTTCACAAAGGAACCCTCCGGCTTTCCCGTCCAAAAGTCATTCTCTCATCTGCTCTTCCAGCCATTCTTCAAAGTTATTTTTCAGAGTCTGTTTTGAATAGATTGCTTTCATATGGTCACGCACTGTTTGCGTATCAGCATGCTAAACTCTCTGCAATTACCTTATTGTATCACATTTCACAGAAAAATGGATGATATTTTTACGGATTATCCGGCACTTTTGCCGACATCAGAATCACTCCAGAGCCGGACAGAAATAAAAAAACAGGGGCTAAAATCGGTATGAAAACCGACAGCCCCTTTCTTCGTCAATCGCAGTCCAGCGCCCGGTGTATGGCTTCCCCGCAGCCGCCCGAACCGACCCTTTGCGTTCTTCGTCCCTCCTGTGCCACGTAGGCGAGGTAGGCGTCCAGGTCGGCCACCGGGGTTTCCATGGCTTCCGCCTTCTCCCCCGACAGCTCCTTTGCAAAATGCGCATTCAGAATTTTCTTCCGGAACACGTCCCGGTACTGGCTCTCCTCCAGATGGAATTCCCTGCCCGAGGCCCGTCTCCCGCTCACATGGACGTCCACCATGCGGTCCGCCTGATTGGGATACAGCCTGACGAGGTTCCCTTCGCACCGGTAAGAGAAAAACCTCCTCCACCCGGCCCTTGCGTCCCCCATCCTCCCCAGTTCCTCCGGAAGGTCGCAAAAGGCCTCGACCCTCTTTTCTGCGGGGTTCACCCTCATGACCTGGCCTCCCACATTCGGAACCAGCAAAATCTCCCCACCAACTTTTATGAGGTTGGAATATCCCCTTCCCTCCCCGGACGTTTCCGACGGATAAATTTCCATGGCTCCCGAGTCCGCCTCCCACCTGAGGACGTCGTCGCCGTCCCGCATGGAAAACCAAAACACGGTTCCGTCAAGGCAGAGGTCCGTCAGCGGACGATCCCCGACCTTTTTTACGGAGACTTTCCTGTTTTCCAAATCGAAACACGCCATGTAAGGGCTGTCCCTGACGACCGCATGGACTTCCGTCCCGTTTTTGGCGTACTGCCGGAAAAAGACGGGCCGCTTTTTATCCGCCGCCCCCTCCGGAACGGCCTCCGCATAGTCCTCCCAGTATTCCGCCCTGCGGCGTTTCATGTCGAATTTCACGATCGGCTGGCTGAGACTGGAGGGCAGCAGCCAGACCGCATCACCGATCCGGCAGGAATCCACGTATCTGTGCCCGGCGTCCCCCCTCTCCGTCACGGGGTAATAAGCCCGCTCCCCCGTGTCCATGTTCCAGGCACAGATGCGCTTCGCATACCCCGGCACGAAAAACAAGTCTTTTCCGCAAGAATAAATTTGATGGTACAGGCCCGCCTGCAGCGGCTTTTCTCCCTCAAACGAGAATAGATAACTGACCCGCCCCGTCTCCTTATCCAACTCAAAGCAGGCGTTGCACAGGGTCTCGGCCACGATCCACGACGTCTCGGTTTCATATGCGTCCGCAAAGGACAGTCTCAGATCCCTCATCCGCTCCTCCTGATTCCTTTTATTTTTTCCCGTCCAGACGATTTGCGCAATCTCGCCGCCTCTGCGGACCACTAAACCATCGCATACAGGACCGTTTCGTACTTATACAGGGAATAATGCCGATAATACAGCTTATATTCCGGCACCAGTGACAAAAGATACGCCGGAATGTCCACAAAGTCCGCCGCCTTGTGATAAATGGAAATGGCAAGCTTCGGCTTGCGGCTGCGAATGATGTCCGCACAGCCTTTCAGGGCCTCCAGCGCCGCCACTTCCACCGCAACGTCTCCGGTTTCCGACACCTTTGACAGGGCCGTCCCGTCGTTGCTGAAATGCAGAACCGCCTCGCCGGACCAAAGCCCCTTGTTCCACAGCGTAAAATTATGATATTTTTTCGCCCTGCCGATGTTCTGGCATCGCCCATAGCTGGCCTGGTCCGGCTCAAACGAGTAAATATGCCTGTAACGGCCCTGTGTCTGATTTATGAATTGCTGAACCGTTCCGCAGTCATAGCAGCCGGCATCGACGAACACCTCGTCCTCGCCAAGCCGCAATTCGGGCACGTCAAAATACTGCATCCCGTATTGCAATGGATTGTCTGAGCCGCAGGGAAGCAGAATCCGTTCCTCCCCAAATCCGAGGGTCCGCATTTTCCCAAGCGCCGCATAGCTCAGGGATCTCTGCCCGCATCCCGGCAGAATGTTCACGTCCGCACCAAAGGATGCCGCCTTTTCCAGGCTGACCACCGGAAGGCCGTGCCAAAACGTCTCCTGCATCAGAACATTGTCCGTACAGATTCCCCGAATGGATATCCCCAGCTCGAAATAGCGCATTCCCAGATAATTCAGAACGGCCCAGCTCGGAACATAGAGAAAATTTTCCCGCTCCTCCAGATATCTGCCTGACCGCACCCAGTCGGCGACCGTAAATCCGCCGTCCCCGTCGCCCTCCGTGCGCCTGGAGGTAACGCTCTCCTTCTGCATTCTGAGATAGTAGCGGATGTCACAGCTTAGCTTTGCCAGGGCCGCAAAGGTGAACACGCGCCTGCTCTCCGCATCCTGCAGACGCCGGTACCAGGGAAAGGCGTCCCACAACAATTCCCTCTCCGCCTCGTCCATATTACAGATGTCCGCCGACAGTTCCTTCCAATCCAGCCCGCAATAACCTGATATCCCCAATTCCCGCAAAGTATTTGTAATCTCTTCCCGATACCTGTCCTGCGTGGCAATGATGACGCAGACTTCGTCCCCTGTAATCTTTGAGAATTCCTGCACCGACAGGACGGGGAGACCCAGCACTTCTTCCACCGTGCGCTTCGTCTGGAGAAATCCCCTGACCGCCCCTCTGTGCATCCGCTTTTTCAAAACATAGTACACGCTCTTTGCGCAAAGTCCCGTCCCGTAAAGGTAGACGTCCCCCGTCAGGCGGGAAGCCCGCTCCAGGGCGTCCCTGATATTGCTTATCACGATTCCCATGTTGTCAAAACCACCTTTTCGACATCTCTGTGCCACCTCCGTCAAACATCAAAAAGAATGTCACTGAACCGCAAAATTTCGCAATCCATTTTCTCAGCCAGCGCTTCCGCAATCTCGTCAAAGTCGTACGCCGTCACGACGATTGCGTCCACCTCGGGAAGGTCCTCGGACGGGTCGTAGATGGGCAGGGAGTAGGTCAGCCTGTCGGCCCGCCTGTCCACCCCGTAAACAACCTGCGTCCTGCTGTCTTTCAAATCGTCAATGAGCCTTTGCCCCAGGTGGCTCATGCCGTAAACGGCGATCCTTTCATACCCTTTTTCTTCAAAATAATCCGCCAGCTCTTTATGATGCTGTTTTGTCACCACGTACTGGTTCATGATTCGAAATAAGTCCAGATACTTCGCAACGTTCTTCCTGCTCTGTTTTTCCCCCTTGTGCTTCCATGCGCAGGTTCCCGCGACTCCCAGCAGCGTCCCCGCAAACAGCCAGCCAATGTCTCTTTTCTTCATCATCATTCTCCTCACATTCATCGTTTCCAGTCGATCAGGCTTTCCACATTTTCCGTGCCGAATACCGGAAAACCACAATTTCGCATTACTTCCTTTCGCTCCCGAAAGGAATCGTCAATCAAAATCGCCCGTTTGTCCTGCACATATTCCGACTTCGGACTGTCTCCCACGAAAACAATCTGGTCAAACAACTCCTCCGAGATGCGGAACCGTCTCAGGTAATCCCCCATGTCTCCCGCATGCCTTGACAGTAGGACCAGCCGTTTTCCTTTGTTTACGCACTGATACAGGTATCGAATTAGCAAATCGTTCACCTGCCCCTTCAGTATCAGCGTGTCGTCCAAATCCACGTAAACCGTCCGGTAATCCAGGGATAATTCATAACGGCTGACCAGGGCCCTGTCCACGCACGCATGGTACGAATTTGGAATGACCTCCGTCTCCAGCCCCATATGTACGTAAAGAGTCAAAAGTGGATAATTGATCCCCATGCTTCTGCCCAGCCCCATCGTTCCCGCAACTCTGGCGGCAATTTCCAACAGCCGGTATTCCCCCTCCTGATTTTTTTTCAGCTGAAAAAACCATGCGCCTTTGAATTGCAGCCGGCCGTTTAAAACATTCGCAATATCCGTTATGGCGAAATCCTCGTCCATCACTTCCGACCGCACAGCAATCCCGCTTTTTATTCGAATTCGCCGCCGCGGCTCATATGCGCACAGAACGCCGTTTCCGTCCGTAAAGCAGTCCACCGTCACCTCTTCGCCCGGAAGGTACTCCGTGATCACCATGGATTCCAGATCCTCCACCTTCCCCCAGTCAGCTTCCTTTTCGATTTTCTGTGTTCCCTGGGCCCCCTGTCCCCGGTCCGGCTTCACGAACACCGGGTAACGCTCCACTTTCTCCCGTGAAGAATAGACTTTCGGCACAAAAGGCTCACACTTTAAAAACTCGTAGGTCTTTCTTTTAAAGCGGGTAATTTCTATGGTTTCAGGTTCGGTAGTAATTATTTTTGCGTGAATCTCTCGCTGTCTGCGGGTCAGGAACAAGAGGACATCGTCATAGGCCGGATACAGGTAATCCACCTGTGCACGCTCCAATACTTCGTTTAATTTTTCAATAAAGTCCTCTTCCTGATAATAAGGAACCGTCTCCGTTTCCCGATACACCATCTCCGCATGGTCCCGGACGCTGGTCAAACCGATCAGTTCGACATACTTGTCATACTGCAGGGCGCTGCAAATTTCCAAGCCGATCTCGCTTCCCGCAGGAAATACCGCCACTCTTACATTTTTCATCTGGCCGTAAGCTCCTTCAACCTCTTTTTCACCATCTTCTTTTTCCGCTTCACCGCCAGGACCGCAAACTCCCGCACCATGTTCTTCGTGTAAAAGATCCGTCTCTCGCAGGAAGGCTTCAGCAGCTCCTTCTGCCCCGTCTCCTGTTTCAGATCCGCAAGCTCTTTTTCCATCCATCTCGACAGTTTGGCAAACCCCCGCTGGATCTCCCCCGTCGCCCCGTATCCCATGTAGGACTTGTAATGCACGTACAGGAAGTCCATCTCGCAGAGGTGCCGCAGCCCCTTCTTCGTCAGCCGGAAAAAGTCAAGGACGCTGCCGCTACAGGTGCGGTCCGTCCGGTTCAGGTACATCCGCCATCCCTCGTCGGTCAGAATCAGGGTGTATTCCGGGGTCGTGATGCCGTAGGACTTTCGTACGCCGGAGATGAACCCGTCGATCTTTTTCGGCGTCTGCCCGGCAAACAGGTTTCTGGAAAAGACGTACTTTCTGTCCGAGCGGCACCGGTCATAAACATGGGGATTCTCCTGCCTGTCTAAACCCACCAGGTTGTAAACCATCTGCTTGATATCCAGGGAGCAGACGACATCGTCCGTCTCCCCCGCCCCCAGCGACTCGTCGTAGATCAGGAAGGGCGTGTGGATGATGTTCGCATACGGCTCGATGGAATGGGCGTATCCGTTGTTGTAATCGTGCCCGTAAAAGTCATCCCCGTGGTCCCCGTAGAGGATCACGACCGTGTCTTTCAGCAGGTCTTTTTCTCTCAGATAAGAGAGGATCGCTCCCGCCGTCTCGTCAATCTTCCGATATCCATACTGCCAGCGTTCCGTCGGGTTCTTGATGTGGAACTTCTTCTCGTCGGAATAACATAGGTGGCTCAGCTCATTGCAAAAATAGATCAGGAAGTTCCCGCCCTCCGCCGTCGCACAGTCCATGGTTTCCCGAACGTCCGCAAGTGCCCGCCCGCAATCGGAATAATTCACCAGGTCGCTCTGCTTCGCATACATGTGCCCGGGGTTGATCTCGTTGCCGAGGGCCGCCGGGTAGTGCACCCCCAGGGTCCTGTAGCCCCGCCCCGCAAGGACGTCCACGAAGGACTCCGCCCTCCTGTGCGTCTGGATGAAGTCCCCGAAATAGTGGGTGTTCTCGATCCGGTAAAGGTCGCCGTAGAGGATGTCGTTGAGCACCATCGCCGTAGAGGTCGCCGTCGAGTAATAATTGCGGTATCTTCTGCAGTTTTGGGAAAATTTTTGCACGTTGGGGAACAGCTCCGGATTCATGTCCCAGGTCAGCCTGCTGACGCTCTCCAAATGCAATATGACCAGATTTTTCATATTTTTCCGCCCCGTCCTATAATTTCTCTGATATTTTCACAGATAAGAACGACCTCCCGGCGCTCAAGATCCGCATACATCGGAAGCGTGAGCACGGACACCGCCACCCGCTCGGCCACCGGCGTGGCCGATGACGAGTAGACATTTCGGTAGCATTGTGCGGCGTTTGCGAGGGGATAAAAATATTTTCTTGCGTAGATGTTCCTTTTTTTCAGTTCCTCGTAAACGGCGTCCCTCCCGATTCCCAGGACGCCCTCGTCGAAGAGCACCGGAAAATACGCATAATTCGCCTTCACGTCCTTCTGCACGAAGGGGAGCGAAAGCCCGGCGATTCCTTCCAGACACTCCATGTAGGTCTCAAACAGCGCCTTCCTCTTTACAATGTCCGCTTCCACGTTCCGCAGGTTGCACAGCCCCATGATGGCCCGTAGTTCGTCCATCTTGGCGTTCGCCCCCACACCGTCCGTGCACTCCTCGGAGCGTATCCCAAAATTCTTCAGGCTGTACAGCTCGCTGCCGACCTCGTCGTCATGGTAGACGACCGCCCCGCCCTCCACCGTGTTAAAGACCTTCGTCGCATGGAAGCTCAACGTGGACATGTCCCCGTAGGAGACGGCCGGCTTCCCTTTATAGGTCACGCCAAAGGCGTGGGCCGCATCGTAGATCACTTTCAGCCCATGTTTTCTTGCGATTTCCTCTATTTTTTCCACCTGACAAACCCTTCCATAGACGTGCACCGGGACGATCGCACAGGTCTTCTTGCCGATCAGGGCCTCCAGCTTCGTCACGTCCATCGTGAAATCCCGCCCGTCAATGTCGCAAAACACGGGCGTCAGGTTGTTTCTCACGATCGCATGGGTTGTGGAGATGAAGGTGAAGGGCGTCGTGATCACCTCCCCGGACAGTCCCAGGGCCTGCAGCGCCAGCTCCAGGGCCATGTGCCCGTTTGTCACCAGCGAGAGCCTATCCACCTGCAGGTACCGGCTAAGCTCCCGCTCCAGCCGCCCGTGGTACTCGGCCATGTTGGTCAAAACGTGGCTGTCCCACAGCGGCCGGATCTGTTCAATGTATTCCTCGTAATCCGGCATGGACGGGCGGGTCACGTAGATCGGCTTCTCCAGTCTGTTCTTCATCAAAACACCCCCGTCAGCTTCCGCCTGACATAGTAGGCCAGGTAAAACGCCCGCTCGACGCAGTTCATTTCACGGCAGATGATCTTCAGCCACTTTCCATACGCCCCGTCATCGGTTGTCTTATGGAGAAGCTGCCAATAATCCCGGCAAATCCTCATGTAAATCCGAGGATAAGCGCCCACCGGAAACAGCTGTATGACGGTCTTCAGGCTTTTGATCCTGTCCCGGCACAAAAACTCCGGTTTCATGGCGCTGAAATTCCCCCCATGAGCAGGAACCCAGCGATAAGCCGCCATAATCTCGTCCAACATTGCAATTTTCCCCTTGCTCACCGCAATGGCCTCCACGATAAAGTCATCCACCATCTCCGTCTGCAGCAGATACGGGTCGTACGCTCCCCCTCCATAATAGTTTCTCGCCATGAAGCAGCCGACAAACTTGAACTGATTGTAGGGGTACATGGTTTTGGCAAAATCCCTCGGGGTTTCCAGGGCGTGGTCCAGAAGCTTCGGCCCCGTGACCATCTCCCGCCCGTAGCGGTCCACCACCGCCACCCTGGTCATCACCCCCGCGCACTCCGGATGGGCGTCCAGGTAGTCCGCCTGCTTCTGCAGCTTCTCCATATCAGTCCAGTAATCGTCGCACTCCAGAAAGGCGACGTATTCCCCCCTGCAGCGCCGCAGGGTCGAGACCACGTTCCTGCACGCCCCCAGGTTTTTCTTCCGAAACAGCGGCTTTACGACGTCCGGATATTTCCTGGCATACTCCCGGACGATCTCCCTGGTCCCGTCCGTGGAGCAGTCCTCCCCGACCACCGCCTCGAAACGGAAATTCGTCCGCTGCCCGACCACGCTTTCCAGCGCCTGCCGGATATAGTTTTCATGGTTGTACGCCAGTATCATGACGCTGACTTTGACTTCCCGCTCCATTTCCGCTTCTCCCCTCTAAAAACTTTTCCATGAGTTCCGCCATCCAGACGGATTCCGACCTCGTCAGCTTGTAGCTCTTCTTGTCAAACCCGTTGATGGCCGACACAAAGTCGCTCAGTTCATAGCGAAGCCCGTCTCCCAGAAATTTGCTGAAATGCTTCTCGTTCATGGAAACGTCCTCGAACCTCGTCTCAAAAGACTTCGTCTTCCACCAGGGGGCTTCCACCACGATATAGCCCCTGGTCCCGGAAATGATCAGCTGCCCTTCCGATTTCACGCCAAGCCCCACCTTCACCGTGGCCAGGCTGTCCTCGTAGCGCAGGTAGGCCTTGGTGTAAACGTCGATCCCTTTGTCGTTTTGGATCGTTTCAAACCGGACGTCCTCGTAATCCTTTCCGAGAATCTTCACGATGGCAAGCAGCGGATAGCTGGCCAGCTCCGTGAAGCTCCCCCCGTACAGGGCGTCGTTCAGTTCCCTGGAGGAGGGTTTCTCCAGCTTCGTGAAGCATGCCTCCACGTCCCGGACCTCCCCGATCTCGCCGCTGCGGATAATCCCCAAAAGGCGGATGAAACCCGGACAGTAGGCCGTCTTCACGCCCTCCATTAGAACGCATTCGTTCCGGGACGCCAGGTCAAACAGCTCCCCGGCCCCGGCCTTCGTGAGAAACATGGGCTTTTCACAAAGCACGTGCTTCTTCTTTAGAAGTGCCTCCCTGATGTATTGTTCATGGGTCTCGTGGGGGGAGGCGACGTAGACGGCATCCACGCTTTCCAGGAATTCGTCCAGCCCGTCACAGCAATGATTCAGCTCGAATTTTTCCGCATAGGCCCGCGCCCTCTCCAGCCTGGGGTGGTAAACGCTCTCCACGTTCAACCCGCTCACGTACTTGGCCTCCGGCACGAACCGGTTGGCGATGCGGCCCGTACCGATCACCCCCATGCGGACGATCCCGTAATTCCTCGCCCGAAGCATCGTGCTGGAGATCCCCCTCGTCCGCTCCAGATACACCACTTCGCAGTAGGCTTTCAGATAATCAAAAACCCCGATCCAGTCGGAACCCACCGTGAAAATATCGATTCCGTACCGCTGGATGTCCTCCACTTTCTGGCCCGCATGATCCTCGATGATGACCTCGTCCACGAATCCGGTCTGTCTCACGTGCTCAATCCGCTCCATGATGGAATCGACCACGTTCAGCTTTCCCCTGGAAGCGTCATAATTCTCCGTGGTAACGCCCACGATCAGGTAGTCCCCCAGCGCCTTCGCCCTCTGAAGCAGCCGGTAATGGCCCTCGTGAAACAAATCAAACGAACCGTATGTAATCACTTTTTTCATCGGCAGTTCCTCTCCTTGTCAAGTCCCTCTGGCGTTCCCGAATATGGCGCAGGCAATGCAAGCTTCGTGATCGGATGCGTCTTCCTGTCCTTTTCGTCCGGCAGCGTCCCGTAATCTCCAAATTTGAAACGAAGATATTCGTCGTACTCGTAAATCCCCTCAAGCGGCTTTCCCTCAAACAGATAGGGCCTGCTCCTCTGATACCATGTGCGCCGATATCCGCATTCCTTCGCCGGTGCGGGAAAGGAGAGGATCCTGACCCACGGGGAATGTTCGTATTTCCGGTTTCCCCTCCGCATGAACCGGTCATACCGCCTTTTCAGCCGCTCCTCCGGGTAACGGCTCACGATCCGATAAAGGGTCCTCTTCCAAAAATTTTCTTCCTCCTTCGCCCCCACGGGCGACCACATCAGCTTGCGCATCAAAAAACACGACGCATTGTGAAGCCTTCTGGCCAGTCTTCCCTCAGGAACGCTGTCCAGGGGAAAAATGTCGATGAAGATTCCCTGATGATACTCCATGTCTTCCTGATTCCGGCGCAGAAACAGACTGTCCTTGCGCCGCAGTTTTCCGTATCCCCAGCGGTATCCCTTCGTCAGTTCCATATCCTGAAAGAGAAAGCGCTCCGCATCGAGCTCCGTCTCGCAGGCCGCCCTGAACCGCTCGTACTCCGGCCTGAGAAGCGCCACGTCCGCATCGTCGTCCCAGGGGATGAACCCGCCGTGCCTGACCGCCCCCAGCAGGGTCCCCGCTATGATGTTGTATCGGATCCCTTCCTTACGGCAGATCCGGTCCACCTCGCAGAGCATCTCCAGCTGGATCTGCTGAACCGCCCTCAGTTCCTGTTTTGACAGCTGATATGTTTCCACGTCAACCTCCGTGCAGCCTGTGATTCATGATCATGACCGGCTTCCCGGCCGCCTTGAACAGCTCTGTGACGGAGCTTCTGTTCCCGTAGTAGGCGTCGGAAACGTCCACCGCCCGGTGCAGGTCGGAAGAGGTGTCGTAGATGCCGATTTCTTCTTCCTGATAATCCCGCACGATCTTTCCATATCGCTCCGCCGCCTCCGGATTCATGGACTTCGCCGTCGCCTCGCTCAAAGGGTGCGGCCTCCACAAGAGCGCCACGTCCCGGTTTCGGCCAAACGTCTCGAACACCGTCTCCAGTTTTTTAAAAAAATCCTCGCAGTAAGGTGCCATGAGCATGTTCAGGTGCGTGTTCAGAAAAACCACCTTTTTTCTCCTGCCGTTTTTATAAATGAACCGCTTCCATTCTTCCGGCAGGCCGTCCTCCTGACCGCCTTTCATATGGAAGTCGAATTTCGGCGACCCGTATGCGACGAACTTTTTCTCCAGCCCCTCCCGGACCCCGGTCGCCTTCCCGTACTCTTCCATGTACCGCCTTCTCACTTTTTCCGACTGCAGCACCACGACGTCCGAATAAAGAGTGCCCGGCAGAACACAGTAATGCTCCGCAACCGTATCGTTCTGATGGACAAAGTAGGGAATGTAAATCAATTTCCCCGCAAACTGGCAGAGCCGTTCCGCATAAAAATCGGGATGAACGCTGGTGACGTAATTATATTGGTCATAGGGATTATGGATATAGATGACGTCCGGCTTCCACTCTGCGATGTCATGCTCCCTCCAATCCAGGACGGGCACGTATCCCGGATAGTCCGCCTGTTCGTCATGCAGCTTCCCAAAGCTCCCATCCGGATTTCTCTCATAATAAGGAATCGGCATCACGTAGGCGTCACAGCCCTCGTCACGCCCCGCCGCCTCCCACACGCTTTCGAAGGAATCCCACATGGCCGCTTTATAAGGAAGAAACACGATTTCCTTCCTGCCCTCCGGAATCCCGTATTTGATAAGATTTGACAGTGCCGCCAGTTCTTTTGTCGCCTTCTTCACCAGCCTCCGGCACCTTGTCGCGTCAGGAATCCCAAGACTGATCTGATACAGGGTCTCGCAGTATTCCTCCAGAAGCCTGACCACCTGGGCGCTCTCCGCTTCGGAATCCTCGACATAGTTCCCCATGAGCACGGCGCTCTCCTGACACTGGATCAGTGCGTCCGTCACGCCCTGCGGGTCGGCGGCCATGGTTCCCAATATGGAATCGTTCACTTTTCCCAGCATTTCCACCGTGGCAAGCAACTCTCTTTTCATGCGTCGCCTCATGGTCTCCCCCTTCGTCTTCCTGACATTTTAAATAAGGCATATTTCGGCCCCCGCTCGTCGGGGACTGCCGACGGGACTTTGGTTCATGTCAAAACATTTCCCGACCCGTCCGCTTCGCTCCCGGTACTTCTTCCGCGCACTTCCGCCCGAAAGTTCCCAAAGGTCCTGGCATACCCAATACCCGGCCGTTTCGCCGGCTTCCAATGCCGTCTTTGTTTTTTATCAAAAGGACTCTCCGCCGCAGTCCGTTTCCCGCCATCCGGGGGAATGGTCAAATGCCGTCTGACATTCATCTGCGGAGGGTTCCGTTATGACCCAGTTTCCGTCTCCTGCTTTTGGCTTTTCTCCATGATCCGTTTCATGCGCCCGCTTCTGGCCGTCCGCCGTGATCCGTTTCACGTTCCCGCTCCCGGCTTTCCGCCTCCCCGTTCCCGTGCTTCTTAAGCTCTTCGCCCCTCTTTTTCACGTTTCTCGCCGCATTCTCCCGGTCCGTAATCCGCAGTCCGCATGCGGGGCAGACAAAATTCCCTTCCGTCTTCGTTCCCATGCCGCCGCAGCCGCTGCACTCCCGGCCGACGTCCTTTCCAAACACTTCCACGAATTCAATGGAGCGCTCCTGGCACTTTTGTCTCAGTCTTCCTTTTATATAGCCCCGCTGCCACATGCTGACCGAATAGTTGATTTTTTTATTTTTTCCGGCCTTTGACACCCCCGGCAGTTTCGGCATGTAGATTACCGCCGGTTTCTCGGCCTTGAGCATCCGGTTGATTTCCGCATTGACGTAATTGTGCAGTGCGGCCTCCAATCGTTTTTTTCCCGCATGATATTTCTCCCTGCCGGAATTATGTTTCCTGTTTTTGCGGTACCGGGCCGTTCCCTCCCGTACATATTCCGTGAGCGCCTCCTGATATGCGCCGTAAGCCCCGCCATAGACATTTCCGCCGTCCGTCACGAACATCTCCCGCATTCCCACGGAAAGGCCGATCCGATTCTGATATTCTTTGAACTTCTTCGCTTCCATCTCGATCGGAACGCTGATTTTCAGATTCCCCCGCTGCGGGTCAAGCCGAATATAAATCTGGCTGCCGTAATGGTTGTTGTCCGTCAGCAAAATGAAAAGACGTTTCCTGGGTTCCTTTGTCGAGAGATAAATCCCGTGATCCCCGTAGCGATAGCCTTTTTGCGTGACCGAAAAACCGTTTGCCTGCTCCGTGTGCATCTTTTTCAGATGTTTCCGCACCTGTCTGCGCAGATATTGCCGCAGGTACCGCTCATTCCTTCCACTGCGGACCTCCTCGTAGGCCTTCTTCCATTCTCCGGCAAGAACGATTTCCCGTTCCAGGAGGACCGCCTCAAAACACTGGCTCTGTTTCATGACGAAGCGAAGGTAATGCCGGTCCTCCGGGGTCAGATTCGGGTTTCTCTTTATGTTGTCCTCGACCCTGTTTTTCACCTGCGACCACTGGCTCTTAACGTCTCTCAGTGCGTCAAAGATCGCACAGTAAAAGTATACCGACGGAAGCGCAAGCTGCGTGCGCAGGCCGTCCGCCGTCATCTCGTTCTGCACCGTGTACCCCGGATAAAGCTTCGGCAGACTTCTGATGCCGCCGTATCGCTGATAGACGTGATTTTTTACCTTTTTATAATCCTCGGCCAGCTCCACGAGCTTCCCCATCTCCTCCTGAGAAAGGGGGATTTTATTATACTGATAAACCGTTTTGTATATGGCGTCCGACGGCATAGACGAAACATCCCGCTTTCCGGAATAGCTCTGCAATCCCATGGTTTCGCAGATTACCTCAATCTGCGAAAAACGGCCCTCCCCTCCAACGAACAATGGCATTCGCAATTGTTTATGACCCATGAGCTGACCATGATTAACGGATCATAAACTTGTATGACAGCGTTCTTTTTTCCGGTTCCATATCCCTGACGGTGAGAACAGGACCATTTCCCTGACCCATAATAAACATAAAGCGATTGATTTTACATGAAACTTGTCGGCAATGACAGAGGGGGATACAAAATCTGCCAACACCGTTTTAATTGACAAATTCCCTTCTCGAACGTATAATGAGGGTTGGATAACAAGGAATCCGGGCTTATCTGTCATCCAAAGCCCTGCCCGACTTATGTTTTTTGATTTTTCGCCGTAGTATTTTATAGGATTTTTAATTTGGAAGGAAAAAACGTTTCGCAGATTGAGGTAATCTGTGAAAAACGGCATTCCCGCCAACCTGCGGAATGCCGTTTTTTGATGGAAAAAACATGGGGATTCGGACGCAACATGTCTTTTCTTTTTCAGATTTTCCATTATAATAAAAACGTACGAAACGCTTTTTGCATCCGCATCCCGTACGTCCTATTATTTTCATATGAGGAGGAAGCATCATGGAGGAGAACAAGAGAAATGCTTGTGCGAAACAATTCACGGCCATCATGAACGAAATGATCGCCTGGTACGCCGATACCACCAGATACGTGAATCATTTTCTGAAAGTGTGGGCCTTCGCCCGCCAAATCGGCCTTTCCGAAGGGCTCTCGGAGGAAACGCAGTTCCTTTTGGAAGTAACGGCCCTGATGCATGACATCGGCATCAGGCCTTCGAAGGAAAAATACGGCTCCTCCGCCGGCAATTATCAGGAGCTGGAGGGGCCCGGCGCAGCCCGTCCCATTCTGGAGCGCCACGGATTTACCCTGGCGCAGACAGAGCGCATCTGCTATCTGATCGGCCATCATCACACCTATCTGAATATGGACGGTCTGGATTATCAGATCCTGGTGGAAGCGGACTTTCTGGTCAATATCTTCGAGGAAGGCCAGTCCAGAAAGGCCGTCGAGAGCGTCCGAGAGAAGATCTTCCGCACCGCCTCCGGCCGGAAGCTCTTAGACACCCTCTACCTTGCCCCTTCCGGCCGGATTCCCGCCACAGACCCGGATTGCTGAGCAGACAGGGTGCGGCATAACCGGCTGCTTTTTAAGATCTAAATCGTCAAAACAGGCCCCTCCGTTCCCACAGGCAGACGATAGGAGGTTTTGCAGATTTCGCTGCGGCTAGCTCAGGCAATTTTGACCGACCCGATTTGATGGAGGCAAAATTGCCTGTAACAGGCGACGCAACGAAATCAAAAAAAACCGAACGTGTCTGCCGGGGAACGGAGGGGCCTGTTTTGACGGAAGAGACCTGATAAGCAGCCGGTTATGCCGCACCCGTCCGTTTCACGCCCGTCCGTTCTATGCCGGCACCCACCTCCTATTTAGCCACATTGACCCCGTCCCCAAAATCCAACACATGGGGATAGTGGGTCTTCCTCTTCTCCACCGGGGGCAGCTGCATGTAATCCCCGAAGAAATTTTTCAGCATCCCGTCGGTGTCCTTCGGAAAATTCAGCATGACGTCCTCAAAAGAATATTTTTTAAGGGGATAGACCTTCGTCTTTTCCAGCGTGTTCCAGTGGGGGCTGGTGTCGCAGGGAAAGCCCATCCGTCTGGTCTTCCTGCGATTGTATTTCCTGCACGCACGCATACACCTCTTGTAAATCCAGCGGGGGGAAATGTGAAAGAGCCTCATCCCGCCGTTTACCAGACTGCAAATCCCCTGTGCAAGCGTCCTCTTCCAGCCGCCGAAGCTCATATAGGGATGGGACACGTTCCTGAGAATCAAAAGCTTGCTGTAAAACCAGGCCGTCCACACCTGGAAAAAATAGGCCGCCTTCCCGTCCGCCAGATTGTCGTAAGGATAAAGGTCCAGAAAAATTCCCCATTTCGCCTTCACGTCCCGCAAAATCTCTTCCTGGAACCTGGTTCCCTTTTTGCAGAGCCTGGTGGTCATCAGCGGATAATTGGGGTCCGTCTCACAGTTAAGAATGTAATATTTATCGGAGAGCTTTTCCTTCACCAGCCTCATGGCCTTATCAAAATCTGCCCGCGGCATGGCGATGTCAATATCGTCATCCCAGGGAATAAAGCCCCCGTGGCGAACCGCACCGATCCCCGTGCCGGCGATGCCAAAATACCGAAGCCCCGCCTCGTCACAGACAGCCATAAAATCTTTCAAAGTTTCCAACTCCGTCTGCTGTACCCTCTTTAAAACCTCCGGATCATAAAATTTCGTTCCCATTTCCCTCTCCTTCCAATAATTGCATCAGCACGTATCCCGCCAGCCTGAGCCCCGCCGCCGGCGGCACGAAGGACACGCTGCCCGGCACGGGCCGTCCGGCGCTTTCATCCGTCTCCCCGGCCTCCGCCGACGCACCGTTCCCCGCTCCGGGAGTCATCGGCTTCTCCCTGGAATAGAGCACCGTCAATCGCTCTACCCCCCGCCGCCTTAGCTCCCGCCGCATGACCCGGCAGAGGGGACAGACACTGGTCTCATAAATGTCCGCAATTTCAAATGCGGAGGGATCCAGCTTGTTGCCGGTTCCCATGCAGCTGATGATGGGAATTCCCCGTCTCTCCGCCAGCTTTGCCAACGCAAGTTTCGCCGACACCGTATCGATGGCATCGATCACGAAATCCGGCCGCTCCTCAAAAAAACCGGCGGCGTTCTCCGGCAGCACGAACTCCTCCGACACCCGAACTTGAAGCTCCGGATTGATATCCAAAAGCCGCTCCCGCATCACCCGGGTCTTATACCGTCCGATGGTGCTGTGACAGGCAATGCTCTGGCGGTTAATATTGGAGATCGACACCCTGTCACTGTCAATCAGGGTCAGACGTCCCACACCGCCCCTGGCCAGGGCCTCAATGCAGTGGGAACCCACGCCGCCAATGCCGAACACCATCACATGGCTGTCTTTCAACCGCCGGATGGCCCTTTCTCCAAGAAGGCGCTCCGCCCTCGAAAATTCATATTCCATCATACCGTCTCTTTCTTCCTTTTATAAAGGAAACTCCCACAAGCATGACCACGGGGAAGACGAGCGCCGCCAGAAGACCGCTCTTCAAGCCTCCGCCACTCCCTCCCGCAACCAGCCCCACCAGGGCCGGCCCGGAGGAACAGCCCAGATCCCCGGCCAGGGCCATCAGTGCAAACATGGCCGTTCCGCCTCCCGGCAATGCCTGGGCCGCCATGCTAAAGGTTCCCGGCCAAAAGATTCCCACGGAAAACCCGCAGAGACCGCAGCCTAAAAGCCCCAGCGCCGGCAAATCCGCAAGCGCCGCCAGCACATAACAACCTATACACAGAAGGGCGCTCCCCGCCATAAATTTTTTTAGGGGGAGCCGTTCGCTGAATTTCCCGTAAATGGCCCGTGCCGTTCCCATCAAAAGGGCGAAGGCGCAGGGCCCCGCCAGATCGCCCACGGTCTTTGACACGTGGAGGGCCGACTCCGTAAAGGCGGAGGCCCACTGGCTCATGGCCTGTTCGGACGCCCCGGCGCAAACCATCAGAAGCAAAAACAGCCAAAACGCCTTCTGCCGAATCAATCCTCCAAAGGACAGCTTCTCATGGCCCCCAAGCACCGGATAGATGGGCACCAGCAGAAAGTAAAAAGCGTTGCAAAGGGGAATGACAGCCAGCACGCAGGCCAGAACCCTCCAGTTCTGAATCCCGAACAGCCGGAAAAACGCCGTGCAGACCACCACCAAAAGCACATGCCCCCAACAGTAAAAGGAGTGGAGCAGGCTCATGGCCGCCTCCTTCTTCGTGGTGGGGCAGGACTCCACGATGGGGCTTATGAGCACCTCGATCACGCCGTTTCCCACGGCATAGAGCACCACCGACGTGAGCAGCCCCGCATATGCACTGGAAAAGGCAAAGGGCAGTATTGCCAGGCCCAAAAGGCCGGCCGCCGAGAAAAAATGGGCGGACACAATGGAAGCCCGGTAGCCCAGCCGGTCCACAAAAAACGCCGACATGATATCCACGAAAAGCTGTGTCAGAAAATTAACCACCGTCAAAACCGTGATCTTCTCCAGAGACAAACCAAAGCTGCCCGCAAAGGTCAAAAACAGAAGCGGTGCAAAGTTATTGCCGACCGCCTGGGTAATGTATCCGATATAGGAGGCGTAAATGGTATGGCCATAATCTTTCCTGATTTTTTCTATCATTGCCCTGTTCTCCTGCGTAAAATTCCCGCCAGCCCCTCTCCGGCAGCACACTTCTTCCATCCTACCACGAATGCATGGATTTTTCCAGAAAATATTTTTACAGGAAAAGTTTTAAATCCGCTAAATTCATCCTCTCATCTTTCCGCTTGCCTTTTTCCGCAATCCCTTATATAATAGAAGAAGCTTTTGAACGTATGTTTGATTTTGGAATGAGTTCCGGAGGTTTCTATGGATTTATTTGATTATATGAGAGAGAACAATCAGGCGAAGGAGGCCCCCCTCGCCGCCAGGATGCGCCCGGCCTCCCTGGAGGAGATCGTGGGGCAGAAGCACATCATCGGGAAGGGCACCCTGCTCTATCGGGCCATCGCCGCCGACAAGCTGAGTTCCATTCTCCTTTACGGCCCGCCCGGCACGGGAAAGACCACCATCGCCAAGGTGATCGCCAACACGACCAAGGCCGCATTCACCCAGATCAACGCCACCTCCGCCGGAAAAAAGGACATGGAGGAGGTCGTCCGGCAGGCAAAGGATAACTTGGGCATGTACAACAAAAAGACGATCCTCTTCATCGACGAGATCCACCGGTTCAACAAGGGACAGCAGGATTACCTGCTGCCCTTCGTGGAGGACGGGACCGTGATCCTGATCGGTGCCACCACGGAGAACCCCTACTTCGAGGTCAACGGGGCTCTTCTCTCCCGCTCCATCATTTTTCAGTTGGAAAGCCTGACGAAGGAGGACGTGAAGGCGCTTCTCCTTAGGGCTGCGAAGGATAAGGAGCGGGGCCTCGGCGCACTGTCCGTATCGGCGGACGACGAGGCCCTGGATTTCCTCGCCGACATCTGCGGCGGCGACGCCAGAAGCGCCCTCAATGCCCTGGAGCTTGGAGCCCTGTCCACTCCCAGGGGGGAGGACGGGCAGATCCACATTACCCTGGACGTGGCCCAAGAGTGCATTCAGAAGCGGGCCATCCGGTATGATAAATCCGGGGACAACCATTATGACACCATCTCCGCCTTCATCAAGAGCATGCGGGGCTCCGACCCGGACGCCGCCGTCTACTATCTGGCACGGATGCTCTACGCAGGCGAGGATGTCAAGTTCATCGCCAGGCGGATCATGATCTGCGCCTCAGAGGACGTGGGGAATGCGGATCCCCAGGCCCTCCAGGTGGCCGTATCCGCCTCCCTCGCCGTAGAGCGGGTGGGCATGCCGGAGGCCCAGTTAATTCTGTCCCAGGCCGCCATCTACGTGGCCTCCGCCCCCAAGAGCAACGCCTGCACCCTGGCCATCGGTGCCGCCATGGAGCGGGTCGGCTCCGAGAAGATAAGGACCGTCCCGCCCCATCTCAAGGACTCCCATTACGGCGGCGCCGCCAAGCTGGGCCACGGCCTGGATTACAAATACGCCCACGATTTCCCCAATCATTACGTCAGGCAGCAGTACCTCCCCGACGAGCTCGTGGGCACGGTCTTCTATGAGCCCACCGAACAGGGGTGCGAGAAGGAGATCGGGGAATGGCTTAAATGGCTGAGACAGGAATCCTGATTCAGTCGATGAGCAGCCGGTCCACCGTCACGAAGGTGTAGCCCTGGGCTTTCAGCTCGTCGATAATCTGAAATGCCGCCTCCACCGACGTGTCGTAAACATCGTGAAGCAGGATGATGCTCCCGTCTTTCACATCGTTTAATACCCGCTTCACGATGACGTCCGTATCTTTCACGTCCCAATCCCTGGGATCCACTGTCCATCCCACTTCATGCATATTGACCGCACATTCCAGCTTGGAATTCCAGGAGCCGTAGGGGGGCCTTATGTATTCCACCGTCTGTCCGGTCACGCCGGAGATGGCCTCGTTGGTCATAGTGATCTCCCCGCAGGCTTCCTCCAGGGAAAGACCCGTGAGCTGAACGTGGTGAAAGGTGTGACTTCCGATCAGATGCCCGTCCTGCGCCATCTGTTTCACCAACTCTTCCTTTCCCTCAACGCTCTGTCCAATCAGGAAAAAAGTCGCCTTCACCTCCCGCTCCTTAAGCCCCTCAAGAAGCCGCTCCGTGCTCCCCTCGTGGGGACCGTCGTCAAAGGTCAGCGCCACCAGCTTGTCACCGGCCGTTTCCGCCTCCGCCGCCAGGCTCTGTCCCTCCCGGCCTGTCTTTACTTGCTGCATCCCAATCAGGCACACGGTCAATAAAAGCGTTAAAAGAATCGTGACTCCCCGCTTGCTCAAATCTCTATCCTTTCAGGCAGTCTGTTTGCATTTATTATATGACAGAAAAGCCCGGTATGTTCCTCACACACCGGACTTTTTCCCCGTGAAAGATTGTTCAGAATCCTCCACCGTATTTGCCCTTACACAAACTGGTTGCACTTCACATCGTATTCGTAGTCGATGGCCGCCAGTCGTTCCTTAAGCTCCGCCTCGCCGATCCCGGCATCCTCGCAAAATGCTTCCAGGGACGGATAAAAATCCCGTAACTTCATGTTGACGACACTGAGGAGCATCGCCGCATCCTTCGGTAACTCCATATTTTCCTCCTGTTCCTCCTGGCTTCATCGGCACATATGCCTCCGGCCGCTCCCGTCTCCACGCTGCACGTGCATGCGCCGATTCTTCCGCCTTTACTCCACATGCGCCTCCAGCCTTCCGTCCCTCACGTCCAGGACGATGACGCCGCCGGCCCGGACCTGGTCCGCCAGGATTAACTTCGCCGCCTGGGTCTCCACGTGCTTCTGCAGATACCGCTTCAGAGGCCTTGCGCCGTACACCGGATCGTAGCCGTTCTCCGTCACGAAGGCTTCCGCCTCCGGCGTCAGGCGGATGGAAAGCTCCCTGTCGGCAAGCCGTCTGTTCACGTCCGCCACCATCAACCCGATAATGTGGCTGATATTGCCCTTGGTGAGGGGCTTAAACATGATCGTCTCGTCCAGCCGGTTCAAAAATTCGGGGCGGAAATGGTTTTTAAGCTCCGCCATGACCAGCTTTTCGTTTTCCGGCCGGATGTCGCCCGCCTCGTCGATCCCCTCCAGCAGATAGGAAGAACCCAGATTGGAGGTCATGATGAGAACAGTATTTTTAAAGTCCACGGTCCTTCCCTGGGAATCGGTGATCCGACCGTCGTCGAGAACCTGCAGAAGCACGTTGAACACGTCGGGATGGGCCTTCTCGATCTCGTCAAAGAGCACCACCGAATAGGGCTTGCGTCTGACAGCCTCCGTAAGCTGTCCGCCCTCGTCGTAGCCCACGTATCCCGGAGGCGCCCCGATCAGACGGGACACGGAATACTTCTCCATGTATTCGCTCATATCAATGCGGACCATGTTCTGCTCGTCGTCGAAGAGGCTCTGGGCAAGGGCCTTCGCCAGCTCCGTCTTGCCCACCCCGGTGGGCCCCAAGAAGAGGAAGGAACCGATGGGCTTGGTGGGATCCTTGATCCCGGCCCTGGAACGGATAATGGCCTCCGTCACCTTGGTCACGCCCTCGTCCTGGCCGATAACCCGCTTGTGGAGCTCCTCGTCCAGATGGAGCGTCTTGTTCCGCTCGCTCTCGGTGAGCTTCGCCACGGGGATACCGGTCCACCTGGAAATGATCCGGGAAATCTCCTCCTCGGTTACCGCCTCATGGAGAAGGGACATATCCTGCTTTTTCACCTTCTCCTCCTCAATCTCCAACTGCCTGGTCAGATCGGGCAGGGTTCCGTACTGAAGCTCCGCCGCCTTCTCCAGGTCGTAATTCTGCTTGGCCAGGGCGATCTGGCTGTTGATCTCGTCGATCTGGCCTCTGAGCTTCTGCAGCCGCTCCACGGAGGTCTTCTCATTGTCCCACTGGGCCTTCATCTTGCCGAACTCCTCCCGGAAGTCCGCCAGCTCCTTCTGAATGGCCTCCAGCCGGTCACGGCTCAGATTGTCCGTCTCCTTCTTGAGGGCCGCCTCCTCGATCTCAAGCTGCATGATCTTCCTGGAAAGCTCGTCAAGCTCCGCAGGCATGGAATCCAGTTCCGTCTTGATGAGGGCGCAGGCCTCGTCCACCAGGTCGATGGCCTTGTCCGGCAGGAACCGGTCGGAAATATACCGGTTGGAGAGCATGGCGGCACTCACCAGGGCCGAGTCCGTGATCTTCACCCCGTGGAACACCTCGTACCGGTCCTTAAGGCCCCGCAGGATGGAGATGGTGTCCTCCACCGTGGGCTCATCCACCAAAACCGGCTGGAAGCGCCGCTCCAGGGCCGCATCCTTCTCGATATATTTGCGGTACTCGTCCAGGGTCGTGGCCCCGATGCAGTGGAGCTCTCCCCTGGCCAGCATGGGCTTCAACATATTGCCCGCATCCATGGCCCCGTCCGTCTTCCCGGCTCCCACGATGGTGTGGAGCTCGTCGACAAACAGCAGGATCTTGCCCTCGCTCTTCTTGACCTCCTCCAGAACGGCCTTCAACCGCTCCTCAAACTCGCCCCGGTACTTGGCCCCGGCCACCAGAGCGCCCATGTCCAGGGAAAACACCGTCTTGTCCTTAAGCCCCTCCGGCACGTCCCCCCGGACGATCCGCTGGGCCAGTCCTTCTACCACGGCCGTCTTGCCCACACCCGGCTCGCCGATCAGCACCGGATTGTTCTTCGTCTTCCTGGAAAGGATCCGGACCACGTTCCGGATCTCCGTGTCCCGCCCGATGACCGGATCCAGCTCCTGCTTCCTGGCCCGCTCCACCAGATCCGTACCGTATTTGGCCAGCGTGTCGTAGGTGGCCTCCGGATTGTCACTGGTCACCCGCTGGTTTCCCCGGACCGTGGAAAGGGCCTGCAAGAACCGTTCCCTGGTAATGCCAAACTCCGTGAACAAGGCCTTTAACGCCCCGTTCGGATATTTTAACAGGGACAGAAACAGATGTTCCACGGACACATACTCGTCCCCCATCTGCTTCGCCTCGTCCTCAGCGCTTATCAGTACCTTGTTTAACGCCTGGCTCACGTAGAGCTTCACGTCGCCGGACACCTTTGGCTTCCGGTTTAAGGCCTCCTCCACCCGGTCTGCGAAATACTCCGGCTGGATTTCCATCTTGACGATCATCTTCTTGATCAAGCTGTCGTCCAGAAATAATAGTCCCGCCAGCAAATGCTCTTCATCAATCTCCTGATTCCCGTATTCCGAAGCCAGCCGCTCACAATCCTGCACCGCCTGCAGAGAATTCTGCGTGAATTTATTGATGTTCATAAAGACACCTCCTGTGCTTCTTTTTGTTCTATTTGTAATATAACAATCATTTCATTCTGTATGATAGCACAGGTTATTAGCACTGTCAAGGGGAGAGTGCTAAAATTGTATAAATTTTGTGCCTGGCTTGCAGATTCACCGTGTCGTCCCGGTATAATTTCGGTGAAGTCGCACATACTAACATCAGAAACCAAGACAGAGAGGTGAGGAAAATGAAAAACACCTGCGACTCCCTGACGGGGAAGCCCAAAAATCATATTCCCGGAGACCATTTTGAAGAACCGGCATCCGCCATCCGCCAGTTCTCCGATTATACGGAAGACGACCGCCCGGTTCCCGACAACAATCCGTTTTGGGAAAACGGACACAATCCCCTGAGTTCAAAAGGAGACTGATTTGGTTTGTTAGTTTTTTATCACTCCGAAAGAAATCCCTAATAATCTTCATGTTTTTTTTAGAAATCATACAAACTCTTGTCACAATTACCCGGTATACTAGAACCATCAAATGAAGTTGACAGCAAATCAAGCGCGCAACCGCCGTCAGCTTCGACAAACAACAACTACCATTTATATAGATTGTCTTTTTCATACTCAGCCGGTGCATGCCGCACCGGCTACTCCTCTTTTTTACCTTGGGAAGCCGTTTCCGGCTTCCCTAAATTCATTTTCCCGTATCTCAAAAGAAACCCCAGCCAACGGCAAAAAAAGCCGCCTTCGCCCAAGTCCTGAAAACTCCGGCGCAGACGACTTCCCTCTCATCCGCCCTATGCGATTTCCATTCTTATTATTTGATCACTTTGATCCAGCCCTCGGGAGCCTTGATGCGTCCCATCTGAATGCCGGTCAGGGTATCGTAGAGTTTCTTGGTCACGGGCCCCATCTGGGTCATGCCGCTGGGCAGGCAGATTTCCTTTCCGTGATCCACGATCTTGCCCACGGGGGAGATCACCGCCGCCGTGCCGCAGAGCCCGCACTCCGCAAAATCCTTCACCTCGTCCAGATACACCTCGCGCTCTTCCGCTTCCAGGCCGAGATATTCCTTCGCCACCTGTACCAGAGAACGACGGGTGATGGAAGGCAGGATGCTGCCGGACTTGGGTGTCACCACCTTGTTGTCCTTCGTCACGAACAGGAAGTTGGCTCCGCCGGTCTCCTCCACCTTCGTCCTGGTCTTCGGGTCCAGATACATGTTCTCATCGTAGCCCTCCTCGTGGGCGGACACAATGGCGTGAAGGCTCATGGCGTAGTTGAGGCCGGCCTTGATATGCCCGGTACCGTTAGGAGCCGCACGGTCAAAATCGCTCACCCGGATGGTAAGGGGCTTCACGCCGCCTTTAAAGTAAGGACCCACCGGGGTACAGAAAATGCGGAACTCAAACTCGTCCGCAGGCTTCACGCCGATGACGGCGTTCTTTCCATACATGAAGGGCCGCAGGTACAGGGTCGCCCCGGAACCGAAGGGAGGCACGTAAGCCTCGTTGGCCGCCACCACCTGAACCACTGCGTCGATAAAGCGCTCCTTCGGGAACACGGGCATCTGCAAACGTTTTGCAGAGGCTTCCATCCTCTCCGCATTGAGGTCGGGGCGGAAGGTCACGATATGTCCGTCCTCGGTCGTATAGGCCTTCAGGCCCTCAAAGCAGGTCTGCGCATACTGCAGGACGCAGGCACACTCGCTCATGGTCACGTTTCCATCGGAAATCAATGCGCCACCATCCCATGCACCATCTTTGTAATAGGAAACAAAACGCTTGTCCGTTTCCATGTAGGAAAATCCAAGATTTCCCCAGTCAATGTCTTTCTTCTCCATCACAGTTCTCCATTCCGCTGTCTGCCAGGCAGCCTAAATTTTCTTAAAGTATACCGCAACCAAAAGTGATTTTCAATCCTCTTTCCCATAAGTTTCCGCATTTTTGTTTTTGCAAGAGGATACGGAGGAACGGCGGTCATTTGGACAGGAGGATCCGGTCGTTGTCGAGGGCCCGGCCGGCTCTGTCCCTGAAACGGACGAGGAGGCCGTCGACGGTCATGCCCTCCCGCTCCTGTCCGGAAATGTCCAGGACGACGTTCCCGGCCGCCATCATGAGCGTCCGGTTCCCCACGCTTAAGGCCTGGTTCATGTTGTGGGTCACCATCATGCAGGTAATGCGTTCCG
The DNA here is from genome assembly GCA_022800815.1 of Lachnospiraceae bacterium. GTDB lineage: Bacteria > Bacillota > Clostridia > Lachnospirales > Lachnospiraceae > Lientehia. The sequence goes on along the minus strand of JAAWRC010000016.1, from coordinate 3,951 downwards.
AGGCAACGATCTCCTTTGTCAGGGCCAGAATCTTTTCCGCCGCCCCCGGGTCCAGGGCGGCCGTGTGCTCATCCAGAAGCAGGAGCTTCGGCGGTACGATGGTCGACATGAGAAGGGTCAGGGCCTGTCTCTGTCCGCCGGAGAGCAATCCCACCGGCTGACTCATCCGCTCCTCCAGTCCCATGTCGAGAAGAGCCAGTTTTTCCCTGAAAAACGCCTTGTCCTTTTTGGAGATGCGGCTGAAGGGCGCCTTCCCCCTGGAGGTCCTGAGATAAGCGAGGGCCAGATTTTCCTCGATGGTCATATGGGGGGCCGTGCCCCGGAGGGGATCCTGGAACAGTCGTCCGATCACCCGGCTGCGCTTGTATTCCGGCACAAAGGTGATGTCCCTCCCGTCCAAGGTAATGGAACCTGCGTCCACGTAAAAGTTTCCGGCCACCGCATTGAACAGCGTGGATTTCCCGGCTCCGTTGGAGCCGACGATGGTGGCAAAATCCCCCGGCTCCAGATGGAGAGAGAGGCCGGAAACGGCTTTCTTCTCATTGACCGTGCCCGCATTAAAAGTTTTCGAGATGGATTCGATCCGAAGCATCCTCACCGTCCCCCTTTCTTCCTGGAGGCCGCCCATATGCGTTTCCTCAAGGCGGCGTAAGCCTTGAGCGTGGGTGCGGCAATGGCCAGGGCCACGATCAGGGCCGTCACCAGCTTCAGGCAGTCAATGGGAACGATCTTCGTCTTCAGGACGACGGCGTAGATAAAACGGTAGATCACGCTTCCAGCCACCACGGCAAGGATGCCCCGCTTCACGGAGCCCCGGCCGATGACCGTTTCCCCGATGATCAGGCAGGCCAGCCCCACCACCACGATCCCGGTGCCGCCTCCTATGTCCGCCGATTTCTGGAGCTGTCCCACCACCGCCCCCGAGAGAGCCGTCAGGGCATTGGAGATGCACAGCCCCACCGTGACCGTGAAAACCGGATTGACGGAGGAGGCCCGCACCATGTCCCGGTTGTCCCCGGTGGCCCGGATGGAAAGTCCCAGCCTGGTACCGAGGAACCAGACCAAAAACAGTCCCGCCGCCGCAACGACCACCGCCGCCAGCACGAACTCGTACCAGTCCCCGCCGATCCCCGTCTTCCTGAACAGGCTGAAAATGGTCTCCTGCTTAAGCAGGTTCACGTTGGAGCTCCATCCCATGGCCATCAGGTTGACCGTGTAAAGCCCCGTGTTGGTGACAATGCCCGCCAAGATCGAGGGAACCCCCATTTTCGTCTGGAGAAAGGCGGTGACAAACCCCGCCGCCGCCCCGGCCAGCATGGCCGCCGGAACCGCCAGGAACGGATGTCCGGCCGCCGCCATGGAAACCGACACGGCCATTCCCAGCACGAAGCTTCCGTCCGTGGTCAGATCCGCAATGTCCAGCACCCGATAGCTCAGAAACAGGGCCATGGACACCAGTGCATACATGAAGCCCAGTTCCAGGGCCGTCTGCGTGATAAAAATCATGAGAATCCTCCGTCATTTACCGATGTTTCCACTTCTTACTTCTCTATTATTTCTTTCGTTTCCTTATTTATCTCTATGTTATCTTTTATTCTTCAGAGGTCTGGACCTCGACCAGTTCCCCCATGTCCGCAAACACAGAGTAATCGATCTTAAGCCCTTCCGCCGTCTCCGTGTTGACGGTGATAATACCGCCGTCCATCTTGTAGAAATCCTCCATTCCGTCCATGCCCTCCGTCACGGCCTGATAAGCCAGATCCGCCGTCTTTGTGCCAAGGTCGGTGTAATTCACGCCGCAGGTGGTAAAGGCCCCGTTCCTCACGAAGGAATCCGCTCCGGTGTAATGGGGAATACCCGCCTCGATCAGGGTGTCCGCAATGGCGAGCTCCGCCGACATGATCACGTTGTCCGTGGGAGTGAAGATCACATCCACCTCCTCGGACACCAGCACGCTGGCCGCCGCAATCACCTCGTCGTTGGTGTTGGCCGTCGCTTCCACGTAAGGGATCTGCTTTGCATCCAGATAAGCCTTCGCCTCGGCGATGGGCGCTTCGGAATTGGCCTCGGACAGGGAGTACAGAAGCCCTACCTTTTTAATGTCCGGATTCTGCTTAAACATCATGTCCATGATGAATTCCGTATTCAGCGCATCGCTGGTTCCGGTCACATAATCAATCCCGGTCACCTCTGCCGCTTCCGGGTCGGAGATCGCCGCATAAACCACGGGCGTCTTCGTATCCTCGGCACATACCGTCATGACCTGAGCCGCCAGGGTGGCGACGGGAATGATCACGTCCACCTCGTCCGCAACGGCCTGATCGCCGATCTGCTTCAAGGTGCTCTGCTCCCCCTGCCCGGAATAAATCTCGTATTCAATGGTGATGCCGTTATCCGCCGCCAGTTTGTCAAGCTCCGCCGCAACGGCATCCGCAATCTCATCCAGGGACGCATGGTCCATCTGCTTCACGATGGCAACCTTCAGGTTTTTCTTCTCGCCGCCGGCCGCCTCCTTCGTCTCCACGCCGGCGCCATCGGTTCCGTCCGCCTTCCCCGCATCCTTCTCTTCCGTCTCTCCGGCCGTCTCCTCCTTCTTCGTCTCCGGCGCCTCCGTCTCCTCGCCGCCGCCCCCGCAGGCAAGCAGGGAAAAGCTCATCGCGATTGCCGCCGTCATGGCGACCAATTTGCTGACCAGGTTGTGTCTTCTCATCATGATGTCCTCCTATTACTATGAACTGTTATGACAAACGGCAAAGCCGTTCGCAGTAATCCGGGCGGCAGATGGCCTTCCCGCCTCGCCAAAACGAAAAGGATATAAAAGCTTCGCCTGCGCCGCCGACGCATCGTCTCCGCAACACGCTTCCTTTGCACCGGCGTGCGCATAAAAAAAGCCCTTGCCCACACATGGGACAAAAGCCTCTGCTCCTGCGATACCACCCAAATTGACGTTACACGTCCACTCGCTCTCACGTACCATCCATACGCATCCCGATGGATAACGGGTGGGATGCCCGTCGGTCCCTACTTGGCCGCTCTGAAAATCCACCGGCTCTCTGCATCCGGTCATCCCCTCTCCGCCGCCTTTCGGTCCGCCCTCCGAAGTCCATTCACCGACCACTCCCGGCCCCGCTCGCACCAACCGGGACTCTCTGCTCGTTCATGTATCGGATACTTCTCTCCGTCACAGGTTTGAATTATTCAGTTCCGTTACATTGTAGCCCACCGAACCGGATTTGTCAACCCCGCAGAAAATGAAATCTTGATTCCCTCTGTTGGAACCACTTAAGATAGTGCCGACTCCAGAAATTTCTTCCCTGTTTCACGTATCTACTGTCTTTCCTTTATGGCCTTGATCAGATTGAGAATGGCCGCCTTTTCCGCCTCTGTCAAACCAGAAAAATCCACCTCCTGTTTCTGCTCCACGCCCAAAAGGAAATCTGTTGTCACTTTAAATATTCTGGCTATTGCGATCAAAACGTCATAAGAGGGCATTCTCATTCCCGTCTCATATGCACTGATCACGGACTTTGTCAATCCCAATCTCCGTGACAACTGTTCCTGTGTCATGTCATTTTTCCGTCTCAATCTCTTCAAAGTGTTTCCAAAGTCAACCATCTCAAAACCTCCTCTTCCATTGAACATTGAAAGGTGGTTTGATAAAGCGCTCACTAACATTGATAAGAAAATAGCGCCTCGTACATCCTTTGAACTTAAAGAAGTTTTTGAAGGACACGAGTGGCAACGGCTATCAAGAGGAGAACGTATTTTTATGAGGAAAATAATCCATTCAGCGAAAGGGAGAAAATTATGAAAAAGAAATGTTATGTAATGTTATTACTTATTGTATTAGTTTTTAACTATAAATGAGTAAATACCAAATATTGCACAAAATAAAGACACCCGCTGCTGAATGATGTATCATTGAAGTACCAACAAACAACATACTCAAAC
>JAAWRC010000059.1 GCA_022800815.1 Lachnospiraceae bacterium | reverse complement strand
GTTCCGGCATCCCTCCCCGCAGACGACAGGAGGGCCGATTTCCCCTGTTTCCTGTGTAAGCCAGGCTGTCATCCGCCTGCCCAGAAAGTTGATGTCAGCGCTCCGGCATCCCTCCCCGCAGACGATAGGAAGGGTTTGCCGATTTCACGAGCATAGCGCAGGCAATTTTGTCCGACCCGGTTTGATGGAGGCGAAATTGCCTGCCATAGGCGGCGCAGTGAAATCGGCAAAACCGACGTGTCTGAGGGGAGGGATGCCGGAGCGCTTCTCACGACACCCTTGATTTCAGGCGGAAGTCAGCCGTCAACCCTTGCGAATCCCCCAAAGGAGGTGCCCCCATTGTTTGACATTGAGGAAGAACTGAAAAAGCTCCCCGGAAAGCCCGGTGTCTACCTGATGCACGACGAGAAGGACGAGATCATTTACGTGGGAAAGGCCATAAGCCTTAAGAACCGGGTGCGCCAGTATTTCCAGAGCAGCAGGGGAAAAACGGCAAAAATCAATAAAATGGTATCAAGGATCGCCCGATTTGAATATATTGTAACGGATTCGGAGATGGAGGCCCTGGTTTTGGAGTGCAACCTGATCAAGGAGCACCGGCCCCGTTACAATACCATGTTAAAGGACGACAAGAGTTATCCCTACATCAAGGTGACGGTGGGGGAGGCATTCCCCAGGGTGCTTCTTTCCAGGGATATGAAACGGGACAAATCCCGCTATTTCGGACCCTACACCAGCGTGGGGGCGGTGAAGGACAGTCTCGGCCTGATCCACAGGCTCTATAAGCTCAGGACTTGCCGCAGGCGGCTCCCGGAGGACATCGGAAAGGAGAGACCCTGCCTCAATTACCATATCAAGCAGTGCAGCGCCCCCTGCCAGGGATATGTGAGCGAGGCTCAGTACCGGGAGGCCATTGACCAGGTGCTGGACTTTCTGGGAGGGCATTACGGCACGATCCTAAAAAAGTTGGAGCGGGAGATGAAGGAGGCGGCAGAGATCCTGGATTTTGAGACGGCGGCTGCCACAAGGGAGCTTTTATTCAGTGTGCAGAAGATTGCCCAGACCCAGAAGATTACCGACAGCGGCCTGGAGGACCGGGATATTATCGCCTATGCGGCGGACGGGCCGGATGCGGTGGTGCAGATCTTCTTTATGCGGGAGGGAAAGCTTATCGGCCGGGACAATTTCCATCTGGTCATCGGGGAGGGGGACGGCCCGGCGAGGCTGATGACAAATTTTGTCAAACAGTTTTATGCGGGGACGCCCTTCATTCCCAGGTCGCTGATGCTCCAGCACGACGTGGAGGAGGGCGAACGGGAACTTTTGGAGCGGTGGCTCTCCGAAAAACGGGGACAGAAGGTTTCGATTCATGTGCCGAAGAAGGGGGAAAAAGCCAGGCTCATGGAGATGGCGGAAAAAAATGCCAGCATAATACTAAAGCAGGACAGGGAAAAAATAAAGAAGGAGGAACAGCGGACTGTCGGCGCCGTGAAAGAGCTGGAGGAGATCCTCGGTCTCTCCGGCCTTGTGCGGATGGAGGCCTTCGATATCTCCAACATCAGCGGTTTTCAGTCGGTGGGCTCCATGGTGGTCTACGAAAACGGCCGTCCCAAACGGACCGATTACCGGAAGTTTCGGATTCAGACCGTGGAGGGCCCCAACGATTATGCGTCCATGGAGGAAGTCCTTACGAGAAGGTTCCTCCACGGCAAGGAAGAAAAGGAAGGGCTCCGTCAGACCGACGGCTTTGACCGGTTCCCGGACATCCTCATGATGGATGGCGGGAAGGGACAGGTCTCCGTGGCGAAGCAGGTTCTCGAAAAGCTGGGTCTTGCCATCCCGGTCTGCGGTATGGTCAAGGACGACGCCCACAGGACCAGAGCCCTCTATTTTGAGGGGCGGGAGTTGCCCTTGGACCGGAGAGGCGAGGGCTTTAAGCTTCTGATCAGGATTCAGGACGAGGCCCACCGGTTTGCCATCGAATACCACAGAAGTCTTAGGGGAAAGGACCAGGTCCACTCCGTCCTGGAGGATATCAAGGGCATCGGGCCGGCCAGGAGGAAGGCGCTCATGCGTACCTTCGGGACCATGGAAAAGCTTCGGGAGGCTACCCTGGAGGAGCTCTCCAAGGTTCCCCAGATGAATGAGCGGGCCGCCGAATCGGTCTACGAGTTTCTGCACAAGAACGGTTCCTGAGTTCCCGCATTTCGGAATGTCCTTGCGCTTCCCCCTCTCCTGTGTTAGTATACAATAGAGAAAACGGCCGCACGGCCGCAAAACTCCGGGGACGAGGGCTCCGGAGTATTGAGAACGTGTATTTGGAAAGAGGGAGGAGCCGTATGAACAGCACACCGGTGGTGAAACTGAAAAAATTTATTGATACTCTGGGACTTGAAAATTTGACGCCGGAGATTGATATCTCACAGATCAAGATCGTCCATCCGGACATCAACCGGCCGGCGCTGCAGCTGGCGGGATTTTTCGATCATTTCAGCCATGAGAGGGTCCAGATCATCGGCAATGTGGAGCATGCCTACACCTGCAGTATGTGCAGGGATGCAAAGTTAAACACATACAGCGAGATTTTCCGGCATAAGATTCCTTGTCTGGCTTATGCGAGAAATTTAAAGCCGGACGACGACATCAGGGAGCTGGCGGTTCAATATGGCATTCCTCTTCTCTCCACGTCGAAAATGACGTCGGATTTGATGGCGGAGACCATCCGCTGGCTGAAGGTGCAGCTTGCCCCCTGCATCAGCATTCACGGCGTCCTGGTGGACGTATTCGGCGAGGGCGTGCTGATTATGGGCGAGAGCGGGATTGGAAAGAGCGAGGCGGCTTTGGAGCTGATCAAGAGAGGCCACCGCCTGGTGACGGACGACGTGGTGGAGATCAGCAAGGTCAGCGACGTGACCCTGGTGGGGACGGCACCGGACATCACGAGGCACATGATCGAGCTTCGTGGAATCGGGATTTTGGACGTGAAGGCCCTGTTCGGCGCCGAGAGTGTCAAGAACACCCAGAGCATCGACCTGGTCATCAATCTGGAGGACTGGGACCGGGACAAGGAGTACGACCGGCTGGGCATGGACGAACAGTATGCGGAGTTCCTGGGGATCAAGGTGGTGTGCCACAACATTCCCATCCGTCCGGGCCGCAATCTGGCCGTCATCGTGGAATCGGCCGCAGTCAATTACCGCCAGAAAAAGATGGGCTACAATGCGGCCCAGGAGCTTTACAATCGGGTTCAGAGGAACCTGATGCGCAGCCAGACGGAAGACGAGGAATGAGCAGGGGACAAAAGCCGGAGAACACCAATGACAGCGGAAAAAAATGAAAAAATAGAGAGTCAAAGGCGGGAATGAGATGGATTTGTTTACTGACAGGCTGAGGGAATTGTCGGGGAGTGTCTGTTTTGATGAACCCATGAAGAAGCATACAACCTTCCAGGTGGGAGGGCCGGCAGAGGTGTTCGTGACTCCGCAGACAGTCTCAGAGATGGCGTCTGTCGTCCGTCTGTGCAGGGAGTTTGGAAAGCCCTACTTCATACTGGGAAACGGCAGCAATCTATTGGTCAGCGATGAGGGATACCGGGGCGTGGTGATCCACGTGGGTCATGCCTTTGAGGAGATTCGCATCGAGGAAAGCCGGATTTTTGCGGGAGCCGGGGCTGCCCTTGCCAGAATGGCGGCGAAGGCACGTGATGCCTCTCTTTCCGGCCTGGAGTTTGCTTCCGGGATACCGGGAACCGTGGGAGGTGCCCTGGTCATGAATGCGGGGGCATACGGCGGGGAGATGGCGCAGGTTGTATGTGGGGCCACTGTATTGACGAAAAACGGAGAAGAAAAGCGGCTGGACCGTGCCATGTTACAGATGGGTTATCGGAAAAGCTGTATTCTTCCTATGGAATATATCGTGACGGAAGTAGAGCTTGCGCTTGAGCCAGGTGACAAAGGACAGATTTGTTTGAAAATGGAAGAGCTTGCGGTAAGGCGAAAGGAAAAGCAGCCGTTAGAATATCCCAGTGCGGGAAGCACCTTTAAACGGCCGGAAGGTTTTTTTGCAGGCAAGCTGGTCATGGATGCCGGGCTTCGAGGCTTTTCCGTGGGAGGCGCCTGCGTATCGGAAAAGCACTGTGGCTTTGTGGTGAACAAAGGCGGCGCTTCGGCGACGGATATTTTAGAACTTTGCAGGCAGGTCCGAGGGCAGGTATTAAAAAAATTTGGTGTCGCCCTGGAGCTTGAGATTCGGCTTCTGGGCGAGTTTGAACATCCTTATAGTTGACAATCCCCGCTTATGATGTTATAACAGGAAGAGGTTTGAGGTGAGCCCATGTCTTTTTCATCAGAGGTGAAGGAGGAGCTTTCCCGTCAGGTGAGCAGTGCCAGGCATTGTCAGATTGCGGAGGCGGCAGCCATATTCCGCATGTGCGGCCAGGCGTCTGCGGACGGAAAACGGCTGCTCTTAAGGATTGAGAATCCGATTGTCGGAAAAAAGTTCTCAGTTCTTCTGAAACGGGCTTTTGGAATTGATCTTCGCAGGGTCGGAAAAGAGGGCTCTTCCCTGTTACTCATAGAGGGAAAAGAAGCAGAGGGATTTTTACAGACCATCAAGCTTCTGGGCGAAGACGGGAGACCGGAAGACCGCAAGGATTTTATAAGCAGCATGGTGGTACAGAATTCCTGCTGCAAACAGGCCTTTATTCGGGGGGCGTTTCTGGCAGGCGGCTCCATCAGCAATCCTCAGAAGTCCTATCATTTTGAGATTGTCTGCGACAATGAGGAAAAGGCGAAGCAACTGCAGAGCTTGATTGGGGCGTTTGATCTTGAAGCCAAGATTGTGCTTCGCAAGCGCTATTATGTGCTTTATATAAAAGAAGGAAATCAAATTGTGGATATGCTGGGGATTATGGGGGCCAACGTGGCACTCATGGAGCTGGAAAATGTCCGCATTCTCAGAGAAATGAGAGGCAGTGTCAACCGGAAGGTGAACTGTGAAACAGCCAATATTAACAAAACGGTATCCGCTGCCGTAGAGCAGATGAATGATATATTATATATCCGCGACAACATTGGATTTGACAGGCTTCCGGAAGGGCTGGAGGAGATTGCCCTTGCCCGCTTGGAGCAGCCGGAGGCGACTTTAAAGGAGCTGGGCGACTCCCTGACTCCGCCGGTGGGAAAATCCGGTGTCAATCATCGTTTGCGGAAACTCAAAGAATTGGCAAGATCGCTGAGGGATAATGACGAGGAGGAGAGTCTATGATCACAAAAAAGATAGCCGTTGGGATCTCGGAAGGCCTGGAGGCCCGTCCGGTGGCGATGTTGGTGCAGATGGCCAGCCAGTATGAGAGCAGCATTTACATTGAGGACGAGTCCAGGAAGGTAAATGCGAAGAGCATCATGGGAATGATGGCTCTCGGCCTCGGGAGCGGGGCCAATGTGCAGCTTACGGTGAGCGGTGAGGACGAGGAAAAAGCCGCGGCGGCCATTGAGAAATATCTGGTGAGCAAGTCATAGGAAGAATGGAATCCCCCGCAGGAAACTGCGGGGGATTCGTAGAAATGGAGGAAAACATGGCATTTACTCATCTGCACGTGCATACGGAGTACAGCCTGCTGGACGGCTCCAGCAAGATTAAGGAGCTGGTGGTTCAGGCGAAGACCCTCGGCATGGACAGCCTGGCGATCACGGACCATGGCGTGATGTACGGGGTCATTGATTTTTACAAGGCGGCGAAGGAGGCGGGGATCCGCCCCATCATCGGCTGCGAGGTCTATGTGACTACCGGCTCCCGGTTTGAAAAAGAGGGGAACAATTCAGAGGACCGGTATTATCATCTGGTTCTTTTGGCGGAGAACAATACGGGCTATGCCAACCTGATGAAGATCGTGTCCAAAGGCTTTATCGATGGCTTTTATTATAAACCGAGGGTGGATTACGAGGTGCTTAAGGAGTACCACGAGGGGATTATCGCCCTCTCTGCCTGCCTGGCGGGGGAGATCCCCAAATACTTGGTCCGGGGCATGTACGAGGAAGCCTGTCGGACGGCCAGGGGATATGAGGAGATTTTCGGAAAGGGAAACTTTTTCCTTGAGATTCAGGACCACGGGATTCCAGAGCAGCGTTTGGTGGACACCCAACTGGTGCGGATGTCAGGGGAGCTGGGGATTCCGCTGGTGGCCACCAACGACGTCCATTACACCTTTGCGGAGGATGCGGAGCCCCACGACATTCTTCTCTGTATTCAGACCAACAAAAAGGTCGGCGACGAGAACCGGATGCGCTACGAGGGCGGACAGTATTACTGCAAGTCCGAGGAAGAGATGCGGAGACTCTTTCCCTATGCAGAGGAAGCCATTGAGAATACTCACAAAATCGCCGAACGGTGCAATGTGGAGATCGAGTTCGGGGTGACGAAGCTTCCCAGGTTCGACGTGCCGGAGGGAAAAACGGCCTGGGAATATTTAAATGAGCTCTGTCTGGCGGGGCTTCGGGAACGGTATCCGGGGGACGACGGAACGCTGAAGAACCGGTTGGATTATGAGCTTGACGTCATAAAGACCATGGGATATGTGGATTATTTCCTGATCGTCTGGGATTTCATCAAATACGCCAGGGACCATGAGATCATGGTGGGGCCGGGGAGAGGTTCCGCCGCCGGGAGCATCGTGGCCTACACCCTGGGGATCACCAACATCGATCCCATCCGCTATAACCTGCTCTTTGAGCGCTTCTTAAACCCGGAGCGGGTGTCCATGCCGGATATCGACGTGGACTTCTGCTTTGAGCGGCGCCAGGAGGTCATCGACTATGTGGGAGAAAAGTACGGGAAGGACCGGGTGGTCCAGATCGTCACCTTCGGAACCCTGGCGGCCCGGGGCGTGATCCGGGACGTGGGCCGGGCCCTGGACCTGCCTTACGCCCTCTGTGACCAGATCGCAAAGATGGTGCCCAGGGAGCCTGGAATCACCCTTGATGCCGCTTTAAAGACTCCGGATTTGGCGGCGGCTTACAAAAATGACGACCAGGTGAAGTTTTTGATTGACATGTCGAAGCGGCTGGAGGGACTTCCCAGACATGCCTCCATGCATGCGGCCGGCGTGGTGATCAGCCAGAAGCCGGTGGAAGAGTACGTGCCCCTTTCCAGGGCGGCCGACGGTTCCATCACCACCCAGTTTACCATGACTACGCTGGAGGAATTGGGGCTCCTAAAAATGGATTTCCTGGGACTCAGGACCCTGACGGTGATCCGGGATGCGGTGAAGCTGATTGAGAGGAGTAAGGGCGTCTCCATCGACATCGACCACATTGACTTTGACGACAAGGCGGTTTACGATTCCCTCTGTACGGGGCGGTGCGACGGGGTGTTCCAGCTGGAAAGTTCCGGCATGAAGAGCTTCATGAAGGAATTGCAGCCCCACAATCTGGAGGACGTGATCGCCGGGATCTCCCTCTACCGTCCCGGTCCCATGGACTTCATCCCCCAGTACATCCGGGGCAAGAGCCGGCCGGAGGAGATCACCTACCATTGCCCCCAGTTGGAACCGATTCTGGAATCCACCTACGGCTGCATCGTCTACCAGGAGCAGGTCATGCAGATCGTGCGGGATCTGGGCGGTTACACCTTGGGACGGAGCGACCTGGTGCGGCGGGCCATGTCCAAGAAGAAGGCGTCCGTCATGGAGAAGGAGCGGCAGAATTTCGTCTACGGCAATGAGGCGGAGGGGGTGAAGGGCTGCATCGCCAACGGGATTGACGAGAGGACGGCCCAGCAGATCTTCGATGAGATGACGGATTTTGCCAGATACGCCTTCAACAAGTCCCATGCGGCGGCCTATGCGGTGGTGGCCTATGAGACGGCTTATCTGAAATATTATTATCCGGTGGAATACATGGCGGCCCTGATGACCTCCGTCATCGACAATTCCGCCAAGGTCTCCGAATACATCCTGGTGAGCCGCTCCATGGGGATTCCCCTGCTTCCGCCCGACATCAACGAGGGCGTGGCCGATTTCTCCGTGTCCGGCGGAGGGATCCGCTACGGGCTCTCGGCCATCAAGAGTATCGGGAAGAACGTGATCGAGGAGATTGTGAGAGACCGGGGGGAGAACGGCCCTTACACCAGCCTCAAGGATTTCATCTATCGGCTGACGAACAAGGAGATCAATAAGCGAAGTTTGGAGAACTTCATCAAATCCGGTGCCATGGACAACCTTCCCGGCACCAGAAAGCAGAAGATGCTTGCGTCCATGGAGCTTCTGGAGAGGAAAAATCGGGAGAAGAAGACGGACATCGCCGGGCAGATGAGCCTCTTTGACTTCATGGGCGAGGAGGAGAAAAAGGCCCATGAATCGATGTTTCAGGACGTGGGGGAATATGAAAAGGAAGAACTTCTGGCCTATGAGAAGGAAGTGTTGGGCATTTACGTGAGCGGCCATCCCCTGGAAAAATATGAGGAAAAATGGCGGCAGAACATCACGGCGGTGACCTCGGACTTCAACGTGGACGACGAGAGCGGAGAGGCGAATGTGGTCGACGGGCGGACGGTCGTTGTGGGCGGCATGATCACGGCCAAGACGGTGAAGACCACCAAGCAGAACCAGCTCATGGCCTTTCTCACCGTCGAGGACATGGTGGGGACCGTGGAGGTGCTGGTGTTCCCCAGGGACTACGAGGCCAACCGGGCCATCCTGCTGGAGGACAACAAGATCTTTGTGCGGGGCCGGGTGTCCCTGGGCGACGAGGCGAAAGGGAAGCTCATCTGCGAGCGGGTCATTCCCTTCGACGGCCTTCCCAAGACTCTCTGGATCCAGTTCGCAGACAAGGCATCCTATTTCGCAGGGGAGAAGGAGCTTCTCGCACTCCTTGCGGACAGCGACGGGAATGACCGGGTGGGGATTTTTCTGCAGAAGGAACGGGCAAAAAAGTTTCTGGGGATCTCCGCCGGCGTTTCGGCGGCCGACGAGGGGCTTTTGGGGAAACTGGCTCTAAAATATGGGAAAGAGAATGTAAAAGTTGTAGAAAAGCCTATTGAAAACAGGGGAAGAATCCAATATAATTAAAGATAATTCGATTTTATGACAAAAAACTGATTACAGTTGGAGGAAAAAATTATGGCTAAGACAGTGAGCACCATCGGCGTACTGACCAGCGGCGGAGATGCGCCCGGCATGAATGCGGCGATCCGTGCAGTGGTCCGGACTGCGATCGCCAAGGGTATGAAGGTGAAGGGAATCCAGAGGGGCTACGCAGGTCTTCTGAATGAAGAGATCGTGGACATGAACGGCAGAAGCGTCTCGGAGATCATTCAGCGGGGAGGGACGATCCTCTATACGGCTCGCTGTGAAGAATTTCGCACGGAAGAGGGCCAGGCCCTGGGCGCCGAGATCTGCAGGAAGCACGGGATCGAGGGCCTGGTGGTCATCGGCGGGGATGGTTCCTACCGGGGCGCCGGGAAGCTGGCGGAGCTTGGCATCAACACGGTGGGCCTTCCGGGGACCATCGACCTGGACATCGCCTGTACGGATTACACCATCGGCTTTGACACGGCGGTGAACACGGCCATGGAGGCCATCGACAAGATCCGGGACACCTCCACCTCCCATGAGCGGTGCAGCATCATCGAGGTTATGGGGCGCAACGCCGGTTACATCGCCCTCTGGTGCGGCATTGCCAACGGTGCGGAGGACATTCTCCTGCCGGAGCGGTACGACAACAACGAGCAGACCATCATCAATCATATCATCGAGCACCGGAAGCGGGGGAAGAAGCACCATATCGTCATCAACGCCGAGGGTATCGGCCATTCCACCAGCATGGCCAAGCGGATCGAGGCGGCCACGGGTATCGAGACCAGGGCCTCCATTCTCGGTTACATGCAGCGGGGCGGCATGCCCACCTGCAAGGACCGGGTCTACGCCTCCATCATGGGAGCCAAGGCGGTGGAGCTTCTGGCGGCCGGGAAGACCAACCGGGTGGTCGGCTGGAAGGGCGGCGAATTCGTGGATTTCGACATGCAGGAGGCCCTTCAGATGCATAAGGATATTGACGAGGAAGAATATGCGATCAGCAGGATGCTGGCTCAGTGACGGAGTGACCGCAGGAGATCACGGCCGGCAGGAGGGGGAGCGCCGGGAGGGCGCACCGTCATGCAGGCGCTTTGCATCGGAAAACTGAGGGATACCAAGGGTGACAGTTTATGGCAGAATGGAAGGAAAAGGAACAGCAGAACAGGGAAGAAGGGACGCAGGGTGTTTCCCTTCAGCTTGACGACGGCGTTTTGCAGCCGGTGGAGGAGGTGCTTCCGGCCGGGGAGAAGGGGGGAGCCGCCAAGAGGATTGTCGCCGGCGGGGACACCATGCTGACCCATGTGACGCCGGAGGAGCTTTTTGACATTCTGATCGAGACCATAAGAAAGTATCATCCGTCGGACGACCTGAGCATGGTGAGGCAGGCCTACGAGATTGCGCATGCGGCCCACGAGGGACAGCTCAGAAAGTCCGGGGAGCCCTATATCGTCCATCCGCTAAGCGTGTCCATTATTCTGGCCCAGTTGGAGCTTGACAAGGAGTCCATCGTCGCCGGCATTCTCCACGACGTGGTGGAGGACACGGTCATGACCATGGAGGAGATGACGAAGGTCTTCGGCGGCGAGGTGGCCCTCCTGGTGGACGGCGTCACCAAGCTGACTCAGCTCTCCTGGTCCGCCGACAAGGTGGAGATCCAGGCGGAGAATTTGCGAAAGATGTTTCTGGCCATGGCCAAGGACATCCGGGTGATCTTAATCAAGCTGGCGGACCGGCTTCACAACATGCGGACCCTCAAATACATGCGGCCGGAGAAGCAGAAGGAGAAGGCCAGGGAGACCCTGGAGATCTATGCGCCCCTGGCGGACCGGCTGGGGATTTCCAAGATCAAGATCGAGCTGGACGATCTGTCCCTCAAGTATCTGGAGCCGGAGATCTACCGGGACCTGCAGGAAAAGATTTCCCTGCGCCGTCTCACCAGGGAGGAGTTCGTGCAGAACATCATGGACGAGGTGGAGGACCACATGCACTCCGCAGGGATCGAGGCCAGCGTGGACGGGCGGGTCAAGCACTTTTTCAGCATTTATAAAAAGATGGTGAACCAGCACAAGACGCTGGATCAGATCTATGACATTTTTGCGGTGCGGATCATCGTGGATACGGTCAAGGATTGCTATGCGGCCCTGGGAGTCATCCACGAGATGTATAAGCCGATCCCCGGGCGGTTCAAGGATTACATCGCCATGCCCAAGGCCAACCGCTACCAGTCCCTGCACACGACCCTGATCAGCAGCACGGGGCAGCCCTTTGAGATCCAGATCCGCACCTACGGCATGCACCGGACGGCGGAATTCGGCATTGCGGCCCACTGGAAGTACAAGGAGGGGCAGGACGGCCGCAGCATCGCCCAGAAGGAAGAGGAAAAGTTAAGCTGGCTCAGGCAGATTCTGGAGTGGCAGAAGGACCTGTCCGACAACAAGGAGTTTCTGTCTTCTTTGAAGACGGACCTGGACGTGTTTTCCGAGAACGTGTACTGCTTTACGCCGGGGGGGGACGTGAAAAACCTGCCCAGCGGCTCCACCACGGTGGATTTTGCCTACAGCATCCACAGCGCCGTCGGAAACAAGATGGTGGGGGCCAGGGTCAACGGCAAGCTGGTGCCCATCGACTACGTGATCCAGAACGGCGACCGGGTGGAGATCATCACCTCCCAGAATTCCAAGGGGCCCAGCCGGGACTGGTTAAAGAGCGTGAAGAGCGCTCAGGCCAAGAACAAGATCAACCAGTGGTTCAAGACTCAAAACAAGGAAGAGAATATCATCCGTGGACGGGAGATGATCGACCGGTACTGTAAGACCAAGGGGATCAATTTCGGTGATATCGGAAAGCCGGAGTATGAGGAGAAAGTGATCGCCAAGTACGGTTTTCTGGAGTGGAACGCCGTGCTGGCGGCCATCGGACACGGCGGCCTGAAGGAAGGTCAGGTGGTCAACAAGCTTCTGGAGATCTACCGGAAGAACAATCCGGCGACGGTGCTGACGGATGAGAAGGTGATGAAGGACACGGAGGCCAGGGAGAGACGCCCCCAGGAAAAGGGCGGGAGCGGGATCGTGGTGAAGGGTGTCCACGATCTGGCCGTGCGGTTTTCCCGCTGCTGCAGCCCGGTTCCGGGGGACGAGATCGTGGGCTTCGTGACCAGGGGCCGGGGAATCTCTATCCACCGGACGGACTGCATCAACATCATCAATCTTCCGGAGGACGAGCGGGTGCGGCTGATGGATGCGGAGTGGCAGCTTCCGGAGGGGGAAGAGCACAAGGAGACCTACTCCACGGAGATCAAGATCTATGCCCGCAACCGGATCGGCATGTGCGTGGACATTTCCAGGATCTTCACGGAGCGGCAGATCGACATCACCTCCATGGTGGTCCGTACAAACAAGCAGGGCCTGGCCACGGTGATGATCGGTTTTGATATTCACGGTGTGGAGGAGCTGACGAGTCTGGTGGAGAAGCTGAGACAGATTGACAACGTGCTGGATATTGAGAGAACGGTGGGATGATCAGGATGAACAAGATAAAAATTGAGGGTGCGGTGCTGGGGATGCTGGGCACCAACTGCTATTTTATTGAAAACACGGAGACGGACGAGGTGGTCATCGTGGACCCGGCGGACGATGCGGGGGCTATTGGGGATTGGTGCAGGAACAACCGGAAAAAGCCGGCGGCGATCCTTTTGACTCACGGGCATTATGACCATATCCTGGCGGCGGAAGAACTTGGGAAGGCTTTCTCTGTCAAGATCTATGCGGCGGAGGCGGAACAAGCGCTGTTGGAGGATGCCTCCATGAACCTGTCGGCGGCCTGGAGCCGTCCGGTCACCTTGAAGGCCGATGAATTCCTGAGGGACGGGGATATTCTCTCCATGGCGGGAACGGAGATTGAGGTCATTGCCACGCCGGGACACACGGCGGGCGGAGTCTGTTATTATATCAAAGAGGCGGGGGCGCTTCTCAGCGGCGACACCCTCTTTGCCGGCTCCTACGGGCGGACGGATTTTCCGACCTCCTCCATGTCGGACCTGGCTCATTCTGTCCGGGAACGGCTTCTCACCCTGCCGGAGGATACCCTGGTCTATCCGGGCCACGGGGAGGGGACGAGCATCGGGTATGAGAAGCTGTACAATCCACTGAGCAGATGACGAGGGACTTCCTGTGAGAGCAGGGAGTTTTTTTTCGGAACAAAATTGACATTTTTATGATGTTGTGTTATCTTATACTTAGTATTACATAGCGTATAGGAATGGGAAAATATAGGAGACGGAAAGGAGGCGGGACATGCAGGAAAAATATGAACGGCAGATGAAAAAGGGTGTGCTGGACATGCTGGTCCTGCGGCTTCTCGAGGAAGAGAAAAAATACGGCTACCAGCTGATCATGGAGCTTCGGGAGGAGAGCGGCGGGATTTTCTGCCTGAAGGAAGGGACTCTCTATCCGATTTTGTACCGGCTGGAGGATGAGGGCCTGGTGGAGAGCCGGTGGTCGGAGGCAGAGCGGGGCCAGATCCCGAGAAAATATTATCTGATGACTGAAAAGGGGCGAAGGACCATGGGCGAGATGTACGTGAGGTGGAGCCAGATCGCAGCCGGCGTGGAAAAACTGATGGGGCAGAAACAGATCCGGAGGATTTCGGAGGAGGAACCGGGTGGAACGGCCATTTCGCCGTGGTCGGAAAGGAGGAAAGCGGATGAATGCGGAACGCTATGTGAATGAGATTGTCAAAAAAGTGGAGTGCAAAGGCGCAAAAAGGGAAGAGATCCGAAACCAGCTTCTCTCGGATATCGCCGCCAGAAGAGAACAGGGGGAGACGTTGGAAGAAATCATAGAGAGTATGGGTTCGGCCGGGGAGATTGCGGAGGCCTTCTGCCAGGAACTTTCAGAGGAGGAGAGAAGGGCATACAGAAAAGTACGCCGGAGAAAACGGATGACCGTCATAGTCGGTGTGAGCGTTCTTGTCCTGCTTCTCCTGGCCCTTTATTTCTGGTGGTTATTGCCAAAGAAAGCCGATTCCGGCATGCCTTTTTTCAGGGAGGAGATCACGGCAAAGACTGTCGAGGTGGTGGAACTTTTAAATGCCGATGATTTTGAGACACTTAAGCAAATGGCGCTGGAAGAGCTGCACACGGCTCTGACCAGGGAAAATATAGACAAGGCTAGAGCTTTTGTCTCCGACGACTGGGGAGAGATGCGTTCTCTCGGCACGGTCTATGCCCAGGAGGTGGAGCAGAAGGGGAAGCATTTTACGGTCACACAGGTGGATGCCATTTACGAGAAGGTCAATGTTGTATACACCATCACCTTCGATGATGAGGGCCGGCTGGCCGGAGTTTATATGAGGTAAGGGAGGATGTTAGGATGCTTGGATTTATGATCTGGATGCTTGGGGGCGCAGGCTTCGTCGTTTTTGGGATCTATGCGGCTTTTTCCAGGCGGACCATGCCCTTCGGGTTCTGGGCCAACGCAAAGGTGTTTGAGGTGACGGATGTGAAGGGATATAACCGGGCGGTCGGGATCTTGTGGTGTGTCTTCGGCGTATGTTTTGCCCTGCTGGGACTTCCTCTTTTGCCGGGACAGAATTCGGCCTGGGTGCTCTTCTCGGTCCTGGGGGCCATGGCAGAGGCGATCACGGCGATGGCGGTTTATACGGTGGGGATCGAGGGAAAGTACCGAAAGAAATGAAGCTTGAGTTTCCGTATTTTGCATTTTGCTTGGAAAGTCAGGAAGAAAAGCGGTTTTTTCTAAGCCAGAACCGTATGAAAGCCGCCGGTACTTAGAGGGTTCCGAGCCTAAGCGAGAGAAGCCTCTTACGTACCGCTGCGAGCTTTCATGAGCGGAAGCGTGTTCTGACGTGAAAAGAACCGCTTTTCTTCCGTATTTCCCACGTCAATACAAAATACGGAAACTCAAGAAATGAAGCACTTTACATTTCAGCGGATTTTTTGTAAAATACAAGCGAAATCTATCACGTATACAAAATAGGTGATTGCGAAACTCGAAAGCTTGTCGAATATTCTGACAATATTTCCGGGAAAAGCCCTCTGCGCCATGGAAATGAGACCATGGGAAACAGGAGGGCCTCTGCCCGACTGTTTTCTGCGCTTATGGGCTCATTGTAATGGTTGGCGCTGCAGGCTTTGTACGGACATATTGACAGAATATTCCTGCAATTTTATGTTTCGCAATTGCCTATATACGAAAAAATTGCAAGGAGGAAACAGCCGTGCAGGATCTTTTGATCGTTGTGGACATGCAGAATGATTTTATCACCGGGGCCCTTGGGACGGCGGAGGCGGTAAAAATCGTGCCCAGGGTGTTGGAACTTGTCCGGGATTTTAAGGGAAAGGTGCTCTTTACCAGGGACACCCACGGGGAGGATTATCTGGAGACGCAGGAGGGGAGAAAGCTCCCGGTGCCCCACTGCATCGAGGGGACCGACGGGTGGCAGATCTGTCCGGAGCTGGCGCCTTTCTGCGGGGGAATGTCCATCGACAAGAGGACCTTCGGCTCTTCGGAGCTCGGAAGGCTTCTGGAGGATCTGGACAGGGAGAACTCTGTAAAGTCCGTCACGTTGATCGGGCTCTGTACGGATATCTGTGTGATCTCCAATGCGCTCCTGGCAAAGGCATTTTTGCCGGAGGCGGAGATCATCGTGGATGCGTCTGCCTGTGCGGGAGTGACGCCTGAGAGCCATAAAACGGCACTTGCGGCCATGAAGATGTGCCAGGTCCAGGTGACCGGGGAGGAATGACCGGGAGTCCGGCGGCCGGAGACGGAGCCTGGGGGAGAGAGGGATTGGAATGATCTGCCTGAAATTAAGTGAGGAAAATTTTGAATACGATGTGCGGGGGCTTCTGACCTCCTTTTATCCGGGTGCGGAGATCGTTTTGGGAGAGAAGGAGGAGCCTCTGCCGGGGGACAGGTGCCTGAGGGTGGATTACGGGAACGGGGAGATCCGGGTACGGCTTCTGACCGGAACGGGGGAGAAGGAGGCTTTTGCCCCTGCGGATACTTCGGACAGGAAGACGGCGAAATCCGTCCTGAAGCGTCTGGTCTACGGGCTTCTCTCGGAGGACACGGGGAGGACGCTTCCCTGGGGGACGCTGACGGGCATCCGTCCTACGAAGATCCCCATGGCCATGCTGGAGGAGGGTGCTTCGGAGGCGGCCATCGTCTCTTATATGGAAGAGACCTACCTGACCGGCCGGGAGAAGATCGACCTCAGTATCGAGATTGCGAAGAGGGAGCGGGAGGTGCTCCGGAACATCGACTATGAGGACGGCTACAGTCTCTATATCGGGATCCCCTTCTGCCCGACCACCTGCCTGTACTGTTCCTTTACGTCCTATCCGATTTCCAGATGGGCTCCCCGGATGGAAGAATATCTGGCGGCTTTGTTCCGGGAAATCGATGATGTGAAGCGGGCCTTTGACCACAAAAAGTTAAACACCGTCTATATCGGAGGCGGCACGCCCACGACCCTTGCGCCGGACCAGCTGGACCGCCTGCTCACGAAGGTGGAGGAGAGCTTTGATTTTTCTCATTTACAGGAATGGACGTTGGAGGCGGGGCGGCCCGACAGCGTGACGGAGGAGAAGCTGAGGGTTTTGAAGGCGCATCCGGTTTCCCGGATCTCCATCAATCCTCAGACCATGAAGGCGGAGACCCTGAGGCTCATCGGCAGGAAGCACTCGCCGGAGCAGATCGAGGAGGCCTATGGGATGGCGAGGGCGGCAGGGCTTGACAACATCAACATGGACCTGATCCTGGGGCTTCCGGAGGAGACCATCGAGGACGTCCGCTTTACCATGGAAAAGCTCTACGCCATGGCGCCGGACAGCATCACGGTCCACTCCTTGGCGGTGAAGCGGGCCTCCAGGCTCAATACCATGAAGGAACTGTACGCCCATCTGAAATTTGAGAACACCGGGGAGATGATGGGGCTGACGGCGGACTACTGCCGCAGGCTGGGGCTTGATCCCTATTATCTCTACCGGCAGAAAAACATGGCGGGGAATTTTGAGAACGTGGGCTACGCAAAGCCGGGCAAGGAAGGGATCTACAATATCCTGATTATGGAGGAGAAACAGACCATAGTCGCCTGCGGAGCCGGGAGCGTATCAAAGCGAGTTTATCCAGATGGACGGATTGAGCGAAGCGAGAATGTGAAGGATGTTGCCCAATATATCGAGAGAATCGGGGAAATG
>JAAWRC010000058.1 GCA_022800815.1 Lachnospiraceae bacterium | reverse complement strand
CAATATTTCCGGGAAAAGCCCTCTGCGCCGTGGAGGCAAGACCAGGGAAGACAGGAGGGATTCTTTCCCGAGTGGCTTCTGCGGTCTGGGCTTGCCGGAACGCTTGGAGCTGCAGGCTTTGGACGGACATATTGGCAGAATATTCCCGCAATTTATGTTTCGCAATTGCCTATATAATCGTGAGGATGGAGGGCAAGCCGGGCGCAGAACAGCCCGCTTAAAAATATGAAAAAAATATTGATCGTCGAGGACGAGGAAGCCATTGCAAATTTAATAAAGATCAATTTGGAGGCGGAGGGATACCGGTGTGTCTGTGCGTATGACGGGAGGGCGGGGGCGGACCGGATCGAGAGGGAGGAGTTTGACCTGATTCTTCTGGACATCATGCTTCCGGAGATTGACGGATACGAGCTGTTGGAGTATGTCAGGCCCCTGGAGACTCCGGTAATTTTCCTGACGGCAAAGGGGAAGCTTGAGGATCGGATCTATGGACTGAAACGGGGGGCGGACGACTATATCGTAAAGCCGTTTCAGATCGGGGAGCTGCTTGCCCGCGTGGAGGCGCTACTCAGACGGTATGGGAAGATCAACAAGAAGCTGTCCTTTGGGGATGTCGAAATTGACCTGGTATCCCGGATCGTCACCAAGTCGGGAATTCCGGTGGAGCTGACCTTTAAGGAATTCGCCCTGTTGGTGGAGCTGATCCAGAACAAGGGAGTCGCCCTGTACCGTGAGCGGCTGTATGAGAAGATATGGGGGGAGCCCTTCATGGGAGATACCCGCACTCTGGATTCCCACATCCAAAGACTGCGGAGAAAGTTAAACTGGGAGAGCCGGATCAAGACCATATTCCGTGTGGGCTACCGTCTGGAGGATCGTCCATGAAGTTATTCCACAAAATATTTTTTTGTTTTGTATTGCTCTTCGGGATCGCATTTCAGGCCGCAGGCTGTCTGCTGATCGATCATGCCTATGGGAATGCCGTGGAGCAGGAAAAAAAATATGCGTTTCAGGAATTCCAGCAAAACAAGTATCTTTTACAGTCAATCCTGTATCTGGAGCCTGATCTGTTTGCGGGGGGCGGGGAGGAGCTTCATGATCTGGCGGGAAGCTTTACGGTTCCGGCCGCCCTCTATCATGCGGACGGAACACGTATTTTCTCGAATATGGGCACGGAGCCGGAACTGCCCGGATCTGACGGGGAGGACGACGGCGGGGCATATTTTAAGATCTCGCAGGAGAATGAAACATGCGGGATTTTCGTATATGGACCTGTCAGACAGGGGGATACGGACGTCTGGCTGGCCACCGAGACGGATATCAGCGGCGCAGTGGATGCCCAGAAGAGAATGATCGTCTATTTCCAAAGGATCTATCTTGCCATCCTGTGTGTCAGTTTTCCGGTGATCTTTCTGCTGACGAAGATTCTGACCGGCTCCATTCAAAAGGTGGGAAAAGCGGCCAGGAGGATAGCGGCAGGAAATTACTCGGAGCGGATCCGCACGGCGGGGAAGGACGAGATCGGTGAGCTGGCGGCTGATTTTAACCGGATGGCGGGGCAGGTGGAAGAAAAGATTGCGGCCTTATCTGACGTGGCAAGGCAGAAGGAGGATTTTGCGGCAAACTTTGCCCATGAGCTTAAGACGCCCCTGACCTCCGTGATCGGCTATGCGGACATGCTGTGCCGGAGGGAGCTTCCGCAGGACGAGGTGAGGAGCGCCGCCGGGTATATCTTGAGGGAGGGCATGAGGCTGGAGGCGCTCTCTCTCAAACTGATGGATCTGTTCGTGCTGGACCGGCAGGATTTTGTTCTGGAAAAAATGTCCGTGAAGGAGATGTTTGAGGACCTGGAGCAGGGGATCGGGCCGGTCTGTAAAAAACACGGTGCCAGACTACATATGGATATCGGGGAGGGGAGCATAGCGGCGGAGTATGACCTGTTCAAGACGATGATCCTGAACCTGGTGGACAATGCGGGGAAAGCGGACAGCAGGGATCTCTGGATCAGCGGGAAAAAAGAGGGGGACTCCTATCGGATACGGATCACGGACAACGGCAGGGGGATCCCGCCGGAAGAGCTTGGGCGGATCACGGAGGCTTTCTACATGGTTGACAAGTCAAGGGCGAGAAAGCAGCATGGGGCCGGCCTGGGGATGACGCTGGTGTCAAAGATCGTCGAGATCCATGGAGCCGGGATGAAGATAGAAAGTGACGGAAAGACAGGAACCAGGATCTGTCTGGATTTTGTACAGGGGGAGGAGCGGGATGACAGGAAAATATAAATATACGGTGTTCTCCCTGCTGTTCACGGTTTTATTCATTTTGGGAAGCATGGCGGCCGTGAACTATTTCCTGAGGGTCCGGGAGGCACGGCTTTTGGCGGAGAGCGGCAGGGCGGAGGTGGAAGCGCCGGTCCTGGACTGGGAGGAATGGGGAAGGGATCCGGAAAATGCCGTTGCCGGGGATGCGGACGACGGAAGGCGGGTTCTTACCACAAAGCAGATGGAAGAGGCGGTGGAGAGCTGGGAGGGCCGCACCGAAGTGATCCTCCATGATCCGGTGGCGGGGCAGATTTCCATGGAGGAGGCGATCGAAAACGGGGAGAGATGGCTGGACCGGATGAAAATGGGCGGGGAGACGGATGCGGCGTCTTTTTCCATAAGTGCCAAGCTGGGCGTGGGCGGGCAGAGGGAAACGGATGGCGGGCGGCTGGAGGCGTGCTTTAGTTTCTGGACGGTGACGTATTCCAATCCATCCATGAATGCGGTACTATACTTAAATGCGGTCACGGGAAAGGTGTGGGGGGCGCAAGTCGTCCGGTATGAGGAACTGCCGGAAGAAAATTCGGAGGACGGACTGCGGCTCTTTGTAACGCTGGCCGGCCTGCAGGCGGCGGACGGAGATTCTGTGGTGACGGATTCGGGGGGAACCCGGACAGAGATGGCCATAAAGGAAAGCAGGCTGTACGCCCAGGAGCATTCCTACAGCATGGCGGTGGGATTTGAAAGCAGCTATGCCTATACGGCCTATCGGTTATTCCTCGGGCAGGAGTAAAAATTACAACAATGACACGGCGATGACACAACAATAACACAAGTATATCGAAAGAAAGTCGCAACACCCGGATAGAATGGAAGCATCCTGTCCGGGTGTTTTTCCGCACACGGGCGCAGGAGAAAACGATCGCATGGAAAACGATTGCATGGAGGGAATAAAATGGATTCAAGGATGGAACTGCAGGTGGAGCGCCTGTGCAAATCCTACCGGAAAAAGGAGGCGCTGAGGAATGTGAGCTTTAAGCTGGAGCGGGGCGTGTACGGGCTGCTGGGCGAGAACGGTGCGGGAAAAAGCACGCTCATGCGGATCCTCACCACGGTGGACGTTCCCACCGGCGGCAGTGTCCTTTACGGTGGGAAAAACATCATTCATATGGATGAGGATTACCGTGACCGGATCGGATATATGCCGCAGGATTACAGCGTGTATCCCGGCTTTACGGCAAGGGATTTTCTGAATTACATGGGTGTGCTGAAGGGAATCCCCAGGGACGAATTGAAGGTCAGGATACCGGAAGCACTGGAATTTGTCAGCCTGTCCGACGTGGCAGACAAGAAGGTCAGGACCTTTTCCGGGGGAATGAAAAGGCGGATCGGCATTGCGCAGGCGATCCTCAACGATCCCGAGATCCTGATCCTGGACGAGCCGACGGCAGGGCTGGATCCAAAAGAGCGGATCCGGTTTTCCAATCTTCTGGGCAGCATGGCGAAGGAGAAGATCGTCCTGTTTTCCACACACATCGTGTCGGACATCGAGGCCATTGCGGATCGGCTGATCTTCATCCGGAACGGGGAGATCGCCGAGACCGGCAGGATTGACGATCTGCTGGGGAAAGTGGCGGGGAAAGTGTGGGAGGCGGCCGTCACGCAGGATGGGGTGGATGCCGTAAGCGCAGAGCGGGCGGTCATTCACGTCAAACAGACGGGAAAGGATGTCCAGATCCGTTTCGTGGGGGAGCCGATCCCGGGTATTGCGTGCAGCCCTGCCGTGCCTGCCCTGGAGGACTACTATATCTATGTCAACGAAAACACAAAAAGGAGTGGAAGGATATGAGAAGGAATCGGTTAACGCTCATGGCGGCAGGAATGCTCGTCCTGGCATTTCCGGCAGGATGCGGTTCAAAGGGCAGTGCGGCAGATCAAGGGACAGGCGGGACGGTTTCTGAAATTGCAGACGACGGCGGACGGGATGCCGTCAGCGGGTATGGTGCGGAGGAGCCGGAAGGCCGGAATGATACAGAACCGGAGCAGCCGGGGGAGAACAGAGAGGGCCGGCCGCAGACTGCGGATGATCTCGAGGAGGAACTGGCCGCCTACCGGGAGGAGAGGAAAAACGGGGAGACGGCCCGCGGAGATTATGTCTATGTTCAGCTTCCAAATGAAGAAAACTATCAGTACGGAGTCGGTGCCGACAAGAGGGGCACAAGACTTGACGCCAGGGAACTCAATGAGGCATACAAAGCGGCGATCGATTATGTCGAGGGGACGCTCGGCCTGGACAGTGACGTATGGGAATGTGCGGACCCAAGGATGAATGCCATTTATGAGGATGAGGATAAAGGAGTTGCAGACGGATATGATGCGGACGATCTATTCCTCTGTGAATATGAGGAGGACGGAATCTGGCGGTATCTGATCCTTGTCAGGGAGAAAAAGGGCGCCGACTGGAGGGTGCTGTATCACGGCGACACCTATAAGACGGATTAAGGCGATGGAGGCGGCAGAATGAAAAGACAGATATGGATGGAATACCGGAAGCTGTGGAACAGGATTTCCGCCGTGGCGGTTGTTTTCATGTGCGTCACGGCAGTGCTCCACGTTCTCGTGTATCTGAACCTGCAGTACCGGTCGATCGACAAAAATGGGGAGATCGTGGAGGGCCTTGCGTCTTACCGGGCGCTGAGGGAGGCGTCGGAAGATCTGGAAGGAGTCATGGACGGGGAGTATCTCCGGAAGCTGAAAGCCAGTTATGACAACAGCTTTGAAAAGGAATATCTGGCCGAGCACAGGGGCTTTCTGGGGACGGCCGGCATGACGAAGTACGATGTCCCCAATTACTGTGTCAATTATGCCTATTTTGGGCCGTATATGACAAACGGAAATGACAAAGTGGGACTGGACTATGAGTTCCTGGAATCGGAGGAGAGCTTCTATCGGGCCTATAAAGAAGCGGTCAAGGAGTCTCTGGCGGAGGATGGCCTGTATTCGGAGGGACAGCTCTTGGTCCTGAATGAAAAGGCGGACAACATGAGAACGCCTTTTACCACCGGATATGCCCAGGGGCTTTTTAATCTCATGACGTGGTTCAGATGGGATTACAGCCTGGTGTTTTTCGTGCTGGCATTTGCCTTGGCGGGCCTGTTTTCAAAAGACGGCGCCGGAGGCGTCACGGAGCTTACGCTCTCCTCCAAATATGGAAGGAGGAGGAACCTGAACGCACGGTGGATCGCAGGGAATCTGTTTTCGGCTGGCGTGTATCTGATCTACCTTGCCGTCCAGATTCTGGTAAACGGAGCCATCGGCACCTTGGCTGGATGGAATCTGTCGGCGCAGATGCTATGGTGTGACTGCCTGTACGATATGACGCTGGGAGGGGGGCTTTCCATCCTGTTCTTTGGCGGCCTTCTGGGTGTGCTTGTCATCGGGAATCTCGTCATGCTGTTTTCGATCAAATTCAAAAATGCAAAGGCTGCCGCCGCCCTTTCCGTCATAGCGGTGTTATTGATCAGGCGGACGGGAAGCATGGAGGGACTGTATGGCACCATAGAACTGCTCAGCCCGATGCATTTCGGGCAAAGCGGCCTGATCCGGATGTATCGGTTTGTCGGGAACGTGGCGGTGCCTTATTTTGCGGCGGTTTTTGTGGTGGCCACACTGTATGTGGCGGTCCTTTACACCGGCGTGAGGCGGTCCTGCAAAACATATCGTATCAGTTAATGGAGATGATGGAATGAGGATCACATTGTTGGAGTGTAAGCGGATGACGGGCAGGACGGTCCTTTTGGGATTCCTGGCATTTGTCCTCGCCGCATCCTTTTATGACTGCCACAGAAATCTGACCAGGTATTCTGTGGAACTGGGAATGAGATGGAAGGAACATCTGTCGGAGGCACGAAAAGCCTCCCGGGGATTTTACCTTGACGGGGAGTGTCTGAAAGAGCTGCGGGAGGATGCGGGCCGGTACGGCTGTCTGAACCGGGAAAACATCATGGAACTGGTGAGGGGCAACTGCGAAGGAAAAACCCTGGAGGAATTGTCGGATGGGGAGCTGGAGCGGTTTTTCCGGATCCGGGCGCAAACCATCCGTGAGGATCTTTCGCAGGATGCGGGGAAGGGCTACACGGATGAGGAGATAGCGGATTTCATGGAGCGGGCGGAATCGTTGTCCGCCCTGTCCATGGGATATGCGGAAGGGTGGAGGGCGCTTGGGGAGACCATGGGGCGATTTGTCTTTCTGCTTGCCATCGTCATAGCGGCCCTGGTGCTGCCGCTGTTCGGGCGTGACCCGGCGGTGCGCATGGAGGAGCTGGTGCGCTCCGTAAGATACGGAAAGCGGCGGTTGGATCTGGCGAGGGTCCGGGCGGCTT
Organism: Lachnospiraceae bacterium; assembly: GCA_022800815.1. Classification (GTDB taxonomy): domain Bacteria; phylum Bacillota; class Clostridia; order Lachnospirales; family Lachnospiraceae; genus Lientehia. The sequence continues at coordinate 11,222 of JAAWRC010000058.1, read as the reverse complement.
ATCTGACGGCGACCGTTCTCTACGTGTGCGGCATGGCGGCCTATGTCGTGATTGTCATGGGGCCCTTTGGCTTTGAGGGGGCGGATCAGCCCATCCAGAGTAATATAAGGACATTTTTCTCCCTCTGCGACATGACTTATCTGCAGCAGTTTTTGCGAAATCTGTTCATGGGCTACGTGGCACTGGCATTCCTGGTCAGCCTGGCGCTGTTTGTCACCATCCTTTTAAAAGACATTTTGGCCGGAGGGGCGGTCATGGCGGTCTTCCTGGTGATGCTGGTGATCTTTAACCAGATAGTTCTTTACCCGATAACCCACTGGTTCACAAATTTCATGCCTGCGAGAATGACGGACTTCTGGCATTTTTATACGGGGAACGAACTCTACCGGATCGGCGGACACAGCATTTCCTGCATGGACTGGAGCACCCTCGTGTCCCTGGCCCTGGCTGCGGGGCTTCTGGCTGCGGGGATGGCCTTGCTGAGGTTTGACAGAAAATAAGATGGGGAATCCCCGGACGGCGTCCGGGGGATTCCCCATCTATGATAATATGTAGGCAATTGCGAAACATAAATTTACGAGAATATTCTGCCAATATGTCCGTTCAAAGCCTGCTGCGCCAAGCGTTCCAGCAAGCCCAGAACCGTAGAAGGCACTCGGGAAAGAGTCCCTCCCGCCTTCCCTGGTCTTGCTTCCACGGCGCAAAGGGCTTTTCCCGGAAATATTGTCAGAATATTCGACAAGCTTTTGAGTTTCGCAATCGCCTTATGATAATATGAAGGGAAAGGAGCCTGTCTTATTTCGCAAGCTTCAGCATCAGCTCGTTGGAGCGGGTCACGAACTTGCTCATGCGCTCCGGCGACAGGGTGCCGTGGGCCAGGAGGGCCAGGTCGTAGAGCTGTTCGCAGAAGGCGGGTGTGTCCTCGCCGTCGGCGTGGTCCAGCACGTAGGTCACCAGCGGATGGTTGGCGTTTAACACCAAGGTCTCGGAGCCGCCAAAGAGGCCTGCGCCGTCCCCTCCCATGCTGTACATCTTCATCATCTCCTGCATGCGGCGGCTGTCCTCGGAGAGGGTGGCCACGGAGGCGATGGCGGGATTCTTGAGCTTCTCCACCTTGACCTCCAGCTTGTCGTTGTCCAGGGCCTTGCGGAAGGTCTCCGTCAGCTTGTCCGTCATCTCGGTCATGGACTCCGCATCCTCCTCCGGAGTCTCTTCCTTGAAGGCCTTGTCCAGGTCGGAGTCGATGCCCAGGAAGCGGACGCCCTCGTTCTTCTGCTCCACGTGGCTGATGAAGGGGGAGTCGATGTTGTGGGTCAGGATGACCGCATCGATGCCGGCTTCCTTGAACATGTTGATATACTGGCTCTGGGCCGTCTCGTCGCTGACGTAGAATACGGTGTTCTCGTGGCTTTCCTTGTTTTCCTCCAGGCACTCCGCCAGGGTCAGGTACTTGCCCTCCAGGTTCTTGAAGAGGATGCAGTCCTTGATCTTCTCCTCGAATTTTTCGTCCCGGATGTAGCCGAACTTGATGAAGGGACTTAAGTCGTCCCAGTATTTCTCGTAGTTTTCCTTCTCCACCTTGTACATGCCGGTCAGCTTGTCCGCCACTTTCTTGGTGATGTAGTCGGAGATCTTCTTCACGAAGCCGTCGTTCTGCAGGGCGCTCCTGGAGACGTTTAAGGGCAGGTCGGGGCAGTCGATGACGCCCTTTAAGAGCATCAAAAACTCCGGGATCACTTCCTTGATGTTGTCCGCCACGAACACCTGGTTGTTGTAGAGCTTGATGGTGCCTTCGATGCTCTCGTACTGGGAGGCGATCTTCGGGAAATACAGGATGCCTTTTAAATTGAAGGGATAGTCCATGTTCAGATGGATCCAGAACAGGGGCTCCTTGTAGTCGTTGAACACGGTGCGGTAAAACTTCTTATACTCCTCGTCGGTGCACTCGTTGGGATGCTTGGTCCAGAGGGGATGGATGTCGTTTAAGGGGACGGGGCGCTTGTTGATCTTGGCCCGCTCCTTTCTGGGAGAAACCTCGACAACTTCCTTCTCGCCGTTCTCGTTCTCTCGTTCCTCCGTCTTGGCTTCCTCCACGATGCGCTCCACCACCACGTCCTTGTCGGTCACCTCGTCCAGGTCGACGGTTTCAAACTCCTGGGGAGCGTTCGCTTTCTCCAGATAAATGTTCACCGGCATGAAGGAGCAGTATTTGTTCAGAACTTCCCTGGCCTTGTACTCGTTGGAGAATTCCACGCTGTCCTCGTTGAGATACAGGGTGATGGTGGTGCCGAAGCCCCCCTTGTCGCCCTCCGCCATGGAAAACTCCTGGCCGCCCTCCGACTCCCAGTGGACGGCGGGAGCGTCCGCCTTGTAGGACTTGGTGTCGATGGTCACCCGGTCGGCCACCATGAACGCCGAGTAGAAGCCCAGCCCGAAATGGCCGATGATCTGATCCTCGTTGGTCTTGTCTTTGTATTTCTCCAGGAAATCCTTTGCGCCGGAGAACGCAATCTGGTTGATGTATTCGTCCAGTTCCTCAAAGGTCATGCCCAGGCCGTTGTCCGTGAAGGAGATGGTTTTCTCCTCCGGGTCGACCGTCACGGTGATCTTGAACTCGGTGTCCTCGGGGGTCTCGAATTCTCCCATCATGTCCAGCTTTTTTAATTTGGTGATGGCGTCGCAGCCGTTGGAGATGAGCTCCCGGTAAAAAATGTCGTGGTCGCTGTACAGCCACTTTTTGATGATCGGAAATATGTTTTCACTGTTGATGGATAAATTGCCCTGTTTCTCTGCCATATCAGTCACGCCTTTCTTTGTTCTCTGTTCTTTTTTATTCTGTGTCCGGAAAAGGGGGGGCTTCCGCCCGACTTCGGACGTTTCATAGACTACATTGTAATACCTGGATTTGTAAAAGTCAAGAGAAAATTAGCACTCAATCGAAATGAGTGCTAACAATGTGCGGGCGTGAAAGAAAAGCGAAGGATTTTACGTCTCTTCCCAGATGATTTCCCGGGATTTGAAGAAGCGCTTCACCATGTCGTCCCAGGCCCGCTCCAGGGTTTTGTCCATGACGAAGGAGGTGAAGGAAACTCCGGTGGTACAGGTGAGCGCACCCTGGTCGTAGCGGACGTTTAAGAAGAGGCCGCCCACCTGCTCGGCGGAGAAGGAAAGCCCTCCGTCCGCAAGCAGTTTTTCCGTGTTGGCTCTGGAGAGGACGAAGACGATCTTAAACTGCTCCGGCAGCCGGCTGCCCTTAATGATCTGAAAGCAGAGAGGTTTTAAGAGGGACCAGCGGGCCAGGTCGTGCTGTTCCATGGATTCCCATTCGGCGTCCGTGAAATAGTCCTTGTGGAGGTTTCCGTCGATGGAGACGGAGGTGCCGGTGGTGAAGGATGCCCGGACCACGAGGAACGGATCGAAGGTATTCTGTAAAAAGAGCTTGGACGTGAAATCCTTCCGCTCGGGAATGTTTAATGCGATCATGGGAACCTCCCTGGTTACATTCATAGATGTTGAGGGCAAAAGCCTCAATCATATATGGGGCTTTTGCCCTCAACATCTTTTATAGATTATAGTATAGAAGAAAAGGAACAAAAAGAAAAGGAAATCTTTTCTTAAACTTTTCCTATTTTTGTCTGGTCGGTTGACAACGGCCCCGCCCAATCTTATAATAAACGGGACAACCGTCGGCATGGCGGGATGAACAGTCAGGAAACGGTCCATAGAACAGTACATGGCGGGGCGGCGCTCCGATGGGATAGGAACCAGACGGATGGTTCGGGGAGATAATTATGAAAAAACAGATTGCGAAGTTTCTTTCAATATTGATAACGGGAGCGATGATGCTTGCGGGCTTTGGTGCGACGGCTTTGGCCACGGGAGGGACCGGGGATGCCAGCCTTTCTTCCCTGGAAGTGTCGCCGGGCACCCTGTCGCCGGAGTTCTCCTCCGACTGTTACGAGTACAGCGTGGAGGTGGGGGAAGACTGTGACAAGCTCCTGGTGAATGCGCAGACCACCGACGGCGGCGCCAAGGCGGTGATAGCGGGGAATTCCGGCCTGAAAGCCGGCGCGAATTCGGTAATTATCAACGTGACGGCAGCGGACGGAGTGACGACGGCCAAATATACGATCCAGGTGACCCGGGGTGCGGCGGGAGAGGGAGCCGGGGCCCAGGGAAGCCAGACGGCGCCCGGAAGCCAACTGGGAGGGGGCGTCGCAAACAGCCCTCTGATCTCGGGGAACCTGCCGGGGGCGCAGCGGACCGTCGGAGAAACGGATGCCGCGGCGGACGGAGAAACGCCGGAGAGCGGAGAGAACACAGCACAGGGAGGGAGTCTGGAGGACGGGTCCGTTCCGGGAAGCGGAGAGATTCCGGAAACCGGAATCAACCAGGGAGCCGCAGGCGCAGTTGCTTCCGCAGGGAGGACCTATACCCTGTCTGTGCCGGATGCCGCCATGGTTCCGACCGGGTTTCAGGCGGCGGAGATCCTGATCGGAGGCCAGACGGTTCCCGTCTGGCAGTTTCCTTCCAACTATGAAATCACGGGCCAGTATCTGATCTACGGCACGAATCCGGAGGGAAAGACGACATTTTATATTTATGATGAAAGCGAAGGGACGGTCATCACGGCTGCGGCGGGACTGATGTCCATCGGACAGGAGGGGGAGATCTCCCAAAATCAGCTCCGAAGTGCACAGCAAACCTATCAGAAATCGTTGAAAAGCCGGATGATGGTGATTCTGTGCCTTTCCGTGGCGTGCTTTATTCTTTTGATTGCGCTTACGGCTTCCCTGACCAGAAGGAAACACGGGGAGGGGGCGGCCCGCAGTGCCCGCTCTGAAAAGCCGTTCCGCAGGGAAGTGGACGACGAGGACGATTTTTACGGGGATGACGACGATCTCTACGGAGAGGATGGAGATGACGACCTTTACGAAGCGGATGGGGATGACGACCTCTATGGAGATGACGATGACGACAGCTTTTACGGGGGTGATGGGGACGACGACCTTTACGGGGACGACGAGAATTATGACGATCCAGGTGAAGGCGCAGAGGTCGTTTCCGGAGGGGAGATTGACGCCTTGGAGGACGACGATAATGATATAGAAGACATATTTGAGGGCTCCGTCACCGGGGAGGGGGGTCCGGAACAGGGGGTTCCCCTTTTTGAGGGCGGAAAGCGGGAAGAGAGCGGCGAAGAAAGCCCGAGCCGGTCGGAAGAGCAGAAAAAAAAACTTCTGACGGCGGCGCAGCGGGAGAGTGAAGAAGAAACGCCGGTGCCTGAAGAGGCGGAGGAGTGGGATACCGCCCCGCTGCCGAATCTGGAGGATACGGGGAAATTGGAACTGGTCCGGCAGAAGGGGAATGGGGAACCGGAGCATATCGACTCAGAGGAGGAGCCGGATGAGGAACCCGGGGACGTCGATTCGGAGGAACCGGATGAGGAACCGGGGGACCTTGACCCGAAGGAGCCAGATGTGCCCCCGGTGGATGACGAACTGGAGGAGCCGGATATGGAACCGGAGGACGTCGATTCGGAGGAGCCGGATGACGGCTTGGAAGAGACGGACATGGAAGCGGATGACGCCGGCCTGGAGGATCTTGACCTGGAGGATCTTGATCTGGCCGGAAGCGGTTTTGAGGAGATCACGCTGGAGGACGTGGGGCCGGAGGTGATTCAGGCGGAGGAAGCGAAAGAGAGGCGGGAGCCGGAGCCTGTGGCCCGGGAAATGCCTTTGGAGAACGAGGTCCGGACGGAGAAGCATCAGGGGGTTCCGGAAAAAGAAACCTGGTCTCGGGAGGAATCGGATGCGGAGCGGGAAGAGATGCCTTTGCTGCCGGAAGAGGAAGGAGAGGAAGAGATGGATCTGGATGCGGAGTTTGATCTTCTGGATGCGCTGCTCTCCGATTCCGTGCGCGGCGGCCGACCGGAAAAGCCCAGGAAAAGGTAAAGTCCGAAAAGCATTTGACAAACGGGTTTTGACGGGGTATACTGTCTAAGTATGATTTTGTTATAAAGTTTCCGCACAGCCGGGGAGTTAGCGGTGTCCTGTACCTGCAATCCGCTATAGCAGGGGTGATATCCTGCCGAGGATCACAAGCTGCGAAGCTGCCCTTTGTAAGCGGCGTTGAAGTTCGGGTCTTGCGCAACAGGGCCCTGTGAACCGTGTCAGGCCAGGAATGGAGCAGCACTAAGCAGGATACCTTGTGTGCCGTGAGGTCGCCTGGGCCGAGCTGGCTGCAGAGGTAACGTTTGCGGTGCGTTTTTCGAAGCAGGATGTGCGGATTTTTAAATAAGCCTGATAAAAGCCTATAGACACAGAGATTCTGTGTATTTATAGGCTTTCCTAATCTGGGGCGGGGGAAAATGCAAAAACCCGGGACGGCAATCTGTTTGACAGCCGGAAAGGGTCTGGAGTATACTATGGAAAAGGAAACGGCGCTGCACGGCGGAAAGGAGCCTGGTATGTATTGCTGTAATTGTGGGAAAGAGCTTGGAGACGAGGATCGGTTTTGCGATCATTGCGGAACGCCCGTATATGAAGACGCCGGGACGGAAACAGGGGACCTGGAAGAGCGGAAGGAAGTGCCGGAGGAAGAGAAAACCGTTGTTTTGGGGGAGGGCCAGGAGTCCGTGGACGCAGATGAATCGGGACAGGGGGCGGAGAGCCTCCCGGCCGGAGAGGGAGCGGCACTTTCCGATCTGGAAAAAAAGATTATGAAGAACATGGAGGATGAGCTGATCCTCACCATGCCGGAAACGGCGGGGCCGGGCGGGATGACTTATGGGAGCGGTCAGCCGGGTCAGCCTTCTTACGGGGGCGGTCAGATTCCGCCCCATTACGTGCCCGGTGGGCAGGAGACGGGGCCGGGCGGCCAGCCGCCGTATGGACAGGGAGAGCAGCCGGCGCACGGACGGGGAGAAGAGCCGGCGAAGAAAAAGAAAAAAAGAGCGTTGATCATTACCCTGGCCTGCGTGGTGGCGGCGCTTGCGGTGACTGTCGTGATTCTGGTGTTCCTCCTGTTCAGCACGGAAAATAAACTGAAAAAATGCGTGGAGGACAGGGACTGGTCTGCCGCCGCCGACCTGTATGAGGAGCATTTCCAAGGAAATGAAAAGAAAGAAGCGAAAGCCGACGAGATTCTCAGGAAGGCCGTGGACGCCCTGAGAGAAGAGTTTGTCGCCGGAACCATGGATTACTCCACGGTGAAGCGTCATCTGAAGGGAATCGAGGATTTTTGGGATGACGATTACGTGGAGGAAGCGCTGGACTATGTCCGGGAGCTCAGTGATTCCAGGGATGCCTTTGAGGAGGCGGAGGAATGCATGGGACGGGAGGAGTACGAGGATGCCGTCCGCCTGTACGGGGAGGTGGCGAAATCGGACCCGAATTACGGGATTGCGCAGGAGAAACTGGATACGGCCAGGGCCAGCTATAAAAACAGGCTTCTTGAGGAGGCACAGGCATATGCGGAGATCAAGGATTATGATTCTGCCATCGAGCTGGTGGAGAAAGGCCTGGAGATTCTGACGGACGATGCGGAGCTCGACAGCCGTCTGGATGAACTTCGGGGAGAGAAGGAGCAGTATGGGATTGACTCAGTCCTTGCAAAGGCTGCCGATTACGCATCGCAGAACAATTATTACGAGGCGCTGGAGGCCGTCAGGGAAGGGCTTTTGGAAAATGCGGGAAATGACAGGCTGGAAGCGGCCTTAAAGGATTACAGCGAAAAATACAAGAAGGATATTCTGGCCAGGGCGGAGGAGGCCATTGGAACGGATGAGAATTACGAGGCGGCGATTCTGGTCTTTGACAGTGCGTTAAATACTTTGGACGGTGATTATGCGCAGATCGAGCAGGTCATCCGGGAGAAGCGGGAGGAATACGTACAGCTTCAACTGGAGAAGAGCCAGCGGGAAAATGCGGAATCGGCCATCGTGGGCACGTGGCATGGCGTGTCGGTGTCCAGCGGGGGAATTGACATTCCCATGGACCAGTTTTTGGAGGTTGGCGGAATGCCGGGGGCGGCGGTGATGCTCGGCTGTCAGCCGTCCGGCAGCTTCCATATCGATATGTTCGGTGAGGTCGGAGACGGGACCTGGAGGCGGGACGAGGCCGGAAACGGCGTTTATTACCTGGATGTCGAGGGGGCCGTTCAGCAGGTCCAGGTGGACACGTCCGGGAGACTTCACATGGATTTCAACGGCGTGTCGGTCATATTTGAAAAGACGGAGGGGGCCTGAGAGGCCGGAAGGAGAGAGAGATGGCAAAGGAAAAGAAACTGGTGGAATCCATCACATCCATGAACGAGGATTTTGCCCAGTGGTATACAGACGTGGTGAAAAAGGCAGAGCTGGTGGAGTATTCAAACATCAAGGGCTGCATGATCATCCGCCCGGACGGGTATGCGATCTGGGAGAATATTCAGAAGGAGCTGGACCGGCGCTTCAAGGAGACCGGCGTGGAGAACGTGTACATGCCCATGTTCATTCCGGAGAGTCTGCTCCAAAAAGAGAAGGACCATGTGGAGGGGTTTGCCCCGGAGGTGGCCTGGGTGACACAGGGCGGTTTGGAGACCCTTCAGGAACGGCTCTGCGTGCGGCCGACCTCGGAGACCCTGTTTTGCGATTTTTATGCCAGGATCATCCAATCCCATAGAGATCTGCCCAAGCTGTACAACCAGTGGTGTTCCGTGGTCCGCTGGGAGAAGACTACCCGTCCATTCCTTCGTTCCGCAGAATTTTTGTGGCAGGAGGGGCATACGGCCCATGCGACTGCCGAGGAGGCCGAGGAGCGGACCATCCAGATGTTGAACATCTATGCGGATTTCTGCGAGGAGATCCTTGCCATTCCCGTGGTGAAGGGGAAAAAGACCGACAGGGAAAAGTTTGCGGGAGCTCATTCCACCTACACCATCGAGGCGCTGATGCATGATGGGAAGGCGCTCCAGTCGGGCACCAGCCACAATTTCGGCGACGGTTTTGCCAGGGCCTTCGACATTCAGTATTCCGACAGGGAAAATCAGCTTCAATATGTGCATCAGACTTCCTGGGGCCTGTCCACCAGGATCATCGGTGCCCTGATCATGGTACACGGCGACGACAGCGGCCTGAAGCTTCCGCCCAGGATCGCACCGGTCCAGGCCATGGTCATTCCCATTTCCCAGCGGAAGGAAGGGGTCATGGGGAAGGCATCCGAGCTCTGTGAGATGTTAAAGGCAGCAGGGATCCGTGCCAAGCTGGACGGTTCCGACAAGAGCCCCGGCTGGAAGTTCAGCGAGCAGGAGATGCGGGGGATTCCCATCCGGGTGGAGATCGGTCCCAAAGACATGGAGCGGAACCAGGCCGTGATCGTGCGCCGGGACACCAGGGAAAAGGTGGTCGTTTCCCTGGACGAGCTGGGAGAAAAGGCGGCCGGGATTCTGGAAGCCATTCAGGGCGACATGCTCGCCAGGGCGAAGGAGCATCTAAAGACCCACACCTACGAGGCGAAAACTTATGAAGAATTCAAGGAGATCGTGGCTGAGAAGCCCGGTTTCGTGAAGATGATGTGGTGCGGTGACGAGGCCTGCGAATTAAAAATCAAGGAGGATACCACGGCCACCTCCCGCTGCATGCCTTTTGAGCAGGAATCCCTGGGGGACGTGTGCCCCGTCTGCGGGAAGCCGGCGAAAAAGCTGGTCTATTGGGGGAAGGCGTATTAAAATTATTTGAGTTTGCGATTGACAAACGCCATGTCAGGCGTTATGATAAATCTATCAGTGAGAAGTTCCGGGGACTGACGGATAATTGTGGAGTACCACAGTGGAACCGGAACCATAAAAGGCCGACCGTCTGGGCAGTATTTCATTTTGTGAATACTGCCCTTTTTCATTTGTGCGCATGCCGCACGGGGGGAAAGGGCAGGAAATATATTTTCCAAGGAGGGTAACATTATGGGATTCAAAACAGACATCGAGATCGCACAGGAGTGCACCATGTCCCCGATCACGGAGATCGCCGCAAAAGCCGGCATCGACGAGAAGTATCTGGAGCAGTACGGAAAGTACAAGGCAAAAATCGACTACAACCTGTTAAAAGAGTCTGACAGGAAAGACGGCAAGCTGGTTCTGGTGACGGCCATCAATCCGACTCCGGCAGGCGAAGGAAAGACCACCACCACCGTGGGATTGGCGGACGGCCTTCAGAAGCTTGGAAAGAACGTGATGGTTGCGCTCCGTGAGCCTTCCCTGGGGCCGGTCTTCGGCGTGAAGGGCGGAGCTGCAGGCGGCGGCTATGCCCAGGTGGTTCCCATGGAGGACATCAACCTCCACTTCACCGGCGACTTCCACGCCATCGGAGCTGCCAACAACCTGCTGGCGGCCATGATTGACAACCACATCTTCCAGGGCAACGCCCTGAACATCGACCCCAGGAAGATCACCTGGAGGCGGTGCGTGGACATGAACGACAGGCAGCTGAGAAACGTGGTGGACGGCCTCGGCGGACGGACCAACGGCACGCCCAGGGAGGACGGCTACGACATCACGGTTGCTTCCGAGATCATGGCGGTCCTGTGCCTGGCCAGCGACATAGGCGACCTGAAGGCAAGGCTTGGCCGCATCATCATCGGCTACACCTACGGCAAGGTAGCCGAGCAGAAGCCCGTGACGGCCCATGACCTCCATGCAGAGGGCGCCATGGCCGCACTCCTCAAGGATGCTCTGAAGCCCAACCTGGTACAGACCTTGGAGCACGTGCCGGCCATCGTGCACGGCGGTCCCTTCGCCAACATCGCCCACGGCTGCAACTCCGTGACGGCCACCAAGATGGCCATGAAGCTGGCGGATTACGCCATCACCGAGGCGGGCTTCGGCGCAGACCTTGGCGCAGAGAAATTCCTGGACATCAAGTGCCGGATGGCGGGGCTTACCCCCAATGCGGTGGTCGTCGTGGCGACCGTGAGGGCCTTAAAGCATCACGGCGGCGTTGCCAAGGCGGACCTCAACAACGAGAACCTGGAAGCCTTGGAGAAGGGCTTGCCCAACCTGTTAAAGCACGTGGACAACATCAAGAACGTCTACAAGCTGCCCTGCGTGGTGGCCATCAATGCCTTCCCCACCGACACCAAGGCCGAGCTTGACCTGGTGGAGGCGAAGTGCAAAGAGCTGGGCGTCAACGTGGCCCTGTCCGAGGTGTGGGCAAAAGGCGGCGAGGGCGGCGTGAAGCTGGCCGAGGA
>JAAWRC010000057.1 GCA_022800815.1 Lachnospiraceae bacterium | reverse complement strand
CCTCCCGCCTTCCCTGGTCTTGCTTCCACGGCGCAAAGGGCTTTTCCCGGAAATATTGTCAGAATATTCGACAGGTTTTTGAGTTTCGCAATCGCCTATCAAGTAAACGTCGAAAGGAGAGTTTTCTATGAGCGTAAATCCGATCAGTGGTAGTTTTTCTCCGGCTGCAAGCATGGGAGCCGGGGCGGCTCCCGCATCCGGCGGGGGAAGCGAGGCGAAGATTAAGGAATTGGAAAAGAAGCTTCTGACCCTCAAGGAGGAAAAGAAACAGGCGGAGAATAACCATGATGCCGAGAAGGTGAAGGAACTGGAGGAGGAGATCCGAAAGGTGGAAAAGGAGCTGGAGGAGCTAAAGCGGAAGGCCAAAAAGGAAGAAGAGAAAAAGGGCGGGGAGGAAGGAGGAGAGGGCCGGCCTCCTTCGGACGGAGTCACGGGGCAGTATTTAAACACCTGGGCCTGACGGAGACGGAGCTGGTTTGGTTACACTTTGCTTTCCTTATGCCGTACAAGAAGGAGTTTCTGTGCGGCAAGTGGTTATATTCAGGGGGAGTTAAAATTGTTCTGTTCATCGGTCCGCCTGACGGATGCCGGCCGACGGGTTGGTGTCGTCGGGCACCCGGCCCTCCAGGATGTCCTCGTAATGGCGGACTTTGTGCTCCATGTAGTCCACCAGCTCCCTGGCCTCCTCCAACCGCTTGAAGGCCAGCTCCCGGTGGCTCTTCATAAACTCGTAGCGGGCCTTTAAGGTGGAGCTTCCCTCCATGCAGAGGGCGGAGTAGGCCCGGATGTCCTCGATGGAGATCCCGCATTTGCGCAGGCATTGGATGGTGCGGAGCCAGTTTATGGATTCGTCGTCGAAGATGCGGCGGTTGTTTTTGTCCCGCTTGCAGGGGAGGAGGTCCTTGTCGGTGTAGAAACGGACGGTGTGCTCCGTCAGTCCCATTTTTTGGGCGATTTCTTTTACGGTGTAGGTCATCGTCTGCCTCTTTCTGGTGTATTTTTTCCGTCATGTGGTGGATTTTCGCTTGACTTCGAGTGAGTCGAAGGTGTTATCATTATACCACAGAGAGGAATACCTTTCAACAGAAGGAGGAAGAATGACATGGGATATTTGGGAGAGGATGTCAAAAAACTAGGTTTCGGCCTTATGAGGCTGCCGCAGAAGGACGGGGCCATTGACCTGGAGGAGACCAAGAAGATGGTGGACCGTTTTATGGAAGCGGGTTTTACTTACTTTGACACGGCCTGGGCTTATGCGGGCAGCGAGGACGCAATCCGTCAGGCCCTCGTGGAACGGTATCCGAGGGAGAAATTCACGCTGGCCACCAAGAATGCGGCCTGGATTGACTGCAAGAGCCGGGAGGACGCCGTGGCCCAGTTCGAGACGTCCCTAAAGCAGACAGGGGCGGGCTATTTTGATTTTTACCTGTTACATAACCTGGGCGAGGGGAGGACCCACTTCTTCGACGACTTCGACATGTGGAGCTTCGTGAAGGAGAAGAAGGCGGAGGGTCTGATCAAACACATCGGCTTCTCCTTCCATTCCACGCCGGAAGAGCTGGAAGAGATTTTAAAGGCCCATCCGGAGGCGGAGTTTGTCCAGCTCCAGATCAATTACGGCGACTGGGAGAACCCGGCGGTCCAGTCCAGGGCCGTCTACGAGATGGCGAGGAAGTACGGCAAGCCGGTGGTGATCATGGAGCCGGTCAAAGGCGGAATGCTGGCCAGCCCTCCTGAGTCCGTGGAAGAGATTTTCAAGAAGGCGGAGCCGGAAGCCTCCTGCGCCTCCTGGGCGATCCGGTTTGCCGCAGACCTTCCCGGAGTCATCACGGTGCTCTCCGGCATGAGCAGCCTGGAGCAGATGGAGGACAATCTGTCCTATATGAAGGACTTTAAAGGGCTTTCCGACGGGGAGCGGGAGGTTCTTGACGAGGCCAGGGAGGTTCTTGCGGGGATTCCCCTGATCCCCTGCACCTCCTGCAATTACTGCGCCAAGGTCTGTCCGGGGAACATCGGGATCTCCGGCTCCTTCACGGCCCACAACTACCTGACCCTCTACAACAACCTGGAGGCGGCGAAGAACCAGGAGGGCTGGCTGGTGGGACGCCACGACAAAAAGAGCGCTTCTGAATGCCTGAAATGCGGGAAATGTGAGGAGGTCTGCCCTCAGCACATCAAGATTCGGGAGGAACTGGAGCGGGTGGCGAAGGCCTTCGCATAAAAGTTCAGCAGAATAAACGGTTTTCGGACCTATTTTGGGGACGGCCGCCAAAAGTCGACAGAAACAGACCTGCTTCTGTCGATTTCGGCGGCTGTTTTTCGTTGCCTTTTCCGCACCTTTTTTCGTATAATGGGGAAGTACCACCGCATTTGAAAAAGGAGGAAGAAAAATGGCAAAACTACAGGTGGCTATTGCTGACGACAACGAAAGAATTTTGCAGCTATTGGATAATATCATCAGCCGGGATGATGAATTTGAGGTGGTTGGAAAAGCGAACAACGGGGAAGAAGCCTATAGTCTCATAAAAGAAAAAGAACCGGACATCATGCTACTGGACATTATCATGCCGAAGCTGGACGGGCTGTCCGTCATGGAGAAGGTGGGGAAGGATCAGGCCCTCAAGAAACGGCCGGAGTTCATCGTGATCACCGCCATCGGGCAGGAGCGCATCACGGAGGACGCCTTCCACCTGGGGGCCTCCTACTACATCATGAAGCCCTTTGACTCGGACATGGTGATAAACCGGATGAAGCATATCGGCAAGGGGAAGAGCCGGGGAGGGGAAAACCGGAGGATCGCCCCCTACGAGAGCAAGGAGCAGTACATCGAGCGGAATCTGGAGACGGACGTGACCAGCCTGATCCACGAGATCGGCGTGCCGGCCCACATCAAGGGCTACAGCTACCTGCGGGATGCCATCATCCTGGCGGTGTCCGACATGGAGATGCTCAATTCCATCACCAAGCTCCTGTACCCGACCATCGCCAAAATGCACCAGACCACGCCCAGCCGGGTGGAGCGGGCCATCCGCCACGCCATCGAGGTGGCCTGGAACAGGGGGAAGATGGATACCATCGACGCCCTCTTCGGCTACACCATCAACACGGGAAAGGGGAAGCCGACCAATTCGGAGTTCGTGGCCCTGATTGCGGACAAGATCCGCCTGGAATATAAGAACCGGTAAACAGAAAGGAGAACGGAGCAGAGGGGGACAGGCCGGTCCCTGTGAAAAATGTGGGGAATCCCCGGAAAAACCGCTTCCCAATTGGCGAGGAATCTAGTATAATAGACATTAGATGTTTTTGGAAGGGAAAAAGGTTTTTCTGGAGGTGGCAGCGTGAAGAAGATTTTGTTTGCAACATCAGAGTGCGTGCCGTTCATCAAGACGGGCGGTCTCGCAGACGTGGCAGGTTCTCTGCCGAAGTATTTTGACAAGGAAGCGTATGACGTCCGGGTGATTCTGCCCTATTATCAGTGCATCCCTGCAAAATTTAGGGAGAAGGCGAAATACCTGACGAATTTTTACATGAATTACATGTGGCAGGACCGATATGTGGGCCTGTTCGAGATCGTTCATGAGGGGATCACCTTTTATTTCGTCGACAATGAATGGTACTTCAGCGGTGCGAAGCCTTACACCGATATGTATTTTGACTTGGAGAAGTTTGCATTTTTCTCCAAGGCAGTGCTTTCCGCCCTTCCGGTGTTGGACTTCAGGCCCGACATTATTCACTGCCACGACTGGCAGACCGGCTTGATCCCGGTCCATCTGAAGGATAAATTTGCGGATAATCCCTTCTACAGGGGAATCAAGTCCGTGATGACGATTCACAACCTGAAATTCCAGGGGGTCTGGAGCGTGGAGGTCATCCAGCGGATCTCGGAGCTCTCCGACTACTATTTCACGCCGGATAAGCTGGAGTCCTATAAAAACGGAAATATGTTAAAGGGCGGCATCGTCTACGCCGACAAGGTGACGACCGTCAGCAATACTTATGCCCAGGAGATCAAGATGCCGTTCTACGGCGAGGGGCTGGACGGCCTGATGCTCGCCAGGAGCCACGACCTTTGGGGGATCGTGAACGGCATTGACTATAAAGAGTGGAATCCGGCGGAGGATGAGTCCATCGCCGCGAATTACGACGCCAGAACCTTCCGCAAGGAGAAGGTGAAGAACAAGACCGCCCTCCAGAAGGAGTTGGGCTTGGAGGTCAACCCGAAGAAGTTCATGATCGGCATCGTCTCCAGGCTGACGGACCAGAAGGGACTGGATTTGGTGCAGTGCGTCATCGAGCAGATCTGTTCCGACGAGCTGCAGCTTGTGGTCCTGGGGACCGGCGACGAGAAATACGAGAACATGTTCCGCCATTACGACTGGAAATACGGGGACAGCGTGTCGGCCAACATTTACTATTCCGACGCCATGTCCCACAAGATCTACGCAGGCTGTGACGCCTTCCTGATGCCCAGCCTCTTCGAGCCCTGCGGCTTGAGCCAGATCATCAGCCTCCGCTACGGGACCGTTCCCATCGTCCGGGAGACCGGGGGCCTGAAGGACACGGTGGAGCCCTACAACGAGTACGAGAGCACCGGGACCGGTTTCTCCTTCACCAATTACAACGCCCACGAGATGCTTGGCAGCATTCTCTATGCGAAGGACGTGTACTACAACCGGAAGCGGGAGTGGAACAAGATCATCGACAGAGGCATGGCCAGGGACTTCTCCTGGGTCAGCTCGGCGAAGAAGTACGAGGAACTGTACAATGTCTTATAAAGTGCGCAGACAGCTCCGGTCCGCCCTCCTGCGGGGCGAGGAGCGGGAGAAAACCGTGGAATGGCTGGAGAACGACGCCTGGGTGGCGCAGAGGGAGTATGGACGGGATGCGGAATACATGGCCTGCGTGCGGGACATCATGGAGAGCCCCGTCTTTCAGTCCATGGACCGTTATATTCAGCATGGGAACACCACCACCAAGGCCCACTGCATCCAGGTATCCTATCTGAGTTACTGCATCTGCAGGAAGCATTCCCTGGATTACGTGGCGGCGGCCCGGGCGGGACTGCTCCACGACTTGTTCCTCTATGACTGGCACACGGCCGGGAACCACATCCATGGCTTCACCCATCCCAGGGTGGCCATGAACAACGCAAGGAAGCATTTTGACCTGACGCCCCAGGAGCAGAACATCATCCTCCGGCACATGTGGCCCCTGACACCCATTCCGCCGAGAAGTGCGGAGGGGATGGTCATCGTCTACGCCGACAAGTTCTGCAGCCTGAACGAGGTGTATGGCCGCATGAAGCGGGCCGTGTACCGGGCGGTTCACGCCTAGCGTCTTTTGGACAGAGATTCATTGGCTGTCATAGTATAAAGAGCCCCCGGCCTTCCGGATTCGCACCGGAAGGCCGGGGGTTCGCTGTGTTATTTTTGCGGAAAGGTAAGTTCTCTCAGGGTATCTCGGATGGTCTCAAGCATCAATCGGACAAATCCGCTGCAGTCGGCGGTCTGGTCGGCCTCCCCCAACACCCGATAATATTCTGCCTGTCGGGACTGAATCAACTCTTCGATAGGAAGCCAGTAAAATAATTCCTTCCATTGCCCCAACAATAGACTGTGCCACATGCGGCCCAAGCGGCCGTTGCCGTCGGAAAAGGGATGAATAAATTCAAATTCGTAGTGAAAGACGGCGCTTTTTATTAAAGGATGAGCTGCCGAACGCTGATACCACTCAATCAGGTCGCAGATCTGGCGTGGTACGAATTTTGCCGGAGGTGCCATATGGATCAGGGTACTCCCATCGAATACTCCCACATTGCCGGTTCGGAATCTCCCATTTTCAGGAACCAGGCCGTTCATCATAAGGCGGTGGGCTTCCAGAAGATCCTCCACGGATCCAGGGTCCAGGTTGAGCATCAATTCGTAGGCTTCATAGGCATTCTGAACTTCCAGGATCTCGTTGGGATTGCCGAGGACCCTTTTTCCGTCAAGGATGGCAGTCACCTGTCCCAGTGACAGAGAGTTTTGTTCAATGGCCAAAGAGGAGTGAATGGTCCGAATGCGGTTTTCCCGCCTGAGATGGGGGCTGACCGAGCCCTCCTGCAAAACGGAGATTCGGCCGATCTGCTCACTGATCTCAGATACCAAAAAGATGATTTCATCTGTCATATGAAAGGGGGGCTGGTATTCGCTCACGGATGTTACCTCCTGGAATCAAAGTTTTTAATCGGATCCATCTTTAGTATAGCATAAACGTTCCTTTCTGTACATCCGTTCCAGCCGTCCGCCCAGCCGGCTTAAGATCTCGTTGGAGATGGTCCCGGCGGCTTCCGCCCAGTCGCAGGCGGTGATCGTTTCCGTCCCCCAGGAGCCGATCAGGACGGCAGTTCCCCCCGCTTTGACACCTGGAATGCCGGTCACGTCCACGAGGGTCTGGTCCATGCAGATGCGGCCGAGGACGGGGGCCCTGTGTCCGTTTATGAGGACGGCGCCCTTCCCGCAGGAGAGGGAGCGGGGGAGGCCGTCGGCGTAGCCGATTGCGAGGATGGCAATGGTGCGCTCCTCCCCGGCGGTGTAGGCGATCCCGTAACCGGCCGGTTCCCCGGCATGGAGGGCCTTGACGGCGGCGATGCGGGCTTTCAGGGAGAGGACCGGTTTTAAGGCGGCGCCCCAGGCGGCCGTGTCCGCCTTGTCGCTTAGGACTCCGTAGAGGGCGATGCCGACCCGTACATAATTTTCGGAGAATTCCGGGTATCGGAGGAGGCCGTAGCTGGAGAGCAGGTGGAGCGCAGGACAGGCAAGGCCCCTGCGCCCAAGTTCCCGGACGGTGCCGTAAAAGGCGTCCGCCTGTTTTTTCACGTACTGCTCTTCCGGTTCCGTCTGACCGTCCGCAGTGCACAGGTGGGTGAAGACGCCGTCTATGACGAGATGCTCCATCTGCCAGATGCGCTGCAGCTGATCCAGGTTTTCCCATCGCTCCCCCAGCCGGTGCATGCCGGTGTCGATTCCCACGTGGACGTGGAGCTTTTTCCCGAAGGCATTCAGGCGCTCCCCGTAGGGGACGTCGACGACGGTCTGCGCCAGACGATGGCGGACGAGCAGCGGAAACTGGGAGGGATGGGTGTAGCCGAGGATTAGGATTTCCCCGGTGATTCCCCGCTTTCTGAGCTGTACTCCCTCCCCGGCGCAGGCCACGCAGAAGGCATCGACGCCCAGCCGGTTTAATTCTCCGGAGATGAGAACGGCCCCGTGCCCGTAGGCATCTGCCTTGACGGCGGGCATCAGGCGGCAGCCCTCCGGCAGCAGGCCCTTCAGATAAGCCACATTGTGGCAGAGGGCTTTTCGGTCAAGCTCAATCCAGGCCCGGCTCTTGTGGGCGGGGCGGGGGGAAGCCTGAGGGACCTTGCGCTTCTTCCGGACCTCCCGGTTTCCGGGAAGGA
Source organism: Lachnospiraceae bacterium (assembly GCA_022800815.1). GTDB lineage: Bacteria > Bacillota > Clostridia > Lachnospirales > Lachnospiraceae > Lientehia. The sequence goes on along the minus strand of JAAWRC010000057.1, from coordinate 10,788 downwards.
TGCCGGAGATTACCGGCAGAAGGGCCGCAGCCAAGAAGGCGGCTCCGGCGCTGAAAAGTGATACGGACAGAAACTGGACCAGCGGATTCTCCACCAGGAGCTTCGTCAGATGAAGCGGTCTTGCGGCCGTCCGCAGAAGGATGAGGATGGCCGGATGGAGGATGTAGATCCAGGTGGAGACGGTCCGCAGCTTTCTGGAAGGCTTGACGTCCATGGATAAAAGGAGCAGGAACAGGAATACCATGGAAGGAACCAGGAAGAGATACATGCTGTCGTGGCGGGGAAGCTGAAAGCTTCGCAGTAAAAAGGCTTCCGCCGTCATGAGGGCAAACGAAATCACAAAGCCCGGCAGATACCGTCTCGGGGAATCCTGTGAGCGTTTCTCGGAGAGCCATGCGCCGGTCACCAGAAAAAGCGGAGCAAAAAAGAGACCGTTTCTGGTGAAGGAGGACACCTGAAAGAGTCCGTCATAGAGGGTTTTTAAGGCCGGAACAGGGGCCGCCAGCCCATAGTAGCTGTCACCAAAAAGGCCGACGAGGTACAAAAGTCCCACAACCAGGGCCGTGGTCCGCCTGGAGAAAAAGCGCATCAGACCGGCGGTCAGGGCGACGCCCAGAATGCAGGCCGGGAAATACCACAGGTGGTAAAAGGTCCCGTCAAAAAACAGCATGCGGAGAAGGCCGCCCGCCGTCAGATTCTCGTAATGTCCGGCGTAGACACCGAAGGGGAGGTACAGAATCACGGAGAGGGCGTACAGGAGGCCGGTCCGCAGGAGAAAGCGCCGGATGCGGGGGAAGCGCCGGCCGTCCGCTTCCTTCCCCAGGACGAAGTATCCCGTCACCAGGAAAAAGAAGGGGACGGCCAGCCGGGCCAGGATGCGGGTCAGGAAAAAGTCGGCCTCCAAACTGACGGCGGACAGGGGGGAAACGTGGATGGTGATGACGAGGAAGGCCGCCAAAAGCCGAAACCGATCCAGACCGCCGAGATTTTTTTCATGCGACATAACCGTCCCTCCATTCCGTGATGATAAAGCCGTTTACGTTGTCGCCGGAGACGGAGTGGGGAAGCCGTTCGTCCACGGAGAGCCAGGTGACTTCCTCCCGCCTGGCGGCAAGCCAGGAGACGGCGATCTGCCGTCCGCCTGCGGCGAACAGATAGGGCCGTCTCCCGTGGGGGAAGTCCCTCAGGAAAAAGACGTATTCCTCCAGGGTGAGCCCCTCCTTCTCCATGATCTCCCCGTGGGGAGTTCCCACGTAGCGGAAATGCCAGGGCTCGTGGTTGATGCCGGTGACTTTCTCCTTGCCGGAGGGGTAACGATGGATGAAGCCGTATTCCGGTGCCCGCTCCCGGAAGGTGCGGCAGATGCCGGAATCCGGAAAGTCCGGGCAGAGGAAGTCGATCTCGTCTTTTTTAAGGCCCAGGTCCAGGGCCAGTCCGGTCTGGTGCTCACTGTGGCCGGGGAGGGCCACGTAGGCGTTTGTGAAGTCCTTCCCGTGCTCGGCGAGGGAGCTGTTCCAGATGTCCTTCTGTTCTGCCAGAGTGCGGTATCCGCTGACGGGAACGATTCGGGACCAGCCGCCGATCTCGTCCATCAGGCCGGCGAAGAGCACGGCGGCCCGCCGCGCAAGAAGGACGGGGGCCCCGGAACGCCCGCCGAGTACGGACAGGGCCTCCGCCCTGACGTGTTTTGAACCGCGCTCCATTCCGGAGCAATTTGCCTGGGGGCGCCCCGGTTCCGCATAGTCATAATCCCGGTTGACCAGAATCAGGCTCCCGGTGCGGACTTGCTCCGGGAGGAGCCTTAAGGCCTTCATGACTTCACCGCCAGCTGGACGAGCTGGTCCAGCAGCCGGGAGAAGGAGAAGCCGGCCGCCTTCATCATGCCGGGATAACGGCTGTGTGCTGTGAAGCCGGGAATGGTGTTGACCTCGTTGAACACGATCTCCCCCTCCGGCGTCAGGAACATGTCCACCCTGGCGAAGACGGAACAGTCCAGGGCCCGGTAAATCGTTTTTGCCGTCTCCTTCAGTCTTTTGGCGGTTTCCCGGTCCACCCTTGCGGGAACGTGGATGGCGGAAGTCTTCAGGGTGTATTTTTCCGTGAAGTTAAAGAAGCCTTCGGAGAGCTCGATCTCGTCCAGCTCCCCGGTGGCCAATTGCTCCGTCCCCAAAACGGCGCAGCCCACCTCGAAGCCCCTGATGTTTTCTTCCAGAATGACCTGGCCGTCGTAATGGAAGGCCAGGGAGACGGCGTCGGAGAGCTCCTCCAGCCTTTCCACCCGGGTAATGCCGTAGGAGGAGCCGGAGCGGACCGGCTTCACATAGAGGGGGAAGCCGATCTCCAGGGCGAAGGAGAGGGCGCGGGAGAGGGGTTCGCCGGCGTTTAACAGACAGGACCTGGGGACCCGGACGCCCGCCAGGGCCGCCAGCCGGTGGGCGCGGTCCTTGTCCATGCAGAGGGCGGAGGAGAGGGTTCCGCAGCCGACCAGGGGAATGCCGAACAGTTCCAGAAGTCCCTGCAGGGTACCGTCCTCCCCGTTTTTTCCATGGATGACGGGGAAGGCCAGGTCAACCGGTATGGATGCGGAGGGCGCTCCCGGCTCCGCAAAGAGGAGCAGCCGGTGGTCGACCCGCTCCGGGGAGAGGAGGGCGGGGACGGCGTCCTCCGCATTGGCCCAGGTGTTGTCCCGGATCTTCTGCACGTCGCCCTTGAAATAGAGCCACCTCCCGTCCATGGTGATTCCCAGCGGGAGGGGCCGGTATTTTGCCGGATCCAGGTTTTCAATGACGGCACAGGCCGATTCCAGGGAAACCTCGTACTCGGAGGAGCAGCCTCCGAAAAACACAAGAATATTTAACTTACTCATAATCCTTTCATCCTTTCCTCTGAATGGCAGGTCCTGCGCCTGCCATAAAAGTAGATATGAAAGCTTGCTTTCATACTTTCCGCCGCAGATGGGCTCAAAAAAGCACCGTGTTTTGCTGACAGCCTGATTCTATCAAAACACGGTGCAGAAGGTTTGCGGTTTTCCTTCGGAAAAGATGACGGTTTCCTCACGGGATTATGAAGGTTTTCTTAACACGGACTTTCTCTTAGGGAGAGGGGGAGCAGGACGGTGAGGCGGACGGTCTCGTCGGCGCTCTCCGCATGGATGGAACCGCCGAACCGCTCCGTCAGCTCTTTCGCAATGGCAAGCCCCAGTCCCGCACCGCCGGTGATGGAGGAGCGGGAGGAGTCCAGGCGGAAAAACTGGTCAAAAATGCGGCCGAGTTTTTCCGGCGGGATGGTCCGGCCCCGGTTTTCCACGCAGATTTTCACGTAGTCCCGGACGGGGGTCAGGGAGAGCCGGACGGTACTTTTGGGATAGCTGTAATTGACGGCGTTTCGAATGAGGTTGTCGAAGACCCTCTCCAGCTTCTGGCTGTCGCAGAACACATACATGTCCGGGGCGATGTCCAGGCTCCAGGTCAGCTCTTTTTCTGCGAGAATGGGAGAGAATTCACTGGCAAGCTGTTCCAGCATGCGGCTCAGATGAATCTGCTCCGGCTCCAGGGTGATGGTGGTCAGGTTGAAGCGGGTGATGTCAAAGAATTCGTTGATGAGGTCCTCCAGCCGTTCCGCCTTGCTTCTGGCGATCCCCAGATATTTGGCCGTAAGCTCCGGGGAGATCTGCGGCTCGTCGCACAGGAGGGACAGATACCCGATGACGCTGGTGAGGGGCGTCTTCAGGTCGTGGGCCAGATAGACGATCAGGTCGTTTTTCCGCTGTTCCGCCTCCTTTGCGATCCGGGCCTGGGCCGCCGCCCGCTCCCGGACCTGGTTTAACTCGTCCTGCAGCTCCTTCAACGTGTCGGAGAGAACGATGGGGGAGGAATCCGATTCCGCCAGCCGCTCCGCCGCATGCATGAGCTCGTCCAGGTACCGCACGATCCTGGAAAAAAATGCGAAGGTGATCACGACCCAGCCGGCGAGGAGGGTAAACAGATAGAGAAGGGGCGAGAAATCCTCCACCCGCTTAAAAAACCAGTAGATGCCGTCCTCCGGATACCAGGTAAAGAGGTTGTGCCCGGCCCAGACGACGAAGAGGCCCAGGGCGGTGAAGGAGACGGAGAAGGCGGCCAGGGAGAGAAAATACCGGACAAGGAGCCGTTTCGTCATCTTGCTCCGGATCAGGCGATTGGATGTCTGCTTATTCAATGGTATAACCCACCCCCCAGACTGTCTTGATGAATTTCGGCCTCCTGGCCGGCTCGTGGAGCTTTTCCCGGAGCCTGGCGATATGGGCCATGACCGTGTTGTTGCTGTCCAAGTATTTTTCGCCCCAGACGGCCTCGAAAAGTTCCTCCGAGGAGACCACGGCCCCCTGGTGGGAGCAGAGATACCAGAGGATGTCGAATTCCAGCGGCGTCAGAGAAACCTCGCTGCCATTTAAGGTACACCGGTGGCTGTCCCTGGAGATGGACAAGCCCCGGATGTCAAATTCCGGAATTTCCTTTGCGGGGACGCCCTGGTTGTAGCGGGTGTAGCGGCGAAGCTGGGTTTTCACCCTGGCCAAAAGCTCCAGGGGATTGAAGGGCTTGGTGATATAGTCGTCCGCCCCCAGGGTGAGCCCCATGATCTTGTCCATGTCCTCCACCCGGGCCGTCAGCATGATGATGGGAAACAGGTGGTCTTCCCGGATGCGCTGGCAGAGGACGAAGCCGTCCATGTCCGGCAGCATGACGTCCAAAATGGCAAGGTCCGGTTCCTCCTTCTCCACGCTGGAGAGTGCGGAGGAGGCGTTGTAGAATTTTTGGACCTGGTAGCCGTCGTTTTTCAGACAGACCTCCACCAGGTCGGCGATCTCCCGCTCGTCATCGACGATTAAGATGGTTTCGTTCATACATACTCCTGTCGTGGGTCATTCTTTTGGAAAATAATATCTTTCATTGTAGCCGGAGCCGGATTTTTCGTCAAGCAAAAAGAAAAAAAGAAAATATTGCACAAGAACATACTGGCCCCGACTCGACAATATTTACAAAAATGAGGGGAAAATGAGAAATACTCTTACAAAAAAGGATTTAAAGTGTTAAAATAAAAATAGCGTTGAAATTCGAGAGAGCGGAGAGAAGAGAAAGGAGGCCATCAGATGTTCCAGGTAGGCGAAATGATCATATGCGACCACAACGGCGTGTGCAGGGTGCTGGACGTGACGGAGATGCCGGAGCTGCAAAAGGGCGTTCTGTATTACGAGCTAGAGCCCGTGTACTCAAAGGGAAGCCGGATCTACGTTCCGGTAAACAGCAGGAAGCTGGTGATGCGGAGGGTTTCCACGGCGGAGGAGGTGGAGGCGCTGCTGGACGAGATTCCCCATATCGAGACCATATGGATCGCCAACGAGAAGAAGCGGGAGGAGCAGTACAGGGAAGTGGCCAGGAGGTATGACTGCCGGGAATGGGTCAAGATCATCAAGACGGTCCACATGAGGAAGAAAAACCGAAGCCTGGAGGGAAAGAAGATTACATACATTGATGAAAAGTACATGAAGCTGGCGGAGGAAAATCTTTACGGGGAGATCAGCATTCCCTTAAAGATCGAACGGAGCCGGGTGGAGGCCTATATCAAGGACTGGATCGGGAACAAGGAGAAGAAATAAAAAAGAGCGTGGTCAATCAGCGGTTCGTAAAGGACCGCTGTATTTATCCTATGGGAAAGTCTCCTGCTTTCCCTGGGCTTGCTGGAACGGTTGGCGCAGCAGGCTTTGGACGGACATATTGCCAGAATATTCCCGCAATTTCAGGTTTCACAATCGCTTACGGATACATACAAATGGAAGAGAGGGGGGAGAATAGATAAAAATCGGAAGAAAGGCGGACCATGAGAATGAGGGACGAGGTGCTGGAGCGGGCGGCAAAAGAGGAAATGCAGGTTCACACGGATCTGGCGCTGGAGGCGAGAGAATCCTGCGGCGAGGGGGAGGAGGGAATTCCCGGGGTGAACATCCGGGAATCGGTCCACGGGGACTTGGGCGTGAAGGTGACCTGGGTGGAGGTGCTGGACGAGCAGGGGGAACGGGCTCTTGGAAAGCCCTGCGGGAGCTACATCACCCTGGAGGCGGAGCGGATGGCGGTCCACGACGAGAGTTGCCACCGGGAGATATCGGAGGCCCTGGCGGGATACATCCGCAGGCTGCTCCGGGGGGTCGGAAACCCCAGGTCCGTGCTGGTGGTCGGACTTGGAAACCAGGAGGTGACCTCCGACTCCCTGGGACCGCAGGTCCTCGCAAACCTGCGGATCACCCGACATCTGGAGACGGGAAGGGCGGAGGACAGAACGGAAGCGGGGAAGGGGAAGGAGGCGGAAGCGATGGGGAAGGAGGAGACGGCCGGGCGCGGGGACGCCGGCCGGTTTTCGGTCAGCGGCATCGTCCCGGGCGTCATGGCGCAGACCGGGATGGAGACGGCGGAGATCATACGGGGGATCGTGGCGGAGACGAAGCCGGGAGCCCTTCTGGTGGTGGATGCGCTGGCAGCCAGGAGCGTGAGCCGGCTGGGGACCACCATTCAGCTCAGCAACACGGGAATCCGCCCCGGTTCCGGCGTGGGAAACCACAGGCACAGCCTGACCAGGGAGAGCCTGGGGATCCCGGTCGTCGCCGTCGGGGTTCCCACGGTGGTGGCGGCGGCCGCCATCGTCTACGACACGGTGGATGCGTTGGCGGAACTTCTGGAGGCGGCCGGGGCGGGGAATGCGGCCGAGGCGGTGGACGGCATGACCCTGCCGGAGCGGTATCAGATGGTGCGGGAGCTGATCGAGCCGAGGCTCGGCCCCATGTACGTGACGCCGGGAAATATTGACGAGAGGGTGAAGCTGCTGGGCGGCATCATCTCCGAGGGCATCAACCAGGTCTTCTCCTGAGCGCCGTTCGGTCTGGGAAAGTGATTCTAAGGCTCCTCCCCGGCGCATAGGATGTAGGAGCGGAGGAACCCGGGCGGGGACTTTCGCAAAAAGACAGGCATGAGGAGGACAAGGTTTGAGCATCGGCAGCGGATACCGGGGGGCATGGGGAAAAGGAATAGCGGTTTTTCTGGCGGCGGCGGGATGTTTTCTTTTGCGAGGCCTGCCGTCCAGGGTGACGGCTCTTGCGGCGAGGCCGCCGCTTCTCGCGTTCGTGGCGGAGGACCGGTCTCCTGCGGGAATGGAACTCCTGAAGCCGGCCTCCGGGGTCTGGCCCCTCTCCTCCTTCCTGGAGGACGAGGGCGGGGAGACGGATCCGGCCTACCGGGTCTGGCTGGCGGAGCGCGACGCCGGTGCGGCGGAAGCCGCGAAGGGGACCGTGACGGAGGCGGGCGCCGCAGCCGGCGACGCCCCGGGGCAGGAGACGGCGGGGACCGGGGAGGCAGACGGCGGAGAGGCGGCGGCCGGTGGAGAGGCGCCGGCGGAAAGCGGGAGTCCGGCCGCAGGGCCGGGGACGGCCGGGGAGGCGGTGCAGGCCTCGGGGGAACCGGCCATGGCGGCCACGGAGGTGCGGGGAACCCTGTACACGGCGGAGCAGCTTGCGGATTTCGAGTTTGTAAAGAAAACCTTCTTCTACGTACATAAATCCACCACGGTTTACCCGGAGCAGCTGGACGCCTCGGTCCTTCTGGGAAAGGACATGACGCTGCCGGAGAGCGGCGAGCCCCAGGTCCTTCTCTTCCACACCCACGGGAGCGAGGCCTTCTCCGATTCCGAGGAGGGGAACCCCGACATGACGGTGGTGGGCGTGGGAAACTACCTGGCGGAGCTCCTTGAGACCCAGTACGGGATCCGGGTGATCCACAACACGGAGGTCTTTCCCTATTCCGACTCCTACTCCCTGGCCCTGGACATGGTGGAGAGAACGCTGGCGGAACATCCCAGCATCCAGGTCACCATCGACCTGCACCGGGATTCCGGCGGCCACGACGTGGTGGACGTGAACGGAAAGCCGACGGCCCCCATCATGCTGTTCAACGGCATGTGCCAGACCCCGGACGGCCCCCTGGAGGACGTGGAGAATCCCTACCTCCTCGACAACCTGGCCTTCAACTTTCAGATGAAGCTCAAGGGGGAGGCCTATTATCCCGGCCTGATGCTCCGCACGTTTTTGAAGGCGTACCGTTACAATCAGCACGTGCTTCCCAGGGCGACCCTGATCGAGGTGGGGACGGAAAACAACACCTTCGAGGAGGCGAGAAACGCCATGGAGCCCCTTGCGGACCTCCTCTACAAGGTGCTGAGGGGAAAATAAAATGCAGAAATTCTACGAATTGATGCAACAAATGGTTGAAAAAGGTCTAAAATATATGTATACTGAATTAAAGCAAAAGGAGTTTTACAAAGGAAGAGGTTCTGCAATCCGATAAAAGAATTCCTAAAAATACGGAATGTTTTCTTGCTTTTTTCTTGCAATGTGGTATGCTATAGTCTATAAGCTGAAAATACTGGCAGGAAAGAATGGAGAGACGGTATGAAGAAAAGTAATCGGATGACAGAACGGGAACTGACGGTGATGAAGGCGATTTGGGCCATAGGGGACAACGTTACTACCTCCAAGATCGTCAAGCAGCTTCAGGAGTGGTATGGAGAAAAGCTGACACCGCAGGCGATCGGAGTTTACATTGAGAAGCTGAAGAAAAAGGGTTATATCCATATTACCAAGCCGGACAATTATTACAAGGTATACGAACCGTTGCTCACCCAGGAGGAATTCATGCGGCAGCAGGTGAAATCTATTGCGAATTTCTGGAATAAGTCCACGGCCTGTTACGGAATCATGGCTCTCAGCGGCGCAGAAGAGTTCACGGAAGAAGAAGAGAAGGAACTTAGGAGAATTCTGGATGATCTTCATTAGCCTTTTCGTGGGGATCTTTCTGACGTCCCTGACGGGAACCGTGATTTTTGGGTTCTGGAGGGCGGCGGGCTTCGCACTGGAGCGGCGGGGAGAGATCGGCCTGATCTCTTTTCTGCTGCGGGTGGTGCTGTTCTTTTACCTGGTTCCGGTGGTGTTTGTGTGTCTGCTCCTCTGGACGGGAGCCTTCGCCGACGGGGAGGCGGGAAGCTTTCTGACGGCGACGCCCCTGCTCATCCAGGTGGCCCGGTTCCTGGCAGTGGTGTGGCTGGTGGGCTTTCTGGTGGAGCTGGTGCGCTACATGCTGCAGCAGAAGGTCCGGAGGGTGGAGAAAAACATCAGCATGCCCGCCGGGGCTTACTGGAGGGAAGCCGTGGGGAGGGTGAGGGAGCGGCTCCAGGTGACGGAGGAGATCCCGGTTTACGAGCTTCCGGGCTGTAAGTGTCCCTTCATATCTGGCTTTATCAAATGCTGCATCTTCATCCCCAAGAACGTGGAGGATGAGGAGGAGATGGAGATCATCCTGGAGCACGAACTGTACCACTACGTGAAAAAGGACCTGCACCTGAAGAAGTTCTGCGCCTGGATCGTCCGGGTCCAGTGGTTCAATCCCCTGGTGCGCAGGCTGGTGAGGCAGGTGGACGTCTGGGGCGACAGCCGCTGCGACTACTATATGTGTTATGAGTCCGGCGCACACTGGGACATGAAGGACTATTTCGACGTGGTGCTGCGACATGCGGAGAGGAAGAAGAGCAGGTTGCGCTTCTACGACAGCATGCACATGGCCCGAAATCGCAGGGAGATCCAAAGGAGAATCGAGAGAATGAGAAAAGTGAAGATGGGGAAGGGCATGAGACGGGCGTCGGCCTTCGTACTGGGGGCGTGTTTCATCATGGCCTCCGCTGTCACGTCGCTGGCGGCGGGAGGCGGCCTTGAGCGGCTGTACCAGGAGATCCATGCGGCTTCCATGGAGATCAGCTACGAGGCGGAGCAGGCGGCGGAGGACGTCGAGGAGTACGCCAGGGACCGGGCCGCCTATGCGGAGATCGTCAAGGGCGACGACGAGGTGGACCTGGACTCCAGGGGTCTGAATATATATGAATGGGACGTGAGGGCCGGGGTCGTCTACGAGACGGGGCTCTTCTGGGCCACCAAGGGGGACGAGATATCGGTAGCGGTGAGTACGTCCCCGGGCAAATCGAAGATCGGGACGGGACTGGACTGCCCGGACGGGGTGCTGCGGGGCATATCCGGCACGGCGCCGCTTTCCGGCACCTTCACGGTCAGGCAGACCGGCTTCCACCGGGTGTTCGTGGAGAACATGGAGAGCACGGGGATCTCGGTTGCAGTAACGGTATCCAGGTAATCATACATAGAAAAGGACTTTTCCGTGAGACATATGTGCGACGCGGTCCGGGAAACCTGCCTGGCAGGATTCCCGGGCCGTTTTGACGCATATTCGGGGGCCCTTCGCGGCATACTGTCCGTAGAGACTGTTTGAAGGAGGGATTGATGATGGCAACGGTTCATTCCAACGTGACGGAGCTTCCCGAGTCCTGCAGGTCCGCCGCCGAGCACGTGGCGGCGGAGCTGGCGAAGGAGGACGTCTATGCGGACTTAAGCGGGGGCTGCCTCGAGAAGATCGGCAGGCTGGAGGAGAAAATCGGCAGGGAGACCGGCGAGAAGGTGGCGCTGGTGGCCTATCGGGTCTCGTGAGCGGCGTTCCCCGCCAGACACGGTATAACAAGCAGACGCATCGAGTAGGGAAGAAAGACTCTTCCCCGCTCGATGTTTGCCCAGCATGGGCTGTAGTGGTCAAGCCATGGGAAACCCTTGTGGGATTGTGTTACACAGTTTTTAAGGGAAAACGAAAATAGCCGCCACTACTGCCAATAGTGACGGCTGACCTTGTAAAAGGTTACTGCTAAAACTTATTC
>JAAWRC010000056.1 GCA_022800815.1 Lachnospiraceae bacterium | reverse complement strand
AATCTGATTAATCAGATTTTATCAGAGCAGCTCCAGGAAGCCATGACAATCATGAACAATAACAGGCAGATGTTGGACCGCCTGGCGAATGCGGTTATGAACAGCCCGAAAAAATATCTCACTCAAAAGGAAATTAAGGCTGTTTATAACGGCTCTGATGAATCATGAGATAAGCTATAATTATTTATGGAAAAGAATACTTAATCAATGAGGGTCATTTGATATGGTATTCTTTTCCATGCAACTTTTCCAATCAATATGTGATCATTAGGAAGGGAGGATAGCGGCATGAAATCCAAGAAAGGGATCACAATGGCAATGGCCCTGTGCCTAGCCATGACGTTTTTAGGCTGTGGAAAATCGCCCGACGAAGCCGTGATGGCAACGGAGGTTATGACAACGGAGGAAACCACAGCGGAGGAAACGATCGCAGAAGAGACAACCGCAGAGGAAACAACAGAGGTGGAAACTGCCGCAGCAGAAGAATCGACAGAGGAAACCACGGCAGCGCCTAAGGTGGAAACGACAAAAGCCGAGACAAAGGCAGCACCTAAGGCAGAGACAAAGGCTGCACCGAAAGCAGAGACAAAAGCGGAAACAAAGATAGCACCCAAGGCTCCGGCGCCCACGCAGGCAGCGCCCGCACCGACGCAGGCTCCGGCCCACACACACCAGTGGAAAGAACACAAAGCAACCAGGGAAGAATGGGTTCCGAACATTGTTTCGGTGCCTGATTATGAAACAGTTGACATTATCACAACATATTATGTGTGTGATAATTGTACATTCAAAACAACCAACATTCAAGAAGGGGAGCTTCATAGTGGTGATCATGTATTGAATGGGGATGATGGAGGACATTGGATTGAAAATGTAGTAACAGGTACGGAAAACATTCAGATTGGATCCCATGAGGAAGATCAGGGATACTATCAGAATGTTGAATATACTGATTATTATTACTGTGATTGCGGAGCAACAAAGTAATAAAAATCACTTGCAAAATGTAAACATTCGTGGTAAGATAGTGACGAAAAGTAATAGTGAGAGGAGGATGACAGAAACATAAAAACAAAAACTTCATAGTCACCCACAAAAGAAAAAGGCGAAAAAGGTAAAGAGAAAAATTGGCCTACAAACTTGATTACAACGCCTTTGGATTTTGTCCAAAGGCGTTTTTTCTTTTCCTGATTTTCTTGATTTTATAAAAAGAATTTGTTAGGATAATCAATCCAGGGTCACATCGACGTGCCCGTCTTCACATCCTACTTAATTTAGTCTTCAAAAAGAACCCCACCCGATTCTTTTTCAAGCACCATTTTCTATAAATTTTACCCCTGATCCACAGACGTATCGACCTCAAATCCAATGATATGAGTATTCTGCCGTCCCTTATCGTCATTCTCCCGCCACATCGTTCAATCAATACTGCAACAAAAAATTAACAAATATTTAATGCTGAAGCCTCTTGACAACCCACCCATAAATATGATATTATAAACCCATATAAAAGGATGAGTTAAAGGTTATAAACACAATATTTATTTTCACAGATAGAGAGGGGTTTGGGGGCTTGCCCCCAGAAAACAAGCTTTTCCGTATGGAAAAGCTGCAGGTTCCTCCTTCGTCCGGTATCCATACTTTATGTTCTATCGTAGCGGATTACCGGTTTTTTATTGTCTTTATTATTATTAAATATATATTATGGTTTTTCCTTCACCGTATACGAAGCAAAAACCCATGATAAAGGGCATTCTCCCATAACGCAAATACGTCATGGTGGATGCCCTTTTAAATCGTACTGCGTTCTGCGCCCCCTCTACGACCAACACCACAAGGCGGTAGGGGACGTTCATCCCATTTCAGGGTATTGTTTAGCCGGGTGTCGTCTTATCAGGCAAATTTCCTCCTCCAGACCGGCCGTGGTTTTGCAGGTTTGTTCAAATTCCCAGGCCCCCCCGTTGCTGCGAGAAAATTTCCGGAAAGCCCCCATTTTCCATGTATCCTGAGTCCTAACGTCCGTGCACCTTCGACTCGATGTGGAGCGCTTTCAAAATGATTTGCATCTGCAGCCGTTTGTCCGGGTCCTCCAGGTCAAAGGGAAGCTCCTGGGTGATCCTTCCCATCCGTTCAATGAGGGTGCTTCGATGGATGAACAGCCGCCTGGCGGCCTTGGCATAGGACATATTTTCCTCCAGAAATACGGAGAGAGTCTCCAGATAGGAGACCTCCGAATCCCGGTCGTGTTCCAGAAGGGCACGGAAACCGGCGGGAAAGTAGGCCTCCACGGGAAAGCCGCCGAAGGCATCCATCACCATTTCCTGGAGGGCGTAGTCGGAAAAAATGTAAAGGTTTTTGCCGGGAGCATAGAGCTGTCCGTTCTCAATGGCTGCTTCGGCTTGGAAATAGTAGGTGCGGAGCGGGTAAAGGTCGGGGAAATTGTTGCTGATCCCGATACAGAGTTCCATTTCTTCCACCAGGGAGGAAAGCTTCTCCGTGATTTCCCCAAAAAAGGGTGCCGTCTTGTCCAGGTGGCTGGCGGGGATCAGGCCCAGGATGGTGGTATTCTGTTCAAAAAAGGTGCTGTCCGGAAACAGGGATTCCATGACGGAGCAGATGTAGCTGACGGGAAGGGCGGAAAACTGTTTCAGGCAGTGGATGGAGACACAGAGCCAATTCCCGTTGAAGCGGGAGGATTTTAGAAGCAGCTTCTGGCTGGGAGCCAGAGGCATCTCGTTCATCAGATTTCGGAGAATCTTTTTTAAGGAGTCCCGCTTGCCGTCAAGGAGGCTCGGTGAAAGCTCTGCCGCCTTCTCAATCATTCGGGCCAGTCCTTCGGCCAGTTTTTCTTCGCCGGGCACGAAAGGTCTGCCCGCCTCCTCGATATAAAGACACCCCACGTAATCGTCACCGGAATCAAAAAGGTTCACACAGAGTACATTCCCCTCGTCAAGCTCCATTTGGAAGGGGCCGTGGGCATCCATGCGGAGCTCCTTTTGTTTTAAAAAGGTTAAAAAGGCTTCCGGCTCCAGCTTGGCGTGGGGCAGGTTCCAGCGGTCGTTTTTCCAGCGGTTCCCACCGGTGAGAATGCTGGCCACATACTGGAAGGACGAGTTGATGACCAGAATGGGACGCTCCAGCACAGGGTAAGAGCAGTCCAGGATATCCTGAATGGTGGGGGACTTTAAAAACAGGGTCAGAAGCCGGCTCTCCCAGAGATGGAAGCGTTCGTAAATTTCCTGAAGACTTTTGTAGACCTGGAAAAAATCCACCTTCTTTTTGATGAGAAGAACGGTGGCGTGCTCCTTATAATAGGTAAGACGGGAGTTTTCCCCAATGCAGACAAGGACCACATTTTTTTCGATGATGGGCCTCTGGGGCAAATGCTCTGCGGTGGCCAGATACACGTGATCCGATAAAAAGCGCAGGGTGTTGTCCATATAGAGCTCCGGTTCTATAAGAAGGAGCTTTTTGCCCGCTTCCCCATACATCGTGACGGTGTAGCCTTGGCTCAGATGCTCAAACAAAATGTGTGCGTTCAGCTTCATACCTCTTCCCCCCTTCTATTGTTCTATTGTAAGAAAAATAAGGAAGAATGTCAAATGCCTCCCCGTATTTTTAACGGGTTTCGGGAGGAAAAAACCTGTAAACCGCAGGATTTCAAAATCGGGCCCGGGCCTTCATAATAAAGCAAAGCATTTGAGAAAGCGGTTTGCTCTGAAATTTGAAATTGCAGGGGAACTGCAAATCGTTATGGAGGAGGTTTTTTATGGGATTTGATGCGAATGCGGCAAATGTCGCCATGTTGAAAGGGTATGTGAAGGCCGCCAGGCCGATGGAGGAAATGTTCTCCGTGAAGGGAAAGGTGGCGGTGGTGACGGGCGCCACGTCGGGACTGGGCTTCAACATTGCCCTCAGGCTTTTGCAGGGAGGCGCAAAGGTGGTGATCGCCGGAAGCTCCCAGACCAAGGGGGACTATGCGCTCCCGATCCTTGAGGAGGCGGGTTTCGGGCCGGACCGGGTGGCCTTCTGCCGGACCAACGTGACGGAAGAGGCGGACATGGAGAATCTGGTGAAGACGGCGGACGAGAAATTCGGCTCCATCGATATTTTCGTGAACAGTGCGGCCATCTGGAGCTATGCCCACATTTATGACCTTCCGGCGGCGGAGTTTAGGCGGGTGCTGGACGTCAACGTGAGCGGTGCGTTCCTGGGAATCAAGCACGTCAGCAAATACATGATCGAGCACAAGATCGAGGGGAAGATCACGCTGATCTCCTCCAATGCGGCCTGGCTCCCTTATCCGGTGTTCGGCGGCTATCCTCATTATGCCTCCTCCAAGGGCGGCGTCAATTCCCTGGCCATTGAGGCGGCCAAGGAACTGAAACGGTTTGGGATCATGGTGAACGTGGTGGCGCCGGGCGGCATGGTGACGGCGGGGGCTTCCTCCAACATGTGCGCCAAGGAGCTTCCGGAGGAGAAGCAGGACGAATTCTATGAGGAACTGATGGTGTGGCAGAGCGACGCCCAGCAGCCGGTGGACACGGTGGCCATCGTGGCCTACGCCATGAGCACGCCCATGTCCGACGGCATCACCGGCGAGGTGGTGACGGCCGACTGGGGCATGTCCCACAACATCGTCAAGTTCCAGCCCGCCATCGACCAGTATCCGGAGGATGCAGAGTAAAAGCCCGAATAGAGAATGAGGAGGTACTTATGAGCAAGAAAATTGACGAGAGGATCCCGCAGAGCAGCGGGGAGGGCGCTTATTTTAAAAATTATTACGGGATCCAGTCTCCCTGGAACAAGATTTATTCTTATCAGGAGGCGCTTCACTATGCCAGCCGGTTTGAGTCGGTGTTAAGCGCCGCCGCACTGCAGGCCCTCCGGATCATGGTCCCGGATTATGCGGAGCGGGCGCAGCTCATGTGCGAGGAAGCCTATGCGAGGCTCTATGCCACAGGAAAATATTACGGCGACGACGACGGTTTCGGCATCCATCCTTTTTTCTGTGGACAGTTTGCCGGGGCCCTCATCGGCGACAAGGGGGACGACGCCCTTTTGATGTGCGGCCGCTGTCAGGATTTCGGCACCTACCGGGCGGAGAAGGAGCTGGACGTCTGTGACTGGGACATCTGCGGTTCGGAGCTGTGCCGGACCACCACCATGTCCTTGCAGGGGCAGGCCAATGCCTCGGCGGAGCGCAGGAGGAAGGGCCCGACCATGGATTACCTGATGGTGGAAGCCAAGGGCTGCGGGGACCGGCACTGCCGCATTATCGCCGAGTCCAGGGAGAAATACCCGGCGCCGCCCCACGCCCTCTGGGAGAGCTTCGGCCCGGCGGTGACGGAGGAGTACAAGAAGGTGACGAAGGAGGAGGACTGTGTGTCCGAATCCATGATGTTTAGGGAGGAATGCGATTATCATTTTGTCAACGGGACCAACAATGAGACGGATTCCAGCAACCAGATGATCAACATGTCCACTGCGGCCTCCCTCTACATCCTTCCCGCCATTGCGGAGACGGTGAAGCGGGGCTACGTGACCAGGGAGCAGGCGGACCATATCCTGAAATGCGTCCTGGAGGCGGCCGGAAAGGCCATGTTCGGCGAGCGTTACGCCATCAAAGCGTGCCGGGAATGGCTGGGCGTCCCGGATTCCATCGGCGAGGACGGACGGGTCATGGGCGGACTCATGGAAATGCTGTTACAGTCCCTGGTCTGCAAATACGAGGTGGAGGCATTTAATAAGGAAGAAGTCATTCTGGTCATCGACCGGGCGGGCCTGGAGATCACGGCCACCAAGGATGTGCCAGAGACCCACCTGTGGATGTGGCAGGGTATGATAAAGACGCTGGTCAACGTGCAGTGGTCCCTGTGGGAGGAGGATTCCCCCGCCGGGAAGATGCGGGTCAAGATCGCCAAAAAGATCGACAAATTCATGTAGGAGGGAGGGCGCGAAATGTATAAGAATATTTTTAAATATGACGAGATGAAGCGGGCGGAGCACATGGCGGTGCGTGAAAACGTGGGTTGGTATTTCTGGACCCATCAGCTTCTGGAGATCACGGGGCCGGACGTGACGGCCTTTCTGGAATCCATGTATCCCAACAAGGTGGGGAACCTGGCCGTGGGCAGGGACCGCTATACCACCATGTTGAATGAGCAGGGGGAGATCATCGACGACGTGGTCATCATGCGTCTGGCAGAGGACAAATACTGGGTGTCCACCCTGTTCGCCTCCAAGACCGACGACTGGTGGTATTACCATCAGGGGGATTATGACGTGGACTGGACGGAGGTGACAGACGACTGGGCCATGTACGCCGTGCAGGGGCCAAAGTCCAAAGAGGTGGTGGAGAGCCTGGTGAAGGATTCCGTGGAGGGCCTGAAGTTCTTTGCCCACATGGACACGGAGATTCACGGGATCGCCTGCAAGATCAACCGGGGCGGCTTTACCGGGGAGAAGCTTGGCTATGAGATTTATGTGAGCAAGGAGGACGGGGAGGCCCTGGAGGCGGTCCTGGCCCCCGCCGCAGAGAAGGCGGGCGGGAGAGAGGTCACCGAGTTCCAGATCATGGCCTGGACTCTTCCCACGGAGGCGGGCTTCTATTACATGCGGGATCTGGCCCACACCAATCCCTTCGAGGTGGGCCTTGCAGGCGGCATTGACTGGGAGAAGGATTTCCTCGGAAAAGCGGCCCTCCTCAAGGTGAAGGAGGAGGGGCCGAAGAGGGAGATGGTCGGCTTCGAGGTGCCGGAGGCGGACATCTACATCCGCTCCAAGCAGTACGGCGGCCCCGGTGAGCCGGTCTTCATAGGCGGCGAGGAAGAGGAGGTGGGCCGGGTCTCCAAGCTGGTCTACTCCTACGTGAAGGAGGTCAACAACGGCTATATCCTGGCGAAGAAGGACAAGCTCCACGTGGGCGATCGGATCAAGATCCACGGCTACGATGCGGTGATCACGGAGCCAAAGTGGGTGTAGGTGAAACAATAGGAGAAATGGAGTGTTGTGGTGGTCAAGTTGTGCAAAGATTTTTGGAAATCGCCTGGTTCCCCTTGCCATTGTTTCGGTATGCCGATATAATGGTGGTGAAAGGAGGGAGGACGATGATCCTGGACACACTGTTGAAAAAGCAAAACATGACAAAATACCGTCTTGCGGTGGAGGCGGGCGTTCCCCATGCAACACTAAGCGATATCTGCAACGGCAAGACCAGGCTGGAAAAATGTTCGGCTGAAACGATCTACAAAATCGCAAGGGCGCTCGGCGTTTCCATGGAGCTTCTGACGGAGGACGGAATCCGAGCGACAGAAAGAGAACACACCTATGAGCAGGGATTACCGGAATATCTGCAGCATGATCTGGATGCGTATAAGGACGGTCTGAAAAAGGGCGTGTCCTACCTGGACTGTCTGTGGGGAGAACTGTATGGCAGCATCAATATGGCACAGATCAATGATGGTGCGATCACGCCGGAACACGCAGAGTATCTGCGGCAGAAATACTTGTGGAGGGAGCGGGGCTGTGAACAGAACCATTGATTTCACAAACTGCAGACGGATGCCCGGGCGGGCTTATAACGGAGCAAACGGCAAAAAGATTGCGGTGGAATTTGAAGGGAAGCAATATATGTTGAAATTTCCGCCTTCCGGAGAGGGAAAGGCCACGGGGCTGTCCTATACCAACAGTTGCTTCAGCGAACACATTGCCAGCAGCATTTTTAATATTCTCGGCGTAGAAGCCCAGGAAACGATGCTGGGTACGTTTTGCATCGCCGGAAAGACGAAGGTAGTGTGCGCCTGTTTGGATTTTACGGCAGAGGGAAAGCAGCTTTTTGACTTCTGTTCCATTAAGAACACCATTCTGGATTCTGACTCCAATGGAAGCGGAACAGAAATGGAGGATGTTCTGGAAACCATCGACAAGCAGCAATTCGTTGATCCGGTTCAGCTAAAGGCATATTTTTGGGATATGTTTGCGGCAGATGCGCTGCTTGGGAATTTTGACCGACACAATGGAAACTGGGGATTCCTTTATGACCCGGCGGAAAAAAAGAGCGGTATCGCACCGGTTTTTGACTGCGGAAGCAGCCTGCTGCCCCAGGCGGATGAGGAAATTATGCGTAAGGTACTGACCGATCCGGCAGAGAGGGATATGAGGATCTTCCGTTTCCCTACCTCCGCACTCAAACAGGGCGGAAGAAAAATCAATTACTATGATTTCCTGCTCCGGGCAGAGGACGAGGATTGCGGGCAGGCCGTTAAGCGCATCTATGAGAGAGCGGACATGGAGCAGATCGGGGCGTTTATTGATGAAGTCCCCTATCTGACGGATCTGCAGAGGCAGTTTTATAAGAGCTATATCGCAGCTAGGCTCGATCTGATACTCCGGCCCGCTTATAAAATGGTGACCCGGGAGGCGCCGGAGCGGTTCGCCCCAAACAGTACGGCTACGATGCGGTGATCACGGAGCCAAAGTGGGTGTAGGTGAAACAATAGGAGAAACAGAGCGTGTAGAAAAAACGGAACGTATAGAAGAAACAGGGAAAACGGCATGGCTCAGACTGTGCCGTTTTTTCTGATAAAAGAACCAGTTGTAATATGCATAGAGCGATGATATAATGATATTATAAAAATTAAGTGCATAAATGGGAGAATCCAGGGCTTTTGCTCTGTATTCTGACGTCAGATAAAAAGTTCCGGGGGAGGCGCAAGATGAAACTTTCAAGTGAAATGAAGCTGATCATTGCAAAGTCCGGCGCAGAGGGTAAATGGCTTCCTCTTTGGATGCATGCGGCGGACACTGCAAATGTGATAAACGAGCTGATCCATCTGCGGTATTCTTTCCTTCCGGAGCTGTGCGGGATGTCCTTTGGCGATTTCAAAAGGACTGCAGTGTTTTTGGCGTACCTCCACGATATCGGAAAGCTTACGCCGCTTTTTCAGTCACAGATACTAAAGGCTCTTCCTGAAAGACGCGCTCTGTTTGAACATTACGGCATTCACAGTATTCCCGAAGATTTTATGCATAAGGACAGATCCCACCACACAAAGTGCGGCGAGGCGATTTTACGGCATTTTGGCTTTCCGAAGGGGTTCGCTTCCGTAGTGGGCGCCCATCATGGCATGCCTGCGGAAAGTCTGCTCCATCATATAGAAAGATACCCCTATCACTTTTGGGGAAAGCCAAAGGAGCGTGAATTGTGGTGCGGGCTATACCGGGAATGGGTAGATTTTTCGATGGGACAGGCGGGATTCCAGGATATTTCAGAGATTCCGCTGCTTTGTAAAAAATCAGAGATTTTGCTGTCGGCACTTTTGATCATGGCAGACTGGATCGCAAGCAACCAGGCAAATTTTGAACTGCTGGATGCAGACGTGGTTTTGTCGGAGGATGAGTATCCCAAAAACCGTTGTCTGGACGCCTTGGAAAAGCTGGGGCTGCCGGAATCCGGGGAATTCTGCCAGGAGAGGATTTCCGATGCGGATTTTGAGCTGCGTTTCGGTTTCCCCGGGATGAATGCGGTTCAGAGAGGTATGGTGGATACCGTGCAAAATTGCAGGAAGCCGGGGCTGTTTCTTCTGGAAGCGCCTATGGGAACAGGAAAGACGGAGGCGGCCCTTGCGGCAGCGGAGATTCTTTCTGCAAGGTGCGGCAAAAGCGGCCTGTTCTTCGGGCTTCCGACCCAGGCGACCGCCAACGGTATTTTTGAGCGTGTGGCACAGTGGGCCAGTCTGCAGTCCTACGATGCTGTCCGCAGTATCAATCTGGCACACGGAAATGCAGAATTTCAGCCTGTTTTTGCCGAGCTGAAAAATGGCGGCATGCTGCAGACGGATCTTGACGGCGAGAGCGGGCTTGAGGTCAATTCTTTTTTCAGCGGAAGTAAAATGTCGCTCCTGGCTGATTTTGTGGTGGCCACGGTGGACCGGCTTTTGATGTCCGCCCTGAGGAAAAAGCACGCCATGCTGCTGCACCTGGGACTCTCCCAAAAGGTGGTGGTCATAGATGAATGCCACGCCTATGACGCCTACATGAACCAATACCTTGACACGGTTCTGGCGTGGCTGCACGAATATCAGGTTCCGGTGATCCTGCTTTCAGCGACCCTGCCTTCCGAAAGGCGGAAGGAACTGCTCGGGGCTTACATAAACGATGAAAACAAGACATGGGAACTTCCCGAGGCCGACTATCCGAGGCTCACTTATACCGACGGCGGGGAGGCATTCGCAGAGGTTCTCCCGAAGGTGGATACAGGCAGGACAGTGAGAATCACCCACGGCGATGATGCCATGGCTGTCGAAACAATCATAGGCGCAGTGGAGGCAGGGGCCTGTGTCGGCGTGATCTGCAATACGGTTGTGAGGGCGCAGGCGTTTGCCGAGGTCGTCCGCAATGTGGCCGGTGCGGCGGTGATTCTGTATCATGCACAGTACATTATCCCGGATCGGATGGAACGGGAAGAAGCCCTCAAAAAGGCAATCGGGAAAGCTTCCACTGCCGAAACACGAAAAGGCGTGGTGGTCGTCGGGACCCAGGTTCTCGAACAGTCCCTGGATATTGATTTTGATATTTTGGTCACGGATCTCTGTCCCATGGACCTGCTGCTCCAGAGGATCGGGCGGCTCCATCGCCATACCCGCATGGACAGGCCGTGCGGATATGAAAACGCAGAGTGTATGGTTTTGGGTACGGAAGCGCTTGACGGTTCCTCAGAACGGATTTATACGACATGGCTGCTTTTGCGGACAAGAAAACTGCTGCCTTCCCAGATCAGGGTTCCCGAGGACATTGATCCGCTTGTCCATGAAACCTATCGGAAGGTGGAGCCGGACGGCGAGGAAGAGAAAACCGCCCTGAAAGAATATCAGGATCTGATTGAGGATAAACGGCAAAGAGCGGGAAACTTTTTGATGGCGCCGCCGCAGGAAGACGGAGAAGAGGACGACCTCCATCATTGGCTCTGCAATCTGGCAGGCGACAAGGAAAGCAGTGCTCTGGCGACGGTGCGGGACGGAATGTTTGCCGTAGAGGTTCTTGTTTTGGTGCAGTACGCAGACGGCATGCTGGGAATGCTGCCGTGGCAGACGGACGGCAGGAAATATCGCTGCGACATCTGCCCGCCGGACGAGGACTGCAGGCAGATTGCCAGACAGAAGCTGCGGCTTCCGGCCAGATTCTGTTATGACATTGACAGGACAATAGACGAACTGGAAACCATGGATCGGTATTTGACAGGATTTCAGAAATCCCGTTGGCTGAAAGGACAGCTTGTGTTACTGTTGAATGAGAGCCTTGGCGCAGATTTGTGCGGTTTCCAGGTTGCCTACAAGCAGGATGGAGGGTTTACCTACACAAAGGGGGAGAAAACGTGAACGACAGGGAATTCAATTTGCTCGACGAACCCTGGATCAAAGTAATAGACGGGGATTGCAGGATCCATGAGGTGTCTCTGACCGGGTTATTTGAACATGCACATGACTATCAGGATCTGTGCGGCGAGCTTCCGACGCAGGATTTCGCCATGCTGCGGCTGCTCCTGGCTGTTTTGCACACCGTGTTTTCCAGATATGACGAAAATGGAAACGAGCTGCCGCTCAAAAATCCCGCCGCTGCACGGAACCGCTGGGGAAAACTTTGGTTAAATAAACGGTTTCCCGCAGAGGTGATCACAAAGTATCTGGAATCCCAGAGGGAGAATTTCTATTTATTTCATCCGAAGCGGCCTTTTTACCAGTGCGAACATGCAAAAGCAGGTACAGAGTATCATGCTCCCAAATTAAACGGTAACCTGTCCGAGAGCAGTAATAAAGTCCGCCTCTTTACGGACATAAGCGGAAAGGAAAAAGAAGAGCTGTCTTTTTCCGAAGCGGCACGCTGGCTGCTGTATGTGAATGCTTATGACGACACATCCGCAAAGCCTTCCGGGGAATCAAAGGAGCGGGGAACCAAGCTGCCCTCTCCGGGAGCCGGCTGGCTCGGAAAGCTGGGGATTGTTTTTGCCTCAGGGAACAATCTGTTTGAAACGCTCATGCTGAACCTGATCATGGAAAAGGAGAACGGACAGCTTTTTGGAAAGGAAACTCCAATCTGGGAACGGGAGGACGTTCCGGATGGAGAGCGCACGGAGATTCCGCTTCCCGGCAATTTGTCCGAGCTGTATACCTTACAGTCCAGGAGGCTGTATCTGAAAAGAAAGGGTCAGAAGGTTACAGGATATTTCCTTTTGGGCGGAGATTTTTTCAACAGGGAAAACGCCTTTATAGAACCCATGACGGTTTGGAAAAATCCGGACAAGAAAAAGCCGGATCAGTATGTACCCCACCGGCACGACTTTTCAAAACAGTTTTGGAGGGAGTGCCCGACAGCCATTCTGCATGATAAAGGGAACAGACAGCCGGGGATCATCTTATGGCTGAAAAAGCTGATAGATGAAGTGAAGCTGGAAGGTTCCTGGCTGAAGATTCGGATCGTGTCTGTACAATATGGAGATAAGGATTTTTTTGTTACCAATGTGTTCTCCGATTCGCTGCAGATGCATGCTTCCCTGATTTCGGATATGGGGTTTGAGTGGAGGGAGGTGGTGTTGAACAGCATTGGTTTTTGCGATGACATTTCCAAGAAGGTCTGGTCGTTTGCGAAGGAGGTCAATCTGGCTTCCGGCGGCAGTGACAGTACGAAGGAGAGCAGGGGAACTGCAGCATTCTTTGCGGAGAATGCGAAAGCCGATTTTTATAACCGCATTGACAGCCCCTTCAGAAGATGGCTCTGCGCACTGGATCCGGAAACGGACGAGTCTTATGACAGAGAGGCAGAGTGGCGGAAAGAATGTGTCGGCATAGCGAGGCAGTTGGGGAACGAGATCATACGCCAGACAGGGACGGCGGCTATTTTCGGAAGGAGGAAACCCGGTTCCGAAGACAAGGAGAAAAAGGCGGCATTTTCGGCGGCGGATGCCATGAACCGGTTTTTGGCCGGTCTGAGTGCTGCAGAAGAACGGTAATGGACGGGAGGTGAAGCAAATATGGCAAAGGAAACGGAAATAAGAAAATATGTGAGGAGACAGATCGCTTTCCTGGCAAAGGATGAAGAGATTCTTGAACGGGGAGGTTCCAAAGCGCAGTTGGCGAAGCTCCGCCGGGGGGCAGGGAAGAAGCCGGGAGAGCTCCCGGAATTGTGGGGGATGTTCTTAAAAGACATGCCGGAGGAACTGCTGGGGAGAAATGGAAATCCCTCCTATGCAGAGTGGGCCATTTACACGGCGCTGACACTGTTTGCACTTCATCAGCAGGGGCATTCCGAGCCGGTAAACCGGGAAGGAGGGGAAAACCGTTTCGGGCGGGCGGTGCGAAAGCTGGTTCAAAATGAGGAGAACGAGGAAAACATAAGGCGGAAACTCAGCATTGTGGCGGGAGCCGACGACATGGAGGAGCTTTCGTATCATTTAAGGGCGGTTGTGAAGCTGCTTGGAAACAGTGAGGTCAAACTGGATTATGCAGATCTGGCAGAGGATCTGTACTGGTTTCAGCATGAAAATCAAACGGATCGGGTTCGCCTGAAATGGGGACAGGATTTTTACCGCAGTTTCAAGACAGACGACGGCAGAAAGGAAGAGAAAGATGAAGAATAATTTATATGTGGATATTCATGTGCTGCAGAATGTTCCGCCGAGCTGTGTCAACCGTGATGATACGGGCAGCCCGAAAACAGCGAAATATGGCGGGGTGGTGAGAGCACGGGTCTCCTCCCAGGCCTGGAAGCATGAAATGCGGAAACTGTTTGGGGAGATGTTAAATAAGGAAGAAGTGGGAGTCCGCACGAAAAAGGTTCCCCAGATGATAACCGATACGGTAAAGGAGCTTGACCAAAGCATTGGGGATGAGAAGGCGGGCAAGCTTGCTTTAGGGGCACTCGAGAAGGCGGGGATAAAAATTGACAAAGACGGAACATCGCCCGTATTGATGTTTTTCAGTGCGGCGCAGGCGAAAGCGCTGGCACGGCTTGCCATCGAGGAGTGCAAAGATAAAAAAGAATATAAGAATGCCCTGAATGCCTCTCCCTCCATGGATATGGCTTTGTTTGGGAGGATGGTGGCGGCTGATCCGTCTCTGAATTTTGATGCGGCCGCACAAATTGCCCATGCGATCTCCACCCATGCGGTGCATAATGAATACGATTATTTTACGGCGGTTGACGACCTGAATCAGGATGAAGAGGCGGGGGCAGGACATTTGGGAACGGTAGAGTTCAATTCGTCCACGCTTTATCGGTATGCGACGGTCAATGCCGCCGAGCTCCAAAAAAATCTCGGAGACCAGACGGCGGACGCCGTGAAGTGCTTTGCCGAGGCGTTTATCAAAGCGATGCCGACCGGAAAACAAAATACATTTGCCAACAGAACTCTTCCCGATTTTGTGTATATTGCCTTAAGGGACGACCAACCGGTCAATCTTGCCGGAGCATTTGAAAAGCCGGTTTCCGGCACGAACGGCTATATGGAAGAGTCTGAGGGCAGGTTCAGGAAATATGCCGGTGAGGTATATCGGAAATTTGCATGCCCGCCGGAAAAAATATGGGAATTTGGGGAGAAAGACATCTTACAGATCCTTGAGGAACTTAAGATCGCCGTGGGGGAGAAGCTGTCCGAAAGCGGAGGTGAGTGATATGCCGACCTTGCTTTTAAGGCTTGCGGCCCCCCTGCAGTCCTGGGGAAGCAGCTCGAAGTTTGAAATAAGGACTACTGAAAAAATGCCGACCAAGAGCGGTGTCGTCGGAATGCTGGCGGCGGCGCTTGGAAGGCGGAGGGACTCAGACCTGACAGACCTGAGCGGGCTTAAATTCGGCGTCCGTGCCGACCGGGAGGGTGAGGATATCACGGATTTTCACATGGCACGGTTGGTAAAAGACTCTTCGGTAAAAAGCTCGTATGTAACCTATCGGCATTATCTTTCTGATGCGGTATTTTTAGCGGGGCTTTCCGGGGACGGGGAGGTTTTAAAGATTCTGGAGGCTGCTTTGCAGAAGCCGAAGTTCCCTCTGTTTCTGGGACGGAGGTCGTGCCCGCCAACTTTGCCGATCGTGATCGGAATCCGGGACTTGCCGCTTGAAAGGGCGCTCCGGGAGGAGCCTCCCTTGGACGGAAAGCAGAAAATCAGACTGCGTGTCCAGATTGAGACAGATGATTCTGGTATGGGAATGCTGCAGGATGTGCCGGTATCTTTCAACCCTGGCAGGAGGGTTTACGGCTATCGAAGGCTCCGGGAATTTTTTGTGGAATGGAAGCCGGAAGAAACCGAACATGACGCAATGTCGGAATTGGGGTGATGCGATGTATTTATCACGGGTAATGCTCAACACTGCACTTCGGGAAACGATGAAAGCGCTGGTGTCGCCGAGTTTGTTCCATGGTGCGATAGAGAACTCCTTTGACGGCGATAGAGAGCGCCGGCTTTGGAGGCTTGACGATTTAAACGCTAAAAAATATGTATTGATCTTGAGTGAGACTGTGCCGGATCTGAAAGGATTCGCAGAGCAATTCGGCTGTGCCGGTGAGTATGAAACCAAAGATTACTCCCCGCTTCTGGACAGGATTTCGGAGGGAGGGACATGGCAGTTTAGGCTGACGGCCAATCCGGTGATTTCAAAATCCCATGGGAAGATCATGGCGCACATTACGCCTGGGTTTCAAAAGAAGTGGCTTAAAAGCCGGGCAGAGAAGCTTGGCTTTTCCTTGAATGAGAATGAATTTGAGGCTATGCGGTCGAAGTGGTATGATTTCCATAAAAAGAATGGCAGCGGCAGTTCTCGGATCCGCTTTCTTTCTGTGACTTTTGAGGGGATTCTCACTGTGAAGGATGTAGAACAGTTTAAAGAAACGCTTTGTAGCGGAATAGGCAGGGAAAAGGCATATGGGCAGGGGCTGCTGACAATCGTAAGGGGGAAGAATGCAGAATAATGCTGGGATGATAAGGCCGGAACTTGCGGAACTGCCGCAGGTCAGTGACCGAATGTCGTTCATTTACCTGGAGCACTGCGTGGTCAACCGGGAGGACAGTGCGGTAAAAGTTACCGACATGGAAGGGGATGTATTCATTCCGGCGGCAGCGATAACGGTATTGCTGCTGGGGCCGGGCTGTAAGATCACCCACCGGGCCATGGAGCTGATTGGTGACAGCGGCATTGGTGTCGTGTGGGTCGGAGAACATGGGGTGAGATACTATGCCCATGGGCGTGCGCTTAATTCCCACACGAGACTGTTGTTAAAACAGGCGGAACTTGTTGCCAATACCAGAAAACATCTCGGCGTGGTCCGGAAAATGTACCAAATGCGTTTCCCGAACGAGGATGTAAGAGGTCTGACTCTGCAGCAGCTCAGGGGCAGAGAGGGGAGCCGGGTCAGGGCGGCATACAGGGAATATTCAAAAAAGTGGAAGATCCCGTGGAATGGCAGGGAGTATGACCCGGATGATTTTATGTCGGGGACTCCTGTAAACCAGGCTCTTTCTGCAGGAAATGCGTGTTTATATGGTTTGGCTCACTCTGTCATCTGTGCGCTGGGATGTTCGGCGGGGCTGGGATTTGTACATGTGGGACATGAGTGTTCCTTTGCATATGACATTGCGGATCTCTACAAGGCGGAAACAACCATTCCGATCGCCTTTGAAATGGCGGCGAAAGTTCGGGACGAGTTTGGAGATAAAACACCGCAGGATTTTTCCGGAATGATCAGACGGCGGCTGCGGGACGAGATTGTAAAAATGCATTTACTGGAGAGGATGGTCCATGATATAAAATATCTGCTTTCCGACGATGAGAACGGGGAGGAGGAAAACGCCGTTTATCTTTGGGACAATATCAAAGACAAAGTTGAGAATGGCAGGCAGTATCGGGAAAATGAGGTAGAGGAAGATGGTCGTGATAACCATGAATAGCTGTCCGCCCAAATTGCGGGGCGATCTGACAAAATGGCTGTTTGAAATCCATACCGGTGTTTATGTCGGACAGATCAGTGCGAGAGTGCGGGAGAGGCTCTGGAGCAGGATCTGTCAAAATATAAAGGATGGACAGGCAGTAATGGTCTATAGCTTCGCAAATGAACAGCATTTGGAATTTCGCACTCATAATACGGCATGGAAAGTGCGTGATTTTGACGGCCTTAAATTGAT
This sequence comes from Lachnospiraceae bacterium, assembly GCA_022800815.1. Taxonomy (GTDB): domain Bacteria; phylum Bacillota; class Clostridia; order Lachnospirales; family Lachnospiraceae; genus Lientehia. Next base: position 3,121 of record JAAWRC010000056.1, on the reverse strand, counting down.
GCTGCATCCCAAATCACCAACGCAGACGGGCGAAGTGCTTCAAAAAGGATTCAGCGATGCCTCAAAACGTCTGATTGCGGGCAGACGAAAAAGACTCTCCGCCAATATGGATCATGAATGGGTTTTTTTGGATATTGAAACGGACGGATTAGATTTTGAAAAAAGCAAGATCATCGAGATAGCAGCACTCGTTGCCAACGAAGCGGAAATCAAATCATCGTGGAATGTCCTGATAAAACAGGATCAGGCATTGCCGCCTGAAATCACAGGCCTTACTCATATAACAGACGAAATGCTAAACAGAGGGGTAGAACTTTGTTGTGCGTTAAAGCAGCTTGGTGATATCGTGAAAGGAAAGGCGGTGGTATGCTTTAACAAAAAATTTGATATAACATTTTTGGAAAGGGATTTTGCGGGAAACAACCTGGAAAATCCGTTTGGGAAGGTGATTGACGCACTACCCCTGGCACAAAAGAGAATTCGAGATGTGGATAATTACAAATTGGGAACCCTGGCGGAATATTTTGATATTCCCTGTGAACAGCATAGAGCGTTGCCAGACTGCGAAACATTATACAGAGTGTTTTTGAAACTGAATGAAATATGAAAAGTTCAGCTTTAAAAATGCTTATATAAAGGGATCTTTTTAGTGTTTTCCCCGCATATGCGGGGGTGATCCTGACATATCGGACACCGAAAAAATAAAGCTGTTGTTTTCCCCGCATATGCGGGGGTGATCCTTTAACAGCGCAGAGGAAATCACGAGATTTTTTGTTTTCCCCGCATATGCGGGGGTGATCCCAGCAAACCAAACAGGAGGGAATGGATATGACAGTTTTCCCCGCATATGCGGGGGTGATCCTAAATCTGTGCTATGGTTTTAATAATTTAACAGGTTTTCCCCGCATATGCGGGGGTGATCCTTATATCCACAATTTTTAAATTTCCGTATATTTGTTTTCCCCGCATATGCGGGGGTGATCCTTGAACCTGCGGGAGAGGAGGAGTAATGGGCAAGTTTTCCCCGCATATGCGGGGGTGATCCTGAGCAATATTTTTTACGATTTTTTAAAGGCTGGTTTTCCCCGCATATGCGGGGGTGATCCCGGTGCAAAAGTCAATACCTAATTTTAAAAAAAGTTTTCCCCGCATATGCGGGGGTGATCCTTCATCCACCGGCCACACCGGCGTTAGCTACCAGTTTTCCCCGCATATGCGGGGGTGATCCTTGAGCCCGCGGGAGAGGAGGAGTAATGAGCAAGTTTTCCCCGCATATGCGGGGGTGATCCTAATGTACATATTTTGTCAATAAAATTTTTCTCGTTTTCCCCGCATATGCGGGGGTGATCCTTGAGCCTGCGGGAGAGGAGGAGTAATGAGCAAGTTTTCCCCGCATATGCGGGGGTGATCCCATGGAGCATATAACGCCGATACTGTCGCAGGAGTTTTCCCCGCATATGCGGGGGTGATCCCCAGTATGACAAAGACAAAGTAGATTATGTATAGTTTTCCCCGCATATGCGGGGGTGATCCCGGGCACAACGTCAGGTGGGACTATATCCCAGTGTTTTCCCCGCATATGCGGGGGTGATCCCACAACAACCGCAAAGAAAAGCGGAATTTTTGGGTTTTCCCCGCATATGCGGGGGTGATCCTTATATCACATACTGTGATGTTAAATTCATAACGTTTTCCCCGCATATGCGGGGGTGATCCTATAATTGCGGAATGTACGCGATTGACAAGATTGTTTTCCCCGCATATGCGGGGGTGATCCTAATATATACAGGAGATTATGTAATAATCATTGGTTTTCCCCGCATATGCGGGGGTGATCCTAAGAGCCTCTAACTGGTCTACAACCTCGTCTGGTTTTCCCCGCATATGCGGGGGTGATCCCTTATGCCAACCGCCACATCGATGCCAAAGCAGGTTTTCCCCGCATATGCGGGGGTGATCCTCAGTGTCAGCAGAGACACTATACACTCGTGGAGTTTTCCCCGCATATGCGGGGGTGATCCCGTGACCAGATAGGCATCATCCTCCCGCCCCCCGTTTTCCCCGCATATGCGGGGGTGATCCTACATGTATATGTGCCTAGAAATCACCACGAACGTTTTCCCCGCATATGCGGGGGTGATCCTTATGCAGAGGAATGTAAGGAAAAAGAGAGGCGGTTTTCCCCGCATATGCGGGGGTGATCCTAGATGGCACGTCCAAAACAGGACGGATTGCTCGTTTTCCCCGCATATGCGGGGGTGATCCTTAAAGGCAAAAAGTTCCGCTCCTCCGTACACGGTTTTCCCCGCATATGCGGGGGTGATCCCATAGATAAGCCAGATAATGCGGATATAGAGTTGTTTTCCCCGCATATGCGGGGGTGATCCTCTGATATTTATCGCCAAGGCCGCTTACGGTATGTTTTCCCCGCATATGCGGGGGTGATCCGTAAAGTAAAACAGATAGAGCGCCTTCGGCGTAGTTTTCCCCGCATATGCGGGGGTGATCCTGGGAAGTTACAGCTGGTTGCCCGCCCGATATCGTTTTCCCCGCATATGCGGGGGTGATCCTCAGCCTCCATCACCGCCATATAAAAACATACTGTTTTCCCCGCATATGCGGGGGATGATCCGCTGTGAGAATGCAATCAATGAGTTAGGTCTGTATTTTCTCCGCAAATGCGGGGTGATCTTGCTCGTTATAGGTTTTGATATTGTCAATATTGGTTGATACCTTTAAAATTTAGCCTGAATTATTCACGACTATGCCGTGAAAGTGGTTGAAAACCACATAGTTACTGTATTTAAGCTGTTTATTGCTTTTCATCTATTAAATGAATAAAAAAGAGCATCCAGTTGTGGTAAAATTAAGGTGTTCAACGTCTTAATAATCACACAAAAGGAGCCCTTTATGGATATTTTAAACACCTTATCACTTAAAAGCAATAGACAGATTAAAATAAATTTTAACGGTGGCGATCTATCCTCCGATGCAGGACTTCTTCTTATAAAAGAATTCGCTACAAAAATCGGCTTTGCAAAGCTGATCAAAAAGATATTTAAGACCGATGATAAATCGATCCGCTTCCACAAGGATAACGAAAACCTTATGCAGATGCTCT
>JAAWRC010000055.1 GCA_022800815.1 Lachnospiraceae bacterium | reverse complement strand
CTACATAATATTATGTAGAAATTCCTGAAAATGCGCAGCCATTCGTCCGTTGATCGTTCCAATGGGACCGGAACTCCTGCCTTAAACCAGAAAGCGGAGCAGCAGTTCTTGCAGGTTGTTCACATGGAATTTTTTATAGATGTTGGCGATATGCCTGTAGGCGGTCGCCTGGCTGATATGGAGCATTTCCCCGATCTCTGCGGGTGCGGCGCCTTCACAGAGGCAGGAAACCACCTCTTTTTCTCTTTTTGTCAGGGCGCCCATCTCCATCAGTGCGTCTTTTCGGCTGTTAATTTTGAAATTGCCCCCGGAGACCAGAAAAAATTTGCGGTGCATATTGTCCAAATGCGGGGCCAGCAGATTGACGATTCCCACGTCCCGCTCTGAGTAAGGCTCCTTCCTGGTGCGGTCCATGGCCAGTACGAGGCGGCTGTGCCCAAGGGTGTCGTAAAGCGGAAGATCCAGGGAATAATGCAGTCCGCGCGTATGGATACAGTCGGTGATGAAACTGTTGTCCGGCAGTTTGTCCCATAGGATCGGCTTGATGGGCGTCCTTGTATTTTGCCGGCTCCGTTCCTTGTTTATCCCCATTGAAAACTGCGCCTGCATCCGGGAATAATATTCCAGATAGGCATATCCCCATTTTTCACTGACGCCGCTTAAGTGAAAATCCACGACTTTCTGGGAGACATCGGTAAAAATTGCGACAGCCTGGTCAAAGGAGATCAGCTTCCTCAATTCTTCCAGGGTGGTGACGGCAAACTGCCGATAATCATCCACGTCTCCCACGGCCAGAAAAAACAGATCCAGTGCTTTTAGATCTATATCAAAATATCGGCTGTCCTTTTTCATAGTACCCTCTCCCCATTCCACGGGTGGAATATTGCATGCAACCTTTTCGCATTTCACTGCACTTATAGTATAGGTGATTTGCAAGGCAAAATCAACTTTTTGCCGCCATTCCCATGGAATGATTCAGAGGGTCGGAGAATCAAGCTTCCTGGCTTTCTGATTTTTCCAGTAGTATCTTTCTGCGCTCGTCCAGTTCTGCACGCATCCTGACGGCGCAGGAGTCCAGCTTGTAGAACAGATTCGTGACCGCAAGCAGGATACACAGGATCACCGGAATCCACATATAGTGGAATTGGATGCTCTGTTTTGCGGCGGCGGACTGGGTGGAGAGTTCTCCGTTGTAGCCGTTCATGCCCAGATACAGTCCGATGATCCAGCTGGCGAGTCCCATGCTGGCCTTGACGAACAATCCCTGGAAGGCGGCGATGGTGCCGGAAATACTGCGGTTTTTCTTCCACTCGGAGTAGTCGATGGCATCCGGCTGCATGGCAAAGACGGTGCCAAAGATGCCGTAGATGCCAAGCCCGGTGACGGTCAGGCCGACCATCTGGAAGGGGACGGACATCTGGTTCACCAGGATCAGTGCGTTGCCGGCCAGGTAGATGGCGATGGACAGGAACAGGATATTGTCTTTCAGGGAGGAAGTTTCGTTCTGCACCGAAGGCGGTACGACCTCCTTCGTGCTGGCGAATGTGAGGAAGAAGACCAGCATGGCGGCCACGCCATAGACTCCCATGACTACAACCCACGCCCTGGGGCTTTTGAAGGGGTCTGCCATACCGGGATCGAAAATTTTACCCGCAAACTCCACAAAAGGGGTGGTGATGGACATGACGATGGCAGTACCGATCAGAGCGCAGACCATGCGGGTGGTTACCAGGATGTTCCGTTCGTTGGGGGCGGCGGACAGCCGGGGAACGATGGTATTCAGAGGGATATTGACCACGGTGTAAGCGGTACACAGCAGGCAGTAGGTCACATAGGCCCAAACCAGCTTGCCGCCCTCGCTCAGATCCGGTACGATGAAGGTCAGGACGGTGAATACTGCAAAAGGAACAGCGCCGATGACGAAGTAGGGCCGTCCCTGCCCCCCATTTTGTGTGAGTCTTGTCTACTACCATGCCCATGACGGTGTCAGTGACCGCATCGATCAGCTTGGTGACCAGCATCATTGTTCCGGCTGCTGCGGCGGCAATGCCGAACACGTCGGTATAGAAAATCAGCAAGTGGGAGGACATGGTGCTGAATACCGGGTTGCAGCCCAGGTCGCCAATCCCATACCCAATCCGTTTGCCCCATTTACTTTTCATAGATATCTCCTTTCTATAGTTAATTTTCATAGGCAATTGCGAAACATAAATTTACGAGAATATTCTGCCAATATGCCCGTTCAAAGCCTACTGCGCCAAGCGTTCCAGCAAGCCCAGAACCGCAGAAGGCACTCGGGAAAGAGTCCCTCCCGCCTTCCTTGGTCTTGCTTCCACGGCGCAAAGGGCTTTTCCCGGAAATATTGTCAGAATATTCGACAGGTTTTTGAGTTTCGCAATCGCCTGGTTGATTTTCAAACCTGGCGGGAGGGATTCTTTCACAGTGCGCTCAGCGCCTTCATGTCATCTTTCAGGTGCCGATAAACGGACTTGTATATCTCGAAACAGCGGTCATATTGGGCCGTGGCGGGCCGGGTCGGGCATCAACGGCTGATCCAGAATCTGCCACGCTTTCACATCCTCGTAGGTGAGCAGGCCGGTGCCAATCCCGGCCAACATCACATCCCCCATATTGGCTTCCACGTCGTTTTTGGGGCAGACCACCGGATAGCCGGTGACGTCTGCGAAAATCTGCCGCCATAGTTTAGACCTGGTCACGCCGCCGGCCAGCAGGATGTGCCGGCCCAAATCCTCCCCGGTGGCGTTCATGGCGTCTCGCAGAGAGTAAGCTACCGCTTCCAGAAAAGCCCGGTACAGGTGAGCCTTGGTGTGGGTCAGGGAGAGTCCCACGATGGTGCCTTTGGCATCAGAATCCCAGACAGGGCTGCGTTCTCCCATAAAATAAGGCAGGACGATCAATCCTTCGCTGCCCGCCGGGATCTCGGCGGCCTGTCTGTTCAGTACATCGTAAGCGTTGGGGCCTCCCTCCAGCTCGGCCTGGAGTTCCAGCTCGCACAGGTTGTTGCGGAACCATTTTACAATCGCTCCGGCCATTGCACCGCCTGCAAAATAGTAGGACAGTTCCCTGGCGTGATAGAGATAGGGCCATACGATGAGTCCCTGTCCCCGCACGGGCTTGTCGGAGATCAGCGCCGCACACGTGGAGGTACCGATGGCTGCGGCGTACACTCCCGGTTCAAAGACGCCGAGGCCGATGTTGGCCGCACCGCAGTCGATGCCTCCCGCAACCACCGGCAGGCCCTCCCACAGGCACAGCTCGGCGGCGGCCTCCCGGGTCAGAGTCCCCACGATGTCCGTGGACTCCACCAGCCGCAGGGGCATCATCTCGGCGGGAATGCCCATGGCCTCCAGAAGCTTTAGCGACCAGGTTCTGGTGTTCATATCGAAGATGCCTCCGATGTTGCCTGCGGAAGAGTAATCGATGGCGATCTCGCCGGTCAGCCGGTAGGTTACATAGGCATTGGGCGGCAGGAACAGCTTTGTTTTTGCCCAGTTTTCCGGCTCGTTGTGTTTCATCCACAGCATCTTGGTGTAACCGTAGTAGGGATCCGCACCGTTATGGGTGATTTCCAGCAACTGCTGTTCCCCGATGGTCTGCAGCACCCAATCGCTTTCCTGAGCCAGTACGTTTCCGTTCAAGTCGGTGAGGATGGTCTTGGTCCCCGAAGTGCCGATGTCCGTACCAAGTAAATAATTCATGGCGGCCCCCTCTTAAAAACTGGTGAATGCGCCGTCTACCACGAAGTCGGAACCAGTGGTGAAGGTACTGGTGTCGCCTGCCAGATAGACGCAGACGGACTGCAGTTCTTCCGGTTTGCCCAGCCTGCCCATGGGAGCCATGGCGTTCCACTGGGCGATCAGGGGCTTGAGCGCCTCGGAGGAGAGGGTGAGGTCGGTGCCGATGTAGCCGGGGCTGATGCAGTTGACACGTACCCCCCGTTTGGCCCACTCCACGGCCAGGGATTTGGTCAGCTGGATCACGCCTGCCTTAGACGCATTGTAGGCGCACTGGGGCTGGGGGACGTTGACGATGTGGGCGGACATATCGCCCCTTATCTGACCCGGGAGGATCTGGCCCGACTGTTTATGGCGATACAGGCCAGGACGGCCTTTCCGGAAAGTGAGAACTTTTTGCGGCTGGGGATTCAGGAGCAGGATGCGGTCGCAATCGGTGCGGCGATCCCCTTTGTCCGCAGTTTTTTAGCCTCCATTTAGAAAGGAAGAGCCTTCATCCCATGGTCATTGTCATTCTTCCGGCTTTTCTCATTTTTGGGAACGCAGGAAGCGGTCCGTCCGGATCGCCAGAAGATCTAGATTCTGTCCGTTTCTATCCTGTCTGTATTGTATCAGATATTTTCGGGCGGCACAATCGTGCAGGCGGCACGGGTGGGGTTTTTTATGATTGAGTTCAGGTATTCCCAGTCCGTCCCGCCTGCAATATAATAATAGGAGGGGCTTCCGGGAAGCGGGGTGATTTCCATTACATCGTCATATAAGATAATGTACAGCGTATTGTCAGGGGTATCCATGCGGAAGCTACATGTCGTGCCGGACGCCCGGAAGGAATAATTGCCGGTAAGCTCAGACAAAGTCAGGCCGGAAAGATAGCTGTGGAATGCGGCTGTATCTGCGATTTCATAATCGGTTTCGTGATCTGCGGGATAGCCGTCCCCTGAAAGGGAGAGGCCGTACACGGTGCATTGGCGGGAATCCCCATGGGGATAGATCCGCTCTGCTCCGCTTCTGCCGCCATAGGCCAGCGCCACATAGCCGCTTGTCATGCAGAGGACAAAGAAGGTAATGCCGACAGCGGCTGCACCGCTCCTTCGCCCGGCGGGGTTCATGATGTTTTTCAGGCGGTAGCGCAGGCTCTTCGCAGATGCGGAGAGCCGGGTGGTAAAGCCCCGCTCTTCACCGGCAGTATCCAGAAGAAGGACGGCATATTTTTTCCGGGTACCCTCGTCCGCTTCCAAAAGGACGGTTTCGTCACAGCTAAGCTCCAGGTCTTCGGCGCTTTTTCGCATGGCTGCCCACATAAGCGGATTGAACCAGCACATGGCGGTGCAGAATACAAGGAAATATTTTGACCAGGAGTCCTCCCGGGCGATATGGACGGCCTCGTGCCGGAAAATGAGCTCCAATTCTTCTGCACAGTAATCTTTTGCGGGCAAAACCACTTTGATATTGCGCCGGAACAGGCCGACGGACAAGGGGGTCTTGGTATGGGGAGATACCACCAACGGGAATTTCGCCCACTTCGTCCCGGCGTCCGCCATCGTTTTTTCCCAGAGGGAAAGGATTTCCGGTTCGGAGGCGGGGACGGAACCGGCCAGGATGCGACGGCGGAAGAGCAGATGCTCTGCTGTTTTCCAGGACAGTACGGCTAAAAATCCGGCAAGCCATATAGAAAAGAGAATCCACACCCAGTTTCCGGAAACGGAAATGACAAGCCATGGCTTTGGCAGCGCCATGTAGCTTTGGCTCATGATATAGAGGTAATTCGGGATCATCCACAGCAGGGCGCAGGCTCTTGCGCTTATGGTTCTGCGGAAGAGGGGCAGCGTAAAAATCAGGACTGCGTAATAGAGCGTGATGTGGAGGAAAACGCCGAAGCATAAGGACAGGGTGAGGTTTGCAGCCCTGGCAGTCCTGTGGAAAAGCGCATAGAGCGCTACAGCCAAAAGGAACATGGGCAGCAGGTATCCAGAAATATAGGGCTGGTATTTGGGGTATTTCTGGTCCGTGCTTTCGTACCCGGCCTCTTTCCGGTGCCTGGAAAATACGAGATACGCAGAGGCAAGGGCAAAGCAGCCGGAACCCACCCCCCGCCAAAACAGCTCCCTGCTCATGGTTCATTCCTTTCCAGAAGGGTGCGCAGCTCTTTCAGCTCTTCCTTGCTCAGGCCGCTGTCGCATAGGGCATTCGCAAAGACAGAAAGATTCCCGCCGCAAAGCTTTTCAATAAAATTCCTGCCCTGTGACGCAAGATATTCCTCCTGTGTGATGCAGGGGGTATAATAACCCTTGTGATTCTCTTTCCTGATCGTAAGAAAGCCTTTTTCACTCAGCCTGGTGAGTATGGTCAGCAGGGTGGTCATTGCCATGGGATGTGTTTGGAAGAGGATGTTTTCAATTTCTGCCCTTGTGGCCGGGGGCTTGTAGGCCCAAAGGGCACACATCACTTCCTGTTCCGTATCCGGCAGGCGTCTGATGGTCTTTTTCATGGCTTCGCTCCTCTACAATTGTAGTGTTTTTCTTTAATATACATGCGTAGAGTGAATTTGTCAAGGCCGGAAATAGCGGGAAAGACGGCCGGCTCTACATTGCCCACTGCCGAGGACATTATGGAGATCAATAACTTACGGGGGTGCCCCCAAAGTCATGAAATGGCTGAGGGGACGCCCCCTTTATCCTCCGGCCGGAGACCGTGAGCGCCGGGTTCTTCTTGACTGGACGGACATTTTGTATTATGTTATACATATGACCAGGCCGAATGGCCATACGGGGTACCCGGAGGGTATACATATGATCAGGCCGAATGGCCGAAAAATATTTTTACAGGCGGCATAATGCAAATTTGACGTGGAAGGAAATGGAAAAATGGCAGAAAGTCCAGGTTATGTGAAAAACTTGAAAAAGGAGTCTGTCGTGCAGAGTGTGATCAACTGCCTGACGGACGCCATGCGGAATAAAGAACTGAAGCCGGGGGATAAGATCCCCCCGGAGCCGAGCCTTGCGGCCTCCATGGGGGTTGCCAGGAGTTCCGTGCGGGAGGCGATCAAGATCCTGACCTATCTGGGCGTGCTGGAGAGCAAGCGCTCGGAAGGGACCTTTGTCTGTGACGGCTTTAAGGAGAGCATGATCGACCCCATGATCTACGGGATCATCCTCAACCAGGACTCCTCTGAAAATCTGATGGAGCTTCGGGAGATGACGGAGACCGGGATCATGCGGCTGGCGATCATGAAGTACGACGAGGAGGAGGGGCGGGAGCTGGAAAGGCTCCTGGGGCAGATGCGGGAGGTGCTGGACGGCGGCGAAGATACGGTGGAGCGGTTCTTCCAGGTGGACAATGAGTTCCACGACATGATTTCACGGATGGGGAAAAATCCCCTGGCGGATAAAATCAGCCGTGTGGTGCGCACCCTGACCTGCGCCATGCGCTACGAGACGGTGTCCACCATGATCACCGGCGGCCGCAGCGAAGAGCTCATCGGGGCCCACGGCAAATTGTACGAGACCCTGAAAAACCGGGATCTGAGCAATCTGCAGGAGGTGGTCCGGGACAGCTATTTCGGGGAAGCCTTGCAGGGGAAGGAAGCGAAGAGGAGTGGGGCAGATTGCCCGGCTGATCGACAGGGAGAAGAATGCTAGGCTCGTGGGAAAGGTGCTTGGCATGGCTGGATTTTATGGGAAATTCATGTGAATCTGAAACGCTGCCGGTGGGATTGCTGATGGATCCGGGTGCCTGGCCTTGTCCGTTTATCGCAGACAGGCGGGAAGGCGCTGCCGGATCCATGCTTTTTGTCATGGGACTACGAAAGCAAAGTGTCTTCCTGGACCTCACCGGACCGGAACGCCTCGATGAGCTGCCTGAGGTCGCCGACCAGTTCCGCTTTCTCCCGCCCGGCGTCGGTATCCGCAACGAGCATGCGGCGGGGGGCAGTGTAAATGATTTCGCTGCGGCTTAAGATATCTTCGTCCTCCAGGATTGCCTTCTTTGCGCTTTCAAAGGGCTGATGAGTGCGGAGCGTGAGGCCGTGGCTGTTATAAACAAGGGTATATCCGGCAATTCCCGTCTGTTTGTGGTAGGCGCGGCAGAAGCCGCCGTCGATGACAATGAGTTTCCCGCCGGCCTTCACCGGGTTCTCCCCTTCCACGGCACGGACGGGGACGTGGCCGTTGATGATGTGGCTGGATTCGTGGACAAGGCCGAATTCCGCCAGAATCTTTTCCGCCGCCCCCGGGTCGGCGATGCATTGATAGTAGGGATCCTTGATTTCTTTATGGGTTTCTGCATCCTCGATATAGATCCGCTCAAAGGTCGTCATTGCGCTGCGCCCATAGAGCGGCGAGAGGGGGCCGCACCAGAGATACCACAAAAAGTCCTGCCCTGCCTGCCTTTTGGCGCTGCCCTCCGGCGAGAAATATCCCTCCCTGGCCCGGCGGTCGCAGTAATCAAAGAGCGACTTTCCGCTGTAACGCTTTCCGCCGAAAACCTCCACTGCGAACTCACCGTCCTCTGTCATCGGCACTGCGCCGTGATAAAGGAGGTTTCCGTTGAAGCAGGTGTAGGCTGCGCCCTTGGCATAGAGAAACTGGACATGCCGCTGCAGCCTCTCGCTCTCCCGAAAGCCCCGCACAAGGTCGTGGAGGACAGATTCCTCCTCCGGGGAAAAGCGGGTGGGTTCGTCCGGATCCACCGTGGGAAAATCGCACTCCCGCAGGGAATAGGTCTTCCCGCCGCGGACGACGGTCCCCGCAGCGTAGTCGATGTGGTTAAGGAAATCACGCCCTTCCAGTTTAAAATCCGGGTTACGGGCGATGACGGCGGCCTCGGCCTTAAACATCATGACTGTCACGGCCTTGTGCATCCTGGCGCAGTCATGCCAGTGCGTCCCGCCGCGCGTCTCGTCCTTGGAGCGCCAAAGAGCCAGGTCGGAGTCGGCGTAGACATGCTCCGCCATCTGGTCCAGGGTACGCAGGCTGATCCCATAACCGGTTTCCAGCACGTCCAGGTTATTGTAGCTCAGTGTCGTTTTGAGGACGGTCAGTACACAGAGAGGACTTCCCGCCGCCGCACCCATCCACACGACGTCATGGTTGCCCCACTGGATGTCCACATCCCGGTAGGCGATCAGCGTGTCAAGGATCTGGTCCGGGCGGGCGCCCCGGTCAAACAGGTCGCCGACAATGTGCAGGCGGTCCACGGCCAGGCGCTTGATGATCCCGCACAGGCGCGTGATATAGGCATCCGCCCGGTCATTGCGGATGATGCTCTCAACGATCTCGCTGTAGTAGAGATCCTTGTTGTGGTCTTCAAAATGGGCGTGCAGCAGTTCGTCTAAAATATGTTCGCAGCTGGACGGGAGGTATTTGCGCACATGGGCGCGGGCATGCTTGCTGGAAACAAGGCGGCAGAGGGCGATGAGCCGGTAAAGGGTCACGCTGTAAAAGTCATTCAGATCGCCGGTGCGGGCTTTCAGTTCCGGCAATTTTTGGGCGGGGTAGTAAATCAGCGTGGCCAGGTCCGCCCGGTCCGGTGCGGAAACCGTTTTTGAAAATAAATTGTCGATCTTCTCCCGGATGACCCCGGAGGCATTGTTGAGGATGTGGATAAACGCCTCGTTTTCGCCGTGGAGATCGCTCATAAAATGCTCCGTGCCCTTTGGAAGGCGTAAAAGTGCCTCAATGCGGATGATCTCGCTGGCGGCAAAGGCCGTGTTGGGAAATTTTTCCGCCAGGGCGCACATGTAGCGCAGCTCTTTTGCGGAGAGTGCTGTCTGTTTTTTTGGTTTCGTCATTTCATATACCCCCCATCATTATTATTGCGGCATCCGGATGCGTTCTCCGGATCCTCTTTCTGATTTTATTATGACACAGATTATAATAATTTCAAGTATAATAAATGCGGATACGCCGGTATTCGTGGAGCATTCAGCAACTGACTGGTGGTGGGATATAGAAGCATTTTTAATTCTGCGATTTGAAGAATACAAGTAAGTCAAAAAAATTAACAGGTCAATATACATAATACAGAATTTGTGTGACAATTTTATTTATGATATAATTTCATATTGACTGGAGGTATATCGTTTGAGTCGACTTCCGGCTGGAGGGATGCAGATGAACAGGCGGGAAGCATTCTCCGGCCTTTGGCTGGATTGATATTCGAACAGGCTGTATCGTTACTTATTTTTTGCCGGGACAAACTCAAGTAAATCCTCTATGCGGCATTCTAAAACGGTACATAGTCGGGCAAGTACAGCGACATCCAATCTGGTTATCGTATTATTGCAGTAGGCGTTCAGCTGGCTCCGCTGCATTTCCGCTCTGTGTGCTAGTTTATTTTTGCTGAGTTTACTTGTTTTTAAAAGTTCATCTAATTTTATTCTGATTGTACCATAATCTGAATCGATCAAAGCCAATGCCCCCTTAAATGATTTCGTACCTTGCTGTTTTATATATACAGTTTAGACAAACCAGGACAGAAATTTAAGTTCTTACATATCTTAGGTGATAGCATGAAAAATGAGACGTATACTTTGTCTGGTACATCAAGGAAACCTCAGACATGATAAAAATAGTTCTTTATAACCTCTGACGGAGGGAGAAATCACTTCTTGTATGCTCTACTACAAGGAGAAATAAGAAGTGGGCATCGCTTTACTATACAGCAAAAAGCTCTCCGGGGGATCGCAAGGTCTGCCACGGCGATTTTTGCGGGGCGTGCGTCGTGCCGAAGCCGATGGATCAGGATGCCCGCTTTTCAATGACGGAGACGCCGATCCCGATGGCGCCGACGCCGACATGGCAGGCAATGCTGCAGGGGAGGGGCGTGTAGGAGACGGGACTTTCGGGGAAGGCGGACCGGACCAGGAGCCGCCATTGCTCCGCATCCTCGTGGGTCTCGAAGGTTCCGGCGGCCCCGATCCTCAACCTCTCCGGTGGCACTCTTTGATCTCCTTTGCCGTCCTTCCCTGGCTGGCGAGGCATTTTGCGTCAAAGACAGACTCCATGAGCGTGACGGAGATCCGGTGATTGTCGGCAACCCACACCTTCGCCCCGTACTCCTCCGCCAGGACGCAGGCCGTGTGGCAGGAACCGCTCAAGCCCTGTCTATGATCACGGGCATGGGGAGGACGTAGATGCCGGCCCTTTCCCCCGCTTCTGCCGTGATCCCGCTGTTGGTATCGGTTAATATCGCTGTTTTCATACGTTTCTCCCGCCATTGACAAAATGTGAAAGGTTTTTTAAAATGACATGAGACAACTGTATCAAATTTGCGGCGGTTCAACAAGGGTCTTACCTGAGACAAAAGCACCTGATCTTGTATCAGGTATTGGCGTGGAGGGGCTGTGGATAAACGAAAAGAAGCAAACATGCGGGTGAAGAGTGGGATCACGGTGGCACTGTTAAACTTAATGCACCGGAAAAACTTTTCCGATATTACGGCGTCCGAGCTGGTCCGGGAGGCCGGCGTCGCAAGGGCCTTTTTTTACCGGAATTATGATTCGAAGGAGGACGTGCTGCTCACCTTGATCGAGGACGTCCTGGAACAGTTCCGTGGTACGATCGACGGAGACGGGACGGATTATTATTCCTATAAGAATGTACACAGAAGCTTTGAGTATTTTAAAAGGTACGGCGCCTTTGCGCTGGATCTCTACAAGTTCGGCTACGGCTCTCTTTTATTGGAGAAGCTGAACCAGTTTCACGAAGAAGTCGCAGGGACCATGCAAAACAGCTCGATCGAAAAATATGGATTGTACATGTACATGGGCGCCCTGTTCAACACGGCGGTCATGTGGCTCCAAAACGGGGCGAAGGAAAGCGAGGAGGATATTGCGGACATGTTTTGCAGGTGGTGCGGAATCCTGCCATACCGCCCGGCAGAAGAAACCGGGGAGAAGGTGCCGGAGGAGGAAGGAACGGCAGAATGTCAGCCGGAACTTGTCATCAGGGAAAGTAGGTGATATCATGGGTGGAGCAATGATCGAAACGGAAGCGAGAACCATTTTAAATCAGGGTCTCAGCCAGGGCAGGGCCGAAACGAAGCGGGAGACGGCACAGAGGATGCTAAAGCGGGGAAAACTTACCATTGAGGGGATCGCAGAGGACACGGGACTCAGCGTTGAGGAGGTGGAGCGGCTTGCCGGGATCCAGATGAATTGATCTTGCGGATCGATGGCGTTGCTTCAGGGAAATATGCCCGAGCAAAAATGGGCATAGAAAGAAGAGGGCTTGACTTTTCTTTCTTCCATATTTATAATATTAGCCATACGAAAAAAGCTGTGAAGGAGACAGTAGGGCGGCAGGAAAGGCGCAGAGACCCGGCGGCGGTGGGAAGCCGGGACGAGTAGGGCCGCATCGAAGATCACTCCCAAGCTGCAGGCTGAAGGGTGCCGTGGCCGTCCGGGCGGAGGAGCCGCCGGGCGAAGAGGGCTTCAGGCATTTGGTAGGCTGTGCCGGGATCCGCCGTTATCGGGAGCGTGTATGACCGTCTTGGGCGGCGTATGCAGAACGGGTGGTATAGCGAAGACTCTGGGCTTCGTCCTTTTCTGGACGAAGCCCTTTTTTCGTAAACCGTATTCTTACAGGAGGAATGACATGTACGAGAAAGTTTCTACGAACCTGAATTTTGTAGAGCGGGAAAAGAAGATCCAACAGTTCTGGAAGGACAACGACATCTTTGAGAAGAGCATTGACAGCCGGAAGGAGGGGGAGACCTACACCTTCTACGACGGGCCGCCCACGGCCAACGGGAAGCCCCACATCGGCCACGTGCTGACCAGGGTCATCAAGGACATGATCCCCCGCTACCGGACCATGAAGGGTTACATGGTGCCCAGGAAGGCCGGATGGGACACCCACGGGCTCCCGGTGGAACTGGAAGTGGAGCGGATGCTGGGCCTGGATGGCAAGGAGCAGATCGAGGAGTACGGCCTGGAGCCCTTTATCGCCCACTGCAAGGAGAGCGTGTGGAAGTACAAGGGCATGTGGGAGGATTTCTCCGGCACAGTGGGCTTCTGGGCCGACATGGACGACCCTTACGTGACTTACCACGACGACTTTATCGAGTCGGAATGGTGGGCGCTCAAGAAGATCTGGGACCGGGGCCTTCTCTACAAGGGCTTCAAGATCGTACCCTACTGCCCCCGCTGCGGCACGCCCCTCTCCAGCCACGAGGTGGCCCAGGGCTATAAAGATATCAAGGAACGCTCGGCGGTGGTCCGCTTCAAGGTGAAGGACGAGGACGCTTACATCCTGGCCTGGACCACGACACCCTGGACCCTGCCCTCCAACATCGCCCTCTGCGTGAACCCGGACGAGGAGTATGCGAAGGTGAAGGCCGCCGACGGGAAGACCTACTATATGGCGACCGCCCTTCTGGACACGGTGCTCGGACGTCTGGCGGAGGAGGGGAAGCCGGCTTACCAGGTGCTTGAGACTTATAAAGGAAAAGATCTGGAGTATAAGGAGTATGAGCCGCTCTTCGACTGTGCGAAGCAGGTGGCCGATAAGCAGAACAAGAAAGCGTTCTTCGTGGTCTGCGATGGTTACGTCACCCTGACCGACGGCACCGGCGTGGTTCACATTGCCCCGGCCTTCGGTGAGGACGATGCCAGGGTCTGCCGCAAATACGGCAACATGCCCTTCGTGCAGATGGTGGACGGCAAGGGGAACATGACGGAGGAGACACCTTTTGCGGGGCTGTTCGTGAAGGAGGCCGACCCGAAGGTGCTCGTCTGGCTGGACGAGCGGGGACTGCTCTACGACGCCCCCAAGTTCGAGCACAGCTATCCCCACTGCTGGCGCTGCGACACGCCGCTGATCTATTACGCCAGAGAGTCCTGGTTCATCAAGATGACGGAGGTCAAGGAGGACCTGATCCGCAACAACAACACCATCAACTGGATCCCGGAGAGCATCGGCAAGGGCCGCTTCGGCGACTGGTTGGAGAACATCCAGGACTGGGGCCTTTCCAGGAACCGTTACTGGGGGACGCCCTTAAACATCTGGGAATGTGAGTGCGGGCACCAGCATTCCATTGGGAGCATTGCGGAGCTCAAGGAAATGTCCGACAACTGTCCCGACGACATCGAGCTGCACCGGCCCTTCATCGACGCCGTGACCATCACCTGCCCCAAGTGCGGGAAGCAGATGCGGCGGGTGCCGGAGGTGATCGACTGCTGGTTTGACTCCGGGGCCATGCCCTTTGCCCAGCATCATTATCCCTTTGAGAACGAGGAGCTCTTCAAGGCCCAGTTCCCGGCCCAGTTTATCTCCGAGGCGGTGGACCAGACCAGGGGATGGTTCTATTCCCTGCTGGCGATCTCGACCCTGATCTTCAACAAAGCGCCCTACGAGAACGTGATCGTGCTGGGGCACGTGCAGGACGAGAACGGCCAGAAGATGAGCAAGTCCAAGGGGAACGCAGTGGATCCCTTTGATGCCCTCGCCACCTACGGGGCCGACGCCATCCGCTGGTATTTCTATATCAACAGCGCCCCCTGGCTGCCCAACCGGTTCCACGGGAAGGCCGTCATGGAGGGACAGAGGAAGTTCATGGGGACCCTCTGGAACACCTATGCCTTCTTCGTGCTCTATGCGAATATTGATAATTTTGACGCAACGAAATATACGCTGGATTACAGTGCGCTGTCCGTCATGGACAGATGGATCCTGTCCAAGATGAACACCATGGTGAAGGCCGTGGATTCCCATCTGGAGAATTACCGGATCCCGGAGGCGGCCAAGGCCCTGCAGGAGTTCGTGGACGATCTCTCCAACTGGTACGTGCGGCGGAGCCGGGAGCGGTTCTGGGCGAAGGGCATGCCCCAGGACAAGGTCAATGCCTACATGACCCTGTACACGGCCCTCGTGACGGTCAGCAAGGCGGCGGCGCCGATGATCCCCTTCATGACGGAGGATATTTACCGGAACCTGGTGTGCAGCATCGACAAGGATGCTCCGGAGAGCGTGCACCTGTGTGACTTCCCCACAGCGGACGAGAGCCACATTGACAGAGAGCTGGAAGATCACATGGAGTATGTGCTGAAGGTGGTGGTCATGGGCCGGGCCTGCCGCAACACGGCAAACATCAAAAACCGCCAGCCCATCGGAAAGATGTTCGTGAAGGCGCCCTTCGCCCTGCCGGAGTTCTATGCCGAGATCGTAGAAGACGAGCTGAATGTGAAGGAGGCCGTGTTCACCGACGACGTGCGGGAGTTTACCACCTACACCTTCAAGCCGCAGATGCGGACCGTGGGGCCAAAATACGGGAAGCTTTTGGGACAGATCAAGAAGGAGCTTGCGGAGCTGGACGGCAATGCCGCCATGGACGAGCTTAGGGAGAAGGGCTTCCTCACCATGTCCATGGCCGGGACGGAGGTTTCCCTCTCGGAGGAGGATCTTCTGATCGATATGGTCCAGAAGGAGGGCTATGTGACGGAGGTTTCCGGGGAGGTCACGGTGGTGCTGGACACCAACCTGACATCGGAACTTCTGGAGGAGGGCTTTGTCCGGGAGATCATCAGCAAGGTGCAGACCATGCGCAAGGAGGCCGGCTTCGAGGTCACGGACCACATCCATCTGTACCAGGATGAGAACGACAGGATCGCCCAGGTCCTGAAAAACCACACGGAAGAGATCAAGGGCGAGGTCCTGGCCGAGGAAATTTATATCGGAAAGGTCGCCGGATACGAAAAAGACTGGAATATTAACGGCGAACGTGTTATGCTTGGTGTGGAGAAGGCGACCGTATAGGGCGCCGGACGCCGGCGGACGGCCGGCAAATGAAAAAAGGATCATGAAATTAATTGCAGCAGGAGGAGTTTTTATGTCCAATTATCAGTTTGATAAGGAACACTTTAAACGGGAAGTGGAAAGCAACGTCAAGAATCTTTATCGGAAGACCATTTCCGAGGCCACGCCGAAGCAGGTGTTCCAGGCGGTGGCCTATGCGGTGAAGGATGTCATCGTCGACGAGTGGATCGCCACCCACAAGCAGTATGACAAACAGGATGCAAAGATGGTCTACTATATGTCCATGGAGTTTCTCATGGGCCGTGCACTTGGAAACAACATCATCAATATCTGTGCCAGGGACGAGATCAAAGGGGCTCTCGACGAGCTGGGCTTTGACCTCAATGTGATCGAGGACCAGGAGCGGGATTACGCCCTCGGAAACGGCGGCTTGGGCCGTCTGGCGGCCTGTTTCTTGGATTCGCTGGCCACCCTGGGCTATGCGGCCTACGGCTGCGGCATCCGTTACAAGTACGGCATGTTCAAGCAGGAGATCCGGGACGGCTATCAGATGGAGGTTCCGGACGACTGGCTGAAGGACGGCAATCCCTTCGAGGTGCGCCGGGACGAGTATGCGGTCGAGGTCAAGTTCGGCGGCTACGTTCGCACGGAATGGAAGAACGGGAGGAACCAGTTCATCCAGGAGGGATATCAGTCCGTCCGTGCCGTGCCCTACGACCTTCCCATAGTGGGCTACGGCAACAACGTGGTGAATACGCTCAGGATCTGGGATGCGGAACCCATCAACACTTTCAGCCTGGATTCCTTTGACAAGGGCGATTACCGGAAGGCGGTGGAGCAGGAGAACCTGGCGAAGAACATCGTCGAAGTCCTCTATCCCAACGACAACCATTATGCGGGCAAGGAGCTTCGCCTGAAACAGCAGTATTTCTTCATCTCCGCCAGCGTACAGCGGGCGGTGCAGAAGTTCAAGATGCTCCACGACGACATCCACATGCTGCCGGAGAAGGTGGTGTTCCAGATGAACGACACCCATCCCACTGTGGCGGTTCCGGAGTTGATGAGGGTTCTTCTGGACGTGGAAGGTCTGGACTGGGACGAGGCGTGGGAGATCACCACCAAGACCTGCGCTTACACCAACCACACCATCATGGCCGAGGCCCTGGAAAAATGGCCGCTGGAGTTGTTCTCCAGACTGCTTCCCCGTATTTACCAGATCGTGGAGGAGATCAACCGCCGTTTCGTGGAGAAGATCAGGAAGACATTCCCCGGCGACGAGGAGAAGGTGAGGCGGATGGCCATCATCTATGACGGACAGGTGAAGATGGCTCATCTGGCCATTGCCGGAAGCTTTTCCGTCAACGGCGTGGCGAGACTGCACACGGAGATCCTTAAGAACAAGGTTCTGAAGGATTTCTATGAGATGGAGCCTCAGAAATTCAACAACAAGACCAACGGCATCACCCAGCGCCGGTTCCTGCTCCATGGCAACGAGCTTTTGGCAGGGTGGGTGACAGACAAGATCGGCGACGAGTGGGTCACCGACCTGCCCCACATCAAGAAGCTGGCCGTCTATGCGGACGACGAAAAGTGTCAGCAGGAGTTCATGAACATCAAGTACCAGAACAAGCTCCGTCTGGCGAAATATATCAAGGAGAACAACGGCATCGACGTGGATCCCAGGTCCATCTTCGACGTGCAGGTGAAGCGTCTCCACGAGTACAAGAGACAGCTCTTAAACATCCTCCATGTGATGTACCTGTACAACCAGCTCAAGGACAATCCGGAGATGGACATGGTCCCCAGGACCTTTATCTTCGGCGCCAAGGCGGCGGCGGGCTATAAGATCGCCAAGCTGACCATCAAGCTGATCAACTCCGTGGCCGACGTCGTCAACAACGACAAGTCCATAGGCGGAAAGATCAAGGTGGTGTTCATCGAGGATTACCGGGTGTCCAACGCAGAGTGGATCTTTGCGGCGGCTGACGTCAGCGAACAGATCTCCACCGCCAGCAAGGAGGCTTCCGGCACGGGTAACATGAAGTTCATGCTGAACGGGGCCCTGACCCTCGGCACCATGGACGGCGCCAACGTGGAGATCGTGGAGGAGGTGGGCAAGGAATACGCCTTCATCTTCGGCATGTCCTCCGACGAGGTCATTGACTATGAGACCCACGGCGGCTACAATCCCATGGATATCTTCAACAACGACCAGGATATCCGCCGGGTACTGATGCAGCTCATCAACGGCTTCTATGCGCCCCACAACACGGAGCTGTTCCGTGACCTGTACAATTCTCTGCTCAACACCCAGAGCACCGACAAGGCGGACACCTACTTCAATCTGAAGGATTTCCGTTCCTACGCCGAGGCCCAGAAGCGGGTGGATGCGGCTTACCGGGACGAGAAGTGGTGGGCGAAGGCGGCCATCATGAACGTGGCCTGCTCCGGCAAGTTCTCTTCCGACCGGACGATCCGGCAGTACGTAGATGAGATCTGGCATCTGGACCGGGTGAAGGTGGAGCTGGACGCATAAAAAGTTTCCCAAACGGGTTGACAGGGAAAAGCGAAATATAGTATAAATGAAGTAAGCGGAAAGGCACGTCACCATGTCAGGACGTGCCTTTCTGTATAAACATATTAGGAGAAAAGGTGGTGAGTTTATGGATCCGGACGGTAGTAACAGTTGCAGGCAAAGCATGATGGAGACGGTTCACAGACTCACTATGGACATGCTGCATTTGCGGCGGAGCGGGTGGTTTTGAGGTTTTCCATAAGCGGGGACAGTTTTCTTTTCATGTTTTGCGCACCATGAACTGCCGGGTGACGGCAGGGCTTTTACAGCATTATCAAGTGTAATAGGAGGCAGAGCATGACGGAGAGAGATGTTTGCGAGCTGCTTGAGACCAAGCAGTATAAAAGGATCAAGGAGTCTTTTGCCGAGATGAACCAGGTGGACCTGGCGGAGCTTCTGGAGGAGCTTCCGGAGAGGCAGATGATCATGGCCTTCCGGCTGATCGGCAAGGAGGAGGCGGCGGAGACCTTCAGCTGCATGGAGTCCAGGGAACAGCAGATTTTGGTGGAGGCCCTCACGGAGCGGGAGCTTCGGGCGGTCCTCGACGACATGTTCCTGGACGACACGGCGGACCTTCTGGAGGAGATGCCGGCCAACGTGGTGGAGCGGATCCTGGCCAACACGGACCTGGAGACCAGAAGACAGCTCAACCAGCTTTTGAGCTATCCGGAGGACAGCGTCGGCAGCATTATGACGGTGGAGTACGTGGACTTAAAGCCCCACATGACGGTGAAGGCGTCCCTGGAGAAGATCCGCAGGGTCGGCATCGACAGCGAGACCATTTACACCTGCTACGTGATCCAGAATAAGAAGCTTCTGGGGATCGTGACGGCGAAGGCCCTCCTGATTTCCGACGAGAGGAAGAGCGTGCAGGAGATCATGGAGTCCAATATCATTACCATCAACACCCACGACGACCAGGAGACGGCGGCCAAGCTGGTCCGCAAGTACGGACTCATTGCCCTGCCCGTGGTGGACCGGGAGGGCTGCATGGTCGGGATCGTGACTGTGGACGACGCCATGGAGGTCATGCAGGACGAGGTGACGGAGGATATCGCCCTCATGGCGGCGGTGGCCCCCAGCGAGGATTCTTATTTCAGCACTTCCGTTTTCCGCCATGCTGGAAACCGGATCCCCTGGCTGTTGATTTTGATGCTCTCGGCGACTTTGACGGGAATGATCATCACGAAATACGAGGTGGCCTTCGAAGCGATCCCCGTGCTGGTTTCTTTTATTCCCATGCTGATGGACACCAGCGGAAACTGCGGCTCCCAGAGCTCGGCCCTGATCATTCGGGGCATGGCCATCGACGACATCCGTTTGAAGGATGCGCTGCGGGTCATCTGGAAGGAGATCCGGGTGGCGGCGCTGGTGAGCAGTACGCTGGCGGTGGTCAACGGCGTTCGGATCTATATCATGTACCAGCAGAACCTGAAGCTGGCGGTTCTGATCGGGATGACCCTGATCTGCACGGTGACCCTGGCGGAGCTCATCGGCTGCAGCCTGCCCATGCTGGCGAAGCGGTGCAAGCTGGACCCGGCCCTGATGGCGGCCCCCCTGATCACCACTTTCGTGGACGCAGCGGCCATCACCATCTATTTTTCCATCGCCACGGCGCTGTTTCACCTGTAGGGCGAGGGAAGGGGAGTTTATGATATTGTATCATGGGAGTAATGTGGAAGTCCGTTCACCTCAGATTATTGTGTCGAATCGTGCGTTGGATTTTGGCGCAGGGGGGGACTCTAAGATGGACGGACTGCGTTTGTTTTTAAATTCCGAAACTCATGAAATGCTTGCAGATAACGAATTGAGAATGTGGCACTATATATTGTTTGATCTGTGGGAAAATGAAATAGTGACAGGCGACCCTCGCAACTCGTTGTATCTGAGGGGGGGACGAAATTGGATAAGGAGTTTGAGCTTTTTGCGTATCTGCTGGAAAACTATGCTGATTATAGGGATACAAGTGCTGGATGAGAAAAATTTAACGGATTTTGTGTATAGCATGTACGAGATGTATCACTCAGAGGCCATAGAAAATGCATTTTCAGACCTTGACAGTCTGATAAATACAGGAAGAACTGCGTGGTAAACGATAGGCCGCCCCAGGACAGAGCATGACATTTTCGGAGAGAGGGCCGTCGGGGCATCCATTCCGAAGCAGACGATAGGAAGATTTTGCGGATTTTGTGAGCATAGCGCAGGCAATTTCAG
>JAAWRC010000015.1 GCA_022800815.1 Lachnospiraceae bacterium | reverse complement strand
AGCTTTTCTCCAAAATCAGTAATAATTTCCTCCTTTTCGCACAGTTCCCTCTCCGATACATCTGCCCACCCCATCATATCCAGTATAAGCCTTTCCATACAGACCTGTCTTACAGCCTCTGTCATAATTCCCTTTCCCCAGTATCCTTCCGCTATATAATATCCCAACTCGGCTGTCCGCCTGTGGATATTCCCCTGGCGGAAAACACCGATACTTCCCACCACCCGTCCATCTACAGTTATGGCAAAAGCAAATGTTTCATTTTCATCCGCAGACAGCATAGCAGAAATAAAGCCCCCCCGTCCTGTTCCGTATAAGGGTACGGCAACCCATCTCTAAGATTATCCTGTACTTTTCTATTGGAAAGAGCCGCCGCCAAATCCCATTTTCGTATTTTACAGATCACTTTTCCGCCTCCCTGATGGATCATCTTCCATAACAGACTCTATTATACAGCATATCCCTAGCCAATGGAACGGACTTTCTAAGAACTTACCAAAAACAAATCAATACATATACAGCTACAATGTACTTACATAAGAAAACTCCGACATATATCAATACGCCAGAGTATTCCCTATTTTACCCTTAGGCCATATATTACAAACGCTTCCGCCCATTCATCTGGAACACATCATGCCCTTTGATACTCTTCACCGCCTGCCCCAGACTCCTGGCCCTGCCATGCTGATGATACGGCTGGGAAGCCCTGTGCTTATGAAAAATAATACACTCTCCCTCCCCAGGATACTCCGGGTTATGGATATACCAGATATGCCCCGTATTCTTTGACTGGAGCGTCACATCATATTCCTCCGCCAGAATAATGTTAAAATGAGACCTATCCAGCCTCCCGATCTCCTCCGCCCCCGCCAGAAGGTCCACAGCGTCATTAAAAATCTTCCTCTTCGTCCCATTAACCTTCATACGAAACCAACTCCTTTGCAAACTCTCTGTAAGCCATCCCTACGCTCGCCTTCGGGCTGTACTCCGCCATCGGCAGGCTGTAATAAATGCTCTCTCCCACCTTCACCGTACTGGGAATCCTCGTCTCAAACACCCGTATCTGCTCCTGGAAACTCTCCGTCACTTCCTCCGTTAGAACCCTGCACAGCTTCGTCCTGAACTCGCACATGGTCATCCGGATGCCCGCAATCCCCAGCCCCGGATTGATCCGCTTCCTAATCTTCACCACCGTCCGCAGGAAGTCCTGCATCCCCATCATAGCCAGAAGCTGGGGATTGACCGTGATAATGACTTCATCCGACGCAGCCAAGGCATTGATTGTCAAAGTCCCAAGGGAGGCCGTGTGCCCCGAAAAATCCAAACAAGGGTTTTTTGCGCCCTAAAATAGAGGTTATAAAAAGAAGGAGACGATCCCGCAATGAAATCCAGCCTTCAAAAAGCTCGATTCTGCGGGATCGCCTCATTTTCAACTGTCAGAGACAAAAAATTGGTATTAACCGACAGCCCCTTTTTTATGAAATTGCATTTTTACGCCAAGAGAAAACGAGCCTCAAAAAAGCGCCGCTCTCACAAATGTTACAAAAACAGTTGGCTTCTGTACAGGCTTCAGTGGGCTACATCCACGAATACGATACTGGAATCCCCCTTCCGGGCCTGCTCCAGAACAGCCTGGACCAGCATTTGGAACGTTCCGTGAGAAGATGACGCTCCTGAGAGCGCGTCAATACCGCTTTCGCTCTGCTCCTCCAAGAGCTGATTTGCATAATAGCGAGTATACTCATTGGGGTAAGTTCCATTGGTATGGAGCATTGTCTGCATATAGGCGTTATCCCAGCTTTTAATAAAACCACTCGCATTTTCCGCATTGTACTCTACGGAAATAATGCTCCCTCCCTTTACCAGGATGGTAATATACTCTTTCCAGCCATGGCTGAACTCCGATATTTGAGCAGTATAATATCCGTCCTGAAGCTTCTCCTGATTTCCGCAGGCCGTTAACAGCGATGCCATCATCAGTAAACTTAAAAGTATGGAAAAAATTCGTTTCATTTACTGTAGTTCTCCTTCAAAATAAATTTCCTCACCTGAGACTGAAGCGCCTCAGCTTCTTTCGCCAACGAGCCGCTGGACTGCTCTGTTTCTCCTGCGTTTTGCAAATTGCGATCCGCAATAGCGGAAATGGCGGCAATCCTTGCCTCCATAACAGTCAACGCAGTTTCCTGCCCCTGTACCGCCGTTGTCAGTTGATCCGAAATGATGCCAATCTTTGCAGAAACGTCGGAAATTGCACGGAGAGAATCAGCCGTATTTGCTGTCAACACCACACCGGTCCGGATAATTGCCCTAGTGTTACTGAGCATATCTGTGGCGCTCTGTGCGGCCTCAGCGCTCTTAGCCGCCAACTGCTTCACCTCATTAGCTACAACTGCAAAACCCTTTCCCGAGGCTCCGGCGCGGGCCGCCTCTACAGAGGCATTGAGCGCTAGAATATTGGTCTGGAATGCGATATCCTCAATATCCTTTGCAATTTTTGTGATTTGCTGTGCATTATCGCTGATATCGTCCATTGCAGAGGATAAAGCGCCCATTTGTTCGTTGGCGCTTTGAATACACTGAGTAATCTCCTCCGTCTGGGAACGAGTCTGACCGCTGCTCTCTGTGACATCGGCCAACCGGGCCTTTACCTGGCTCACCTCGTGGACCAGCCCTTCGGCAGACTGATTCTGCTCCAGGGACGCCTGATGCAGTTTTACGGACTGTCCGCTCAATTGCTCTGCCATATCGGTAAGCCGATCCGCAGCGGCACGGAATCCAAGGAGCGTTTCGTTAATCGATTCGGTAATTGTACACAGACTGCCACGGATCAACACGAAATCACCCTTGTAATCCACCTTGGGTCCGGTGCGCAAATCGCCGTCCGCAACCTGTGTCAATACCTGCTGAATGTCGGATATGTACCGGTTTACGCTTTCTAATGTAGCGTCCAGCGTCTGTGTCATCACTTCCAGTTCATCTCTTGTATTAACCGGAAGTACATCCGTATGCAGGTCGCCGTCGGAGAGGGCTACCATCCGCTCCGTTACACGCTTCACCGGGAGAGAGATGGAACGGGCAAGGCGCAGGACCAGCAACATGGAAACTGCCAAGATCACCAAATTCGCCAGGATTGAGACAAGCATTGCCCCATTAATGAAATGGTTGTAATCCGACTTGGGAATTTGAATGACCAGCGACCACTGAGTTCCCCGAATAGGAGAAAAGGCGACCAGCATCCGTTCCCCATCAATAGGAAGTTCAGTTGCCCCTGTTTCTCCGGTAGTTACTCTCTCCACCGCGTCCGTGTTGCCGCCGCTGAGTTCAGCCAGGGAACTTTTATTGAGCGCCAGAGACTGATCCGGATGTCCGACAACAATGCCCTCTCGGTTAGCCACATAGGCCATGCCGCTCTTTCCTAAATTGATACTGCTGATAACATCGTTAAGGGTATCATATTTATATACCCCCATCACATAAAGAACGGTTTCGCCTTCCTCCTTCACCGGCATACCCATCATAATGCCCAGCTTTCCCTGATAGATCGTGGAGGAATCGGTAGTCAAATTATCTGTTTCTTGCAAAAGCGACAGGAAACTGCCATCCAGATTTTCCGGTGCATCATTGATCCCCTGTATAAGCCGTCCGTCCAAGTCATACAGCGCGATTGTGTATAATTCATAAATCTCTGCCGCCTCTTCCAGTACCGCCTTACGGTTCTTTTCAGTTTCTGCAATATTTGAACTGGACGCCTCCGTTCCCTCTAAGCCTGCAGCAGTTCCCTCATTCATCCGGGGATCACTGGCAATGGTCATCATACGGTCTGCCAGCATATGGATGTTGGCCTCTACCGTCTTGGCCGACTGCCGCGCCATCGGCTGAAGACTGTCCAATAAAATGTTGTTGGCAAGTGACTGCATGGCAAGAACCATAATAGTACTGCATATGACCACCAAAATCAGGATATTAAGCGTCGTGTTTTTTAATATCCTTCCATTCAGGCTCCGTTTTGTCCCCCGTCCGGCAAGGGAGTTCGCTTGCTTTCCCGCCACGTTCCTATCGCTCCTTTTCTCGATGATTTTTATTAATAAACAGAACAAAAAGCCAACCGTCCTTTTGTTCATACGCCTTATGACATATCGAACTGATGGACGACAGACTTTAGAAAAATTATACCATAAATTGCAAATAAAAGGAAGCTGTTTTTTCAACAAATATCTGTCTTGCTTAAAAGCTGCTCCAGGTCATTCCATATAAAAAGATTCTCCCGCCCGATTGATTTCTGTTATCGACAGGACGGGAGATTTTCCGCACGGCTTGTCTGCAGACTGCCGTATTGATTTTATAATTTTTATTTTGCCGCCTTAATTCTCGTAATCGCACGCCTAAGGGCCATCTCTGCCCGGAGGGGATCCAGATCCTCGTTGTGGGCCTGAAGCCTTGTCTCCGCACGCTCTTTCGCCTGCTCGGCACGCTCCACGTCGATCTCTCCCGGCCACTCGGCCGCTTCCGCCAGCACGGTGACGCTCTCTTTGAGGATCTCCACAAAGCCGCCGTGGAGGGCCGCCTGCTTCGCCTCGCCATCCTCCAGATGGATGGTCAGGATCCCGGGCCGCAGAATGCAGGTGGTGGGCACATGGCTCTTGTAAACGCCGATGGCTCCCTCCCTGGTGTCCATTTCCACCATCTGGACACTGCCCTCGTAGAAGACGCGGTCGGGCGTAATCACTCGAAGCTCAAACGATTTTTCCGAAGCCATTCACACACCCCCTACTTTACGCGGGCCAGTACGTCGTCAATGTTGCCTGCATTGAGGAAATAGCTCTCGGGAATGTCATCGTATTTGCCCTCGATGATCTCCTTGAAGCCCTGAATCGTCTCGGAAACAGGCACGTAACGCCCCTCCATGCCGGTGAACTGTCCGGCCACGAAGAAGGGCTGGGAAAGGAATCTCTGCACCTTTCTGGCTCTGGACACGATCAGCTTCTCCTCGTCGGAGAGTTCGTCCATGCCGAGGATGGCGATGATATCCTGAAGCTCGTTGTACTTCTGAAGGATTTCCTGCACGCCTCTGGCCACCTTGTAGTGCTCCTCGCCCACGATTCTGGGGTCAAGGATTCTGGAGGTGGACTCCAGGGGATCCACGGCGGGATAGATGCCCAGCTCCACGATGGAACGGGAAAGCACCGTCGTGGCATCCAGATGGGCGAAGGTGGTCGCCGGGGCCGGGTCCGTCAGGTCGTCGGCGGGCACGTAAACGGCCTGGACCGAGGTGATGGATCCGCTCTTGGTGGAGGTGATCCGCTCCTGAAGGGCGCCCATCTCCGTCTGCAGCGTCGGCTGATAACCAACGGCCGAAGGCATACGTCCAAGCAGGGCCGAAACCTCGGAGCCTGCCTGGGTGAAACGGAAAATGTTGTCGATGAAAAGCAGCACGTCCTTGCCGCCCTCGTCACGGAAATACTCCGCCATGGTAAGTCCGGTAAGGCCCACCCTCATTCTGGCTCCCGGCGGCTCGTTCATCTGTCCAAAAACCATGGTGGTCTTGTTGATAACGCCGGATTCCGTCATCTCGTGGTAGAGGTCGTTGCCCTCACGGGTACGCTCGCCCACGCCGGTAAATACGGAATATCCGCCGTGCTCCGTTGCGATATTACGGATCAGCTCCTGGATCAAAACCGTCTTTCCCACTCCGGCGCCGCCGAAGAGACCGATCTTTCCGCCCTTCTGATAGGGGCAGAGAAGGTCAACGACCTTGATCCCGGTCTCCAAAATCTCCGTGTCCGTAGCCTGCTCCGAAAATTCGGGGGCCGGCCTGTGGATAGGAAGCTTTTTCTCCACGGTCGGAGCTTCTTTATTGTCAATGGGCTCGCCCAGGACATTGAAAATACGTCCCAGGGTATTCTCTCCCACGGGCACGGTGATAGGTGCGCCCATGGCCACCGCCTCCATGCCCCTAAGCAGTCCGTCCGTGGAGCCCATGGCGATACATCTCACGGTATCATCGCCCAGATGCTGAGATACCTCCACCACCAGGTCCGTTCCGTCCGTCCGCTTCACCTTGATCGCCTCGTTGATGTCGGGGAGCTTTCCTTCGCTGAACTTGATGTCCAGAACGGCACTGATAATCTGGGTGATTCTGCCGATATTCGTCTCTGGCATTCCTTGCTCACTCCTTTATTGTTTATTCTGCATCTCTTAATTAGTTGAGCGCCTCTGCGCCTGCAATGATCTCCGTCAGCTCCTGGGTGATGGAGGACTGTCTCGCCCGGTTGTACTGCAGGGACAGTTTCTCGATCATCTCCTCCGCATTGCTGGTAGCGGAATCCATTGCCTGCATCCTGGCGCCGTTTTCGCTGGCGATGGACTCCAGCATGCCGCCATAGATCAGATTATATACATAGCCGGGAATCAGGGCATCCAGTACTTCCTCCTCATCCCCGTCATAATTCATCGGGCATTCCCGCTCCTTCGCCGCCTCGCTTCCCGCCTGGATCTCCTCCTCGGTAAGTTCCACCGGCAGAAGCTTGATCAGCTTCGGATCATGGCTGACCGTGTTCTTAAAGGAAGTATAGGCCAGATAGATCTCGCCCACCTCTCCCTTCTGATAAGCCTCCAGGACCGCCTTTCCGATGGCCGACGCGTCCGCATAGGAAGGGGCCTCGATCACGTCGGAGTAATCCGCCGTCAGCATATAGCCTCTTCTTGCAAGAGCATCCCGCCCCTTCTTTCCGATGGCATAAAGGTGCGCCCTCTCCGCCTCGATTCCGGAAAGAACCGCCTTCACGATATTGGAGTTGTAGCCGCCCGCCAGACCTCTGTTGGAGGTGATGGCAATGACTGCCTGCTTATCGGAAGCGCCCCTCACCAGATAACGGTGGCGCACGTTCTGCGTATGGGCCAGAATGGAGCAGACGGTGCTGTAGGTCATGTCAAAGTAAGGCCTGGTGTTCTCGGCCCTTGCCCTGGACTTCTGCAGCTTCACCGTGGACACCAGCTTCATGGCATTGGTGATCTGTCCCGTGCTCTGAATGCTGGCTCTCCTTCTTTTGATCTCACGCATTGTCGCCATAGGATCACCTCAAATCAAACTGTTTCTTAAACTCGGAAACAGCATTCGCAAGCTTCTCCTCCAGCTCGGAAGAAAGAGCCTTTGTCGTCCGAATCTCCTCCGGAATCTCCGGGTATTTGGTGTCAATAAACTCAAACAGCTCCTTCTCGAACCGCAGAATCTCACTGACCGGAATATCTAACAGATATTTCTTCGTGGCCGCAAAGATAATGATGACCTGGTACTCCACGCCCATGGGCTGGTACTGGGGCTGTTTTAAGACCTCCCGGATCCGCTCGCCCTGTGCCAGCTTCTCCTTGGTATCCGCATCCAGCTCGGAACCGAACTGGGAGAAGGCCGCCAGCTCACGGAACTGGGCCAACTCCACACGGATGGGAGCGGCAATCTTCTTGATAGCCTTGATCTGTGCGGCGCCGCCCACACGGGACACGGAAAGGCCCGCATTGATGGCCGGACGGAAGCCTGCGTTGAACATCTCCGTCTCCAGATAAATCTGGCCGTCGGTGATGGAAATCACATTGGTCGGAATGTAGGCCGACACGTCACCTGCCTGGGTCTCAATGATGGGAAGGGCCGTCAGAGAGCCGCCGCCCAGCTCCTCGGACAGTCTCGCCGCCCTCTCAAGGAGTCTGGAATGCAGGTAGAACACATCGCCGGGATATGCTTCACGTCCCGGCGGTCTGCGGAGCAGTAAGGAAAGTGTACGGTAAGCGGTGGCATGCTTGGACAAATCGTCATATACCACCAGCACGTCTTTTCCCTCTTCCATCCACTCTTCGCCGATGGCGCAGCCCGAATAGGGGGCAATATACTGGAGGGGAGCCATCTCGCTGGCCGTGGCCGCCACAACCGTACTGTAAGCCATGGCGTCATGCTCCTCCAAAGTCTTCACAATACCCGCAACGGTGGACGCCTTCTGGCCGATGGCCACGTAAATACAGTTGACGCCCTTACCCTTCTGGTTGATGATCGTGTCAATGGCGAGAGCCGTCTTTCCGGTCTGTCTGTCGCCGATAATCAGCTCACGCTGGCCTCTTCCGATGGGCACCATGGCATCGATGGCCTTGATACCGGTCTGAAGGGGGGTATCCACGGATTTTCTGGTGATAACGCCGGGGGCCACCCGCTCGATCTGACGGAATTTCTCCGTATGGATCGGGCCCTTGCCGTCGATGGGCTGGCCCAAAGCATTCACGACACGTCCAAGCATGGCGTCACCGACGGGCACCTCAACCACCCTTCCGGTGGTCTTCACCGTGTCGCCCTCGGCAATGCTCTTCTGATTTCCGAGAAGCACGGCACCCACGTTGTCCTCCTCCAAGTTGAGAACCATGCCGTAGACCTCGCCCGGGAACTCCAGAAGCTCGCCCTGCATTGCTTTTTCAAGGCCGTGAATACGTGCGATTCCGTCAGCCACCTGGATGACCGTGCCCACGTCGGACACCTCCAGCCGGGAGGAATATCTCTCAATCTGCTCTTTGATCACAGAGCTGATTTCTTCCGGTCTTAAATTCATGGAGCTTTCGCACCTTCTTTCTAATTTAATTGGATCTTCATCAATTCTTTTCTCATTTCATAAAGCCTGCTCTTGATACTGCTGTCCACCACCCGGTCCCCGATACGGATAACCAGGCCGCCGATTAACTCTGCGTCCACGGAAAAATGTATCTCGAAGGCTTCATACGCAGTCGTGGCCAGGAGTTTTTCTTCCACCTGCTTTTTCTGTCCGCCGGACAGTTCCACCGCCGAAGTCACATAAGCGATCCCGATCCTCTTATGCTCCTTCAACCTGGCAATAAACCAGGCGAAAATACCGTCAAGCTCGCCCTGACGTCCCTTCTCAATGACGATCCGAAGGAATCCCATCATCTCCTGGGACAGGCGGCCTGCAAATACCGCCTCCACAACCTGAAGCTTTTCTTCTTTTATGATATTAGGGTGATTAAACAGCTTCACCAGCTTCGGATTATCCGAAAGGACCGTCTGGATGCCCTGTACCTCCTCGTACATCTCATCAATCTTTCCTTTTTCCAAAGCCGCCTCAAAGAGCGCTTCGCCGTAGGTTTTCGCAATCAGCTTTGCCATGTTTCATCCCCTATTTCCTTTAACGTCCTGTCAATAAGCTCATTCTGGATTTTCACATCCATGGAGCCTGCCACGGCCTTCCCGGCCATGAGGGACGCAATGGTGATCATTTCCTGCTTCATCTCGTCAAGAGCCTTCTTCTTCTCAAGCTCCGCCTCCCGGCCGGCTCTCTCGATGATGCGGGCGGACTCCGCCTTCGCCTCCTCCAGGATCTCCTCTTCCCTTCTCAGGGCCTTCTTCCTGGCATCGGAAAGGATCGCCTCCGCTTCCTTGTCGATATCCTTAAGCTTCGCCTCATACTCCGTCTTCAGGCCCTCGGCCGTTTCCTTTTCCTTTGCGGCGCCCTCCAAATCCGTCCGGATTCGCTCAGTACGCTTCTCCAGCATCTTTCTCGCCGGATTGAAGAGCAGATAAGACAAGGCAAAAAACAGGATAAATATATTGACGCCCAGCAAAATGGCATCGTGAATAAGCTGCGGGTCAAGTCCGAGAATCCTTTCGTAGGGCTCCCCGCTGGCTATCAGAAAGCTTCCTGCTGCCAATATGGATTCCAATGCTCCTCCTCCTTTCTCTCTTTTTTCTCAAAGATAAGCTTTAGAAAAGCTTTATGAGAAAGGCTTAACGAACATCAGAATGAATGCGACAACGAGGCCGTAAAGACCGGTGGTCTCTGCAACAGCCTGGCCGAGCAGCATGGTGGTGGTGATGTCACCCTTCGCTCCGGGATTGCGTCCCACGGCCGACGCACCGTGGCCTGCCGCGATACCCTGTCCTACACCAGGTCCGATACCGGCGATCATCGCCAGACCCGCACCAATCGCTGAACACGCATAAATTAAATCCTGTCCTGAAATTCCCATTGTTAAATCCTCCTTCACATTTTGGTTCTCTGTAACCTTTTTGTTTTTCTACATCTTGTCGTCCACGTACACCATGGTCAGCATACAGAACACGTAGGTCTGGATACACCCGGAAAACAGATCCAGATAGGCATGCAGAAACGCCGGTATTCCCAGCTTTACAATTACAAGCGGTATGAGTCCATACCAGAGCGCCATTATGATGGTTCCGGCCAGCATATTGGCGAACAGACGCAATGACAATGAAATCGGTGTCGCAATCTCGCCGATCAGGTTGATCGGGAAAAACAGCGGGATCGGTTCAAACAGCGCCTTGAAATGCCCTGCCTTCTGACACTTGACCCCGTTGTACTGGATCAGGCAGAAGGTGATAAGTCCCAGACAAAGCGTCACGCCGTAATCTGCCGTCGGCCCCCGAAGCCCGAGAAGCCCCGACAGGTTGCAGATCAATATGAACAGAAAGAGTGTGCCGATATAATTCATGAATTTTTTCGGCTGCTTCATATTGGTCTTGACCATGTTGCCAAGCATCTCGACTATGATTTCCACCACGTTCTGGAACCCGGTCGGCACATCCTTAGCTTTCTTCATACAGCGGTTCGCTGCAAAAGCAAAAATCAAAAGTACGACCGTCACGATAATCATGGAAACGTGGGTCGAAGTCAGCCAGAAGGTATGCCCGAACATCTGGTAATTCACCAGACCTTTTATGGCGAAATCTGCTTCACATAAAATCATTCTCATGCTCTCACCCCTTTCTTTATGGAAATAGGTTTTTTGCTGCGACCACAAAGGAGTCGTCGCATTTTATCTTTCAGTCTTCGGAATCTTTTACAATTCCAAAATGACAGAAAGCCTTGTGAATAAGCGGCCTTGCGTACACCCCCAGCTTCAGGGTGAAAAAGCCCGCAAGGATCGCCAGCATGTTGAACCAGCCGGACAACCAGGCAAGCGTAAGGGCAACGGCCCCGACGGCCACCCGGATCAGATAGGACCGGAGGGCATGGTTCTTCGCTGATTTCTCCTCCATCATGTCCATGGAGGTCTCCAGTGTAATGCTCATATGGATAAAATAACCGACAGAAAGCAGGACGCCCAGAAGGAAACCGTACAGAATCCCGTCTGAAAGCCCCCAGGCCGCCAGGATGACCGCCGTCCCGACAATGCCCCACAGGCCGATGCCAAGGAGCACCTCCCGCACCACCTGGCCGACATATTTAATCATCTTCTCTCTCCTCGTCTTCCTCCGGCCGGACCGCCTTCTTCGCCAGAAGGTAGGCGCTTCTCGCACCGGCCAAAATCCCCATGATCAAAAGGGGAAGCGTAAAATACGTGGAAAACCGATTATCCAGCCACACACCGAGCAAAGTGCAGAGAATCACCGGCGTCAGCATGGTGATCCCCAACTGGCTAACCAAAGACAGGCAGCGGACAAGCTCCCTGTGCTTTTTATTCATACGGATACCTCCAGCCGTCTTCCGGTCGGCCGGTAGAGCACCAGTTCCACCCCCGCAGACCGGAGCATCCGCTTGGACGCCCGCACTGCGGACGTATCGCCGTATTTGTCGTCTGCATAAATTATCGTCTTAATTCCGCTTTGTATAATCGCCTTGGCACATTCATTGCAGGGAAACAAGGTCACATAGAGCTTGCTGCCCTCCAGGCTCCCGCCCCGATAGTTTAAGATGGCATTGAGTTCACTGTGGGTACTGTAAAAATACTTGGTCTCATAAGGGTCCTCGCCCTCCCTCTCCCAGGGGAACTCATCGTCCGGGCATCCCTTTGGGAACCCGTTATAACCCATGGAAAGAATCTTGTTTTCCTCGCTGACGATGCAGGCCCCCACCTGGGTGCCCGGATCTTTGGAGCGCATGGCCGAAAGCTCCGCCACGCCCATGAAATATTCGTCCCAGGAAATGTAATCCTGACGTTTCCCGCTCATCGCTCACCCTCCGCTAGTCTTCAATCAGGCCGACCCGCCTCGCATGGCGCTCATCCCCGGAAAAAGACGTATTTAAAAAGGTATCTACAATTTTAAGCGCCAGTCCGGGTCCCACCACCCTGGCTCCCATGGCCAGAATATTGGCATCGTTGTGAAGCCTGGTGGCCTCCGCCGAAAAACAGTCGGAACAGAGGGCCGCCCGGATCCCCTTGATCTTATTCGCCGCAATGGAGATGCCGATGCCGGTCCCGCAGATCAAAATCCCCTTCTCGCACTCGCCGTCCGCCACCGCATGTCCCACCAATTTCGCATACACGGGGTAATCCACCGCCTCCCCGCTAAAACATCCGTAATCCTTATATTCCAAATGGTTCTTGTCAAGCCATGCCATGATCTCCTGTTTCAATTCATATCCGCCATGGTCACACCCCAATGCTATCATCTGCCTCTTCCTCCTTGAATATAATCTCTGCCGCCAGCTTCGTGAACAGGTCAATGTGCTCGTAGCAGGCTCCATAGTCTGCAAGACTTCCACCCAGGGGCTCTGTAATATCCCCGTCCTGTCCAGCAAACTCCCGGAGAGTAAATACGTTTAACAGATCCGGAAACCGCTCCCGCACTTCCTCTCGCTCGGCCCCCGTCATGGTTAACACTAAGGTTCCGGGAATCAAATCCGTGCTTTCCAATACCTTTGCCTCGTCAGCCAGAAGGGAAAGCCTGTGGCTTGTCAGAATGGCAACCGCCTTCTGGTTGATGGGCTCCGGAAAAAGCACCACCAGACCTCTGGACATCACCTCGATCTCCCGCCCGTTCCGAATCCCTTCAAATACGGCCGCCGCCATATTACTCAGACAGGTATTGTCCGTACAGACAAAAATAACCCTCTTCACTGCTGACATACCATCACTCCTGACTTTTTCTCATTGCCAATGTACATCCGATGCGGCGCTCCGTCACCCTGGCGGCGAAGTCTCTCCGCATCTTACTACTCTGTATCCCGCCGCCTTTAAGAGGCGGTTCATGATCGCCCCGCCGAGGGGGCTTTCCTCAAAACTCTCTGAAAATATACAGTCCACCTGTTCCCTGTCAAAGGCCCGAAGCACGTCGTAGAGGCTCCTCGCCACGCTCTCCGGCTCGTTTCTGCTGCCGGCACATTTCTTCACCGGGGCCTCGTAAAACCGCTCGGACTCCTCCGTGCAGAGGACTCCCGCCCGCTTTCCCGCCGACGACGCTTTTCGCAGCGCTTCCTCGATGGCCGCACACACCTCGGTGGGACTTCCGAGAAACACGGTCACCTCCGCCTTCGGCGCATAATGCCGGTATTTCATGCCCGGAGCCCTGGGCCTCACATCCGCCCCCGGCCTCCCCGTTACAGCCGGGTCAAGCTCCACCGTCCCGATCAGGGATGCGAGCATCTCCTCTGTGATATATCCCGGCCTGAGAATCACAGGCTTCTTCCCCGAGACATCAATGATGGTCGATTCCAGTCCGATCCCCACTGTCCCGCCGTCCACGACCATGTCCACCCGCCCGTCCAGATCTTCCAGGACGTGGAGCGCCTTCGTGGGGCTGGGTCTGCCGGAGGCATTGGCGCTGGGAGCCGCAATGGGAACCCCCGCCGCCCGGATGATGGCCCTCGCCACCGGGTGAGACGGCATCCGCACCGCCACCGTGTCAAGGCCGCCCGTGGTCTCATGGGGAACCAGCTCCGTCTTCTTAAAAATCATCGTCAGCGGCCCCGGCCAAAAGGTCTCCGCCAAGGCCAAAGCTGTCTTTGGAATCTCAGCCGCCAGAGGATAAAGCTCCTCCATGGAAGTGATATGAAGGATCAGCGGATTGTCCGAGGGACGTCCCTTGGCCTCATAAATTCTGGAGGAAGCCTCCGAATCCAGCCCGTTGGCCCCCAGGCCGTACACCGTCTCCGTGGGAAACGCCACCAGGCCGCCGCCCGCCAGCACCCTCCCGGCCTCGCAAATGGCGGCCTCGTCCATATGGAGTTCGTCTATCCTTACCAGCTTCGTGATCATCATAAAACTCAGTATATCACCCTTTTCCAAAAATGGAAAGACCACTCTTTGTAAAAATTGCAGAAATTTTATATCCGCATCAGAACTCTTCGTCTATGTACTGCAGGATCCCTTTTGTCAGAGCCTTTGCCACCTCCTCCTGGTAGCTCTCCGTCCGAAGCTTTTCCGCATCCTCCCAGTTGCTTAAGAAGCCGCATTCCGCAATGACAATGGGGCAGGACACATGGAGCAGCATATAGTATTCCCCGTTCTCCTTCGCCTTAAGCTCCCGGCTGCTGACCGACTCGTTGAAGACCTTTTGAAGAATCTCCGCCAGCTTTTTCCCCTTCTCAGAGCTTTTATAATAAAACATCTGAGATCCGTGAACGTCCCCGTCGCCGTAGCTGTTCTGGTGAATGCTGACCACGAAATCCACCTGATTCTCCTCGATAATCTCGCACCGTCTGTTTAAATCCGCCCGCTTCTTGTTCCCATCCGTCTCCTTATAAAGCCCCCTGTCGTCCGTCCTGGTGAGGACCACCTGCACGCCCTCCTTCTCCAAAAGCTCCTTGGTTTTCAGCGTGATCGCCAGGTTGATGTCCTTCTCCAGGACCTCGTTGATGCCGATCTTGCCCGGGTCCGCCCCTCCGTGGCCGGCATCCAGGGCCACCACCGGCGACGTCCCTCCCGATACGGCCGCACTTCCGTTCCAGAGGACTCCGGCCGCCGGCCCGGACAGGACAAATACCGCCAGCAAAAGGACCACGCCCATGACAAACTCCACACATCGTTTCAAAGGAATACCTCCCCCATAAGTCCGATCATCTATACTATATGAGGAGAAAACGGATGGTTATGAGACAAAAAGGAAGCTGTTCTCCCACAAACGATCACGAATCCATGGAAGAACAGCTTCAGTTACAGCGCCTGATAAAGCAGCACGCCAAGCGGCATGGTCAGGATGCAAAGCAAGGTGGACAGCACGTTGATCATCCCTGCGCTGACCTCGTCCTTTTCATACACCTGGGCAAACTGCACGATATTCGAGGCAGACGGTGCGGCGCTGGCCAGGAAAACAATGAGAAGCAGTTCCTTCGAGCCCGGCATCCCGCTCCAGATGCCGCTTGCCCAGAACAGGGCCGCAACCAACGCAGGGTACAAAATCAGCCTTCCAAGGCAGATGACATACACCCGCCCGCTCCGGAAAATCTCCGAAAAGCGAGCGCCGCCGATGATGATTCCGGTCACGAACATGCAGACCGGCGCGATCGCCTTTCCGGCAGAGCCGACCGCCTCCTGGAGCACCGGAGGAAGCTTAAGCCCGGTCACCGCCATGAAAATTCCCGCCAGGATTGCGATCATGCTGCTGTTCAAAAAGAAGGTCCGGAAGGAAAGCTTTCGTTCCCCGCTGATCAGGAACTTCCCGTGGGTCCAGATGAACACATTCTGAACCACCATAAAAGCGCTGCAGTAGAGAATCATCTCCTCTCCGAGGACCGCCCCCACCATCGGGATGATCAGGTTCCCCGCATTGGGATAGATGAGCGACGCCCGCTCCACCACGCTCATGGGAAATTTCTTATTTAAGAGCCAGGTCAGGGCCACGTAAAACACGTTGATCAGAAGGCTTGCGGCAAAGGCCAGGAAAAGCCCCCTGTAGGTGTCCTCCGTAAATTCGATCTGGAAGGAATTCAGGAGAACGCAGGGAATAATGACATAAAGGGCCATTTTGGAGAGCCCCTTACCGTCCTCCTTGGAGACGATCCCGCACTTCGCCGCCACAAAGCCAAAACTGATGAGAATAAACATCACCACGATCTGTCTCGCCAGCAAAACCGCCAAATTCATGGTTACCCGTTCCCTTCCGGCTCAATCCCAAACAGTCTCTTTGCGTTGAGCCCCATCACCTTTGCCGTCGTCTCCTCATCATAAGCAGCAAGCATCCGCAGATATTCCCGTTTTACTTTCCCCGCATCATAAAATGGAGTGTCCGAGCCAAACAGAACCCGGTCCGGCCCCAGAATGTCAATGGCCCGCTTCACCTTGTCCACGCCGATGGCGCTCCCCACCAGATACATGTTGGGATTTTCTCTGGCGGTCTCAATCACCGCCTCGCTGACGTCCGGATCCCCCGCTCCGCCCATATGTACCATGAGGATGGGCATCTCCGGGAACATTCCGGCCGCTTTCGCCGCCCGCCCCGGATCCGTAAACTCCGGATAATCTGCCCCGATGTGGAAGGCCGTCATCCCTCCGTGCTCTGCAATTATGCGGATTACCTCCAGCGCCTCCGGAGAGTCAATATAGTATTCATTCTGCGCCCCGTTGAGCTTCACGCCTTTAAACCCGTATTCCAAAAGGCAGGTTTTCACATCCCGCTTCGCCTTTTCCAGCCCTTCTTTGATGTTGGCCCAGCCAAAGGGAAGAATCCTGGGATTCTTTTTGGCGTTCTCATAGAGATAGGCATTGCTCTCCGATACGTCCCGAACCCCCTGGGGAAGCAGCCAGGCCAGCGCCCGGTCCGCTCCGGCAGCGCACATTCTGGCTTCCCACTGCTCTGCGTGGATGCTCCCCTCAAAATTCTCATAGGGCGACATATGGGTATCGGCGTCAAAAATATAATACTGCCTGTCCATTCTGCCCTCCTTATTTGTATCCTTCGTCCATCTCGTCCAACAATTCAATCACATGCTTCGTTCTCTCGTCCGTATTGCCCTCCGCCTCAAAAAACGCCTTCAGCAGATCCTTCGCCAGCCATTCCCCGGCAATCTTCTCCCCGATGCACATGACATTGGCATGGTCATGCTCCACGCACTGGTGGGCGCAGTGGTAGTCATGGACAATGGAGGCTCGGATGCCCGGTATTTTATTGCAGGCGATGGAGGCGCCCACGCCCGTTCCGCAGAACATCACTCCCCGCTGGGCCTCCCCCCTCACCAGGGGCCCGCACACCTTTCTTGCCATGTCCGGAAAGTATACCAGATCATCCGAACCGTTGTTTCCATGATCAATCACCGTATGCCCAAGAGATTCCATATACGGTATCATTGCCTTTTTCAGATTGTATCCCGCATGATCGCTTCCTACTGATATTATCATGTTCCTCTCTCCTGTTCTTTGTTTCGTTTTCCAAGATACGCCTCCGTCACCCGGCTGTCGTGAATCAGATCGGCGGATTTCCCGGAAAGGGTGATCTTGCCCCGCTCCAGAATATAGGCCCGCTCGGAAATCTTAAGGGCCAGACGGGCATTCTGCTCCACCAATAGCACGGGGGTTCCCGCTTTGTTGATCTCCACGATCTTTTCAAACAGCTCTTCAATGATCAGGGGCGCCAGCCCCATGGAAGGCTCGTCCAGCATCAAAAGCTTCGGTTTCCCCATAAGCGCTCTGCCGATGGCCAGCATCTGCTGTTCTCCGCCGGAAAGGGACCAGGCCAGCTGCTTTTTCCGTTCCAGGAGCCTGGGAAAAATCTCATATACCATCTCCAGCAGTTCTTCGTTGTTCCCGGCCCTCACGCGGAGTCCTTTCTCCGCCGTGGTCCCCACCAGGAGATTCTGCTCCACGGAAAGCCCGGGAAACACGTGGCGTCCCTCCGGCACCTGGAGAAGATTTCTTTTGGCAATCTTGTGGGGCGGCAGTTTCGTGATATCCTCCTCCTGAAAGCGGATCTCCCCTGTCTTTGTCACATGTCCGGAAACCGAGTTTAAGAGCGTGGTCTTCCCGGCGCCGTTGCTGCCGATGAGCGCAACGATCTCTTTGTCCTTCACCTCGATCTCCACGCCGTGAAGAGCCTCTATATTTCCGTAAAAAGAGTGCAGCCCTTTAACGACCAGCATGATTTCCACCTCCCAGATAAGCCTTGATCACTTCCTCGTCCTCCTGGACCTCCTTCGGCGTGCCCGTCATGATCTGGTGCCCGAAATTCAGCACGGTGATCCGGTCGCAGATATTCATCACGAAATCCATGGCGTGTTCGATCAAAAGCACCGCAATGTTTTTTTCCACCGCAATCCGAATCAGGGCTCCCACATATTCCATTTCTTTGTTATTCAGCCCCGCCGCCGGCTCATCAAGGAGCATGACGCCTGGTTCACAGAGGATTGCCCGGATAATCTCCAGAAGCTTCTGCTGGCCGTAGGAGAGCTTGTCCACCGTATCCTTCAAATCCACCTGACCCAGCCCCGCACTCTCCATGAGGAAGGAAAGCTCCCCCTCGTCTGCCGCTTTTTTCTTTCGCTTACTGGCCAGGTCGACGCCCATGTAAATGTTGGTCCGGATGTCACATCTGCCCAGGAGCCTTGGATGCTGGAAGGTTCTGGCGATCCCCGCCCGCGCCCGCCGGTAGGTGGGCTGCCTGGAAATATTTTTGTCTTCCAGAATCACGGTTCCCTTGTCCGGCATGTAGATTCCGGTGATCAGGTTTAACAGCGTGGTCTTTCCGGCC
The DNA here is from genome assembly GCA_022800815.1 of Lachnospiraceae bacterium. GTDB lineage: Bacteria > Bacillota > Clostridia > Lachnospirales > Lachnospiraceae > Lientehia. Next base: position 63,734 of record JAAWRC010000015.1, on the reverse strand, counting down.
CCGTTGGGCCCGATCAGCCCAAAGACCTCGCCCCGATACAACTCCAGGCAGATGGCGTCGGCCGCCGTGACCCCGCCGAAATTCTTGCAGACGTTATCCAGCTTCAGAACTGCGCTTTTTGGGTTTAATGTATTTTTCATAAAGCGTCTTCCCCCCTCCCAAAATACCTTCCGGCTGAACGACCATCAGGATCATGATTCCGATTCCATAGATGAACTGCATGTAATTCTGCAGAGGACGCACCCATTCCTGAAGCAAGGAAATGCACAGGGTTCCGATGATGGCCCCCACCGGCGAGATGGTTCCACCCAGCATGATCATGATCAGGTACATGGTGGACTGCTGATAGGTAAAGGTCTGGTAGCTGAGATAACCGGACAAAAACGCATACAGCGCCCCCGCCGCCCCGCACAGCGCCCCCGAGATCGCAAAAGCGGTGCTTTTGGCCAGCAGGCTGTTGACCCCCAGGCAGTCGGCCGCCAGCTCGTTATCACGGATCGCCATAAAGGACCGTCCCAGGGGAGAATGAAACAGCACCCGGATCACCACGTTCACCAGCAGACACACGATAAAAATCACAAAAAACTTTGCGATTTCCCCGTCGGCCGTGAACCCAAAAATCCGAAAGGGGGGAATGTCGGAAATTCCCAAGGCCCCTCCCGTCACCGGCGTCCAGTTCATGAACAGGCCGTTCAAGATCGTCATAAGGCCGATGGAGGCAAAGGTAAAGTAATACTGCCTCAGACGGAAAAAGGCAAAACCCAGGACAAAGGCAAACAGCGCAGTTCCGGCAATCGCCGCCAGCATGGCGGGAATGGACCCGAATCCCAGTCTCAGGGTGGCGTTGGCCGTTATGTAAGCCCCCACACCCCAAAGTCCCGCCTGGGCAAAGGAATTCTGTCCGCACATCCCCAGAAGTACATATACGCTCAGCACGCACAGGTATGTGATCATGGCAATGTTAAGCACCCTGAGCATATAGCTGGACGTCACAAAAGGCAGCCCGCTGCCGAGAACGAGCACAGCAAGCATCATAATTATAAAAGGCTTTTTTATGGATCTGAATCCTTCGATCATCGCCGTCACCTACGCTTTCTCCTGTATTTTTTCCCCAAAGATTCCCTGGGGGCGGATCATCAGAATCGCAATCAGCACCACATAAATCAGAACAAGCTGGTACGTGCTGGAAATGTAGGCTCCGCCGAAGGATTCCACCAGCCCCACGATCAGTCCGCCGATGATGGCCCCCTGTACGCTTCCGAAACCGCCGATCACGATGGCCGCAAAGGCTTTGGACCCCGCCGTGGCCCCCATCACGTTGTTCAGGAAGAAGATCGGCGCCAGAAGCCCTCCGCCCACCCCCGTGATCATGGCGGACAGGGCAAAGGTCAGGCCGATGGAAAACACCACCGGGATCCCCGTCAGGGAAGCCATGTACTGATCCTGGGCCGTGGCCTGCATAATATTCCCTATAAAGGTTTTCTCCAGGAGCAGGTACACGGCCACCATGATGACCGCCGAGGTCGCAATGATGGCAATGTGCTGCCACTGCACCGAAGCCGTTCCCACTTTGACCGTCCCCTCGACCACCCGGTCCATGCTGACCGGTATGGAGCCCCATATGAGTCTGGCCCCTTCCTTAAATGCGATGGAGGCGCCCATGGCGCTCACAATGATCGCCTTCGCCTGCGCCTTTCTGAGAGGCCAGTAGGAAGATCTCATAAACAAGACGCCGACCACGCCCATGGAAAGAGAGGCCAGAATCAGGGATACCACAATGGGCAGACCAAAAATCTGATTATAGGTATAGCAGAAATAGCCGCCGAACATCAGAAACTCGCCCTGGGCAAAATTCATAATTCCCACAGACCGGAAGATCAGCACCATGCCCATGGCGATCAGCCCGTAGACGATTCCCATGGACACGCCGGAAATCAACAACTGCAGGTTCATAGTCTCACCGTCCTTTCTAAGAGAATGGGGAGCTTCTCCGGCTCCCCATTTTCCCGCCCGTCAATCAATCACTTTCTCCGACGTGATCTGTGCAATGATCTCCGCTTTCTGATCCTGCACCCTCACCAGCAGGCCGCCGCGGCCGCAGTCCCCGTTGGTCCTGCAGTCATAGGTCGTGATGGCACCCTCGTAGCTGTCAATGGTGTTCATGGCGTCTCTCACCGCCGCCCGGTCCGTGGAGCCCGCCCGCTCGATGGCCTCGCAGATAATGGAGACATGGTCATAGATCTGTGCCGCAGCTTTCCCGCATTCCTCGCCATAAGTCTCCTGATATTTGGCGGCAAACGCATTGCCCTTGGGATTGGGTGTATTGGGAACCCAAGCGGAAGCGCAGTACACGTCGTCCGTCGCATCACCGGCAAGCTGGATGGTGACCGGATCCGCAAATGCGTTGGATCCCAGGATCGGCACGTCCATTCCCATGGAGCGGATCTGGGTCACCAGGATCGCCGCCTCGGTCTGGAAGGCGGCGCCGATGATGGCCTCCGCCCCGGAGTTCTGCACCTGTGCGATCTGGGAGGAAAAATCCTTTGTCCCGGTGGTGAAGGGAACCACCACCTCCGGTTCGATGTCATAAGCCGCCAGGGCCTCCGTAAACAGTCTGGCCTGGTCCGCGGAAGACGTCTCCGTGTCGTGGAGGATTGCAAAACTCTCCAGCCCCATATCCTCCACCGCATATTTGATCAGTGCCGCACAGAGGGTCTCGTCACAGGCTCTCAGCTGGAACAGCCACTCATTGTCATTGTTGCACATGTCCCGCAAAGTCGGGGAGGAACCCTGCGCCGTCGTGAGAATTTCAAATTCCAGGGCGGAAGGAGACTGGGCCATTCCGTCGTTGGAGCTGTCCGGCCCGATGATTGCGACGATGTCCTCGTCCGCCGCCAGCTTCCGGTAGGCGTTCACCGCACCCACGTCCGTGCCCAGCGCATCCTCGATCACCACTTCCACGGGGCGCCCCAGGACGCCGCCCGCACCGTTAATCTCCTCCTCGATCAGTTCCACTGCGTTGGACGCATACTGTCCTTCCAGGGAACGGTCGCCGGTCAGCACCGTCGTCAGGCCGATCTTGATCGGGTCGCCGGATGCCTCCCCGGATTCCCCCGGGCTGCCGGACGTCTCTTCCCGGGCCGCCTCCGTCTCCGCCTTTGCCGCTTCCGTGGTCTTTTTTTCTTCGCCTTTGCTCTCTGCCTCCTCTTTCTGGCCGCAGCCCGCAAGGCTAAAGACCAGCAATGCCGCCATCAAAAGTGCCGTTACCTTCTTCATGAACAAACCTCCTTTTTGTTTTTCGTGCTTACATCATGTTTTCTTCTGGTGTAATCGTTTACATTTTTCATTTTATTATATATCCGTTTTTTTGTCAACATTTTCTTCTATTTTTCTTTTCTTTTTGTCAATCTTGTACTATTTTTTCTGTCTATCTTTGTCTATTATCACCTCTCTTTCTTAATTTTGTAAACGTTATCACATTGATTCAATATTATTCGTTGCATTTCGCAGTTTTTTATATTATAATGGTTCTGATTTCTTTACCAGCAGGAGGAACGAATGAAAAACATTACCATCAGGGACATCGCCGATCACGCCAACGTTTCGGTTGCCACCGTTTCACGTGTAATTAACAATCACTCAAATGTATCCCCCAAAGCCCAGCAGCGGGTTCAGGACGCCATACAGGAGCTGAATTATTTCCCCAACCGGGCGGCAAGGGAATTGAAAAGCCATGCTTCCAAAACCATTGCATTTCTCATCGCCGACAGCACCAATGAATATTATAGCCAGATTTCTCAGGCAATTATACAGATCATCAAGGAATACGGTTATACCCTGTTCATCTGCAACTGCTTCAATGACAGTGAGATCGAAAAAAACTATCTCACCATGCTTTACGAACGGAACGTGGACGGGATCATCCTCAACAGCTGCGGAAGAAATGACCAGTTTATCACACAGATCAGCAAGCGGATCCCCATCATACTGATACACCGCCGCATCAACAATCCTGATTTCCTGGGTGATTTCGTGGATGCAGATTTTGGAAACAGCACCTACGAAATGACCATGCAGCTCATCCGGAACAATCACCGGAAAATCGGGCTGATCAGCGGCCCTCTTTCCATCAGCTCTGCCTTTGAGCGTTTTCAGAACTTCAGACGTGCCATGAAAGAAATTGACATAGAAGTGGATCCCACCTACCCCTACATGGTGGAGGGCCCCCATGACTCTGAATTCGGATACCGGGCCGCCTCTCTCCTGCTGTCACGTTCCGACCCGCCCACCGCCATCATCCCCTGCCACAACGAAACCTGCATCGGCCTGCTGCGCTACTGCCGGCAAAACAGGATCCCAATTCCGGACAGGCTTTCCATTGCCTCTCCCTGCAATGTCAATCTGGTGGACCTTTTTTATGTCAATCCCTCCAGGGCCCTGCCGGACACCTGGGGCCTGGGTTCCCGCATCGGACAGATGCTCCTGGAACGGATCCAGACCGACCAGCCCATCGGAAACAGGGAAGTGATGTTCATGCCGAAAATCATCGACGGCAACGCCATACGGAGTCTCCCGCCGGAAACGTGAGCTCCCACACACGGATTTTGGCATCTGCAGATCGGGCAGGGAAGATTTCCGCCCCGCGTGCACAAAAAACTGCCGGCAGATTCGCATCTTCCGACAGTTTTTTGTTCCTTTTACCATTCGGTTTTTATAGAAAGCCCTTCATATATTCCAACCGATACCTCTTCGCCAAAATCATACTGCGCAAGGGCATCCTTTTCAAATCCATAAACCGTCACCATCTGTTTTTCCGGATCCACAATCCAATACTCTCTGACGCCCGCCGCGCGATACTTGAACAATTTCGTCATGTAGTCTCTTGCCCTGCTGCCCGGCGAGACAATTTCTATCACCCAACCCGGTGCGCCATGGCATCCCGCATCATCCAGCTTGGACGGGTCACAGATAACGGAAAGGTCCGGCTCTACGTAATTCATTGCGTCCTCACTCAAAAATACGGCAAAAGGCGCCGCCAGGACCTCACATTCTCCGTGACTTTTGTCAATATAATTTGCGATCGCCTGATGCAGCTTCCGGCTGATCCTCTGATGTCTCAGGCCCGGCGGCGTCATATAGTAAATTTTACCGTCAATCAATTCTGCACGCTCTCCCTCGGGCAGTGCATAAATATCATCAATTGTATGAACTTTTTCTTTTTTCAGCACTTCCATATACGCATCCCTCCACTCCCGCCATAAAGGATTGTCCGGCATCTTCTATGGTTCATAATACTACACGGCGGTCTTGCGTGTCAATCCACGTCCGCTTTAAGACAATTACGAAAAAACGGGGCCGCCGCCCGGCTGAAATTTTCAGCCGGGTGACAGCCCCGGATAGTTACAGGTTATGCCCGCAGGCATGTCTGTTTATTTCTTCAAAAGCCTCTCGGAAATCTCCGCCGCCTTCTCATATACCCAGTGGATATGCTCGTCCGGCGTGTCCAGATGGGTGGTGCAGTCCGCACCGATGATAATGCCGGTGGTTCCCGCCTCGTCCACGATCTTCTCCACGTAATCCTGAATTTCCTGCTTGGTTCCGGTGCAGATCAGGTCCGTATTGTTGTTTCCGAAGCCGCCGATCACGCACTTGCCGCCGAACATCTTCTTGCCCTCCGCCACGGAGACTTCCTCCGCATGAACGGCCCAGTTGATGACGCTGCAGTCATAGTCCGTGAAGATGGAAAGATTGTTCAGGTTGCCCCTCCAGCCGCAGATATGAAGCAGGTTGTCCTTGGCATAGGAGTTGGCCTTGGCGATGATCCTCTTCTCGCCGGGCGCCACGTATTTGTTGTAAACCGCAGGAGAAATTCCCCGGTTGAAACAGGACACGCTGAAATAAATGCCGTCCATGATTCCTGCGCCGACGATTTTGTCGATCAGCTTCTCCGTGTAATCCGCAAGCAGGTCAAGGGCCGCCTGGGTCGCTTCCGGGTCCTCCTTGATCAACTGGACGATGGGCGCCTCCAACTTGCCCGCCGACATCAGCGGATGGGTCTGGTTCATCCTGTGGTTGACCTGGAAGGTTGGGGAGAACACGTTGTAGTACATCAGCACGTCATTGCCGTAGATCTCCCTGGTGGCCTTCGCAAATTCCACGCATTTGTCCAGATACAGATCCATCTCGTCCGTGGGTTTCAGGTTCCTGAGATCCGAAGCGCTGTTCATGTCCTCATAATTGCAGGGCATGAAGAAATACCCGTCCGTCATGACCTTTACAAAGTCGGGATCGAATTCTTCTTTGAATTTTTTTGCCCCCTCCAGGTTTTTGGCAATGTACTCCGGATTGTGCAGGCCGTCCACCAGCTCGTCCTCCAGGAAATGATGCCAGAAACCAACCAACAGCTTGTCCGTCGGCTCGTTGTGGAACGTTTTCAATACCAGTTCTTTTCTGTTCATAATACCTCTCCTTATTATTTATTTATTGACTCCTCTTTTATTATACACCTTTTTTCCTCCAGCGCAAGGACTAATATGATTAATAGTTCTTTTTTTCCACTCTTTTTCCATTTTTCAGTTTATAAACTTTTTACAAATTTTAGATTTTTTTTCCAAATTCTTTGGCCGGAACGCCAATTGACTTTCTTTCCACCGAATGGTAGACTGTCAGGCGTAAGGCAAAGGCGCTTTGGATTTTCCAAGGCGCCTTTTCCATATGCGGGGAAAACATAAAGAAACGTTTCCCTGCGCAAAACTCTAATTCTATGTTACGGGGCGCGCCGCAGACAGGAATTTCAAAGGGACAACGACGCTTTAGGAGCGTCGGGAGGAGGAAATCTATGACAGAAGAAATCTTAAGTGCCGTAAACGGCCAGGTCTTCGGCGTCTGGTTCCTGATCGGAGCCGCCCTGGTATTCTGGATGCAGGCCGGCTTCGCCATGGTGGAGGCCGGTTTCACAAGGGCCAAAAATACCGGCAACATTTTGATGAAAAACCTGATGGACTTCTGCATCGGTACCGTGGTCTTCATCCTGGTGGGCTTCGGCCTGCTTCTGGGCGAAGACGTGATGGGACTGATCGGGGAACCCGGATTCGACATTTTCAGCGACTATGCGAATTTTGACTGGTCCAACTTTGTGTTCAACCTGGTGTTCTGCGCCACGACGGCCACCATCGTGTCCGGCGCCATGGCGGAGCGGACCAAATTCTTATCCTACTGCATTTACTCTGCGGTAATTTCCGCAGTGATCTACCCCATCGAGGCCCATTGGATCTGGGGCGGCGGCTGGCTGTCCCAGATGGGCTTCCATGACTTTGCCGGCTCCTGCGCCATCCACATGGTCGGCGGCATCTCCGCCCTGATCGGCGCCGCCCTCTTGGGGCCCCGGATCGGAAAGTTCGTGAAAGACAAGGCCGGAAAGATCACCAAGGTCAATGCCTTCCCCGGCCACAACCTGCCCATCGGCTGTCTGGGCGTGTTCATCCTCTGGCTGGGCTGGTACGGCTTCAACGGGGCGGCGGCCACCAGCGTGGAACAGCTTGCCTCGATCACCCTGACCACTACTGTGGCCCCCGCCATCGCAACCGTGGTGTGCATGGTCTTCACCTGGCTCAAATACGGAAAGCCGGACGTCTCCATGTGCTTAAACGCCTCCCTGGCCGGGCTGGTGGCCATCACCGCCCCCTGTGACGTAACGGACTGCTTCGGGGCCATCGCAATCGGCGCCGTGGCCGGGCTTCTGGTGGTGTTCGGCGTCTGGTTCCTGGACCACAAGCTCCGGGTGGACGACCCGGTGGGCGCCGTGGCCGTCCACTGCTTAAACGGCATCTGGGGCACCATCGCCGTGGGACTTTTCGCCACCACCTCCGCCCCCGGAAATGACACCATCGTTGGCCTCTTCTACGGCGGCGGCGTAAAACAGCTCGGCCTCCAGCTTTTGGGCTTTGCGGCCGTGGCCGCATGGACGGCCGTCACCATCACCATCGCCTTCCTCATCATCCGGGCCCTCGTGGGACTGCGGGTCACCGAGGAGGAGGAGATCATCGGCCTGGACGCAAAGGAGCACGGCCTGGCTTCCGCCTACTCCGGCTTCAGCATCATGGACGTCTCCAACACCATGACCATGGACATCAACGAAAACACGGACCTGGGCACGGAGGATTACGAGAGCGCCTCCGAAATCCAGCGGGCGGCCGCCGTTCCGGTGGTCAGCCAGGCAGACCTCTCCACCGGCATTTACAAGGTGGTGGTCATTGCCAAGCTCTCCCGCTATGACAAGCTAAAGAAGGCCATGAACAACCTGGGCGTCACCGGCATGACCGTGACCCAGGTCATGGGCTGCGGCGTCCAGAAGGGAGCCGGCGAAATGTACCGGGGCGTGGAGATGGACGCCACCCTCCTTCCCAAGGTCAAGATCGAGGTGGTCGTCAGCAAGATTCCCGTGGCGGAGATCATCAAGGCCGCCAAGAAGGCCCTCTACACCGGCCATATCGGCGACGGCAAAATCTTCGTCTACAACGTGGCCAGGGTCGTCAAGATCCGCACCGGCGAGGAAGATTACGCCGCCCTGCAGGACGTGGAATAATCCCTGAAACAGCCAGCTATCTTATTTCATTCTCATTCTACATAAGACACTCCGGGCAGCCCGCAAAACGCAGGCTGCCCGGAGCATTTCAGGCCCTTCTTTTATCCTTCTCTCACCGAACCTTCACAAACCAGAAATTGTCGTCGGTAACATTGCCGTCCTCCGGATAATCCTTAACGAACATCAGATATTCGATCTGATGAACGTCCAAGATCTGCTCTCCGTTACAGATCATCTCGCAGATATCTTCCTGCCCCCGGTACCCTGCAGAGCCTCCGCCGCCGACCCACGCATAGTAACAGGACGTTCCGTCCTTCATTTTCGCACCCACGAGCTGCGGGGGCATTTCCCATTCCAGAAAGGATCGAACGTTTCCGTCGTCATCCGTCCAAAACACCCGTTCTTCCTTCTTCGGATAACGCACAAGTATCCTGGCGGAGATCGGCGACAGCCCCACGTGGGTCAGCGTGGCTCCCGTGTCTCCAATAACGCCATGTTCAATATCCGCCTCATAGATTTCATTACTCCCCTGAAGGGTCCATTCTATGGTCCAGCTCCCCTCCACGTCGGTCACCGGCTCCGAAAGCTCCGACGTATTATAACCGATTTCCCTAAATTCTACATGGATGGGCTTGTTCAGCATAAACCCCCGCTCCGTCGTCGAAAGATGTATTCTATATTCCATGGAACCGTCCGCAAACCGATAATTTTCGACGTCCTCGTCTTTTAGGCACATTCCCCCTCCCTCGTTGGACATGTAGTAACCGTCATAAAATCCGCCTCCCATGCTGAGCCTGACACCGTCCACCGTGACGTTGGGAAACGCATCTGCGTCTCCCTCCTTTGCCCGGGCGGCCAAAATCTCCGTGTTCATATCGTCTTCCCCCTTATATCTCAGTTTTACAGCACAAGGCGCATGCATTCACGAGTGCCCTTTGGGTATACCTTTTTCAATTACCTCTCTCCTGTATCTGCAGTTTTTGAAAGCTTTCTATACTATAAGACGGGGAAAGCGGGAATTTTGTTTCACCGGACAAAATGTTTTAACGAAAAAAACGGGACCGCCGCTCTGCAGTCCCATCTTTCCGACATCTTTATTTTCCGATATCTTCTAACAATATAATCTCTCCGCTGCCTTCCCATTTTCCAGCCTCAGAACCCTCTGGTTCCTGCTGCCGCGAAAGACAAGGGTCAGATCCTTCTCCTCCTCCACGAACCGGCCGTCCACCAGCACGTCGATATACGAGAGCATCTCCTCCGTCACCTCGGTATAAACCTTCCCGCCGGGAACCATGTCACGGTCGATGAGATATCCGGAATAACACCAGATATCCTTCTTGGGGTAAGCCTCTCTGACCTTTCTCAAAAGCGTCACGCAGACTCTCTGGTTCTCCGGCTCAAAGGGTTCGCCTCCCAGGAGGGTAAAGCCCTGAATATAGTCCGGCCCAAGAAGTGCAAGAAGCCTTTCCTCCGCCTCCTCCGTGTAGGGCTGCCCGTAGGAAAAATCCCAAGTCTCGGAATTGAAGCATCCCTTGCAGTGATTGCGGCAGCCGGACACGAACAGCGTCACCCGCACGCCGGGGCCGTCCGCAATATCACATTCCTTGATATTTCCATAATACATCGCTTTTCACCCCTCGCCCCGGCCCTTTCCCCCGCTGCGCTTTTACAGCAAGCGCATCCTTACAGGTGCAGCACCCGGTCCTTGATCTCCTGGGTCCTGCCCTGGTTCCAGAACTGGGTTCCGATATAGCCGCAGGTCCGACGGGCCACGAACATCTTGTCCTGATCCCGGTTCCCGCAGCTCGGGCACTCCCAGACAAGCTTCCCGTCCTCCTGCTCCTTGATCACAATCTCTCCGTCATAGCCACAGCTCTCGCAGAAGTCGCTCTTGGTGTTGAGCTCCGCATACATGATGTTGTCATAAATGAATTTCATCACCGACAGCACCGCCGGAATGTTCTGCTGCATGTTGGGCACCTCCACGTAGCTGATGGCGCCGCCCGGGGACAGCTTCTGAAAATCCGACTCGAACTTTAACTTGCTGAAGGCGTCGATCTCCTCGGACACATGGACGTGATAGCTGTTGGTAATGTAATTTTTATCCGTCACGCCGGGAATGATCCCGAACCGTTTCTGTAAACATTTCGCAAATTTATAGGTGGTGGACTCCATGGGCGTCCCGTACACGGAATAGCTGATGTTCTCCGCCGCCTTCCACTCGGCGCACTTGTCGTTGAGCCGCTGCATGACCGCCAGGGCGAAGGGCTTCGCCTCCGGGTCCGTGTGGGATTTTCCCTTCATGCGCATGCACATCTCGTAGAGCCCCGCATAGCCCAGGGAAATGGTGGAGTACCCGCCATACAGAAGTTTGTCGATGCGCTCCCCCTTTTTCAGCCTCGCCAGGGCCCCGTACTGCCAGAGGATGGGAGCCACGTCGGAAACGGTTCCCTTCAGCCGCTCATGGCGGCACCGGAGGGCCCGGTGGCACAGCTCCAGCCGGTCGTCCAGGATCTCCCAGAATTTGTCCATGTCCCCTTCCGCGGAGCAGGCCACGTCTACCAGGTTGATGGTCACGACGCCCTGGTTGAACCTTCCGTAAAACTTGTAACTCCCGTCGGGATTCTTCTGGCTCTCCTCCACTGTCAGGAAGGAACGGCAGCCCATGCAGGTATACACGTTGCCCTTTTTGAGCTCCCGCATCATCTTTGCGGAAATGTAGTCGGGCACCATCCGCTTGGCCGTACATTTCGCCGCCAACTCCGTCAGATACCAATACCTGGAGTCCTCCGTAATATTGTCCTCGTCCAGCACGTAGATCAGCTTGGGGAAGGCCGGAGTGATCCACACGCCCTTCTCATTCTTAACCCCTTGTATCCTCTGGCGCAGCACCTCCTCCGTGATCATCGCCAGATCCTCCCTGGTCCGGCCCGCCGGCACCTCGTCCAGATACATGAACACGGTCACGAAGGGAGCCTGGCCGTTACAGGTCATCAGGGTGATGAGCTGATACTGGATGGTCTGGATCCCGCTCTTCACCTCTTCCTTCAGGCGGCACTCGGTTACCTTGTCGATGACCGCCTCGTCCAAAGGCTCACCGCAGGCCTCCCGCTCCGCAATCACGGCCTTTCTCAGTTTCTTCCGGCTGATGTCCACGAAGGGAGCCAGATGAGCCAGGGAGAAAGACTGGCCGCCGTACTGGTTGCTGGCGACCTGGGCCACGATCTGGGTGGTCACGTTGCAGGCCGTAAAGAAGCTGTGGGGCTTCTCGATCATGGTCTCGCTGATGACCGTCCCGTTCTGGAGCATGTCCTCCAGGTTGATCAGGTCGCAGTTGTGCTCCCTCTGGGCGTAATAATCCGTATCGTGAAAATGGATGATCCCCTCCTCATGGGCCCGCACCACCTCGGCGGGAAGCAGAACCCTTTTGGACAGATCCTTGCTGACCTCCCCGGCCATGTAGTCCCTCTGGGTGGAGTTGATCACCGGGTTCTTGTTGGAATTTTCCTGGGTCACCTCTTCATTGATATTGTCAAGCAGGGAAAGAATCCCGTTATCCGTGGTGTTGGACTTCCTGGTCAGCTCCCGCCTGTAACGGTAGCGCACGTATTTCTGAGCCACCTCGTAGCCCCGCATCTCCATGATCCCGGTCTCCACCATGTCCTGGATATCTTCCACGCTGACCGCATGGGTCGACTCGTTGATCTTGTCGGCCACGTTGTCGGCAACGGCAAAAATCTGATATTCATTCATCCTGTGAATGTTGCCCACCTCGCGGTTTGCCTTCTCAATCGCATTGACGATCTTGGACAGATCGAAGGTCACTTCCTCCCCATTCCGCTTGATCACTCGATTCATTACTTCTGCGCTCATAATTCTCCTCGTCCGCTGTCACACCATATATTGGTATTGCTCTCGCTCTGAAACACTATATCTTGAAGTTGCAGATAATATGATACAACAAAACGGGAGAAATGGGAAGGGGATTGCTCCATGTTTTTTTTTTATACAATGTCAGCGAAGCTGTCCGCCCGCATGGGCATGCATTGCGGGGTGCCCGTAAAACCTGTTTGATTATAACACATTCCGCAGTCCCAGGCAACCGTTTCAGCCTTGAGTTCCGTGCATGAGAATGCGCTTCTTCGGGTATGCTAAAAACGGATGCCCGCCTTTTTTCGGGTATTCCTAAAATATCAGGCGATTGCCTGTCCCAAAATATTTAGGAAAGGAGTTCTTCATGAACGACGACACGAAAAATCTGTTGAAGGAATGCAACGCCGGGACGAAAATGGCCGTCCAGACTCTGGACCAGCTTCTCCCCTCCGTCCATGACCCCGACTTTAAGGACAGCCTGGAAAAATACAGGAACGCCCACGCAAGCTTCGGGGACAAGCTCCACGGCCTGGCGAATCAGGGCGGAACGGCCGCCGGGGATCTGGGCCCCATGGAAAAGCTCTCCGCCCGCATCATGACCGGCATGAAGCTCATGCTGAATGATTCCGACAAAAAGATCGCTTCCATGCTCACCGACGGCTGCAACATGGGCATCAAATCCCTGAGTGCCTATCTGAACCAGTATTCCGCCGCCGACGACGCCTCCAGACAGATCGCCGGAAACATCATCCGGCTGGAGGAAAGCATGTCGGAGGATCTGCGGCAATACCTGTGACAACAGGGTGGATGGTCCTGTCGACCAGAAGAGCCGGCAGGTCCACCCCCGCCTTGTCCCGGATCACGTCCATAAAGCCATTCTTCAGAGAGTCGCCAAGCAGCGCCCCAAGCCCCTCCGTGATCAGGCGGCCTCCCGGCGTCTCGTCCCAGTGAATCTCGATCTTTCCCCCCTCCTCCAGGAAATAACATTTCAGCCTGCGGCGCACCGCCTCCTCCAGAAAAGCGAGGTCCAGCTTCAGGACCATCCGTCCGTCTTCGTCCTTTCCAAAGCTTCCCGTCACGCCGAGGAGATACGGTTCCCCGTGAAAAAGCACTTCCGTCACGGCCGGGCGGCCAAAGCCCACCTCCATCCGCTTCAATTCCTCGCCCTCCTCGAAGGCTGCGTAGAACCGCCTTCCTTCATAATAGAAAGCAACCGCACGCACGCCGTCCGTGTAATTGTTGTGAAACACCTGAAAAATCAGCGGACTTAGGCCCACGTGCTCCTGGTCCAGCCGATAGACCCGGCCGTCCAGCATGCGCTTCGCCCGTTCCTCCTCCATAAAGTGCAGCTCCCCGCCGTTCTCCGCCCGTCTGCCCCAATGGCCGCTACCGCTCCGGCTTCCCGGACGTCCTCCCGAAAGACGGCGGCTTCCCGGCCGCCTCCCGCAGATACCGCTTCCGCCCCGCCGCCCCGGCCGCCCCGGGCTTTTGTTCTTCCAGAGTCCGCCGCCCCCCGCCAGCCGTCTCTCCAGCTCCAGCAGGTGCCCGTGATCACCGGGATTCTCCGGCAGGCTCGCCGCCGGATGGAAGTCTCCCTCAAAGTGCTTCTGCACGATATCTAAAAGGATACAATTCTGAAACAGCTCGTCGCTCCCCGCATTGACGGCCACCACCATGTCCAGATCCGGATAAACCACCACGTTCTGCCCCAGCATCCCGTTAAAGGTGCAGCTTCCGGGCCGTCCGCCCAGCCACACCTGATAGCCGTAGCCATAGGGCCCCATGTTTTCCGGCGTCTCCATGTGCTTCTTTGCAGATGCCGCCAGCCACTCTTCCGGCACCAGCTGCTTTCCCTGCCATCGTCCCTTCTGCAGGACGAGCTGGCCCAGCTTCGCCGCATCCTCCGTGCTGATAAACAATCCCCAGCCTCCCTTGTTGATCCCTTTGGGACAGGATTCCCAGAACACCCGACGGATCCCTAGCGGCTCCCACAGCCTCGGCCGCAGATATTCCGTCAGCGTCTCTCCCGTGACCTTCGTGACAATGGCCGAGAGGATGTAGGTATTCATGCTGTTGTACTCAAACCGTTTCCCCGGAGTCCCCCTGACCGCAGCCTGAAGGTAGCCGGAAACCCAGTCGTCCCCGGATACCATGCCTGTCTCGTTGAAGGCAACACCGGAGCTCATGGTAAGAAGATGCTCCACCGTCAGATTCTTCTTCCCCGTCAAAATCGTCTTTTTGTCCAAAAGCGGGAGAACCTTGTCGTCCAGGGACAATCGCCCCTCGCCGACCAGCATCCCGATGGCCATGCCCGTGATGGTCTTGCACATGGAATAGGAGGCGTGCCACATGCCGCTCACGTAAGGGGCCACGGAGGCCTCGGCGATCACGGCACCGTGGCGGAGCACCACGACGTGGTGCAGGTCCGTCCGCTCATTTTTCGCCAACTCCGAGACAAAGGCCGCCAGGTGCCGGGAGGAGATCCCCTGGGATTCCGGACTCTTCCTCGGAAGTCTCCCCGTCTCTTCTCCGTCCGAAAAGGGTCTCCGGCCACCCGGCGCCGGGTTTCCCTCCGCCAGAGCTTCCCCCGCCCTCTCCCCGTAAGTCCAAAAGGATGGCTTCTGGGGTGCGTAAGTCACCCGGCTGAACTCCTCCGTATTTCCCTGAATGAGATTTTTTAAAAGCTCGATCACTGCGATCTGCTCTTTCAGCATAAGACTCCCCCCTCTTTTTTCCTATTATTATAAGCCTATTATTTCCCGCTTTCCACCAAAGTTTTCCTAAACATTTATGAAAAAGCCAGAAATATTATGAACAAAAAAGTTTCCGCCGAAACCCCCTTCCCAAAAACGGTCAATCGGGTATAATAGAAATTGACCGCAACGGTCAGCAGGAGGGTCCATGAACGAAAAATTTTACACATTGACGGAGGAAAAAAGACAGGCCGTCATCAATGCCGGCTTTCGGGTCTTTTCGCAGAACTCCTATAAAAAAAGCCCCATGCGGGAAATTGCCGACTGTGCGGGCGTGAGCAAATCCCTCCTGTTCCATTACTTCCGCAACAAAAAGGAGCTCTATCTCTTCCTCTGGGACGAGGCCGCCAGGATCACCCTGGAGACCCTCTCCAGGTATGGCTGCTACGAACCCCCGGATCTCTTTGAAATGATGGAGAGGGGCATGCGGGCGAAACTCGCCGTCATGCGCATCTACCCGGACATGGCCGCTTTTGCCGTCAAGGCATTCTATGAAAAGGATCCCGAGATCTGCGGCGAGGTTCGGAAAAGCTACCGGCATTATTTCGGCTTAAAGGCCCGAAACGCCCTGGCGGGGCTGGACCCGGAAGATTTCGTTCCCGGTCTCGACCTTGCGCTCATGTACCGGGAAATGTACCTGGCCTCGGAGGGGTATCTCTGGGAAATGCTCCAACTGGGGGACTCCCTCGACGTGGACACCCTGGAGAAAGACTTCGCCAGGCTCCTTGCGTTCTGGAAAACGATCTATCTGCGAAAAAAAAGTTAGGAAAGGAGCCACGGCCATGGCATACGCAATCCAGACATCCGCCCTCACGAAATACTACGGGAAGGCCAGAGGGATCATCGACCTGAGCCTTGCGGTGGAGGAGGGGGACTTCTTTGGCTTCATCGGTCCCAACGGGGCCGGAAAGAGCACCACCATCCGCACCCTCCTGGGGCTTCTCTCTCCCACGGGCGGGACGGCGGAAATTTTCGGGAAGGAAATTTCCGCCCACCAGACGGAGCTTCTGGCCGACGTCGGCTACATGCCCTCGGAGGCCGCCTTTTACCCAAACCGAAAGGTGCGGGAAATCATAAGACTGTCCGCCGACTTAAGGGGAGGGGCCCGCAGGAGGGACTGCGCACCGGAGGCGGCCAGGCTGTGCGAACGGCTAAAGCTGGACACGGAAAAGAAAGTCCGCGAGCTGTCCCTGGGAAACCGAAAAAAGGTGTCCGTGGTCTGCGCCCTGCAGCACAGGCCCCGACTCTGCATCCTGGACGAGCCCACCAGCGGCCTGGACCCGCTCATGCAGCGGGAGTTCTATCAGATTCTGGAGGAGCGGAACCGGGAGGGTGCCACGGTCTTCCTCTCCTCCCACGCACTCTCCGAGGTCCAGAGACACTGCCGTCACGCAGCCGTGATCCGGGAGGGCCGGCTGCTGGCCTCGGACACCATCGAGAACCTGGGGCACGCCGGTGTAAAGCGGGTGACGGTCCGGGGACTTCACGAACCGCCCCGGCTGGAGACCGTCCGGAATGTCAGAAGAAGCGGCGATACCATGACTTTTTTGTACAGCGGCAGCCCCCGAAAGCTGCTTACCGCCCTCGCCGCCCTTCCCCTGGCCGACGTGACCATCGCCGAGCCGGACCTGGAGGAGGTCTTCATGCATTACTATGCGCCGGAAGGGCATGGCCAGAGACCGGAACCGGACAAGGAGGAACCGTGACATGACGTTGCTGAAACATGAACTTCGCCAGGGAAGGAGCGCCCTGTGCATCTGGACCGCGATCATCGCTTCCATGACCGCCCTGTGCGTCCTCATCTATCCGGAAATCAGAGACCAGATGAGTGCGGTCAGCGGAATGTTCTCCGACATGGGAGTCTTCTCCGCCGCCTTTGGCATGGACAAACTGAATTTCGGGGAATTCCTGGGCTTTTTCGGAGTGGAGTGCGGAAACATCCTGGGCCTCGGCGGCTCCTTTTTCGCCGCCCTCCTCGGCGCCCAGGCCCTCGCAAAAGAAGAGAAGGACGGGACCGCGGAATTCCTGCTGACCCATCCCATAAGCCGCTCCAGGATTCTTTTACAGAAGCTTTCCGCCCTGTTCCTCCAGATTGCGCTCCTCAATCTGGTCGTCATCGGCGTGGTCCTGCTGTCCGTCACGGCCATCGGCGAGCGGCCGGACCCCGGAACCTTCCCCCTCCTGTTCCTGGCCTATTTCCTGCTCCAACTGGAAACGGCCGCCGTCTGCTTCGGCTTCTCCGCCTTTATCCGAAACGGCGGCGCATCCGTCGGCCTGGGAACGGCGGCGCTCTTCTATTTCCTCAACATCGTCGCCAACCTGACCAAAAAGGCCGGATTCTTAAAATACGTCACGCCCTTCGGCTATGCGGAAAGCGCCGACATCATCACCGACAGGGCCATAAACGGCCGCTATCTGGCGGTGGGGATGGGGCTTGCGGTCCTCGGGATTGCGGCGGCATTTCTCCGGTATCGGAGGAAGGACGTCAGATAGCCTCCGGACGTTTCCCCCCACGCCATGCCCGGACTCCGGCAGCAAACGGTCCGCCATCCTTCTGCCGGTATTTCCCCCTCCCTCTTGCCCTGCGGCATTTCGCACGCTATACTGGAAGAAACAGGAGGTCGCCATGAAAAGCATATATGACATGACAGAGACAGAGCTTTGGAATTACCAGAAGCAGAAAGAAAAAGAGGTCAGCATGCCGCCCGGAAAGAAGCGGGACCTGGTCATTAAGGCCGTAGTGAAACCGCTGTTGAAAGAAGCCGGATTTCGGACAAAGCGCACGGACTGGTGGAAGGAGCTCTCCGACGGCTGGCTCTTCGTCCATCTGCACAATTCCATAAACAACTGTTCCGTGACCGGCTGTGCCTTCCGGTTCCATTTCAGCGCCTCGAAAGCGGACGACATGAAAGACGAGCTTTCCAGACAGTGGATCCACAATCAGGGCACGGACCTTTTACAACGAGATTTTCTCCCATGCGCCGGCCTGCTCACCCCCTTCCACAGGGCGGACATGTATCAGATCGACGGATATCAGAACTATCTTCCAAAAGACGAGCCAGTGGAGCGAATCCTTGAGCAGATCCGATCGGACTTTGAAGATCACATCCTCCCGCTCCT
The DNA here is from genome assembly GCA_022800815.1 of Lachnospiraceae bacterium. GTDB lineage: Bacteria > Bacillota > Clostridia > Lachnospirales > Lachnospiraceae > Lientehia. Next base: position 45,404 of record JAAWRC010000015.1, on the reverse strand, counting down.
TGCGAAAATAGGCTCCGTGGCCGACTGGGAAGCCTTGCGGACGGAGCGGAAGTCCCTTTTGGAGAGCCGGGAAAACTCCATCCTGAGATATTATCATACCGCCTGCATGGGCGTTTCCCCCGAGATCCTCCGGAACTGGCAGAAACAGTATTCACTTACCGACGAGGAGGTCCTCTCCCGCTTCGACTGGCTGGAATGGATCCAAAAGGGCTCCTCCTTTCCGGACGCAAACGTGAAAGCTGCGATCGCAGACAGCCTCCGGCTCCCCTAAGCGGCCCTCACCGCACCTTGATGGCCTTGTGAGGGCACATCTCCTGACAGCAGAAGCAGCGGAGACACTTCTTATAATCATACACCGGGGGCTCTTTCCGTCCGTTTTTAAAGGCAAGGGCCTTTCCCTCCACCGGGCAGCTCTCCACGCAGACGCCGCACTTCACGCATTTTTCCCCGTCCACGTAGGGCTTCTTCTGAAACACATTGAAAAACCGGCCCATTTTCACCCAGAAATCGCTCCTGACCCGGCTTCTGTCCACGACAAAGTCCGCCTTGCCGAACCTCCTTGCCGCCTCCCCCATGGAAATCTCGGCAGTCTCCCCGTCCGCCGCCAGGACAAGCTCCACCCGCTCCTCCTGCCAGACGCCGAGTCCCAGCTTTTCTCCATGGTAATTGGTCGGCACCAGCTCCGGTTTCAGATTGATCAGACGGCAGAAGACACCGTCCAGGGCCACCGGGTCCCGGGACAGCAGCAATACGTTCATGGGAACCGGGTCGCCGGAGGTGGGGCCGTTCCCCTCCATGGCCACGATCCCGTCCATGATGTAAAGCCTCGGCGCAAGAAACCGGTTCAGGTCCGTGAGCATCCTCGCAAAGCTGTCGGCGCTGGGATAGAGGGTGTGTCCCTTCGCCTTGTGAAGGCCGTGGACGCAGCCGTACATGTTTTTCACGGCTCCCGTGACCCGCTCCAGGGCGTGGGTCTTCATCTTGCAGACATTGATGATGGCATCCGCCTCCAGGACCTCCCTCGACAAAAAGAAGCGCTTCGCCTGCACGCCCTTCTCATAGGAAACCTCCCCCGCTCCGGTAAAATCCACCAGGGGAACCTGATACCGCTCCAGGACTGCGTCCATTCCCACGGCGGCGGCCGCCGCCGTCGCCTGCCCCACTCCGCAGGAGTCTCCCGCCGTGATCTTTCGCACCCCTGCCTCCCTAAGGAGCCTGGCTGCCGCCCCCATGACCGCCGGGTGGGTCACCACGGCCCTGGAAAGCTTTGCCCTGCGCACCAGGTTCGGCTTTAAGAGCGCCTTCTCCTCCGGTCTGACAAAGGCCGCCATGCCCCCCAGGGCCTCCACCCCCGCCTTAAGGGCCTGATACACCGCCTCCTCCTCATAGGAGTCGCAGTACGCCAGCACCACCCTGCTCCGTTCCCGCCCCTCCACGGTCTGTTCCTCCATTCAAGTCTCCCCTTTCTATCCCGAATCGAAAAGTATCTTGATTTTCCATATTTTGCATTTTGCTTGGAAAGTCAGGAAGAAAAACGGTTTTTTCTAAGCCGAAACCATTTGAAAGCCGTCGGTACTTAGAGCGTTCCGAGCCTAAGCGAAGGAAGGCTCTAAGTACCGCTACGAGCTTTCAAGAGCGGAAGCGTGTTTCGGCGTGAAAAGAACCGCTTTTCTTCCGTATTTCTCTCGACAATACAAAATACGGAAACTCAAGAAAAGTATCCGTTGCCATTTCCCCTCCGATTTGCTACAATCTAATCTATTACATGCAAAAGTCTATTACATACAAAAGGAGACCCTCTCATGAAACGAAACGTGGACCTGCTGGAGGGCAAGATCTTTCCCGCCCTCGCCTCCCTGGCGCTTCCCATCATGCTCACCTCCCTGGTGCAGATGGCCTACAACTTAACCGACATGATCTGGATCGGCCGCCTGAGCGCGGGGGCCGTGGCCGCCGTGGGCGCTTCCGGCATGTTCTCCTGGCTGTCCCTGGGACTCGGTCTCGTCGCCAGCACCGGCGGGCAGATCCTGGTCGCCCAGAAATTGGGGGCGGGGGATCGGGAGGAAGCCGCCTCCTACGCCCGAATCTCCATCCAGATGGGCCTCTCCCTCTCCGTTCTCTTCGGGCTCTTCTGCGTCCTCATGAACCGGCCGCTGATCGGGTTTTTCCGTCTGAATTCCGCCTCCGTCATTGCGGATGCCAGGCTCTACCTGGTCATCACCTGCGGCCTCGTGATCTTTCCCATTCTGAACCAGATTCTCACCAGGCTCTTCACCGCCATGGGAAACAGCAGGACGCCCTTTCTGGCCAACGCCGCCGGCATGGCCCTGAACATCCTGCTGGACCCGCTCCTCATTTTCGGCCCCGGTCCCGTACCCGCCATGGGAGTGGCCGGAGCCGCCGCCGCCACGGTGGGATCCCAGGCCTTCGTGTTCCTCCTGTTCTTCCTCTGCGCCCGGCGGGAACCACTGCTCTTTTCCGGTATTAGACTCCTCCAAAAGCCGGACCGCCGCCGGGTTCTGGCCATTGTCCGTATCGGCCTTCCCTCCTCGCTCCAGAACATGGCCTTCTCCGCCATTTCCATGTGCATTGCGAGAATGATCGCCGGCTGGGGCGATGCCGCCGTGGCGGTCCAGAAGGTCGGCAGTCAGATCGAATCCATCTCCTGGATGACTGCGGAGGGCTTCTCCGCTGCGGTCAACGCCTTTGTCGCCCAGAATTTCGGGGCCGGGAACCATTCCCGCATCCGGAAGGGCTACTGCGTCTCCATGACCGTCATCGTCCTCTGGGGACTGTTCTGCAACCTGGTCCTCTTCACCCTGCCGGCTCCCATTTTCCGGTTCTTCATCCCGGATGCCGAAGTCCTCCCCATGGGCGTCCAGTACCTGAAGATCTTAAGTCTCTCCCAGCTTTTCATGTGCGTGGAGATCACCACCGCCGGCGCCTTCTCCGGCCTGGGAAGGACCCTGCCGCCTTCCCTGGTGGGCATCCTCTTCACCTCCATCCGGATCCCGGCCGCCATGGTCCTCACGAAAACCCCCCTGGGGCTTGACGGCATCTGGTGGAGCATCACCGTTTCCAGCATATTCAAAGGCAGCATCCTCTTTGCCTGGTTCCTTCTGTCCGGACTCCCCCGGAGGAATCCGCCTGAAAAAACGTCTCCCTCCGGCCGCTGATACCCTCCCCGCTGTTGGGTGCCTCCCTGGAGTACCAGAAATCCAACGCAAACAGGACCAGGAGCAGGGCGCACAGAAGAAGCCGCACCTTCATGGACAGGCGCCGGATTCCGTGCTCCATCATCAGAGGTGCCAGAATGTAGATGAACGCACAGCCGCCCAGGCCGAACACCAGAAGCCCCTCCGCACAGACTCGTCCGTTTAGCTGAAGGAAATAGCCGCTGTAATCCCACCAGCGAACCCCGTACATCTGCTCCAACCCCCAACTGGTCACATATTCCACGATGCCGCAGAGCAGGACCGTCATAAAGAAGGTGGCCACCGGACGGTCCCGCAGCTTCCCAAGGACCACCAGCACCAGGACTCCTCCCGAGCCGTAGATGGGAAGCCAGGGCCCGTGGAACACGCCCCGGTTGACGAACTCCCCGCTCTGGACCATGTGGAGCCCCACCTCCCAGCACCAGCCCGCAAAGGAGAAGATGAAAAACAACAGGATGATCCCCGTAATCCCATACTTGCAGTGATAATCGATCCCCGGCCGTTTGATGCGGAGTTCCTCGGGAAGCGTGAAGAGGATTGCCGGATATTCCTCCAGCACGTCGAAGTCCGCTTTCCGGACATTCTCCCGCTGCGCCTTCCAGTCGGGCCCCTCCTCCAGGACGGCCTCCCGCAAAAATGCCGCCCGGAGCTCTTCCTCCTTCGGCGGACGGGTCAGGAAAGCGTCCGTGAACACGTGACAGTACCCCGCCTCCTCCTCCAACGCCCGTTCCCTGAGGGCCAGGTAAAGCTCCGCCCTGGCCCCGGCCTTGTAGGGATTCGCATAGAGGACGTCGACCAGCCCCAGGGTGAGAAAGCTCAACAGATGCCAGCCCAAAAAGGAGCAGTCCAGGAGAAAGGCCCGCCACTTATTCCCCTTCATCATCTGCCTGGAAACACGGATGGCCTCCCCGCCCTTCAGATCCGGATTTTCTGCCGCCAGATAGGGCACCATCAGATAGGAATAGCCCTTGATCCAGCCTCCGACGATCGTCAGGGACCATAGCCAATGGTAGAGGAATTTCCGAAGCATGATCAGGGCCACCCGCCACGTGCGCCCCACCTTGTATAGGAAGAAGATCCGGTTCCCCCTTGTATTTTTATAGGTATGACTCTCCAGGAAAAAACGGCAGCTCCCCACCTGGAGAATGTTCCGCACCAGAAGCCACCAGAAAAACAGAAGGGCCGCACCGGCCGCCGCAGAAATGAGGGACAGCCACGCCCCCTCCAGGATCGGGTCCAAAAACAGAGCGATGATGCCGGAAAAAACGGAACCGGTCGCCACCGCCCGGTTGAAGATGGCGGAGAACACCCCCTCCTTGTAAGGGCTCCGCTCCATAACCTCCCGCTCCTCCTCACTCCTCTTTTCAAACTTCTCCAGAAGGTAATCCAGAGGCTTCTTCTCCTGAATGTCATTGATGTCAAAAACCGTATTCTCCTGGACTGCGTCGATCGCCTCCTTGGAGGAGTCATAAAAAAACACCGCCGAAAAGGTGTCATTGCTGCTGCCCGACAAAAAGGCCACGATGAAGCAGATGGCAACCACCCGCCAGTAATGCTTTTTCATGATGCCTCTGCTGCCTCGTTTCAGTTCCCGTCTGCTCCACATATAAATTCCATCCCATATCTCTCAAAAAAGTATCATATTAGTATACCACAAAACCGTCGATTTGTATAGAACATAATTATTGTGTTTGAATCACGCACAATTGTCTGCCATTGCAAGATCCCGGCATTTATGCTATACTATAGGGCAATCAAACGCTCGGAAGGGGAGGGTAACTGAATGAAAATTCGCGAATCCGCTGAAAATTATCTGGAAACTATTTTAATTCTGAGTCAGAAAAACGGCAATGTTCGCTCCATCGACATCGCCAACGAACTGGAGTTTTCCAAACCCAGCGTCAGCGTCGCCATGAAAAACCTGAGAAACGCCGGGCACATTCTTGTGGACGGTGACGGCTACATCACCCTCACGGAATCCGGCCGCCGGATCGCAGAGACCATCTACGAACGGCACACCCTGCTCTCCGACTGGTTCATTCAGATCGGCATATCGGAAAAAACCGCCAGGGAGGACGCCTGCCGGATCGAGCACGTCATCAGCGCCGAAACCTTTGCCGCCATCAAAAAACACGTGGCCGGCCCGAAATGACGGTTACATATCTCTTCATGCGCTCCCGCACGCATGGCAAACGGCAAAGCTGCCCGCCGTTCACCGAGCGCCCTTCGAGGGAGGCGCAAAGAATCTGACAAGACCTGCCGCACCGGATTTTTCCCCGCATGGTGGCAGATCTTGTCGTTTTTTTCCTATAAAATATGGGAATCACAGATTTCTTTCAGGAAGCTCTTCCCGGAAATCCCGCCTTTCAGGCCAAAATAATCCAGGATCGTGGCGCCGATATCGGCGAAGGTCTCCCTGGTCCCAATGCCGGCCCCCGCCTTTATGGGCCCCCCCGCCATCACCAGGGGGACGTATTCCCTGGAATGGTCGGTGGAGGGCGTCGAGGGGTCGCAGCCATGGTCTGCCGTGATCATCAGAACGTCCTCCTCCCCGAGAAGTGCGAGCAGCTCCGGAAGCCGTCCGTCAAAATACGTCAGCGCCTCCGCATAGCCGTCCACGTCGTTGCGGTGTCCGTAGAGCATGTCATAGTCCACCAGGTTCGTAAAGCAGAGCCCCTCAAAATCCCGCTTCATGTACTCGATGGTCCTGTCGATCCCGTCGGCATTCCCCGACGTGCGGACGAACTCCCCGATGCCCTTTCCCGCAAAAATGTCGTTGATCTTCCCCACCGCCAAAACTTCCTTCCCGCCCGCAAGCAGGACGTCCAGCATGGTGTCCTTTGGCGGAAGCAGGGAAAAGTCATGGCGCCGCTCGGTCCGCCTAAAACTCCCCGGTTCCCCCTCAAAGGGTCTGGCGATCACCCGGCCCACGCCGAATTTCCCAACGCAGAGTTCCCTGGCCGTCTCGCAGATCCGATACAGTTCTTCCACGGGAACCACCGACTCGTGGGCCGCCACCTGAAAGACGCTGTCCGCCGACGTATAGACGATCAAAGCCCCCGTCCTCATGTGCTCCTCCCCGAAATCCCGGATGGCGTCCGTCCCGGAGTAGGGCCGATTGCAGAGGATTCCCCTCCCGGTCCGCCTCTCAAATTCGTCCAGAAGCTCTCTGGGAAACCCCTCCGGGAAGAGCGGCATGGGAGTCTCAGAGACCAGCCCGGCGATCTCCCAGTGACCGGTGGTCGTATCCTTCCCCCTGGAAGCTTCCTTAAGCCGACCGACCGCTCCCGCATATCCGGCCGCCTCCCCCGCAGACCTCGGATACCAATCCCTCACGCCGTCTATGGCACCGAGCCCCAGCCTTTCCAGATTGGGCACGGAGTACCGGTCGCTCTTCACACAGGCCCGGAGCGTGTTGCTGCCCTCGTCCCCGTACTCCCCCGCATCCGGCATTTCCCCGATGCCGACGCTGTCCAGCACGATCAGAAATACCCGTTTCATCAAATTCCCCCTCTCCGCTGTCCTCATGCAGATTTTTCTTTCCTTTATTATATCGGGAAGCGAAACAAATGGCAAGGTTTAAGTCTTTTATTCCCCGCAATGTCCTGTAAAATATAATCTTTATTTAAAAACACTCAAAAAAGGAATCTTTTACAATTCAAAATGCAAAAGATTCCTTAAGTTAATGACATTGTGAAAACACCGGACTTTCAAGGGCTTCACTAGTTTCTTTAATGGTCTTACAGTTATCTCTTCGAGAACTGAGGCGCACGTCTTGCGGCTTTGAGACCGTATTTCTTTCTCTCCTTCATACGAGGGTCGCGGGTCAGGTAACCTGCCTTCTTGAGGGCGGGACGATACTCCGCATCCGCCTGCAGGAGGGCTCTGGAGATGCCGTGACGGATGGCTCCGGCCTGGCCGGTGAAGCCGCCGCCGTGAACGTTTACCATGACGTCGAACTTGCCCTCGGTCTCGGTTGCGGTGAAGGGCTGACGAACCACGACCTTCAGAGTCTCAAGGCCAAAGTAATCATCTATGTCTCTCTTGTTGATGGTGATCTTTCCTGTGCCGGCAGACAGATAAACTCTTGCGATCGATTTTTTCCTTCTGCCTGTTCCGTAGAATTTTGAATTAGCCACTGTAATTTCCTCCTTTCAGTACCTTTCGATTAAAATGTCAGAACTTCCGGTTTCTGGGCCTGCTGCTTGTGGTCAGGGCCAGCGTACACGTGAAGCTTGCCGAACATCGCTCTGCCTAAAGGTCCCTTGGGAAGCATTCCCTTCACAGCCAGTTCGATGACTCTCTCCGGCTTCTTCGCCATCATCTCCCGAAGCGTCGTCTCCTTCATGCCGCCAACGTACTCGGAATGTCTGTAGTAGATCTTCTGGTCCAGTTTCTTTCCGGTAACCTGGACCTTCTCTGCGTTCACGACGATCACGTAATCGCCGGTATCCATGTTGGGCGTGAACGTGGGCTTGTTCTTGCCTCTGAGGACGGATGCGACTTCAGATGCCAGACGTCCTAATGTATATGCGGAAGCGTCAACGACATACCATTTTCTCTCAATGGTTGACGGGCTAGCCATAAATGTTTTCATTGGTTTGACCTCCTTGGATTTCACCTTTCAAAGATTCTAATATCGACGCTGATTCTTGTCTCTATTTGTACGGCGGATCCGGAACTCCGGGGCTTTGGTTTTCCCTGACCAGCCAGTCAATAGACCTGTTTTTGGACGCAAAGAAAGCGCCGCAGCTTTTATATTATAGTACACTCTCCGGGGCGTGTCAATCAATTTTTCCCGAGTTTCCGCATTTCAGCCGCACTTCAGCCGTTTTGTACCAGAAATTCCTCCGCCCCGTCCCAGAACGCCTGCTTTTTCGCATGGGCAATCATCCGCTCCCGCTCTCCCTCCAGACATCGATGGATGGTCATGGTGATCCGCCCCTCCGTGCGGAGAGCGGTCCGGTCCAGAGAATAATCGATCCAGTCGTTAACGTTCCGCTCGTAAGGCTCCGGCTCCCCGGCCGGGACGATGGAGATCAGGGTCAGCCCCTCGGCCGGCGCCTTCACGCCCGCCCTCCGCCGGTCCCTGGCGTTTAAGACTCCCCTCATGTGCTCCGGGGGAAAGGTCCCCTGGCCGATGCTCATGAGGGTTCCCGCAATGATTCTTACCATATTATAGAGGAAACCGTTTCCGGAGAGGCGGACGGTGATGAGGTCTCCCGTCCTAGTCACGGACGCCTCATAGAGCCTGCGCACCGTGTCCTCTGCCTGACTCCCCGCCGAGCAGAAGCTTGCAAAATCATGCTCCCCCACGAGATAAGCCGCCGCCGCCCGCATGTGCTCCGCATCCAGAGGCCAGTGGCAGAAGGCAGCGTTTCGCCGTCTGGTGGGATCGGGGAACCGCCGATTCAGGATCCGGTACTCATATGTTTTCACGGAATTGCATTTCCGAGGATGGTAGGAAACCGCAACCTCCTCCGAAGACTGGACGGCGATGTCCTCCGGCAGGCGGCTGTTCAAGGCATAGCTGAATTTTTCCGCAGGGATCCGGCTCTCCGTATTGAACACGGCGATATTTCCCAGGGCGTGGACACCCGCATCCGTCCTGCTGGCCCCCGTCACACGGACATCCTCCCCGGTGAGCTCCGAGAGGGCCCGGTTTAACTCCGCCTCGATGGTGGGACCGTTCTTCTGAAACTGGAAGCCGCAGTAATCGGTGCCGTCATAGGCCACCACTAATTTGATCCGTCTCATCATTCCTCCGTCACAACAGTACCCGAAGGAGCACCACGCCCGTCGGGAACGCCAGAAGGATCAGGTAGGCGAGCCGGTCCGCCGTCCTGTATTTCAAAGGCTTCATCTTGGTGCGCCCTTCTCCTCCGTGGTAGCATCTGGCCTCCATGGCCAGGGCCAGGTCGGAGGCCCGCCGGAAGGCCGAGATGAACAGGGGCACCAGAAGGGGGATCATAGCTTTGGCCTTTTTGATCAGGCCGCCCGTCTCAAAATCCGCCCCCCTCGCCATCTGCGCCTTCATGATCTTGTCCGTCTCCTCCACCAGGATCGGGATGAACCGCAGGGCGATGGACATGATCATGGCGATCTCGTGGACCGGCACGTGGACCACGTTCAAAAACCGAAGGCTCCTCTCCAGCCCGTCCGTCAGCTGGTTGGGCGTGGTGGTGAAGGTCAGGAGGGAGGTGCCCATGACCAGAAACGTAAGTCGCACCGCCATCATTCCCGCCCGGACAAGCCCTTCCTTTGTAATGGTAAAGATCCAGAAATGGACCAGCTCCTCCCCCGGTGTCAGAAACAGGTTGAAGGCGGCGCTGAACACGAGCAGGAAGAGCACCGGCTTCAATCCTTTCACAATATGCTTCACCGGGACCTTCGAGGCCGCAATGATCCCGAAGAGGAACAGGGCCGCCGCCCCGTAGCAATACACGTTGTCCGCCACAAACAGGGCGATGACCAGCACCAGGGTGCCGAAAAGCTTGGTCCTAGGGTCCAGTTTATGCACCGGCGACTGCACCGGATAATACTGGCCCAGAGTAATGTCTCGCATCATGAGATCGTCTCACCTTTCTTCTTTCATGGTATCGGGTTTCTCCCGTACACCTTTTTATCCTGTTATTACCGCCCCTCACCGTCAGCCTTCTCCATTCGCCCGACGCCGTCCATGTTCAGAGTGCAAAGAATCGCTTCTTCTGCCTCCTCCACGGTGATCACGTCCGTCCTCACGGGAAAGCCCGCCTCCGCAAGGGCGTGGGCGATGTAGGTCACCTGGGGGGCCGCAAGCCCCATCTCCTCCAGCTCTTTGTAATGGCCAAAGACCACCCGGGGCGTATCGTCAAAGACCAGGCACCCGTGGTTCATGACCATGATCCGGTCCACGTATTTCGCCACGTCCTCCATGCTGTGGGACACCAGGATCACCGTCATGCCCCGCTCCCTGTGAAGCCTTGCGAGCTGTCCCAGGATCTCGTCCCGTCCCTTCGGGTCCAAGCCCGCCGTGGGCTCGTCCAGGATCAGCACCTCCGGCTCCATGGCCAGCACTCCTGCGATGGCCACTCGCCGCTTCTCCCCTCCGGAGAGCTCGAAGGGAGACTTTTTATAATAATTCTCCCCAATCCCCACCAGGGAGAGGGCCTCCCTGGCCCGTTTTTCTATTTCTTCTTTAGAAAGGCCCTGGTTCTTCGGCCCGAAGCAGACGTCCGTAAACACGTCCACCTCGAAAAGCTGGTGCTCCGGGTACTGGAATACCAGCCCCACCCGGCTTCGGAGCTCCTTCATGGAAAAGCCCTCCCGGTAAATGCTCTCCCCGTTGTAGAGGATGTCGCCCCCGGTGGCCCTCACCAGCCCGTTGAGATGCTGGATCAACGTGGACTTGCCGGAGCCGGTATGGCCGATCAATCCGATAAACTCCCCGTCCCTAATCTCCAGGCTTACCTTATGGAGCGCCTCCGTCTCCATGGGCGTCCCTTCCTGATATTTGTATTCTACCTGCCTGAGTGTGATCATTGCGCCGTCCTCTGCTTCCTTATCCCCACCAGTTCCCCTACAAGCTCCTCCACGTCCAGGATGCAGGGAGAGAGGGGAACGCCCTTTTTCCGGAGGCCGTGGGCCAGCTCCGTCACCTGGGGCACGTCCAGCCGCAGGGCCTTCAGCTCGTCCACCCGGCCGAAGATCTCCTCCGGCGTTCCCTCCATGGCGATCTCCCCCTCGTCCATCACATAGATCCGGTCCGCATGGATCACCTCTTCCATGTAATGGGTGATCAGGATGACGGTAATACCTTTCTTCTTATTTAATTCCCGCGCGGTCCGGATGACCTCCCTGCGGCCGTTTGGGTCCAGCATGGCCGTCGGCTCATCCAACACGATGCATTTGGGCTCCATGGCCATGACGCCCGCAATGGCCACCCTCTGCTTCTGCCCGCCGGAAAGTCGGTCCGGGGAGCTTCGCCGGTAGGCCGTCATGCCCACCGCCTTCAAACACTCGTCCACCCGCCTCCAGATCTCGTCGGTGGGCACGCCCATGTTTTCCGGACCGAAGCCCACGTCCTCCTCCACCACGCTGGCAATGATCTGGTTGTCCGGGTTCTGGAACACCATCCCGGCCGTGCGCCGGACCTCCAGAAGGGAATCGTCGTCCTTCGTGTCCATGCCGCCGATCCAGACGGTCCCCTCCGAGGGCAGGAGCAGGGCGTTCATGTGCTTCGCCAGGGTGGACTTGCCGGAACCGTTGTGGCCGAGGACCGCCACGAACTGCCCCGCCTCGATGTCCAGGCTCACGTCCTTCACCGCCTCGTTTACTTCCTCGATTTTTTCTTCCTCGTCCCGCTTGATATAATTGTAGATCAGGTTCTTCGCCTTAATGATGCCCATGGCCCACCGTCCACTTCCCTTTGATTTTCGTTTACATTCCTTCCTCTGCATGGCAGGTCTTGCACCTGCCATAAAGGTAGATATGAAAGCTCGCTTTCATACTTACAGAGTTCCATTGTACTTGATTCATATGGAAAAATCAATATGGACTTTTCGCTCCAAATCATATACTATGGAAATATATCAAAAGGGCGCCTCATCCTGCAAAAAAAATGACATATTTTATGGGGGACGCAAACGCAGAGAGGCTCTTTCAAAAAACGGAAAGGAATGGAAAGATCATGAAGCTTGAGAAAAAAGCATGGGGAACCGCAAAGACCGGGGAGACCGTATACCGCTATACGCTTTCTAATGAAAAGGGAATGTCCGTGGACATCTGCAACGTGGGATGCAGTATTTTGTCCATCACCGTACCGGACAAGGACGGCGCTTCCACCGACGTGGCCCTCGCTTACGAAACCTGCGAGGACTACAACCGCAATCCCGCCAGCTTCGGCTGCGTGGTGGGCCGCTACGGGAACCGGATCTCCGGCGGGCGCTTCCAATTCGCCGGAAAGACCTGGCAACTTGAACAGAACGAGGGCAAAAACCATCTCCACGGCGCTTCCGGCGCCTATGGCCGTCGATTCTGGCCTGTTTCGGAGGAATCGGAAAAATGCCTGACCTTCCGTCTGGAAAGTCCCGACGAGGACGGCGGGTATCCCGGTGACCTCACGGCCTGCGTTTCCTATTCTCTCACCGAGGACAATGCGCTTTCCATTTCCTATCACATCACGACGGAGACGGAAGCCTTCTGCAACCTGACCAACCACTGCTATTTCAATCTGTCCGGCCATGACTCCGGCACCGTCCTGGACCACCAGGTATTCATCGGGGCCGACACCATCACGGAAGTGGACGCAGAGTCCATCCCCACCGGCACCCTGCTCCCCATCGGCGGCACGGATTTTGACTTCAACACACCCAAGGCCATCGGAAGGGACATTGACGGAAGCCATCCCCAGCTCGCCTTCGGAGGCGGCTACGACCACAATTATGTACTGAACGGAACGGACGGCGTCTGCGCATCGGCCTATTCCCCAAAAAGCGGCATCTTCATGGAGGTCTTTACCAACAGCCCGGGACTCCAGTTCTACACCTCAAACTCCCTGGAAGAGCATGAGGCCGGAAAAGGCGGCACCCATTACGGAAATCGAAGCGGCTTCTGCATGGAAACCCAATTTTTCCCGGATTCCATCAACCGTCCCGAATTTCCTTCCTGCGTGGTAACGAAGGACGCTCCCATGGAACTTCGCACCACCTACCGCTTTTCTGCAAAGTAGGGACCACGGACCGGAGAAGCAACGAAAGGCAACGAGAGAAAGTAAAGAAAAGCAAATAGAAAAGGTAAAGAAAGGACATCGTTTCATGAATCGCAAATTTGACGTAGTCTGTATCGGCTGTATTGTTCAAGACATTATCATCACCGGCATCGCACTGGATGCGCTGAACCGGGACACCACCGTAGGCAACGACGCTTTCGTGACCTCCGGCGGCGACGCCAACAACGAATCCATCACCCTGGCCCGCCTGGGAAGCAAAACCGCCCTTTTGGTGAAGATCGGCTATGATTCCATCGGAAACAGCCTCTACTCCATTCTGGAAAACGAACCTCTGGATCTCTCCCTCGTCATTCGGGACGAGAAGGCGGAGATGATGATGGCCGTGGTGGTCATCAAGACGGACGGCGAGCGCTCTTTCCTGGTCAAACAGGGAAGCTCCGCCTGCCAGCTCGTGCCGGAAGACATTACGGATGAGATTTTAAAGAGTACCCGGGCGATCACCGTGGGAAGCCTCTTCTGCCTGCCCGGCCTGGACGGAGCCGGAATCGCCGGAGTCTTAAAACGTGCCCAGTCCTTCGGCACCCTCACCATCTGCGACATGACCTACGACATCAACAACATCGGCCCGGACGCCATGCTCTGCGCCTATCCCTACATTGACTATATGGTGCCCAGCATGGAGGAGGCGACCTACGCCACCGGCGAGACCGACCCGGACAAGATTGCGGACTTTTTCCTGTCCCGGGGCGTGAAGAACGTGGTCTTAAAACTGGGCGGCGACGGCTGTTTCTTCAAAAACGCCTCCGAGCGGTTCTTCACGGACGCCTATGAGATCACGCCCGTGGATACCACCGGCTGCGGCGACAATTTCCTCGGCGGCTTTACCCACGGCCTCTTAAAGGGATGGTCCCTCCGGGAATGCGCCGACTTCGCCTGCGCCACCGGCTCCCTAAACGCCACGGCCATCGGTGCCCACCATGCCCTCAGGGATGAGGCCCACGTGCGCGCCTTTATGGAGGAAACGCCCAGGAAGCATCTGGACCGGTAAAGCACAGTGCGCTACATGTACGTCAAAAAGGCCGGGGACCCACCTCTCAGGCGGTTCCCGGCCTTTTTAGACTGTAGTTGGCCAAGATTTTTGTAACATTTGTTAGTCAAACAGGGAAAGCGCCTCCCTATTAGGTGCTTTCCCTGTCCACAAGCCCTTGTTTTAAAGGCTTCCTTCCTGAGCCACTGGGGATTCGAACCCCAGACAACTTGATTAAAAGTCAAGTGCTCTACCGACTGAGCTAGTGGCCCTTGTTCACTTTTCATCTGCCATCTTTTAAAGTGGCATCTGCACTGGGCTAGCTGGATTCGAACCAGCGAGTGCAGGAGTCAAAGTCCTGTGCCTTACCGCTTGGCGATAGCCCATCAATCTTCCCGTGAATGATGTGCACGGCACTTGGCCATACATGAGGGTGGATACAGGGACTCGAACCCTGGGTCTTCAGAGCCACAATCTGACGCGTTAACCAACTACGCTATATCCACCATGTTCTTTTTCTGTTCGGCACAGAAACGTGCCTGGAGGGATTCGAACCCCCGACCCACGGCTTAGAAGGCCGTTGCTCTATCCAGCTGAGCTACAGACACAGGAAGAGCGGGTGATGGGAATCGAACCCACGTATCTAGCTTGGAAGGCTAGTGTTCTACCATTGAACTACACCCGCACATATCATCGACTTCCTTGACGCAGGAATTATTATATCCCACTCGCAGATTCTTGTCAACCACTATTTCATTAAACTACAAAAATATTTTTCAAGACTAAAAATAATCGAGATAAAGTATGGCAGATTGTCCAAAGAATGTAAAGTTACACCATCTCAAACTTTCCATTTTTTCAATTTTGATATATAGTATAGATATAATGGCGTGCTGATCGATGATGCGGAGAGGGAGCGAAGGGATTATGAGAGAGTCAAACTATGACCGGATGCGGGATCAGATGGAAAGGGAATTTCTGAAGTATGACCAGGAGAGGATGATCGCACGGTACGGGCTGGCATACGATTCTTCTTATCTTTATCTGAACTTTGTCGGCAGGACCTACCGGGTCGGTCGTGACAACGGGAGGGTGGAATGGTCCCCGGACGGCCTCCTCACGGCAGTCCATGCCGGATACAACGAAACCATGACCATTTTCGACGTCCTGTGCTATGCGAAGGATGGCTGCGGCCTGTCCGGCCGGTTTGTTCCGGTGAATCAATTGAAAGGAACCGTGCAGGCCTCCACCGCAGGGGAACCGCTTTTTCGCAGGGCCGCCAAAGTGTTTGAACACCGCATCGGGCTGCTCTCCGCCGCCTGTGAGCTTCTGGGCGGAAAATGCGAACCCGTGGGGGATGTCTCCTACCGGCTTCCGATTTTTGACTTTCTGCCCGTCGTCCTGCAGTTTTGGGATTCCGACGAGGAATTTGAACCCGTCCTCAAACTCATGTGGGACGAAAATATTTTATCTTACATGCACTATGAGACCACCTGGTTTGCCGCCTCGCACCTGTGGGAACGGCTGGCCGAGCTCATGGAACAGTAGGTGACTGCGAAACATAAAATTTATCGAAATATTGCCAGAATATTCGGCGAATTTTAGGGGCTCGTGATCGCAAACAGACCGGAAAGGAGAGACTTCGTGGACAGGAATCTGGAATCGTTTTTGAACTGTATACGGAAAAGGCTGTACCGGCGGCTCCACGCCCTGGCCAGGCCCCTGGCGGAGCTTGCGGACGTCCTCTGGCCCCCGGCGGAGCCTGCGGCTTCCGGCGCCCCTGACGTTCCCGGCGACCCTGATGTTCCCGACGCTCCCGCAGTCTCCGGCATCCCGAAACCACGTCCTTCTGTTCTCTGTTCCACGGACGGCCGTCAGGTCTTTTGGAACCGACAGGTCCTGGAAGCACTCTCTGCGGAGGAGGCCGACAACGTTTCCGAGACATTCCTGCTGCACCAGGTCATCCACTGTCTCCTCGGCCACCCCTTCTCCATGCCTCGCTCCTGTCCTCTCCCGGTCTGGAGCCTGACCTGTGACCTGGCCGCCTGGCACATTCTGGGAGTCTGGACGCCGGAGCTTTTGCCGGAGGGTGTCGGGCGGCTTCTAACGGCGGTTTCCGAAGAATCGGCCAGACGTTCCGGAGGGCACCCGGACCGCCCGCTTTACAGGGCCCCCGCCCTGGCCGAATGGCTTGAGGAGCGAGGGTCCGGGGAGAGGGTGCGGCTCCAAAACGCACTTCTCGGGGAGACCTCCTTTTCGGACGACCATGGCCTCTGGCCCGTGTTTCGAACGGGGGGCGGACGTTCCGTGAAACGGGCGGGGAACGGGGGAGGGGCGGAAGGGAACGACGGGGAAGGCCGGAGACCGGGGCCCCGGTCCCGCAACCAGAAAGATGCCGAACCCAGGGTTCTCTGGGACCGGCTTGGAAAGCTGCTTGCGGCAAACGGCCCCCTTCCCCCGGAAACGGAACGGGGAAAAAAGGCCGGCGGCAGGGGGGAGCAGGCCGGCGGCGCACGATATTTTCTCAGGCTTACCGACACCCGCCGCCACGATTACCGGACGCTCTTAAAAAGCCTTGCCCGGTGGGGGGAGGAAATGAAGTTAAATGACAGCGAATTTCAGTACGCCCCCTACCTCTACGGCCTGGAGCATTACGGCGGCATGCCCCTCTTAGAACCGTTGGAATATGAAGAGACCGCAAGAATCCGGGAGCTGGCCGTCATCATCGACACCTCGGCCTCCTGCTCCCGCCCCATGACCCAGGCCTTTCTCGAGGAGACGAGAAACCTTCTTTTGGAGGAAGATCTGTTTTTCCACCCCTTCAACCTCCACGTCATTCAGTGCGACAGGGAGGTGAGGCGGGACGACAAGCTGACCTCCCCGGAGGATTTGAAGGACTACGTCGACACGTTGGAAATTTGCGGCATGGGCGGCACTGATTTTCGTCCGGCCTTCGCCCACGTCCGGCAGCTACAGGACCGTCACGAGTTTACGGACCTGTCCGCCATCTTGTTTTTCACCGACGGCTCCGGGCTCTATCCCGAGGAGCCGCCGGAGACAAGGACTGTTTTCATTTTTCTGAACGGTCACTACGAGGCCATCGACGTGCCGGACTGGGCCGAAATCCTGGTCCTGGAGACCGGGGAGCCAAAAGATTAATATATTAATATATAAGGAAGGAAAAATCCGCACATGAACATCCAGGACGCCTACGAAGAGCTCTGTCGCACCATCACCGCCTATACGGCCAAAAACGAAGCCGGGCTCTACCGGATTCCGGTGGAATCCCGGCGGCCCCTCCTGCTCATGGGGGCGCCAGGCATCGGAAAGACCGCCGTCGTAAGGCAGGCCGCCGCCAAGTGCCGGGTGGCCTTTCTCTCCTACGCCATGACCCACCACACCCGCCAGAGCGCCATCGGCCTCCCTTTGATCCGGGAACGGAATTTTCGGGGGGCGCCCTATTCCATCACGGAATACACCATGAGCGAGATCGTCGGCGACGTCCTCCGGGCCATGGAGGAGACCGGCATGGAGGAGGGGGTCCTGTTTCTGGACGAGATCAACTGCGTGTCCGAGACCCTGCTCCCCTCCATGCTGAGACTTCTCCAGTTCAAGTCCTTCGGCAGCCATCGCCTCCCGGACGGCTGGATCATCGCCGCCGCCGGAAATCCGCCGGGCCGCTACAACCGGTCCGCCAGGGAACTTGACATCGTGACCCTGGACCGGGTCCGCCTCCTCTCCCTGGAGCCGGACCTTGACGCCTGGCGGACCTACGCCCTGCGCCGGACGGTCCACGGGGCCATCCTCTCCTATCTCGCCCTCCGGCCGGAACATTTTTACTTGTTTAAACGGACGGAAAACGGGACGGAGTTCGTGACCCCCAGAAGCTGGGAGGATCTGTCGAAAGCCCTGGGGACCTACGAGGACCTGTCCCTTCCCGCAGACCGTCGCTTTTTCTCCCAGTATCTCCAGTGTGACGAAGTCTGCGAGGGCTTCTCCTCCTACTACCGGCTCTACGGGAAATTCACGGAGAGTCCCGGATTGGAGGACTTGACCGGTACCGGCCGCATCCCGGCGGACTTTCCCTCCTTAAGGGACGCTCCCGCCGACGAACAACTCTGCCTGGCCGAATATCTGGTGCAGAATCTCCACGGACAGCTCGGGGCCTGGGACGACGGACGGCTCCTGGCCGAAAGCCTGGGGTACTTCATCGACGGCCTCGAGGGCCTTGCCCCGGACTTTTCCGGACTGGAGGAGACTTGTGCGGGTCTTTTGGCGAGGCGGAACGCCTCCCTGCAAAAAAAGAAGGAATTCGGCCTCCTCTCCGAGCGGGAAGAAACGAGGGAGCGCCTTTTGGCCGAACAGGTGAGGAGCCTGGCCTGCGAGGCCAGGCTCCGGGGACCGGAAACGGTCTCGGGACGGAAGACGGCGGGAGGGGCCGAGACTTCCGCAGTCTCCGTGATGCGGGCTCTCTCCGAAAGCCTCCGTTCCCGGACCGAGCGCGACGCCGTCCGACTGGAGGCCGTGTTCCGGGGGATCGGCCGCTTCGTCCCCGAAGTGTTCGGCGACGGCCTCACCGCCTGCCTCTTCTTCACGGAACTTCTTGAGCAGCCCGAGACAGAGGCGTTTCTCAAAAACCGGATGGGGGATCTCCTTGACCGCTTCATAGGGTTCACGTAAAAAGCATCCTTTTAATGCTTTTTATAGTACTTTTCCCTCCACCGTTTCCCCTCCTGCTGAAGCTGTGCCGCATAGGCCGCCAGCTCGTCGTACTGTTTTTTGATCTCCCCGATCCGGGCCTCGTGGCTCTTTACAAGCGACTCCCGCTCCCGCAGGAGTTCCTCCTCCCGCAGTCTGTGCCGCCGGTTTTCCTCCTCCAGCCTGAGGATTGCGTCCCTGGCCTTCTGCCCGGTGCCATGACGGAGAAGCTCCCCCTCCTCCGGCGGATGCTTTCCGTCCCAGGTGCAGAGCCTTCCCCCCGCCAGAATCACAAGCCGCTCTCCGTCTGCGTACACCGGATCCACCGGATCCGCAAAGCCCTCCCACACAGTCACGACCTCCCTGCCGGAAAGGGGCCGCATGACCTTAAGTTCCCACCCCTTTCCCGTCCGGCTCCTGGACCGGAAAAACAGGTACAGCTCCTCGTGCCACTCCAGGAGCCTGAGACCCGAATACTGCCTGTCGTCGGTGGGGTCCGACAAAATGGCCACAGGCGCACCGTCCCCGACCGCTCCGAACAGAATCCTGTGCTCCAGGCTGTGACAGGCGTAATAGACCACGCCCCGGAACAAATGGGAGGTCAGGTCTTTCAAAACCTCTCTCGCAAGGACTGCGGCCCCCGCTCCCCGCCGAAAAGGAAGGGCGAGGGCCATAACCTGGTTCCGCTCCTCCCAAACCGCAAGCTTTGTCCCGTCCGGAAGCCCGTGTATATACTCCATAAGACCGGCTCCTCTTTCTGAGCTTTCTTTAGTATATGGGAGGGCGCACCGCCTTATGACGGAAGGCATATAATATTGGTGAACGATTCATATGGAAGGAATTTAAGCATATGCCTAAATACAAGCCTAAAGGCTGCAAATGCGGCCGTTCCAACGCCGTAAACGTGATAGCCGCAAACGGAAGCTGCGACGGTGCGCCGCCCGTCCCGGAGCCCTGCTTCGACGTGTGCACCACCCCCGTCTGCGGAACGCCCCAGTACTTGACCCTTTTGGCCCCCGTCGTCTACGACGAGATCGGCATCAACCTCTGCCGTCAGCTTACGCTGGCCGCAGATTTTTCCACTACCTATCCCAACGCCGAGAGCGCCACGGCGGAGGTCATCTCCGTGGCCTTCTCCACGGCTCCGGGAGAGGCCCCGGCCATCGCACCCATAAACGGACGGCCCAACTGCTACTCCGTAACCCTTCGAAATCTCACGGTGAATTTCGCCGTCAAGATTTACGACTGCGCCAGACGGCTCCTGGCCGTCCTCCCGGTATCCGCCGTCTACCTTCCCGCCTCCGGAACACCGGATTATGCCTACTTTGACGAGGATACCAACCCCTCCTCGGTGGAACTGGAGCTCTACGCCCCTTATGGCGTCTCCTACTCCGCCGCCGATGCGGCCACTCCCGTCATCAACTGCGTGGGGTTCCTCGCAGGCTCCGCCGCTCCGGCCCAGGGGCTCAACATGATCGTCATTCCCAAGGTCCTCAGCTTCGACCCGGCCACCGGCGAGGCCTCCATGGGACTGACCGTTTATTTGAAGAGCATTTATTATGCTCAGTACCTGATCCCCCACAACGGCCGGGCCGTGGTGCCCAAGGGAAGCCTCATTCCCCAGGAAGACAGCGTCTGCATGGAATTTGTGTCCGGCGGACTCCTGGACCGGGAGATCAAGCCTCTGGAGCTTGGGCCGCCCCATAACGAAGAGACCCTGAAAAATGAGTGCGAGACCTCCGGCACCTGCTGCTGCCCCACCTACCAGAAGGCGGTGACGCCGGATCCCGGTACAGGCGGCAGCACGGGCGGCACAGGAGAAAACACAGGCGGCGGCACGACCACCAAACCGCCGGAAGAACACGATGTGGATATAGAGATCGACGACCAGTCTCTCTCGGCTCCCTCCGACTCCCCCGACAGCCTTTTGAACACCCTGGCAAGGCTTGGGAGCCTGTAAGTCCCATGGTTTTCTGCACGAAAAAAGGGGCCGTCGGTCAGTGCCGATTTTAGCCCCTGATTCCTAAAAAAGAGAGAATTTCGCGGAATTCCGGCTTTTTCAAGCCCTCGAAACTCCACGGAATTCTCTCTTTCCCTTTCCCGTCTCCCCCAAACGCCCTCCGCACGGACGGAACGGGTCCGGCGTTTAGTAAGTTTCCTCTACTTTTCTCTTCGTCCGAAGTACATATAGATAATATCTCGCCCTGGTGAGCGCAACATATTCTTTGCGTTTCTCTATTTCCTCCCTGACTGTTCCCGGATATTCGTTTTTAAGGTAGATTACCACATCGGCCTCTAATCCTTTGAATTCTTCCGTCGTCCTAAAGCAGATTTCTGTGTCCTTGATTTCTCTCAGCTCATCAAAAGAAATGTCATATGCTCCCACTCGCTCTTCCGTGGCAAGGATCGACTTTTCAAACGGTTCATCTGAAAGAATGACGATCGACTTCGTGCTGACGAATTCCTTTTGGGTCAGCCTCGTCACGATATTGCTAAGTTCTTTTATTCCCTGCAATTCACTATTGTACTGCCGTATATCCGGCTCAACTCCGAGAAGCTGATTGGCAATCGTGTCTGCCCCAAGCCCTGTCGAATCAACCGCACATTTATAGATACATCCTGTATTGCGGATATTATAGCGAAGTACAAAAGGCGGACAGTCTATTGCAAAGGCGTTGTCAGCTTTATGTTCAAACACATTCTGATTGATATCGTAAAACACATAAAGGCTTGAATCCTTCTCATCCCTAAGCAGCAGACGCACCGTCAGACCCATGTCGGCATCGAAGTCCTGTCCCTCATCGACAATGATCGAGTCATAGAGCTTTGGATGCGCTTCCGACACGAGGTCAAAACAGCTTCGGTTCCCGTTTTCGTTGATTCCTGCCGAGTCGTATTTCTCTCCGATGATTTCTCTCATCAATTCTTCATATGTTCGAAAATCAATTAAAGTTTCACTGCCCAGTCTATCCTTTACGAATAGGGAGAGTTCCTTATTACAACATAGAAACAGAACACTCTTCCCGGTTTTTATATCTCTCATAGCCTTTTTTATTGCTATGAATGTCTTACCGGTCCCGGCCCCACCGAGAACTCTCACCTGATGATAATGATAAAGCACGTCAAGAATTGCTTCCTGCATAAAATCGATCTTTGAAAACTCTTTTTCTTTTATCCGAATCAAAGCCCCGGCTGCGGCAGACAGAGCGATGCGCTTATTAATAGCGCTGATGAATCTCTTTTTGTGGTCAGGCGAAAATGGAATATTGATATTTCTCCGATTACGCCAATAATGAAAAATCTCGTTGATTCGTTTTCCGAGGTTTTTCATATCCCCGACATCAATTGTCAGCTCCATGGGAGCATCTGCGGCAAGGGCCGAATCAATCGCATATCTCGGAAATGCAACTGCAAATCCATATACGCCGTTAAATCTTTGGTGGAACTCCTCCTCAAAGTAATTGCAAAAATGACGCATGCTCTTCTCGGCCTGCTCATAGGGGTTGCATTTAAGTTCTCTTCGGGACCGAGTATATCTGTCCGAATACTCGTTCAGAAACCACCTTCCATTTTCAATGTCAATCCCGATACCACCTTTCACCTCGATGGTGAGAAAGCCAAAAGACGGATCAAAAACAAGAAAATCACACTCACTGTCTACTCGTTTGTTTTCATGATTCGTTTCAAACCACCGAATCGAATAGAACACCTGATATTTCTGCGGGAGTTGGTCGCGGAACGCCTCATACATTTCCCGCTCCGTCGCAGTACACTCGTAATTCTCTAAATCCTCCGGATGCATGACTGCCATATTATTTTTCCTCCCAGAATCCAACCACCCGCTTTTTGGCCCGTTTATCCACATGTCCAATAATAAGTGATCGATCAAGATCTTTATTAAAATGCTGGCAAGACACTTCGTTCAAAAACAAACATCCCGTACATGCCTTGTGGCGTTCGATGCAGATTGGATCAAACACGCATTTCTGTGCAAGGCCATTAGCCCGGAGCAGCCATTTGTCAAAGTAAGCCTCGAATGTATGAAACAATGACCCGAGGTTGAATCCTTGGGAATTCTGAACATAAATGAGTACCGCCGGAATTCCGGGAAAGATGTATTCCGACAAGGAATCCCTGCCAAGTCCTCCGATATCGGCGGCGGCTCGAATTAACAGGTGCGAAATGGAATGAACCAGGCGATAAACATAATAGGTCGCAGGGGATGTCTCCTCATGAATCGTAGTAAACGGATGGATCTCCTCCGGCTTTATGTTGTTTATGAACCAGAGCTTTACATCTTCCTCTGAGTTAAGATCGGGTACATCATCAGAATCTATAAACTCATTTTTAACAAGCCATTCAAGAATCGCTACCCGGTCAAACTCGAACAGCACGCCTTCCGTGTTCATGTGAATAGCATATATATTCTTTCTGCCGTTTTGCTCTTCCTTAAACGCATGAAGCTGAACTCCGTCTTCATATCCACTTTTGACTCTGGTATATCCGTATGAACAAAAAATAAACGGCACTTTATCACACGCCCTCACATGTTTAATCCCAAACCGTTCCGCAATGCTCCGAAATGATTCAGGGTCAGCATTCGTATTAAGCGAGCGGGCAACCTTGATGGCCGTTTCAAGTGTTGCGTGGTCTTTAAGCTCCTTTACCATGCCATGTTCTAAGATCATTTCCGCCAGCAGAGCAATGTTTTCCGATTTTGCACAAAGCTTTCCTATAACAGCCTCTATTATGGGGGCATAGGCCTTTCCGCATTCTTTGTCAGTCGCCGCTTTTGCCGCATTCGCCGCAGTGTTCTCGTCACCGAACACAACCTTAAACATCTGGAAATTCTTGTCGTACTCTCTGTTGTACTTCTCCGGATCAGTGGTAATCCCTTTATCAATCACTTCCCCTAACTGATCGCTGGATATTTTCCCAATGAAATAGGCGATGGCGATGTATTTTCCATAATCTGTTTCCGAGATAAAGCGCTCCAGTTTTTCATCGATCAAATCGACAAGACTCAGACTGCAGGTAAAATACTGCGAAGGGTCAAGCGCAACTTTTGCGCCGAGCGTTGCATCACATTCCGGGCATTTAGCCCGCATTGATATCTTCCTTTTGCAAGCCCGACAGGTAAAATCATATTTACCATCCCAATATACATCCTTAAAGTTATGCGCCGGGCATCCCGGATGCCTGTCCGTGGCGTATCCACACTTGCAAAAATAGATCTGACGAAACTGCGTAAGTTCAATCTGACAGTTCTTGCAACGATGATTTCGATTATAGGCCTCCTCACTGTTGAATTGATAAACCTTCTTGCACTTCTTACAGTAAAAGGTAAGAGGGCTGATTTTCGCAATGATTCCACGCTCAACATCAGAGACTTTAGGAGTGAGAATATCGCAGTTTTCTTGTGTGAGTCCCGCACCAAATCCTGAAATTGGGTTCACAGAGCTACCGCCCCTTCCCTGAGCGGCAAAGGATTGAACGGCATGATTGACCGTTCGAATCAATCGTTTGGAGTTGATCCCGTCCAGCTTTTTACTGTTCCAGTGATCCACTTTCGCAATATACTGCTTTCGGTCTTTTCCCCGTACAGAAAAGTCGATCCAGGAGTCCGGTAAATATTTATAAAGCGATTGTACTTTTCCGCGCTTCATCTTTCTGTCAGAACTCATCGTTCTCCCCCTTACTCAAGTTCTATAATGATCTGAGCGTCAGTATCTCTCAGGCTGTTCATAATATGGTAACCCATGAGAGTAAAGCCATCGAAAATCCCTTCGTCTGCCCAGTTTCGATCCACGATTTCCGTAAAGATGCGATCTGTGAATGCTTTGATGCTCTCCCTGTATTGATTGCCGAGATCGATGGCATCACCATTCATTTCACAACCATACGCCTGAAGCAGCTGGCTGAGCACGGTATCTTTCTGTATGAGCTCCCGCTGAATTGCCTGTTTAATATTTCTCATCTTAAACAGCGGTCCCACGCTATACTGAATGGACGGGTCGTATTGTGTAAATAAAAGCCCGGTAAAAATACCCGGAAGCGTCCCGCCAATGGCTTTTGTCGCCCACCGGTTAATCGGAACCGGTTCCACCAGAATATCTTTAAACCTGTGGAAATTCACAAAATTATTCAGGTAACTTCGGTCCGTTTCTCTCGATGGCCTGATAATGTCGACGACAATACTTGAGTGCCTTCTGCCCGTTCGAGAATAGGCCTGGATATACTCTGCAGTGTTTCCAGGGATTCCATAAAAAAACATTACGTTAAACCGGTCTGCGTCAACACCATGTGAAATCATGGATGTTGCCGCAATCAGATTAACTCCTGCAAATACATTGTCTGTATTTTCAACTTGAGCGAGCACCTCCCGCACGCCCTGGAACGATTCGTCACCCGTCATTTTTCTGGTTTGAAACTCCGGAATGTTTTCTTTCCGAAGTTCTACGTTAATCGGAGTCTCAAGCGCCCCCTCGACATTGTTACCGTCGCGTTTCACATTGTTATACTCAAGAAAAATCCAGTAATCTTCCAGGATCTTAAGGGCATCCTCCTTCGTCGTAATTGTCATGCCGGGAATCGACAACACCCTTTCCGGTTCCGCAAGATATCGATACACTACCTCACGCATGTATTTGAGCGAGTACACCACCGAATTGATAATCGCCTTCCCATAAGGCGCATATCCCATAATCAGTCGTTGTGTGTCCGTTTCGTCAATAAAAGAATAGAAATTCTTATTTAAATACGGAGAAGCACATGGAAAGCGAATTGGTGTACGTCCACCATATAGGTGCACAACCTGCTCCTCATAGGCGGAAATCGTAGCCGTCGCACCAATGATCTTTATCCTTCGCTTAGACGGGGAACCATTCTGAACAAAATAGTCGATAAACGATTCATAATGCGAAGCATATGTACCCAGTGACTCTCGGATAAGATGCAGCTCATCCTGAATGAAGAGAGTGGGAGCCGGATCATACATTTGTACTTTTTCAAAGTTCTGTATTTCCTCGTTGCAAAACTCCATCCCCGCCTGACTGACAAGACAGCGCCTTGTCGAAGTGAAACCGTGTCTGGGGCAGCGAAGCGGCGCACCAGACAGGATATTTCGGAAGCTTGGATTATTTCCGACAATCGCCAGTTTGTCAACCGTGCTGATAATTGCAGAAGGCAGGTATCGGTAAACCTCATAGTCAACCATGTACACCGGCAATGCCTCTCCGGAAGGACAGCCGGAATTCGTGCAGAAATGCATCAGGCGATATTTCTCTTCATTGAACTTAAGATGCACAGTCGGTTGCCCGCAGAACGGACATATGTCGATAATGCGCTCTTCGTCCATTTCCTCCTGAGTCATCCCTCGATATCGAATTGCCCTCTTGCGCCCTATGTTGTTCGGAGTGTTCGCATCACCCACAAAATATCCGAGCGAGAACTCCTCCGTGCTGCAGATCAGCGGATCAGCCCTTCGAAGGAGCTCTGCCTGGGCGAGCGTATTTGCAAGGCGCTGAACCTGCTGCACCGAAAGCAGTCTTAAAGGGTATCTGAGAATCGACGTGACTCCACAATCTTTACCTCGGAACCTGTCAAAAAACAAATTGAATACCAAAACGCCCAGGAATGCCTCGGTTTTGCCGCCTCCCGTAGGAAAGTACAGAAGGGACACTTCGCTCAATGTTGTTTTCTGTTTCTCCTCCGGCGGCATGATGTTTTCATCGCAGGCTACAATATCCGGAACAAGGGAAACAATAAAAACAATTTGGAACAACCTCCAGGTGTCGTACTTCTTCGATGTTTTTAAAAAGGCTTTATTCATGAGAACGAAACTTTTCAAAACAATGGAATACGCCTCAAGTATATCGACCCCCATTTGAAATCGCTCAATCTCGCGCCGGAACTCGGAGATTTCTGCTTTCATTTTCTCTTTCCCCGCAGTTGTGAGCGTCGCCTTCTTCTGACCGTAATACGCCTGCCACTTCTTGAACTCGATATCCATCTTTTTCCGGATACCCTTAAGCGTCTCAAGCGGAACATCAATCAACTCTTGAAACCTGACAGCCAGACTGTCATTTGTAATGAGTCGTTTCTGAGCAAAAGTCGGTAAATGGTCCGTGGAAATCGTATTATTCTCACGGTCAAACACAATCGAACAATTCAAGCCGATCGCCTGCTGTTCCCTATCATATTTATAATCGTCCAAAAAGTAGTCCAATTCAACAGGTGAATAGCTTGCCCCTCGAAGCGAAATGTCAATTCCCGAGTTGAACAATGTCTCAATCGTTACTTTATCCTTATCATGTTTATTCGATCGATGGGATCTGCCATTCGATTGGACGGCGGAATCATTTACAAGCGCAATGGAAATAAGATACTTCCCCTTTATCTTTTTGACCTTAACGTCAATATAAAGGCTCCAATTCTGGTGTACAGAAACATCCCGTTTTCCGCTCCGTGCCAAAAACGCCCGATAGGACTCCTCCGTCTGTAGATCCTGTATCATCGTTCTCTCGCTAATTACATAGGTATAACGAGACGGGTCGTCGTTGAGCTGCTCTTTTTTGACATTCATTTGATCCATGAGAAGTTCGTTTTCCCGGCTTTGTTCATCAAGAGCCCCGAATATTCCACGCTCGTCGAGAAGTTCTCCCGGTCGGAAGAAAACCGAAAGATTCGGGGAGGCTATGGAAATTTTTTTATAAACCGGAACCAATTTTATTTTCAGTTTCTTAAATTTCTCCGGATCAGCAATATTCGCCTTTACCAAATCTTCAAAGGAAAAAAACGACTCCTCAGAAATTTCATTTGCCTCTGCAAGCAAAGCAGCCCTCTGCTGTTCAAGCGTTGGATAACAGCGGTAATAAAATTCCCCTCTCGGAAAAACCGTGATCTCGGCAGTCTGAATTTCTGTCTTATCAACATAAAAATCCGCTCCAACCGACTCTATAAAAACGTCCGAGCCATATCCACTATCTGTATCGTCGCCCCTTGTCAGCAGCTTCCCCACAAAAAACCTGTTTTCCGGATTGTCACCGACGACCGGTTCGTCTGCAGCTCCGGTTATTTTATCTTTGAACTCCGCAAGAATTCTTTCCGCCAGTTTCTCCCTTGCAGCAGAATACTTATCAGCCATTTCCCCCACTCCCCCTGATGTTATCCCAAAACGCCTTTACAGTCTTATTCTTCCCGTACAGGAAACCAAACGCATTCACTCATCTTCGTCCTTCTTTCGCTGGTTTATTCCGCATCCTCCAGCATCTTTACATAGACGGAGGTTTCACCTGTTTCCGGTAGAATAATATGGAGAATCTCTTTTGCTCTTGTGCATGCGACATAGAGAAATCGAATATCGGCCTCAGTATGCTTTAACATTTCCTGAAACTTTGCCTCATCGGTTCTTATGCGCTCCCAGTCTGGATTTCTGGTTCCATGATATTCCCCCAACGGGACGAGTCCACAGACAATCGCCGCACGAAAGTCAAGGCCAAGCGTGGACTGAACACTAATCAACCTTACCCCGCCATCATCATCGTAACATGCGCCCCTGCTCTCATCCGTACCATACATGGTGCAAAAAGGAATATCTTCCCGCTTTAAGAGTCCCATGAGCGGCGTTTCCAAGTCGTAAGGCTTGCCGTTCCAGCCAGCCAAACTCTTTTTATAAGACTTATTAAACATAATCACAGCAATTTCATCGTAAGGGATCCTTCCTTCATCGTGGATCTTACGAATTGATTCCGCAATCTCTTTTGCCTCTCCCCGGTCAGAGTGGTCCATGAGATGCCTGATGGTAACGCCCTCTCCGTGGAACACGCTTTTCCCGCAAAGAAACTCATCGGGGTCAAGCTCCGCACCCTGATTGATATCATACAAATATTGTTTTGCATTACTTACATAGCGATTGACATACTCGTTTATTTCAATACAATTGCGATAATTTCGCTCAATTCGAATGCTCTTGTTTCCCCCGCGATAGTTCGGATAACCCTTGCCCGCATTCCATGGCGCTCGCCCGTGCCTCTGAAGATTGGCGAGTTTCTGAGTCTTGTCACCGCAAATCACGAACAAATGATCTTCGGTTGTTTTGTTCTCCAGAAGATTAAAACAGAACTTATACCATTCCGACTCAAATTGCTGCACCTCGTCGATAAAAATCCCATAGTACCGGTTTGAAATTTGCCCTGCGTTTAGACGCTGGATCGCATCGCTGACCCAGCCATCGAAATTTCTATGTACTACAGGATATCCATTATCCGAAAGGAGTTTTTTGCAAAGTGTATGGAACGTCAGACAAACAACATTTTTCGCCCTCAATCCTGCACAGTCAATAAACCATGTATAAAGAGAGCACAGATTATTGTTATAGCAAGTAATCAAAAACTGCTTGTCCGGATTCATCATTGCCGCTCTGAAACACTTGGCAATAAGAAGCACGCTCTTTCCGGCCCCTGCACATGCGAGAATCAGTTGATCTCCCTTGCTGATTTTATTGACGATGTTTATCTGTTCGGCATCCAGTCGAAAAGCCCTTACCGCCACGTCATTCTCTGTAACAACAAGGAGTTCACCATCTGCTCCCGCCTTTGTTTTGGGGTCAGCAATTGTTGAAACTCGGATTGTTACGTAATCCGGAGCAATTCTTTGCAGAATGGAGTTTATATTATTGTCGTTTATCTCAAAAGCCTCCGAAGATATTTCCGCTACAGGATGGGCAAATATTTCTTTTTCAAGCAATGGCAGCCCTGATCTGACTTTTGGGAGATCTTCCTTAAACAGACAGTGGTTTTTGGTAAACTCTTTCAGCGCTTCATCTCCCGCCCCTTTCACGTCATCACGTCTTATCGCAGGAAAAACATAAAGAACATTTACCGCAAATTTCAGCTTTCCACACTCATCAACGAGCGCTCTGTTAGCCAGCAGTTTTGAAGTAATGACTCTTACCGTCTGTCCATACAGTCCATCGACCATCGCCGGCATTATGGTACCGAACTGAGCGGCATCTTGAAAACCGTTGAGAAACTTTAAAAAGATAACCCCGTCAGAGCAAATCAAAGTATGCATGCTTTCCTTTGGAAGCATGACCGGATTGGTGCCAAGAAGTAAAATTCCATAACAATCATTCGACATAATGTTTTGCGCAAAGTTCTTCTCGTCCCCTGACAGATCAATCTGCTGATACTCTGACGGCAGAATTTCCATACTTACCCCTTCTTTCCGTTAAAAACGGTAATGCTCTCTTCAACGATGTCAGCAACCTTTGGGCTTAAGCTCTTCTCCAACCTTTGTTTTTCTCAGCGCTTTTTCTGCCGCTGATAATCGATCCATCAATCCGCTCTTATCAGCCGAAGAGTCTGTTGAACCGAAATGCCAATCTTCCTGCCCACTGTTTATTATACAGGCATTATCGCCAATCCGCAACCAATTATCACTTCACAAGACAGCCATTCCACGCCGCAATAAAGTTCCTGTCCCGCCGCACATCACCAATAACCCAGCACTCCCTTATACGGATGTCGTCAAATTCTTCCAATAAACGCCCAAAGGATAATGGAGGAACATGCCCAGTTCCCGTCATATCGATCCTTTTCTGTGAAATCCTGAAAAAACATCTGCCTCACGGGAATTTTCGCATACCGGCTCGCAAATTCACATTCTATTCTTTCTAAGTATACCTTTTTTCTAATATTTTGTCACGTCAAACCCTTAAAACCACAAAAAACTTTTTATTCCAAGGACTATAAATCCCCTGCAAGATCACCGGCCCGGCGACAGTGAAAATTTCACAACCAATTCCGAAGACCTGGCCCTCTGCCCCGGTCAAGTTAGGACCCATTAAATTTGAAGAAAGAATTATTTTTATCAAGGTTTTATGCACTAAAAAGGCTTCTTCTACCTTACTTTGTCCGAACCTTTGCAAGTTGCTCCACTTCCGCAACTTTGAGACCTGAATACCGTGCAATTTTTTCAACAGATAACTCTCCATCGTCCAACATTCGAAGCGCCATCTTCTTTTTCGTCTCATCTCTGCCTTGATTTTTTCCCTGATTCAATATCGTTCTTGCCTCTGTTTCAATCAATGCCCCACCCATGATATCACCTACGCCTTTCTGCACATTTTCATATTTTTGTGCGATTTCTTTTACCACATCGTTAGAAAGCTCTATAATCGTTCTCTTATCAAATGCTCCGATCACTCCAAGGCGCTCCATCTCGTCGAGCCTGTCCAGAATCGTATGGTATTCCGCTTTCAGTTCTGACAGCTTCTCTTCATTATCATTATACTCCGGGAATCGCTTCTCATGTGAGAAAATATAAAACGGGATTAAAAGCAGCAACTTCTTATCAAAAATATCATCTAACGAATAAGTCTGCACTTTCATGATTGGTACATCATACTGCACGGTTCCGCCAGGCGTAACAATCACATACTTCATTTTATCCGGTGTCTTTTTATATGTCCGAAGATACAACACCGCCGTATTGGGAAATGTCACTCGCAAAACTTCCTCTGTGACCTCTCCCTCGTCAAGTGCGATCTGGGCATCATATTCAAAAAGCCTTATCGTCATTCTTCCATCCGGCAGACTGCTTTCACATTCAAGATGATACTTCTTTTTTATCTTTCCCAAAATCGTAAAATTGGTATCCGTTATCCGTTCCTTATTTCCTTCATCCTGTTGGGCTAAAAAATGCTCATTAGGAAAAAACTGAACTTCCTCCTCTCCCGTGTATTCCTCGGCAAAAATTTCATTTATCACTGGAATGATCAGCTTCCGGCAGTCATTTAAAATCGTCCGAAATGCCCCATCATAGATATTTCCCATATCTTATCCCTTTCCCCTTTAGATGCAAACATACCATTCTACTTATCACGTGTCGTCATTGCCCATTTATAATCTTTATTATAGACTCAGCGATTTGCACTGCCTCTTCTTCCGTATTATCTTTGCCGAGAGAAATCCGAATTGTTCCCATTGCATAGTTTTTATCGACATCTATTGCCCGTAACACATGCGAAATCCTTGTGTTTTTGCTATCGCAGGCAGAGCCTGTGGAAACCATAATCCCCATCAAATCAAGACGATGAAGCAGCATTTCACCTTCATAACCTTTGAAGGACAGACTTAGATTTCCCGGGACATGAGACTCCTGGCCGTTTCGTATATAATCAATTCCCGCCTTCGATAATGCCGCCACTATCATTCGTTCAAGATTTCTTAAATGATATTGCGTTTCCTTCATTACATGAACACTCTTTTGTAATGCGACTGCCATTCCCACGATGGACGCAATATTCTCTGTACCGGCACGCATCCCTGCTTCCTGAGCGCCCCCGTCTGCATACGGAGAAATCTCCGTGTCCTTTTTGATATATAAAAAGCCAACGCCTTTAGGACCATTAAATTTGTGGGCTGAAGCTGAAAGCAAATCCACGCCCAGAGACTTTACATCAACCGGAATATGCCCAACAGCCTGAACTGCATCGGTATGAAACAATGCGCCATGATCATGTGCAATACATGCAAGATCTGCTACCGGTTCAATCGTACCAATTTCATTATTTACCAACATCACAGATACAAGCTTTGTTTCATTTGTAATCACTTGGGATAAAACTTCCGGCGTGACAAGACCTTTCCCATCGACAGGTAGATATACCACTGGAAATCCAAGTCCTTCGATAGACTTGCATGCATGAAGAACCGCATGGTGCTCAATCCTGCTCGTAATGGTAGCCCGATTGTCTCCATGTCTCATCATTCCCTTAATTGCCCAGTTGTCGCTCTCCGTACCTCCAGAGGTAAAGTAAATTTCCTCCGGAAAAGCCCCTATGCACTCTGCAATCCTCATCCTGGCTTCCAGCAAGGCTTCCCGTGGTTTACGTGCAAAGGCATAGGGCTGAGAAGCATTTCCGTATTGCTCCTGAAGCCATGGAAGCATCGCTTCAAAGGCATCTCTATCAAGTTTTGTCGTGGCTGCATTATCAGCATAAATATGGCGCTTCATGCCACCCTCCATCAGAACAAGGTACATCCCTCATTCTTAAACTCTTCAATCTTATCCAAAAGCTCTTCGGTTGTACACTCCAGATATTCCGCAAGGCAGTCCATACAAAAAAAAACCTTATTATCTAAGCCAAGCAGCTTTTTATTGATTCCAACCTCATCTTTGGTCAAAGGTTCCTTAAAACAGACTTTACAGGCATATTTTTTCCTCATAATTCTCTTACGTCCCTTACTTTAAACTGCGGTAAATCTTTGCCACGGTATTCACTGTCCATAATGCCCAACTGCATACGAATTGTCGCACGCATGTTGCAGGCTCTTCGAAGGCAGTATCTGTTAAAATCACGTGGCCTAATATCCGTCGCCACTCTTACCTGGGGAAACAACAATTTTAAATAAGCCGTTGCGATACGCTTGACAGCCTCCGTATCTCTGGTATCCGCTCCCTCCGGAACAACAATCAGCTGGTCAACAATCGCACGATAACTGGTATCTTCCCGCAGTTCATGGAGAATGGAACAGAAATATTCTGAATTAAGCGCCCAGCCTGAAATCTTCAAATCATCTGTCATCCTCGGAATATTCCATCCTTTAATAAAACCGTGGAATCGCTCAATCAGGGCAGATTCATGAAAAACCCGAGGCAACTCGCAGAACATATCCGTAGTACCGTCATTTTCCATGGTTTCCTTCGATATGTTGCCGCACAAAATCATTCCGGAAGAAGCAGTCCCTTCATAGTTTCCAACGGTAAATACGCCCGACTCCAAATATCCCTTAAGAGCCGCTCGCATCTCGTCCACGTCCGTAAAAGAAATGGTCTGCACTTCATCCAATGTAATAAAATCATTGCCCGATACAAGGCCTTCTGTTCTTTTTGAAATATCGTAAAACATTTTTGCCCGGCTCATTACGCCGCCGCTGGACAACCAGCCATATCTACTGACTCTGCCGAACAAATAAGACTTCCCTGTACCTTTAGGGGCAAGCTCAATCAAGTTTAGGCGCTTTTCAACAAAAGGAAGAAGCCTCGTGATCATTGTCAGCTTTTCCTCTTCATATTTATAACCATCTGCATTATAGTCAACTGCGCCTAAAACCAAATCAATCCACTCGTTTGTATCAAACTTAGCCCTGGCATCTTTGTAATACTCCAAGTCAATGGTATAAGGGCAAAAATTCTTAAAACTTACCAAGCGTATTTTTCCAGGTATTTTCGGTATTACAGAATCATCCGGCAAACGATACGCCAGTTCAATCATTCCCCAAACTTCACGGCCACTGACAAGTTCATCTTTACAATCATACCAGACGTCATCTTCAATGATTGTCTCCTTGGCAGTCAATCCAAAATCAGGCAGTGTAAAAGAAACCTCGCCAGTTCGAATATTGATTTCAATTCCGATTTTGGCCAACATCCGCACACGTTCATTGTCTTTCACGATTCGGCTTTTGATCGCAATCCAATCATTTTTCTTTGGTATGAATCTTTTCACAAAATTTGCCAGCTCTTCATTATCAAAGTCCCCCTCTTCGTCCTCAAATTTTTTCAGAAGCCAGTCCCTGGTAAACGAAGGAAGACTGAGAGCCGAGAAAAAATTATTGTTTTTCAAATCTTTATACACGAACATTTCGTCAAAATACATTCTCAGCTTATCAATGGTAGAACTATCCATATAGCCCCTTTCTTATTGAAAAAAAACATCTTCCTCAGCAGATTTCATTTTTGCCCCTCTGCTTTGAATACTAAAGGTGACCTCTCCAATCAAGTTGTCCCCCTCCAAAACATCGGCGGCACATTGTTCCACGGCTCGACGCACCCCTCTAAGCACCACCTTGTAATGGCCGTCATCCTCTTCCAAGGCAGAATAAGTCGTTCCGTTAAAACGTACTTTAAGATTTTCGATATGTTTCGGGCTGAAAATAGTAATACTGGGTTCCTCCTTCGTCACCAAATTATAGTAAGCAATCTCCGTCATATTTTTGATTTTAATTGTTTCATTGCTCAAACTAATTTCGATAACCGGCACTAGCACTTCTTCCAATGAGGCGCCCCCGTGTACCTCGATACAGGCCTTCCGTCCACCTTTAAATCGATCATAATTGGCAAGCACCCAAAATCCACCGTTTTCCGTGGCTGTCTCCGGCTTCTCATCGATTTCACTCACCGGGCAACAGCGACCAGAATGTATCCCGTCAGTTTCCATCCTCCACTTGTTTTCACGGCCACTGATAACGGCAAGCCGACTGGCTCCATGGTCAGAAGCAACGACCACCTTTTCCGTTTGGCCCTGAAGCAATTCATTTTTCGCCCACGCCAGGGCCTTGTCAACAACTATCAACTCCTTTGCAAGATGGATTGGAGATTTCTGATCATTTCTAATCCCCTGCAGACCACCATGTTTCAATTCATCCAGTTCCCTGGTCTGCGTTTTTCCGCCCTTCCATTCATCGTAAAAATTTCTGTTACACGAAGTCAAGGTAGGAAGTTCCGCACGTCCGATCCGTATATGGATATGCAGGCCCATATCTTTTGCGAGCGCCTGGATATATCCCAAATATTCAACACCGAGCGCATCAATCCAGTACAATTCGTTGCTCCCATTGTCAAGGCTTTCAACCAAAAAACCTCGCTTGGGCAAAGGCGTATATTTCCGATTGCCATCCCGGGCAAGCTCCCGAACCTTCTGATCGAACAGCTCCGTTAAATCATTGGTTAGTTTTTGCCTCTTATAATCGGAAAAATATTCTGTGAAAAGTTCTCCATTCTTACACTCAAACGCATAGTCTGACAGGTATTTCCGTAGCGCAGGATAAATCCTATCCAACTGATTAGGGACCGAACCCAGCCTCGTCAGTTCTTCAATCACTGCACAACGTTCTGTTGTCGTATTATCAGTCAGATAATAGATTCGATTCTCCCCCGCCTGTCTGGACATTGCGACATACAAAGAAACTTCTATCTCTGGCCGGTCAGCCAAAAGTTCTTTACGCTCTGCATACAGTGACCAGTAATCTTTCCTTGTATGCGGAATGTCCAGCAGGGCTTCGTAGAACCGATTCTTAAAATCTTCGAAAGCCGGTGAAGAATCCAAGGCCATTTTAAGATATCCATCCTGAGGCGGATTCATTTTCAGTTGCAGATAACTCCTCCAATGAAAGAGATCATAGCCATCCAGCTCATCGTCCCTGCTGTACTCTTCCCAGCACTCAGAAGGAAGCAGCGAAACCGGCATTGTAAAATGACTCTTCTTTTCTCTTACAGCCTCATACGCATTAGAAATCATACGAGAAGCTTTAATGAGAAGCTCCGTATGAACATAGATTTCTCCCGAAGCTCCATCCTCCAAGGCTCTCAGAAGTTTTTGGAAATCTTCAACTGCTTCCAGGCAGACGGAAGGATTTACCTTCACCACAAAATAATCCAGTTCAGACTCCACCTCACAAACACGAAGATAGTTAAACTTATGGTCTGCCTCCTGTAATTGCATCACCGGAACACGGACACCCCTGCAAAGCACGACCAGTTTCTTTGGCGTAGCTATCCCCTGGATTCTGCCAAGAATTTTATGATATCCATCCAATGCAACGCTATCGCCTAATCCGACCAGGACACATGGCTCCTCCCTCCCAGAAAGGTCTTCACATAGTGGATCATAAGCAACAAACGCATCCCCATTGCAATAATCACTGACCCTGACCTTCTTTAGCGATAAACACTCGTTAAGAATACTATCATACTCGGATTTTCCATCAACCACAACGAAATATGGAAACGAAGTCGAATCTTTCAAATATCTGTGAATCCTTTTAACAGCTTCTGCCACAGACACAGTATCCAATTGCTATTCTCCTTCCCTATTAATAATGGAAATTCCAACTTCCACATCATCAGCCACGAGCTGTTTCAAAAGCCGTTTTGCCTCGTCCGGAGTCATCTCATCAATCCTCTTCATAACGGTATCATTGCCGCCATTCATATAATTTTTCCGAGCCAATTTTGCTATTTCATCACGGACAGCAGGACTGCCGTACCACTGATAAATTCCGTCTGCGGGGACAAAATTCTTCAAATGCTTGCGAACTACATCATTATCTTTAAGAACAGAGGCATAACGTCCTATAATCCTGCTGGTAAATGCCGCTTCAATCTTCGCAGTATCCTGTAGTTCCAAGATAAATACCGGATTCTTAGAAAGATAATCCAAGGCAAAAACTGTCTCTTTTTTATCGTTACCATAATTGATAGCCCGAAACAGTTTGGAAGCATTCTGCTGCTCATTCTGAGGCACCATCACGAGAATCGGAGTCTGATACTTGTCACACCATTCATACGGGCTTTTGGTGCCTGTCAACTTCTCCCACATTTCAAGCAGGCGGAACCGCTCCTGCTCGCTGCGAATCACTTCCGCTTCTTCCTGAACCTTTCTCTCATAGGTAGATCTGTCATCCATAAAAGAAGTTCCCGGCAACGCATTATATAACTTGGAAATATCTGTCTCACCAAAACCTCCAAGGTAAATGGAATACTCGTCCTTAAAGACCTCCATCCTCTTTTCCTTGATTGCGGCAATTATTTCCGTCTTTGTCTCCAACTCCTGTAAAAACTTCTGACATCTGTCATACGGAAGATCGCCTTCTGTTGCGACAACTTTCAGGCAGTCAAAGAAATAGACAAGCTCCGGGATTTTCTCTTTAAATATACTACATGGCATTTTCAGCGTAGATGTATACAACTTCCAGGACTGCATACACTGGAAAAATGACGTTTCACGAATAGAGACGGCTACACTCTTTTGGATAATTTTATACTCCACAAGGAGCTTTCTCAGCTCTTCATCACCAGTCTCCTTATCCCACAGCCACGAAGCCTCACCGGAAGCAATTTGCCGTTTTACATCTCCCATGACATCCTGTACACCAATATCAACGGCAATCTTAAGAATATCCCTATTCTCAAAGGTCTGTAAATATTCCCGCATGGCCTTTACACCATTCCCTGCGGTCAACAAGCTTGTCAAATTTGCAGACGCAGTCGGTACCCGACGCAGCATTTTTCCCATTTCACCGGCCGTTGTCGGTACACTGACACCAGACTTGGAATTTGCAATCTCAGCAAGTTTGTCTATGAAGTCGCAAAGATCATTGGTATCAATCGTGTTAAAGCACCAGATTGGATATCCGAGATTTTTAAGCTTTACACGAAGTCTGGACGCCGCCTGCTCTACAGAAAGATTTTCCGGCACATCAAAAGCAGCATGTGCAAAATCCACAAACGCCTTCTGGTCTTGTGTCATGATTTCAATATATTTCTCTTTGTAATTAGGGATCGCCTTATTTTTATGTTTGATATATTCGCCAATATACTCACCCAGTTTTTCAGGAGTCATCTTGCCGCCGTCGTCACCCGCGGTACCTATGCCATAACGATAAGGCTCTTCGGAGTACTCCTTCAACAAAAATCCCGTGAGATAGGCATACAAATCACAGGGCATAAACCCTTGCGCCATCAGGAAATCAAAGATTTCCCCGATGGAGATTCTTACATCCTTATTCAAACGTCCACCGACGAGTTCGTCTACTTTCAATTTAAGTTTTGAGATGGCATGAGTTTTATAGACTTCCCAATAGTTTGCAATTCCAAGTGTTTCACCAAGAGCCGCACGAACAGATTTTTCCTGGAATATGCCTCCGAATCCTCTATTGATTCCTAATTTTGCACCTTGGGGATATTTCCCACCCGTAAAAAAATTTTCAGATACCTTCGCATTATCAAAAGAAAGCGGATAAATTGAAAGTACCAGAGAAGCAAGAACTTCATTTAGCAGCGCCGCACTTCCGGCAGGCTCCTTAAATTCCTGACGTTCCTCTTCCTCGCCTTTATATACAACAAAAGGCCCCTTTCCAATTTCTCTTTTCCATTCTCCCAGAATCTCCGCCACATTTTCCAGCTTTTTATCCGCCAATTTGGAATCCTTCGGACGCCAGTATTCTTCCTGCGCAGCAACGTCGATATACCGTTCCACATTATCTGCGCCCATAAGAATGGCAGACGCATCTATAAAAACAATTTTCTTATACAGAACGTTTTTGACTGCTTCTGCAATTAAAATCCGCATCCTTTTCTGTTCGTCCTCATTTCGTGCATAACAAATCACCGCACGGAACTGATATGTTTCCCGCTCATTGGTAATTTTATTGATCTTAATCTTAAAATTATCGACAGTCACAGGCTCAAACACATATCTTGCACGGATTGAAACAGGAAAGGCAAACGCATTTTCAAATTCACCGACACTCAGAAGAACCGCCGTCTTTAATTCCCTCCGCAGCCGGTCTTTAATTGCGTCTATCTGCACCTGGTCCCCTGCAACGGCGGCAGCCGCATATTCCTCCACACTTCCGTCGGAATCAACATACAGAATCCTTTTCGGGACCAACTGGTTGATAATTAAGTTGACCGCACGGTTATTATCCATGGTATCGTCACCGGCAAAGGCAAACTGAATATTCCTGGCCGTTGGACGCAATATTTCCACGCCATTATTCAGTTTTTTACTCATTGCCTGCATCATTAATACGGTTTTAAGAACACGCTTTTCATCTATGCTGCTGAGTTTATTCTCGTTACCAGGATAAGTATCCAAAATAGTGGCAATCGCCACATCCAGATTACTGCGTCCGGCACCTGATGTATTTTCGTCCGTGCCACGCTCATAAAAAAAGTTCCAAAGATAATCAATCGTGAGAACATCGCCGTCATCCGGGCTATGGGTTCTGATAAACCACTGAAACGCCTGAAGTTTATCGCTGTTATCATTTTTGATAAAGTTGAACATGCTTCGCTGGTTGGAAGCAAAAGAGGTCGCTATGTATTTCAAAAGAAGCGCCGCCATCGGATGGATCGGAAACAATCCAGACAAGACACTGTCTGCCACGCCGGAGAAATCGCACACGGCCTTTCTCGGTACAGTCATTAGCCCATTCAGTTCGCTTGTCAGATCATCGTAATCCTCCTTGAGAAATCCCTTCACCTTCATGGCATCATGAATCAATTCAAAGGCTACATCATCCGGCATTTCGATGGTCACATGCAGAAAGCGATCATAAACCGCACTGAAAGAACCCTTCTTATCGTTGATCTCCCCCGGAGTTACCAAAGATCCGCTCATATGAGTTGCAATCACAAGATAAAAGGGCTTGTCATTTGACAGCTCTGCCAGTTTCTGGAAACTGTCGAGAGAATTCTTGTTCCATTTAAAGAAAGAAGAAAACTCATCCCAAAAGAACACGATAGCTTTCAGCTTATTTGCGTCAATAATATCCGTCAACCACGCTTTCAAATCATCCATGCCAATTTCAAATGCCGTGATTCCTTCGTTGTCAGCAAGGTCAATGATATCATCCAACAGCGTATCCACTCCAACCCGAGAGTTATTTAAAAGCGCAATGATGTCCTCCGCAGTACGCCCATGAAAGCTTCCTTTTCCACGATAAACAGGCTTCTGCATAAGCTGATCAAAAAATCCCTTATGGATTTCGTCTCCAAGCCAGGTTGCAATCTTCCCACGGAAAGTACGTTGTCCCTGATAATCGATTCCGGCGTCTTTCAACGCTTTGGTCACACTGTCAAATATCGCCTTAATAAATTGACGGATGGATTGAATTTCTCCAGAACCATAACGGGAAACTGTAACAATGCGTCCTTCTTCCCTTTGCCCAAGTAGATTATCTCTCAAGTCAGGCTTCTTGCGAAGCGTTTCAAAGCGGTCAAAATAGTCGATAAATTCCCGCTCCGAACAAGAGAGTAAATTCTGAAGCGCCCAAACAGTTCGGGACTTGCCGGTGCCATAAGAGCCTTCCACCCAGATACTATGTTTATCCGGCCCTTTTCCACGAGCCAGCATACGTTCTGCGGTTTCAAGCAACGTAATAAAAGTCTTATGAGGGTAGGTATATTCCCACCGGATCTTCTTCTCCTTGATGGAATCCGGATTGACCTCCGGATAATAATTGGGATCTATGTCAAAATATTCGCTGTATTTCATCGCATCCTCCCTAGAACAGTTCTAAGACATCTTCCGCCCTGTGATAATCACGGAGGGTGATTTTATCAAGATCATGTGTGAAAGTAACGTCTATATAATCGTTATATTTAGCGGAAAGCCCACGGAGCATGGCTTCCATTTCATCATAATCAAAACCAAAAATTTTAACCGGGCTGATACCCGCCGATTCTATTTCCATGTCCATTAGCGTACTGAGCGCAAATTGATAATAATTCACGCACGCTTCCGCATAGCGATATAACGCATAGAGTAAAATAAGGGACTCATTCATCCTGGTTTTGCAGCGTTTTAAAGCAGTAATCTTCCTGCCCTGCATTGTAATCATACCAAAATTCAGTTCTGTTCCAAGCGGAATCTCTACCAATCTTTTGAAAGACTTGGCGATGGACGCTGCATCTTTAGCACTCACTCCCTCTCCCTGCAGTTGATCCTCAAGATAAGCCCGTGGCATTTCCTCTCCGATTGGCATATGATCAACGTACCATCTGATCTGTGGGTTACTATATACCAACTGAATTAAAATAAGCCCCCACGCACGATTACTCTCCCAGCCAAGCTTTTTCATAAGATCAAAAAACGGCGTGGTTTTATTCTTCTCAATCAACTTTGCATCTGAAAGAAAGCGCCTAAACATACTAATCTGCATCGGTCCCAGAGTATTATCCTTCAAAAATTCATTGCCGTAAGAAAAAAAATTGACAATCCAGTCCACTTTGGGTGCATGATCCGCAAAAGTATTTAAACTCTTCATAACTCTTCCTCCGTTTTTAGGCAATTGAACTGAATGATACATCAGGCACCCGTCATCAATATGGTGACATTCCTTACAATGAACACAATTCTCAATGCGAAGACCCTCTTTGAAAGAGATACATCCATTTCTGCAATTAGCTTCACAGGCTCTGCAGCCAACACAATATGCCGCTTTGTGAAACACCTGTTTAAAATATTTGCCTTCCGTTGTTTTATCAACTGACGCCGGGATCCGAACTACAATTCCATTTTCAGTCGTCTCAACGTCATATGGAAACGAAACTTCACCCAATGTTTTTATCCACTCACGCCAATCAGTCAGCGGCCTTACCAAAGTAATGTACAGATAGCCATCCTTTATTTCCTCCAAATATCTGGACTTATTTCCAACAATGTCTCTGCCATTTTTTCTTTCAATCCAGCCGCCATTCGTAATATAGCTTTCTATGTTTTTATCCTCAATGGTTTCCTGAATTAAATCCGTGTATTTTTTGATACCCTCCGGATAACTTATGTTTCTAAAACTATCTGCTTTTCCACCGCCCATCGGGCAAAAAAGACACCCCGCCCTCGAATTCCCCTTTTTGTAAGTTGCATTGACAGGAAGATCATGCAGAAAAATATATAACCAAACCTCGGCGGAATTCCAGTCAAGAATGGAATTGTGCGAATACTGACCTTTCTGTTTCTTCCCATAGCCTTCTTCTTTATATCCGGAACGGGCTACGCTTTCATAGGATCTGACACCAACAAAATCTAACCCAACATAATCATTTTTGTCCAACACCTCTCGAATCTTCAGTGTTTGCGGACATGCCTTGTGCACGGTACAACACCATCTCAGCACCTTGGACGGGGGGCCAAAAAGCTTCCAACTGTCTTCCGGTTCAAAATGCGTTGCCGCACGATAAAACGCAATACCCTCTTCCTTACATTGTCTTTCCACCTGATCCACCAGCTCATAGGTGTCTGGAAATTCCATTTTCGTATCGCCAAACACGACCATAAAACTGCTCCTGGGCAATGCTTTTTTTACAAGCTCCAGAAGAACAACGCTATCTTTTCCCCCGGAAAATGCCACATGGAAACAGTCAAGATTCTTTTTCCTCCTCTGATAAACGCCATAAATTTTCTTGACAGTAATCTGTTCCACAATGTCCAAAATTTCTTTGTTCCGCTCGCACATCAAGGCCAAATCGACCGGCTCCAGCACAGTTTTCGGTTCCAAGGTCGGAATGTCCGTAACCTTGCCATCCTCATCTTTTCTATAGGTTACCTCTACAGTCGGCTTCACATATAAAGAACCACCAACTGTATTGAAAATAATCCGTCCACGGTATATATAATGGTTCGCTTCCGCCCACATATAGGGTACATCCTGCTGTTTTTCATACCT
Organism: Lachnospiraceae bacterium; assembly: GCA_022800815.1. Taxonomy (GTDB): domain Bacteria; phylum Bacillota; class Clostridia; order Lachnospirales; family Lachnospiraceae; genus Lientehia. The sequence goes on along the minus strand of JAAWRC010000015.1, from coordinate 2,519 downwards.
CCATATGTTATCTATACCCAAATTGTCAAGTTCTTGGGCATACACCGGCCTAGGCTCATTGGAGGACTGCGTGGTTTTATCCGTTAGCAAAAGCCCTCCGCTTTCCGTATCATATGTATATCCATACATCGATTTACTCCTTTTGGTTTCGTATTTCCTGTGCCTTGATGATAATCCCACCTGGATTAATGCGACGGAGCGTGTATGCATGCTCTGAAAGAAATGTGCAAACGTCGTCCTCTCGAAGCTCCAGATTACTTTTTGCTATGACATGCGCAAGCAGTTCATCGTAACTGTCAAATTTCATGGCACTGGGGAAAATCGCCCCAACCGGCCTACCTTTAGCAGGACCGCCCATAGATCGAAAACGAATACTCTTATGCTTACAGTAACTGTCCAGTAAAAAGAAATTCCACGGAACCTCCGGAATCTCCGGAAAAGCCAGAAAACTCTTAACGCTTTTTAGCGGGATAATGCTGTTATTCACGTAAAGCGCAAGAGCATTATCTATGGCCTGAATATCAAACTGAATCTCGTCAAGTGCCACAAAATGCTCTTTGTCAATTCTCAGCATATTCTCATAAGCGGCAGCAAGAGAATAGGTTGCCTTTTCCGTCATATCTTTTTCATATTCAAGCAACTCTCCCAAAGTAACTTTCCGAAGGTCCTGACAATAAGCATTCATAATATCCGGCGCACAAAATGAAGCCCCAGGCTTCACAATCATAGAGCGTTTTCTTTCATATTTCTGCGACAAATACCGGAGGAAAATGGCATCCCGCAGTGCGGTCTCCGAAATATTCGGATTTAGGTCTTTACTTTCATCAACACAAACTCGATAAATGACAGAAAAACCTCTATTCTCAATATCTTGTTCCATCACTTTCTCTGTAGTACTGGCATCGCTTTCTGCCAAATGCAAACTCTGGACAAAGGCATATGTACCTTCACGAACCCATACGAAACGTGAATCCTGACTGCATGCAAAACGTATCGAACTCATATCTACATAAGGAAGTCCTCCTTTTATCTCGTCATAGGTTCTTGTTATATGGCTTTCAAAACAGGCAGCAATCGCATCCTCAAGATTATCATCCGGAGTGACTGCAAAAAATGAACGTCTGTAGACCAATTCCGGACTAATTTTCTTCAAAGCATTTTTTAACAGTTCCGCCGTAAAGATTCCAGCCTGCGTCATAAAATCCATATGCCGCCGGTACAATTCCTCATAAAAAATCACACGGCATCCACTCTCAAACGCTTTGTGAACCAACGCCTTGATTTCTGCTTTATTATGTTCAGATAAAACATAAATTTTATCCGCATATTCATAGCCGACAGACGCAGCCAGATCATCTATATCAATCGTTTCCGAAAGCTCTGTACCGACCTGCTCCAGATAAGCTGCCTTAAATTTCTTTTTTGCAATAATAGAATCTTTGCGCATACCGTTCGCAAAACTATTGGAAATGATTGCTTTCGCCTGCTCTAACAGTTCATTACTGTATACCGAAGTTTGTGTAGCAGCACCGGAACTGCTCTTCTTTTTATTCAAAGAGCTTTTTTTATGCTCTCCATACAAAATGATCTGTTCATTTGTGTACCCACAATGTAGACACAATTTCTGAATCAATTCCAACATTCTGGGCGAATTATGATTTACATTGACCCAATATCCATTTTTAAGTTGAACGCAATACAAACCTTCAATTTTATTTTTCATAAGGAAAGCTCTGTTTATCCGGTCAAATACAAGCGAATTCTTATAGAGAACATCAAGCTTAGGATTATGATTCTCAATTTCCCGATTCAATATTTTCACAAGAATCTGCGTCCACGATTTACCTTCATAAACTGTTCCAGCTATTTCACAGTATGCCGGAATCGTTTTTCCAAAATCTACGGCATTTGTATATGTAAAACGAATCCATCCATCCTGAATGGAAACATTCGCTTCTTCCTTTAGGTGAGAAAATGACTTATCTCCCCCCAAATACGTCAAATAAAGCGACAATAATTTATCCGCCACAGTACGTTGTTTTTTATTAGCAAAAATTGACTTTGTCATCTGTTTGGCAGACTGAATCTGCTCGGTCTGCTTTACATTTACCAACTTGTCTGGCAAAGCCTTTCTTTTAATAAGCATAGTATTGATCGGAAGATATGCTCTTTCAATCTCCTCAAACATAGAGGGAGAAGCAGCATTTGAGAGCCACTGAAAAAAAATCCGTTCAGTGTCCTTCTGATATTCTTGCAATCGCTTTCGTCTCCTCCCTTTTGCCACAATACATATTTCAAGCAACTATTCTAATACAATGTCTTTATATAAGCTTGCCATCATCCATTGCAGCGCTTCAAAAAATATACCGGCAATTTTTCTGATGTATATAATTCTATATTTTATCAAGTGACAGGCATAAAGTCAACGTATGTATTTCTTGAGTTTCCGCAGTTCTATCCACAAAAACCCAATTATACACATATCACTATCCCCAATTTTTATAAAACACCTAAAATAT
>JAAWRC010000014.1 GCA_022800815.1 Lachnospiraceae bacterium | reverse complement strand
GTAAGAATAATCGCACTCAAACGACTGTTATCAATTTGTTATCAAAAGACCTTTCCAAAGCCCGCAAACCCGCATAAACACTGGATTTACTAAGCATTTCTGTTTATTCGAACTCGATCGTCGCCGGGGGCTTCGGACTCATATCATAGCAAACCCGGTTGACGTGTTCCACTTCGGCCAGGATACGGCCTGTGATCTTGTCCAGCACGTCCCAGTCCACCTTCTCAATGGTCGCCGTCATAGCGTCGACGGTGTTGATGGCGCGGATGATGACCATGTACTCGAAAATGCGGGCACCATGCTTCATACCGACGGACTTGAAATCCGGGACCACGGTAAAGTACTGCCACACCTTTTTGTCCAGGCCGGCTTTTGCAAACTCTTCCCGGAGGATGGCATCGGACTCCCGGACAGCCTCCAGACGGTCACGGGTGATTGCACCGAGGCAGCGGACGCCAAGGCCGGGGCCGGGGAATGGCTGACGATATACCATATCGTGGGGCAGGCCCAGCTCCACGCCGCAGGCACGTACCTCGTCCTTGAAGAGCTGTTTTAACGGCTCCACCAGTTCAAACTTCAGGTCTTCGGGAAGGCCGCCCACGTTGTGGTGGGATTTCACCATCTTCGCAGTCTTGGTGCCGCTCTCGATGATGTCGGGATAGATGGTTCCCTGGCCCAGGAAGTCGATCCCCTCCAGCTTCCTTGCCTCTTCCTCAAAAACACGGATGAATTCGCCGCCGATGATCTTGCGCTTCTGCTCCGGATCCGCCACATTTTCCAGCTTCCCCAGGAACCGTTCAGAGGCGTCCACATAGACCAGGTTCGCATGGAGTTCATCCCGGAACACCTTTACCACGCTCTCGGACTCATTCTTGCGCATCAGCCCGTGGTTCACATGGACACAGGTGAGCTGTTCCCCGATGGCCTTAATAAGCATGGCGGCCACCACGGAGGAATCCACGCCGCCGGAGAGGGCCAGCAAAACTTTTTTATCGCCCACCTGGCTCCGGATCAGTTCCACCTGATCTTCGATGAAGTTCTTCATGTTCCAGTTTGCTTCCGCCTTACATTCCCCGAAAACAAATTTTTTCAATGTTTCTTCGTCCGGCAGAGAGTCGAGCTTCGTCTCGCATTTTGACTGAGGATAGTCGACGGAAATCATGGGGATTCCCAAGTCATAGAGCTCCGGCCGGACTTCCACGGCCTGTCCGTCCACAATGCGGTTCTCGCCGCCGTTCAAAATAATCCCCTTCACGTTCCGAAAGGCTCCAAGCTCCTCCTCCGTAATGTCGTGGGGATGGATCTCGCTGTACACGCCAAGGTCACGGATCTGGCGGGCAAGGACGGTGTTCTCTGTGCCTCCCAGATCCAGGATTACGATCAGGTCCTGCTTCATGGATGCTTCTCTCCTTTTCGAGTATTTTTCTTCCATTCTAGCATAATCCGCAGGGGAAGGCTATCCTTCATTCCCCAAATTCTATAAGAAACGACAAAATATTTGCTCGGCGACAGACCGCTCCGTCCATCTCGTCCGGCTATCCGGTCTTCGCTCAACTCTCGCCAACTCTTGTCCCCTCTGCGGCCGACGGCTCCGCCCCGCCTCATTCGACGTCAGAATCTTGACCGCCCCCCTCCCGGCCGCAGTTTGCGAAGGCCCGCATGGCGGCCTCCTCCTCGAACTGCCTGGAATAAAGCTCGCTGTAATAACCGCCCGCCGCAAGCAGCTCCCGGTGGGTTCCCCGCTCGATGATCTTCCCCTCCTTCACCACCAGAATCAGGTCCGCCTGCCGGATAGTGGAGAGGCGGTGGGCAATGACGAAGGAGGTATGGCCCTTCAGAAGACGGCCCACCGCATTCTGGATGAGCTGCTCCGTCCTGGTGTCGATGGAGGAAGTGGCCTCGTCCAGCACGAAAATGGCCGGATCCGCCAGGATGGCCCTGGCAAAGGAGATCAATTGCTTCTCTCCCACGGAAAGCCGTCCGCCGCTCTCCCCCACATTGCTCTCGTAGCCATTCTCCAATTTCTTCGCCACCTCGTCCGCCGACACCTGCCTGGCGGCCTCCTCCACCTCCTCGTCGGTGGCAGAAAGCCGACCGTAGCGGATGTTCTCCCGCACCGTGCCGGAAAACAGATGGGGATTCTGGAGCACGTAGCCGATCTGACTGTGGAGCCAGAGCTGGGACCGCTCCCGGTAATCCACGCCGTCGATCAAAATCCGCCCTCTCGTCGGCTCAAAAAACCGCCCCAGAAGGTTGACCAGCGTGGATTTCCCTGCGCCCGTTTCCCCCACGATGGCCACGTTCATTCCCGCCGGAACATGAAGGTTGAAATGCTCCAGCACGTATTCCTTTCCGTCCGGGTACATGAAAGACACGTCCTCGAAGACCACGTCCCCCTGGATCCGCTCCCAGTTTTCTTTCTTGGCCGTAAAATTGTCCCCGTATCTCTCGATGACGTCCGGCCGGTCCACCACGCCCGGTTTCTGTTCCAAAAGGTCCGTGACCCGCTCGATGTTGGCCTGGCAGGAGATCAGGTCCGACAGAAGCCTTGCAAGCTGCTGGATCGGCTCAAAAAGAATGACCGCATAGGAAATGAACACCGACAAAGTTCCAAGCTTCATCAGATCCCTCTGCACCATGCCGCCCCCCTTTGCCAGCACCAGGGCGGAGGCCACGGAGCTGAAAAAAAGAATGGTCGGGATGTAGACGGCATTCAGCTTTGCGCTGCGGCTGGCTGCCTGGTGCATGTCGGCCGTCTTCGCGAAAAATTCCCGCTCATTGTCCTTCTCAATGACCATGCTCTTGGAGGTCTTCACGCCCGTGATGCCCTCGTTATAAGCACTGGTGATCTGGGAATTGATCCGACGAACCTTTCGGTTCCAGCGGAGGATCCGGTTCTGGAAATAAACCGTCAGACAGGCGATGGCCGGCACCACCAGCATGATGATGAGCGCCAGTCCTGTATTTAGGAACAGCATGACCCCGAATACGGCGACCACGTAAATAAAAGCCCAGAACATGTCCACCAGGCCCCAGGCGACCATGGAGGCGATCCGCAGGGTGTCGCTCATGACCCTGGCGTGAATATAGCCCACCGGAGTCGTATTATAATAGGAAAAAGAAAGGGTTTGCAAATGTTCAAACTGGGCCCATTTCAGGTCCCGCCCCAGATTCATCTCAATGGTGGTGGCCGCATGGACCGAAATATATACGCTAATGGTCTGCAAAACGATCATGGATACATAGACGAGGGCAAAAGGCGCCAGTCCGTCCAGCGTGTCCCGCACGATAAAATGGTCGATGGCATAGCTCTGGAACAGGGGCACCAAAATGTCCACTCCCGCCAGAAAAATATTTAAGCCCATGGTTATGAGAAAATACTTCTTATAAGGCCTGAAAAAAGGGATCATCTTCCCCCAGACCCGAAAACTAAAAGGCTTGTTATATTCCTGCTCCTCATACGCTGCCATATCGTCCTCCCTTCCGTCGTCCCGCAACCGACACTGCCCGCCGCTTTTGCACAGGCCGCCTGACGCTGTCGCAGATCGCCTGCTGTCCTGCCACTTGGCCCGGTCACTGCTCCACCTGGCGTCTGTCGTCGCCGCTCATCTGAATCTCATAGATTTGCCGATAGATACCCTCTCTCTCGATTAACTCCCCGTGGGTTCCCAACTGTTCCACCCGGCCCCCGTTCAGCACCAGAATCCGGTCCGCACTCATCAGGGTGGTGATCCGGTGGGAGATGAGAATCACCGTTGCCCCCCGCACCCGCTCCTTAAGCGCTCTGCGAATCTGGTAATCCGTCTGGGAGTCCACCGCCGACAGCGAATCGTCAAAAACCATGATGGGGGCCTTCTGCAGGAGCATCCTTGCAATGGCCACCCGCTGTCTCTGACCGCCGGAGAGCGTCACGCCCCGTTCCCCCACAAGAGTTTCATAGCCGTCCGCAAAGCCCATGACGGCCTCGTCCACGCAGGCCGTCCTCGCCGCCTCCCGGATCTCCTCCAGGGAGGCATCCGGCACCGGGGCAGCCATATTCTCCCGGATGGTCCGGGAATAGAGGAAGGGCTCCTGGAGGACCATGCCCACCTGACGGCGGAGCCAGGTAAGGGGAAGCTCCCTGATGTCCACGCCTCCGACGGTGATCGTTCCCTCCTCCAACTCATACAGCCTGGTCAAAAGCTGGACGATGGTGCTCTTTCCGCTTCCCGTCCCGCCCAGAATACCGAAAGTCATCCCCTGGGGAACGGAAAAAGAAACGTCATGCAGCACCTGCTTCCCCCTCTCGTAGGCAAAGGAAACATGAGAAAAGGCAATGTCCATGGATTCCGGCATTCCCTGCGACGTTCCTTTCCGCATTCCTTCCGGCCGTCTGTCCGTCTCCTGCCCGGTCCTTTCGTAGGCCTCCTCCTGCCCGTGGATGATGTAGTCCACCCGCTCGAAGGAAACGCCCGCCTTACTCATGTCCGAGAGAATCCTGCCCAGGCCCCGGACCGGCCACACCAGCACCGTATTATAGGAAGCAAAGGCCACAAACTCGCCCACGGACATGTTGCCGTGAACCGCCTCCACCGCTCCCAGCACGATCACGGCCACCACCTGCAGCCCGGTGATCAGGTCCCCCACGCCCCAGTACAGGCCGGACAGGGTCCCGAGCCGAATCCACATGCGGGCGAAAACTTCGTTTTTCTCCTGGAACCGATCCATCTCAAACTGTTCCCGGCCGAAGGCCCGCACCACCCGCACGCCGGTGGCGTTCTCCTGCACCACTGTGGACAGCTCTCCCTCCGCCTCGTCCGCTTTCGTGAACCGCCTTGCGATCAGCCGGTAAAACACCGCCGAATACAGGACGACCACCGGCACGAAAAGCAGCACCACCAAGGCCAGCTTCCGGTTCATGGAGACCATGATCCCAAAGGAGATCCCCACCAGGAACACGGTCCGAAACACCTCCAGAAGCTGTGTGACCACAAAATTCCTGATCACCTCCACGTCGGAGGTGCACCGCTGAATGATGTCGCCGGTCTGGTTTTTGTCATGCCAGCTCATGGGAAGCCGCTGCACGTGGACAAACAGGGCGTCCCTCATGTTTTTGGCAAAGTTTTCCCCGGCCCTGGCCGTGCAGGTGCGGGTCACAAAGGTGGCCCCTCCCGACAGCACCGCCACCGCCACGATGGAGAGGGCCAGAAGCCAGAGGTTTTCCGCCAGCCAGCCATATCCGCTTCCGCCAAGAACCTCGTCGAGGCTGAAGCGGAAAATCTGCGGCGTCACCGCATTGAGCGCCGTCGTCACAAAGGACGCCGCCACCGCACAGGCGAAATACCGTTTGGACCCTTGAAAATATCGTAAGATCAGTTCTGTCTTTCTGTTCTTTTTACTCAAAATCCTCCCTCCCAGCCGTTGCTCCGTTTTGCGCCCCCTCGGCGTCAGTCTGAGCCAGCTCCGTCCCGCCGAAGTCCTTCTGAACACTCCCGGCATCCGTCCGGGCAAGTTCCGTCCCGCCGTCACGGTCGGGCCTTACAAACGCTTCCAGCAGCCGTTTCTGAACCTCCCTTGAATACAGAAGCTGTTGATAGGGAACGCCCTTCTGGCTGACCCTGTCGACCACCCGGATGCCCGCTTCCAGCCCCTGCGCCGTCGGAATCTTCACGGACCGTCCGTCCCGCTCTTCTTCCCGGACCAATCCGTTCTGCGCAAGCCATGCGTTGATTGCGGGATAGGAAAGCCTTTTTACGTTTTCCGCACTGCAGACGCCGTTGATCCGGTTCCGGAACTCACTGACAGAGCAGTGGTCCGTATATTCGAATTCTTCGGCATCCTCCGGCTTCAGATAAAAATCTTCCTTTTGCTCACGCCTTTTCCTTTCAGGAGCCTCTCCGATCTCCCCGGTCTCTGTGTCCTCACTGGTCACGACACCGGGATTTTCCTCGAAAAAGTCTGCGATCTCCTCGAGAAACCGCCGCCCGTACTTTTCAAGCTTGTTCCTTCCCACACCGGACACGGCTAACAGCTCCCTCTCATTTCCGGGGAGCCTCCGGCACATGTCGATCAATGTCTTGTCGCTAAAAATAACATAGGGCGGCACCGCTTCCTCCCTGGCGATCACAAGCCGTAACTTTTTGAGCGCTTCAAACAGCCGGAAGCCGGCGCTGGTAAAGGAATCCGTACTCCCCGACTTTGACTTCTTATGTCCTGCAAAAGACTCTTCCCGCTCCGCCTTTTGCACCACAATACGGGTGTCCTCATCCCTCAGCCTTGTGAAATCCCCCATTTTCAGGACACTGTATTCCCCTTCGGTTCGGACCACGTATCCTTCCGCCACCATCTGGTCGATGAGCAGGCGGATCTCATCTTCCGTTCTTCCGGACAGCGCCCCATAAGACCGGTAATCCGTCGCCCCCACCTCTCTCAGCCTGGCCCGATTTGCTCCGAGGAGCGTCCCGACCACAATGCTCTGTCCGAACCTGCCCTTTGTCTCCGCCAGACAGTTGATCACCCATTTTCCATCGGCCGTCATGTCAACCTCTGAAAATTTCCGGTGGCAGTTCCCACAGTTGTCACAGGGAGTGCCTGTCCGCTCTCCAAAATATTCCAGGATATAGTTTCTCAGACAGGAGGTGGTCCTGCAGTAATCCTCCATCACCCGAAGTCTCCTGAGATCCCTCTGCCGAATCAATTCCGCATTCTCTTCCTCCCCTGCAAGCCCCTTGTTATCCAGAAGCAGCCGATTGATCATGACATCCTGCGAAGAAAACAGAAGAATGCACTGCGCCCGTTCCCCGTCACGGCCCGCCCTGCCCGCCTCCTGATAATAATTCTCCATGCTCTGGGGCATGTTGTAATGAATCACAAATCGAACATTGGATTTGTCGATTCCCATACCGAAGGCATTGGTGGCCACGATCACCGGAGTTCTGTCATAGATAAAATCCTCCTGATTCTTCTTCCGCACTCTGCCGTCCATCCCTGCATGATAACCGGTCACCGGCACGCCCCGTTTAAACAGAGCCTCATACAGAGAGTCCACGTTTTTCCTCGTGGCACAGTAAATGATCCCGCTCTCATCCGAATGCTTCTCAATATAATCCGCCACGAACCCGTCCTTTTGCTTCCCGGAAAGATGCTCCACCCGGTAATAAAGGTTCTCCCTGTCAAAGCCCGTCACGACGACATTTGGGTTCTCCAGTTTCAATACGCAGGCAATGTCCTCCTTGACTTCCTCCGTGGCCGTCGCCGTAAATGCGCTCACCACCGGCCGCATGGGAAGACGCTCGATGAAATCCACAATTTTCAGATAACCGGGCCTGAAATCCTGCCCCCACTGGGAAATACAGTGGGCCTCGTCCACCGTGACCATAGAAATCTGCCCCTGCAGGGCGAACTGCAGAAACGCCCCGCTCTCCAGACGTTCCGGCGCCACATAGATGATCTTGTACGTTCCCCTCAAGGCCAGGCCAATGGCCTTTGAAATCTGTGTCTCCGTCAGAGAAGAGTTGATAAAGGCCGCATGGATCCCCGCCTCATTTAACGACTTCACCTGATCCTGCATCAGCGAGATTAACGGTGAGATCACAAGGGTGACGCCGGGAAGAAGCATCGCCGGCACCTGATAACACAGAGATTTCCCCGCCCCCGTCGGCATAATGGCCAGGGCGTCCCTCCCCGACAGAATGGAATCTATGATTTCCTTCTGCCCCTTCCGGAAGGAGTCATATCCAAAATACATTTTTAAGACTTCTGCTGCGTTCATATCCGCCCTCCTCCTCGGGGTTTTCCGTGAAAAATCCGGCCAGGACGGGCCGTCCACACATCCCACCGGATTTTTCCGTTACGACAGCTTATGGATAAAGATCCCGCTCCGAAGCTTGGGTTCAAACCATGTAGACTTGGGGGGCATCAGTCTTCCGGCATCGGCCACCTGGAAAAGCTCTCCGATGGAGGTGGGATACATGGAGAAGGCCACCTTCATATCCGTGTGACAACGGCGGGAAAGCTCCGAAAGCCCCCGGATGCCGCCGATGAAATCAATCCTGGTATCCGTCCTCGGGTCGCCGATCCCGAGGACCGGGCCTAAAAGGGTGTCCTGAAGGACGGACACGTCCAGGTCCACCACCGGATCGCCGCAGGGAGACCGCTTCGCCGCAAGCAGATACCAGCGGTCCGAGAGGTACATGCCGAACTCCCCCTTCCTCCCTGGCCGTACCGGCTCGCTTCCCATGCTTTGGACCTCGAATTCCGCCCGGACCCGCTCCAGAAACTCTTCCTCCGAGAGGCCGTTCAGGTCCCGCACCACCCGGTTATAGTCCATAATCATCAGTTCCTCGTCGGGGAACAGCACCGACAGGAAATAATTGTAGGGCTCGTCGCCTTTGTAGTCCGGGTGCTCCTCCCTGCGCTTAAAGCCGACCCGGACCGCCGAGGCCGCCCGGTGATGACCGTCCGCAATGTAGGTGTTCGGCACCCGGGCAAATGCCTCCTCCAGGGCCCTCACCTGCGCCGTTTCGTCAATCCTCCAGACCATATGACGGACCCCGTCAACCGCCGTGAAATCATAGAGGGAAGCCCCCGCCTTCGCCTCCTCCACGATGGCATTGATATCTGCCCTGGCCCGGTAGGCCAAAAAAATCGGGCCGGTCTGAGCATCGCAGACGTCCACATGATGAACCCGGTCCTCCTCCTTTTCCGCTCTGGTGTTCTCGTGTTTTTTAATCACGTTCCCCGCATAATCGTCGATGGAGGAGCAGGCCACGATCCCCGTCTGGGCACGGCCGTCCATGGTCAGCTCATAGACGTAATAACAGGGAATTTTTTCCTGCACAAAAATTCCATTGGCTGTCATCTCGTCCAAAAGCCTTCTGGCCCGCTCGTAGACGCAGGGTGCGTATGTATCCACCTCGTCCGGCAGTCCCGTCTCCGCCCGGTCGATTTTAAGAAAAGAAAAGGGTTCCCTCTCCACCTCCGCCTTCGCCTCCGCCCGGTTATAGACATCATAGGGAAGCGCCGCCACCTTGGAAACCACGGAGGTCTCCGGCCTTAAGCAAATAAATGGCTTTACGATTGCCATACTTTTTCTCCTTATCCCGAGAGCCCTGCAACCGTCCCAGTCGCAGAGCTCTCCGTATAAAATTCTTACTATTCTGTTTTATCGCCTGATGCCGCCGGTCGGGCACGTACTTCAGATTCCGCCCTTCGGGAAGGCATTTTTCCCGAGTATGACCCGAACCTTATATACGCCGTCGATCTTTAACAAACGGTCGATGACCCGTGCGGATACCTCCTGGTCCGCATCCATGATGGTGTAGGCCACCTCGCCCCGGCTCTTGTTCTGCATGTCGGGGATGTTGACTCCCTCCTCCGCCAGCACCGAGGCAAACTGCCCGATCATGTTGGGCTTATTCACGTTAAAGATGCACAGCCGGCAGGCCCCTCTGCAGGGCGGCATCTCACAGGAGGGATAATTCACCGAGTTGCGGATGGAACCGGTCTCCAGATAGGTCATCAGCTCCTTGACCGCCATCTCCGCACAGTTATCCTCCGACTCCGCCGTGGAAGCCCCCAGGTGGGGAGTCGCAATGACACCGGGCATATGGGTCACCTTGGGATTGGGGAAATCCGTCATATAACGGTGGACCTTCCCACTCTTTAAGGCATCCAGCATGTCGTCGTCATTGACCAGAAGGTCACGGGCATAGTTGAGAATGACCACGCCGTCCTTCATCTTCCCAAAGGCTTCCTTATTGATCATGCCCCTAGTGGCATCAAGGAGCGGCACATGCACGGTAATGTAATCGCACTTCTTATAGATCTCGTCAAGGTTTGTCACATGCTTGATGAAGGGGGTCATCTGCCAGGCCGCATCCACCGAGAGGAAGGGATCATAGCCGTAAACCCTCATGCCCAGATCCGCCGCCGCATTGGCCACCCGAACGCCGATGGCTCCCAGGCCGATCACGCCCAGACGCTTGCCCATGATCTCCGTGCCGGCGAACATCTTCTTGCTCTTCTCCATGTCCTTGCTGATGTTAGAATCCTCTTTGTTCTGCTCCACCCACTCGATGCCGCCGTGGATGTCCCTGGCCGCCATCAGCATGCCGGCCAGCACCAGCTCCTTCACGCCGTTGGCATTGGCTCCCGGCGTGTTGAAGACCACGATTCCTTTTTCCGTACATTTGTCCAGGGGAATGTTGTTGACCCCGGCACCGGCCCTGGCAATGGCCTCCAGCCCCTCCGGAAGCTCTGTCTCGTGCATGGAAGCGCTCCGGACCAAAACGCCCTCCGCCTCTTCAAACCGCTCTGTCAGTTCATACTCCTCCGACAACAACTTGAGTCCCTTTTTAGAAATAGGATTCAGGCAGTGAATCTTTCTTTTCATTCTCTTCTCCTCCATGATGTCCCGCCATCCTGTCTAAAGACAGGGGCGCTTACCTCTTATGTGTCTCTTCAAAGTCCTTCATAAATTTCACCAAAGCCTCCACGGCCTCGACCGTCACCGCATTGTAAATGCTGGCCCGCATTCCGCCGACGCTCCTGTGGCCCTTCAGCCCGGCGAAGCCCGCAGCCTCCGCCTCCTTCACGAACATGGCGTCCAGCTCCGCATCGCCCGTCACAAAGTCCACGTTCATATAGGAACGGGAAGCTTTGTCCGTAACCGTGGGCGTGAAGAGCGTACTCCCGTCCAGATAATCATAAAGCAGCGCCGCCTTCTTCTCATTGCGCTCCTTTATAACCTCAAGGCCCCCCTGCTTCTTCAGCCACTTGAACACCTTACCGCAGATATAAATCCCATAAGCCGGAGGCGTATTATAAAGGGAAGCGCTGTCCGCATGGGTCTTATACCGGAGCATGGTGGGCGTATCGGGATAAACCTCCTCCGTAATCAAATCCTCTCTGATAATGGCAATCACCACACCGGCCGGGCCGATATTCTTCTGAACGCCGCCGTAAATCATGCCATACTTCTCCACGTCAATGGGTTCTGCCAGGAAACAGGAGGACACATCCGACACCAGCGTCTTCCCCTTGGTGTCGGGAAGGGTATGGAACTGAGTCCCGTAAATGGTGTTATTCTGACAGATATAGACATAATCCGCATCCTCGTCAATGGGAAGGTCGGAACAGTCCGGAATATAATTAAAATTCCGGTCCTCGCTGGAGGCAACGCAGTTGGCCTTTCCATACCTGGCAGCTTCTTTCCACGCTTTCTTCGCCCAGCTTCCGGTCACAATGTAATCGGCCACACCGTGCTTCATGAAATTCATGGGCACCATGGCAAACTGCAGATGGGCGCCGCCCTGCAAGAACAGCACCTTGTAATTGTCCGGAATCCCCATCAGGTCCCTGAGATCCTGCTCCGCATCCTTAATGATCTTGTCGTAGGTTTTGGAGCGATGGCTCATCTCCATCACGGACATCCCTGTGCCCGCATAATCCAGCATCTCCTCCGCCGCTTCCCTTAAAACCTCCTCCGGAAGTGCCGCCGGGCCGGCGGAAAAATTATATACTCTGCTCATATCCGAATCCTCCTTCAAACCGGACGCTTTTGCCCGAAATCAAGCACTGCCTGATACCGACAGGCAGCACTGTACTAGTATAGTACAAAGGCCGGGCGGCTGTAAAGCCACCCGGTCAAATTTTTAACATTTTTTATTAATTTTTATGCTTTTGGATGGTTCTCAGGCCTGCTTTGCATCCAAATCCTCCTGATTGAAGGCCTCCTCGATGGCTCCGCCAGGCGCAACCATGGGGAACACCTTGTCGTCGCAGTCAATCTGCACGTCGATGACCACGGGTCCTCCCGCCGCCATGGCCTCTCTAATGGCCGGCTCCACCTCTTCCTTCTTCGTGACCCGGATTCCCTTCGCACCCATGGCCTCGGCCACCTTCACGAAATCCGTCTTGTCCTGGAGGATCGTGGAAGAATAGCGCCTTCCGTAGAACAGGGTCTGCCACTGCCGCACCATGCCCAGCACGTGGTTGTTGATGACGATCTCGATCACCGGGATATTGGAGCGTACCACCGTCGCCACCTCGTTCATGTTCATACGGAAGCAGCCGTCCCCGGCAATGTTGAACACCGCCTTGTCCGGACGTCCCATCTTCGCACCCATGGCCGCACCCAGGCCGTAGCCCATGGTTCCGAGACCGCCGGAGGTGATGAAGGTCCTGGGCTCCTTATACTTATAGAACTGGGCCGCCCACATCTGATGCTGTCCCACGTCCGTGGTGATGATGGCGTCGCCGTTGGTCACCCTGTACAGGGTCTCCACCACGTAGGGGCCGGTCAGCGCATCCTGGTGATAGGTCAGGGGATGCCTCTCCTTCATGGCCTCAATCTCCGCCACCCACTCATGATGGTCCTGCTTATTGAGCCGCTCATTCAAAATCTTAAGGACAGCCTTCGCATCGCCCACCACGGAAACGTCGCTGACAATGTTCTTATTGATCTCCGCCGCGTCCACGTCGATGTGGAGCACCTTCGCACCCCTGGCAAACCGCTTCGTATTGCCCGTCACCCGGTCGCTGAACCTGGTGCCGACGGCAATCAGAAGGTCGCTCTTCGTAATCCCCAAATTGGAGGTCTTGGTTCCGTGCATGCCCACCATGCCGGTGTAGCGCTCATGCTCCCCGGGGAAGGCACCCTTGCCCATCAGCGTGTCCGCCACCGGGGCATCCACCTTCTCCACGAACTCCATAAGCTCTGCGGAGGCTCCCGCAATGTTGACACCGCCGCCCACGAAAATGTAGGGACGTTTGGATTTCTTGATCAGCTCCACCGCCCTGGAAACGGCGTCCTCCTTGATCGTATTCACCTTGGGAAGCACCGGGGAGGGCTTCGCCGGCGTGTATTCTGTCTCCGCCGCCGTCACGTCCTTGGTCACGTCCACCAGCACCGGGCCGGGCCGTCCCTCCGCCGCAATGCGGAATGCCCTGCGGATGGTGTCCGCCAGCTTCGTCACGTCCTTGACGATAAAGCTGTGCTTGGTGATGGGCATCACCACTCCGGCGATGTCCACCTCCTGGAAGGTGTCCCGCCCCAGAAGGTTCACCGCCACGTTGGCCGTGATCGCCACCATGGGGACGGAATCCATCTGGGCCGTGGCGATTCCCGTCACCAGGTTGGTGGCCCCGGGGCCGGAGGTGGCCAGGCAGACGCCCACCTTTCCCGTGGCCCTGGCATAACCGTCGGCCGCATGGGACGCTCCCTGCTCGTGGGACGTCAGAATATGGTTGATCTCATTGGAATGCTTATACAATGCGTCGTAAATATTCAGGATCGTGCCGCCGGGATAGCCGAACACGGTATCCACGCCCTGCTCTTTCAGGCACTCCACCACGATCTCCGCACCTGTTAATTTCATAGTAATTCTCCTCCTTGTATATGGAAACTCAAGTAGGTAATTGCGAAACCCAAAGACTTGTTGAATATTCTGGCAATATTTCCGGGAAAAGCCCTCTGCGCCGTGGAAGCAAGACCAGGGAAGGCAGGAGAGACTCTTTCTCGAGTGCCTTCTGCGGTTCTGGGCTTGCTGGAACGGTTGGCGCAGCAGGCTTTGGACGGACATATTGACAGAATATTCTCTCAATTTTATGTTTCGCAATTACCTTCTCAATATTTGTCTCGCAGGATCGCCCCGGTGTTTCCGGACGTCACCAGGTTCGCATAGCGGGCCAGATATCCCGTGGTGATCTTCGGCTCCCTGGGCTGCCATTTCGCACGCCTTGCGGCCAGTTCCTCGTCCGACACCTTCACGTTCAGGCTGCAGGCGTCAATGTCGATGGCGATGATGTCGCCCTCCTCGATCAGGGCGATGGGGCCGCCGACCGCCGCCTCCGGGGACACGTGGCCGATGGAAGCGCCTCTGGAGGCGCCGGAAAACCGTCCGTCGGTGATCAGGGCCACACTGGAGCCGAGACCCATGCCCGCAATGGCGGAGGTGGGATTTAACATCTCCCTCATGCCGGGGCCTCCCTTGGGACCCTCATAGCGGATGACCACCACGTCGCCCGCCACGATCTTGCCGCCCTTGATGGCCTCGATGGCGTCCTCCTCGCAGTCAAAGACTCTGGCCGGTCCCTCGTGCTTCATCATCTCCGGCACCACCGCCGAGCGCTTCACCACGCCGGAGTCGGGGGCGATGTTCCCCTTCAGGATGGCAAGGCCGCCGGTTTCACTGTAGGGATTGTCCAGAGGGCGGATCACCTCCTTATCCCGGATCTCGCAGCCCGCAATGTTCTCCCCCACCGTCTTTCCGGTGGCAGTGATCAGATCCGTATATAATAAACTCTTCTTGGTCAGTTCGTTCATCACCGCATAAACGCCGCCCGCCTCGTTGAGGTCCTCCATGTACGTGGGGCCCGCCGGAGCCAGATGGCAGAGGTTGGGTGTCCTGGCGCTCACCTCGTTGGCAATGTCCACATTCAATTCCACGCCCGCCTCATGGGCGATAGCCGGAAGATGAAGCATGCTGTTGGTGCTGCAGCCAAGGGCCATATCCACGGTCAGCGCATTCATAAACGCCTTCTCCGTCATAATGTCCCGGGGCTTGATATCCTTTTTCAAAAGCTCCATGATCTGCATGCCCGCACGCTTCGCCAGCTTAATCCGCTCCGAATAGACGGCGGGAATGGTTCCGTTTCCGGGGAGTCCCATGCCGAGGGCCTCCGTCAGGCAGTTCATGCTGTTGGCCGTGTACATGCCGGAGCAGGAGCCGCAGGTGGGACATACCTTGTTCTCAAACTCCCTCACGTCCTCCTCGCTCATGGTTCCGGCGCTGTAGGAGCCCACCGCCTCGAACATGCTGGAGAGGCTTCTCTTCTGCCCCTTCACGTGGCCCGCCAGCATGGGGCCGCCGCTGACGAAGATGGTCGGGATGTTCAGCCTGGCCGCCGCCATCAAAAGTCCCGGCACGTTCTTGTCACAGTTGGGAACCATGACCAGGGCATCAAACTGATGGGCCAGGGCCATGCACTCCGTGGAATCGGCTATCAGGTCCCTGGTCACCAGGGAGTACTTCATTCCCATGTGGCCCATGGCAATGCCGTCGCACACGGCGATGGCCGGAAACACGATGGGCGTCCCGCCCGCCATGGCGACTCCCTGTTTCACGGCCGCCACGATCTTGTCCAGATTCATATGGCCCGGCACGATCTCATTGTAAGAGCTCACAATACCGACAAGGGGCCGGTCCAGTTCTTCCTCCGTATAACCGAGGGCATTAAACAGCGATCTGTGGGGCGCCTGCTGCATCCCCTTCTTTACTGCGTCACTTCTCATCTATCTTCACCTGATCCTTTCCGCTACCAAGCTTCCCATTTCCTTCGTGCCAACCTTCTTACATCCCTCCGAGAAAATGTCCCCCGTCCGGTATCCGTCCGTGAGCACCTGCTGCACTGCCGCCTCCACGGCGTCCGCCTCCTGATCCAGATCAAAGGAATACCGCAGCATCATGGCCGCCGACAAAATCGTCGCCAGAGGGTTCGCAATGTCCTTCCCCGCAATGTCCGGCGCAGAGCCGTGGCTGGGCTCATAGAGCCCCAGCTTCGTCTTTCCAAGGCTGGCCGAGGGCAGCATGCCGATGGAGCCCGTAATCTCGCTGGCCTCGTCGGAGAGAATGTCCCCGAACATGTTCTCCGTCAGCACCACGTCGAACTGGCCCGGATCCATCACCAGCTGCATGGCCGCATTGTCCACCAGCATGTGGCTCACCTCAATATCCGGATAGTCCTTCGCCGTCTCGTCCACCACGGCCCTCCAGAGCCTGGAGGAATCGAGCACGTTGGCCTTGTCCACGCTGATCAGCCTCTTCGACCGCTTCCCGGCGATCTCGAAGGCCTTGACGGCGATGCGCCGGATCTCGTTCTCATCGTAGACCAAAGTGTCCACGGCCTTCCTCACGCCGTTCTCCGTCACGGTCTTTCGCTCCCCGAAGTAAAGCCCTCCGGTCAGCTCCCGCATGATCACCATGTCAAAACCGTCGCCGATGATCTCCTTCTTCAAAGGGCAGGCATCTGCCAGCTCCTTATAGAGCCAGGCCGGCCGGATGTTGGCAAACAGCTCCAGCCCTTTGCGGATGCCGAGGAGCCCGGCCTCCGGACGGGTGGCCGGCGGCCCGTCGTACCAGCGGGAATTGCCCACGTTTCCGCCCACGGCCCCCAGAAGGACCGAGTCGCTGGCCTTCGCCTCCGCCAAGGTCTCCTCCGTCAGAGGCACTCCATGGACGTCGATTGACGCCCCGCCCATCAAAAGCTTCTTATATGTAAATGTGTGGCCATAAACGGTGCCGACCCTGTCAAGCACCTTCATGGCCTCCGTAACAATTTCCGGCCCGATACCGTCGCCGGGAATCACCGCAATCTGATAATTCATAAGGCTTCTCTCTCCTTCTTTCTTCGATTACCCTTTATAGTATCTTATTTTTTGTTGTTTTTCAAGCCGTACACAGGATTTTCCAGCAATCCGTCCATACAAAACTGGAATTTCTGATATAACGTTCCGTTATGGAATGGATTTTCAGAATAAGCAAAAATTATGCCTTAAATATACCATACCGGAATTTCCAATTCGCCCTTTCAAATTTCGACTAATCGTGATTTTAATTCCTGATCAGTCGTATTACAAAGGAAAGTCTACAGAAAGTCAACCGGCAGGTTTCCAAGGATGAAAAAATCCCCAGACCGCAGTGACACCATTAAATTTACAAATTACATGAAATGCTGATAGCATTAAGAAAAAATCGTGTTATAATAGAAGGAAGTGTTATGCCGCCGGCAAAATGCGGCAGGCCGAAAGGAGAAATTATGGACACCAGAAACCTGACACTGATGACCGACCTGTATGAGCTTACGATGATGCAGGGATATTTCAAGGAGAACGCAAACCAGACGGCAGTCTTTGACGTTTTCTACCGAACCAATCCCAGCGGAAACGGATTTGCCATCATGGCCGGATTAGAGCAGGTCATTGACTATGTGAACAATCTGCATTTCGGAGAGGCGGAGGTGGACTACCTCAGAAGCACCGGCCTTTTTGACGAGGACTTTCTGGATTATCTGCGGAATTTCAAATTTTCCGGCGACATTTTCGCCATCCCCGAGGGGACCGTGGTCTTTCCCAGGGAGCCTCTGGTCAAAGTGATCGCTCCGATCATGGAGGCCCAGCTTGTGGAGACGGCCATTTTAAACATCATCAACCACCAATGCCTGATCGCCACCAAGACGGCCCGGGTCGTCCATGCGGCGAGGGGCGACGGAATCATGGAGTTTGGTCTCAGGCGTGCCCAGGGACCGGACGCCGGCATTTACGGTGCACGGGCGGCCATGATCGGCGGCTGCATCGGCACCTCCAACGTGCTGGCCGGACAGATGTTTGACGTTCCCGTGAAGGGCACCCACGCCCACAGCTGGATCATGAGCTTTCCCGACGAGCTGACGGCCTTCCGCACCTATGCGAAACTTTACCCCACCGCCTGCATCCTTTTGGTGGACACCTACGACACCCTCCGCTCCGGCGTCCCCAACGCCATCAAGGTATTTAATGAGATGAAGGCGGAGGGCATTCCCCTGAAGGGCTACGGCATCCGCTTAGACAGCGGCGACTTGGCTTATCTCTCCAAGGAAGCGAAAAAAATGCTCACGGAGGCCGGTTTCGGCGACGCCATCATTTCCGCCTCCAGCGACCTGGACGAGCACCTGATCAACAGCTTGAAGACCCAGGGCGCCGCCATCAACTCCTGGGGCGTCGGCACCAACATGATCACCAGCAGCGATTGGCCCGCTTTCGGCGGCGTCTACAAGCTGGTGGCCTTAAAGGACGAGAAGACAGGGCAGTTCATTCCCAAGATCAAGCTCTCGGAGAACACTGAGAAGGTCACCAACCCCGGCGACAAGACGGTCTACCGCATCTACGGGGCCGAAACGGGGAAGATGATCGCCGACCTGATCGCCCTCACCGACGAGGAATATTCCTCCGACCAGCCGCTCCTTCTGTTCGATCCCATCGACACCTGGAAGAAGACTCACCTGGCGCCCAGGACCTACACCATCCGTGAACTTCCCGTACAGATATTCAAAGGGGGGGAATGCGTCTACCGGTCGGATTCCGTCATGGAGATCCGGGACTACTGCAGGAGGGAGCTGGACACCCTCTGGGATGAGGCGAAGCGCCTGATCAACCCCCACCGGGCCCACATTGACCTGTCGGCCAAGCTCCACGCCATGAAGAACGGCCTGCTGGAGTCCGTCGACAATATGACCCACCAGCAGACAAAATAAGCTCCGGGCCGCCTTTCCGGTCAAGCTTTTGGAAAACACCCTGAAAACTACAAACGGGAGACTCTTATGATACGACTGATCTTCATCGGACTGTTTCTGTTCATTTTCCTGGTCCTTCTCTGCCCCGCCCTTCTGGTGGAATGGATCATCGGAAAATTCAATCTTAAGACCAAATCGAAAAGCTCTCTCTGGCTGGTCCAGCGGGCTTTCGGCGTTATCCTTTTCCTGGCGGGGACCAAAATCGAAGTGAACGGCCGGGAAAACATTCCGGACGACCGGCCGGTGCTCTATGTGGGCAACCATCGGAGCTATTTTGACATCGTCATCGGATACCGGCTGATCAAAGGCGAGGCCGGCTTCGTGGCAAAAAAAGAGATGCAGAAGATTTTCTTCTTAAGGCGGTGGATGACCAACCTCCACTGCCTGTTTCTGGACCGGGACAATTTAAAAGAAGGGCTCAAGACCATTCTGACCGGGATCGACTACGTGAAAAACGGCGTCAGCATCTGGATCTTCCCGGAGGGCACCCGCAATCCCGGCTCCGGCCTCATGGACTTTAAGGAGGGCAGCATGAAGATCGCCGAGAAGAGCGGCTGTCCCATCATCCCCGTGGCCATGACCGGAACCGCCGAAATCTTTGAGAAGCATGTCCCCCGGGTGAAGCGCTCCCATGTGACCGTCACCTTCGGCGAGCCCATCGACGTCGCCTCCCTGGACAGGCAGCAGAAGAAATTCCTGGGGGCGTACACGAGAGAGCGCATTTTGGAGATGCTCCCGGAGGAAATGAGATAGAAAATTATACCTGCAGTCAAACAGGGGGCCGTTGCACGAAACCTTTAAACGAGAAGTAGACCCTTTGCTTAAAATTAAGGATGCTTATCCCAAAATGATAATAGCACGAACAAGAAATCCTGAGTATCAATATGAAGGTGTCAAAATTGTTGACGTGACGGATTGGCTGCTTAAGGCAAGGCTTTGACTGTTATAGCCAAAGCCTTGGGTTTCCGGTTGCCTTATTTCTCCGGCACCGGCATATAGGTCATCCGGCTCTGTTTAAGCCCCATCTTCACCGTCAGTTCCAAAAACATCACCGCAGACTGGGCGGCTTCCAGCACAGGGATCCGGTATCCCGCCTCATGGAGCCTTTCCTGCACCGTCTCCATCACGTCGATCATGGCCGTGCAGCCCAGAACGATGGCCTCCGCCCCGTCCTCCCGGATCGCCTTCAGGCTCTCCTCATAGAGCGCGTTGCACAGCTTCTCATGGCTGGAAAGCTCCAGCACCGGGATGTCCACACTGCGGACGCAGACCACCCGTTCCCCCAGGTGCGCCTTGGCGACCGCTCCCCGGATCATGGGCAGGACGTTTGGCAGGACTGTGACGATGCCGATCCGGTCCGCCAGCCCCAGGGCCAGATGCATCACCGGCTCAAATCCGCCGAAAACAGGAATCCTGACGCATTCCCTGGCCGCCCGGACGCCGGGATCGCCAAAGCAGTTGATGAACACACCCTCGTAGCCGGCTTTTTCCGCCTCGATACACCGAGCGATGATGTCCGGGGCACACATGGCCTCGTCGTACTCACATTCAATGCTGGCTGTCCCCCTTGTGATCTGGGTAATGTCCATGACCGTGTCCTTTCCCAGATACTTGTTGATGTACGCCTCCATCTCCGGCGTGATCAGTCCCGGCGTCGTCACGGGAACAATGTCCAATAATTTCATAATCTGTTATCTCCTTTTTGTAATTTTACACGGTAATTGCGAAACTCAAAATTGTAGAACAGATTCTGCCGACTGCGTCCATCCAAAGCCTGCTGCACCAAACATTCCAATGAGCCCATAAGCGCAGAAAGCAGGGGAGCTGCGGCCCTCCTGCTTTCCATGGTCTCATTTCCATGGTGCAGAGGGCTTTTCCTGGAAGCAGTCGTCAGAATCTTTCCCCTATTTGTCGGTTTCGCAATTACCTGATTTTGTCATTCTACGCTCCATTCTCAAGTCCCCGGCGGCCTTGACCTTCACCCGGTTGGTGTTGCCGGGATAGTAGGCCAGCGGCACGTCCTCCACCTCGATGATCTCCACGGTCTCCCGGACGGCGCCGGCCTTCACCGCAGCCTCCACCGCTTCCGCTCTGGCCTGTTCCAGCGCCCTTTCCCTGGGAATCTCATCGTAATCCATCAGCTTTTCATAAGTCCCGCTCACCTTGGAGATGGCGGAGCCGATGGCATTGGCGCAGCCGAAATGCTCCGGCTTCACCACCCGGGCCGCCCCCGCAAGCTGCTCCGGCACGATGATGGAGCCGCCGCCCACTAAAATGACGTCGATATCCCCGTTGGAAACCTTCATGGCGTCGATGGAATCCTCCAGCAGCACGCACACGGCGGCGAGGGCCTTCTCGGCAAGCTCCAGAGGAATATCCGCCACAAGAGCCGGATCACCCAGGTCCGCCATTCCCAAACGCACCGCAATGTCCGTGGCCGTCATCACGTCCCCGCCGAAGACCAGCGCCTTCTTAGTGATCTCATATCCCACGCTGTCCGGCCCGACCGTGACGGAGCCGTCCCCATGCCCCCTGACAATGGAGCCGCCGCCCAGACCGATGGAGATCACATCCGGCATCCGGAAATTAGTGCGCACCCCGCCGATGGTGACCGCCACGCCGGACTCCCTGGGAAAACCCTTATGGATCACGCCCAGGTCGGTGGTGGTGCCCCCCACGTCGATGACAATGGCATCCCTCAGGCGACTCAGGTAGCTTGCGCCCCTGATGGAATTGGTGGGGCCGCAGGCGACCGTCAGGATCGGATACCGTCTGGCATGCTCCATGGTCATCAGCGTGCCGTCGTTCTGGCTCAGATAGACGTCCGCACCTGCGATGCCCTCCTCCTCAAGACTCTCCGCAAACCCGTCCGTAAACCGCCCCGCCACCTGCCAGAGGGCCGCATTGAGGATGGCAGCATTTTCCCGTTCAATAAGCCCCATGGAGCCGATCTCGCTGGAAATGGAAACATGGACGTCCTCTCCCATGATCTCCTGACACAACTTCGCCGCCTCCAGCTCATGGTCATTCCTCACGGTGGAAAACACGCAGGAAATGGCGATGGACCGAACGCCTGCCTCCTTCATCTCCAGAAAAAAAGCGGCCGCCGCCTCACGGTCAAAGGGAGCCAGCTCTCTGCCGTCGTACTCAAAGCCGCCGCCCACCACGGCAGTGCCCACGGCAATCCTCCGGATATCCTCCGCCCAATCCGCCATGGGCCGGATGCCAAGGGTCGCCGGGGCGCCGATCCGCAGGATCCCCACAGGCGCCAGGTTTTTCCGCTCCACAATGGCATTGGTGCACTGGGTGGTTCCCAGCATGGCTTGACGGATCTGGCTCCGGTCCACGCCGGACTCCCCAAGGACCGCCCGCACCGCTCCCAGGATCCCCCCATAAATATCTTCAGAGGTGGGGAACTTTACCTCTGCCGCCACGTTCAATTCCTCGTCAATGAGCACGGCGTCCGTATTGGTGCCGCCCACGTCAATTCCCAGCTTATACATGTCCCTTCCCTCCTTTGCAGCGTTCTTCCAGCGGAATGTAATCCGTCTCGATGCCGAAATACCCGGGGCCCACCAGCTCCAGCCCCGCCGGCGTGCGCCACAGGTCAAAACACCGGTAACCCACCATCAATACCCGCTTTCCGTATTTCAGGGCATCCGTGGTGACCGGCTTGAAGGTCTCCGCATCCACCAGGCAGATCAGGTCCGGAGTGGTGGCCACGATCTCCCCGTCCACCACGGCGGCAAGATTCTCATTCTGGAACCGCACAAAAGCGGCGCGGCCCTTGTACTCACCGACTCCTTCCAGCACCGCTTTCCCAAAGTTGAACGCACCGTTGGTCTCTCTGAGCACGTCCACGATCTTTCCCTTAAACAGCCGGTATCCCTCGGAGAATTCAAGAAAATGCTCCTCCGGCGTCCGGCCTTCACAGTCCTTCACCGTGCGGATGGCCGCTCCCAGCCTTTCACTGCGGGTGACGATATTCCTCACCGCATAGGCCTTCATCTGGGCTCCCGTGAGGGGATAGAGGGACACGGAAACAGAGCCGCCGCAGCTCATGGTCACGGCCCTGGCCAGCTCCTCCGTCCATTTGTTGGTGATGGTCTCAAAGATCACCGAGTTCCCCTTCTCGTCGGTGAGGGCCATGGGCGAAGCGCTGATTCCCCCGATGGTGAAGGTGACCATCTGCAGCTCCGGGAACGCCCGTCCCATGCCG
Organism: Lachnospiraceae bacterium; assembly: GCA_022800815.1. GTDB lineage: Bacteria > Bacillota > Clostridia > Lachnospirales > Lachnospiraceae > Lientehia. Next base: position 60,047 of record JAAWRC010000014.1, on the reverse strand, counting down.
TCCGCATCCACCAGCGGAAGCCCAAGCCTCGCACAGGCGGCAATGGGCAGCATGGAATTGACGCCGCCGGCTTCAATGGGAAGAAACGCAAAAATCTTTTTCCCGAAAAACCGGGAGACCATGTCAAAAAGCCTCTGGTACTCCTCTCCACCAATCCCTTTTTCTCCAAGAATGGTGGGGGCGCCCATCATGGCGATGGGAACCACCAGGGCGTCGTCCGGAACCTCCTCCGGGTCAAGCAGGGTCACGGGCCCGCACTCCCTCACCGCCCCCAGGGCCACCAGCTTCCCCACGTAAGGGTCCCCGCCACCTCCGGCTCCCAGAAGGGCTGCGCCCAGAGCGATGTCTTCAATTTCAGAAACTCCTATCGTTCGCACTCTGTCATCTCCTTTTCGTCTTTTATGCTATCGGGCAATTGCGAAACTCAAAACGGATTATAACATGGGAATGCATCGGGCGGAATTGTCGCAAAAACAGAAAAAAGACGAGGTCCTTTGTCCCTTCGGACAATGAACCCCGCCCTGATCACTTCGGATCTCTATTCCCATTTCCCATTAAAAGCCTGTGCACCGCAGCCGCCCGGTACAATGCGGCCGCCTTTGGCTGCCTGTCCGGATGATACCCCAGCAGATCACAGATGCGCCGGATTCGGTACTTTACCGTATTCTTGTGGAGATACAAAAGCTCCGCCGTCCGGGTAATGCTGCCGTCCCCGTCCAGGAGATAAACCTTCAGAGTCTCCAAGAGCACCTGATTTTCCCGGTCCTTCTGAAGAGCCCGCAAAGCCAGAAGACAACGGCCGACCTCCTGCTCCCCCTGATCGATCAGATTCCTGCAGCTCTCGGCGTACTCCACCTCTCCCTGGCAGAAGCTGTGCCGTCTCCCAAAAAGCTTCTTCGCATCCGACAAACAGGCCTGGTGGCAGAAATAGGCTTTTCGGACCTCACTTGTATCCTGCAGATCCCCAAATCGGGTGAGCGTCACCGTATCGTCCCCGGCCCGGACCATGGCAAGAATGGTTTCAATCTGCCCTCCGGCCTCCCGCAGAGAAGCCGGGCTTCCAAGAAACAAGAGCAGCTTATCCTCGTAGCAGTCGGCCACCACCGTGTCGGAACAGCCTGACAGAACGTCCCGAATCTCTCCCATCTGTTCCCGCAGCCTTAAAATACTCTCCTCCCGTTCCCCGCAGAGGATCCACATCTCATGGATGGACGCCACGTCCACATGAAAAATATCCGCCAGGCGGCGCATCTTGATGGGATCGTCCTGCAAAATCGCCCGCACCAGCTCATGAACGGCAATGGCTTCGTGCCTCTGTCCCCAGATATTCACTCCCAGCCGCACCACCTCCAGAGACTGCTCCAGGACCGTATGGCCGAGAGGCTCTCCCTCCTTTAACAGAAAAAGCTCCATCCACTGCGGGGAGGCATTCACCCTCATACGGTAAAGACGGCCGTCCGGAAGAAAGGAGCATAGCCTAAAATCCTCCGGTTCCGGATACACCCGAACAGATTCGATCTCTTCCCGAACCGCCTCCGCGATCCCCCTGGGCCAGGCCGCCAGATTGAGAATATGAAACTCCCGGTCACACAGAACCACCGAGGCAGAAATATGGTCGCTGAGCATTTTTATGACCGTGTTCACAGTCTGCTGATGCGCCGGCAGTCCGGAAACCCTGGCCAGAATATCAGAGACAAAGGACGTACTTCGGGCCCGATCCCGGCAAATGCATTCCATCACGTCCGTGATTACCTCGCTGTATCGAAGATTTCTCTGTCCCTCCGGCATACATATCAAAACGAAATCCAGGTCGTCGGCCAGCTCGACGAGCCGCCTGTCCACCCCGGGCAGGTAGACCCCCACATAAAAAAGAATCAGCCCTACCTCGCCGCCCTCGGCCAGACGACGGATATTCGCACACTGACAGTCCACGTCGTCCACCATGTTCATGAAGCCTGTGATCACGATCTCACTGCCGTAAAATTCCCCCCGGGGAAACAATCCGTCCACCAGCTTTTCCGGCTGGACCGATTCCAGCACGGAGATCGAGGACACGATCTTCTCCAGTCCCCGCTGTCCCCCAAGTACCTTCGCTCCCTTTAAAGACGGAAGCTTTAAAAGCTCCCTGACCGTTACGCTCATGGCCGCACTCCCTCCCCATCACATTACAACCGGCAAACCATGATGTATTCTTCTTCGTTCTCGCCAACAACCTCAAAGCCCGCTTTCCGATACATACGAACCGCATAATTTGCCTTTTGCACAGAAAGAGACGTCCGCTTATATCCTTTCTCCCTCAGGAATTGCAACATAAACTCCATAAGCGCCGTACCAATGCCTAAATTCCTGTATTCCTCATGCAGTGATATGGCAAATGAGGGAGTTTCATCATCAATATGTCCGTAGTCATTCATAATGCGAACCCATACTGCGCCCGCAATCCTTTCTTTTATTTCCACAACAAAACACCAATCATCCGCTTTTCCAAAATCTTCAATATATACTTGCAGCTCCGGCCGTTCGATAATGGATTTCGGCGGCCTGTCCATGCCATCCGGAATAAAAATTGCTTCATACAGAAAATCAGATAATATTGGATATTCGTTTATTCTAATTTCTCGAATTTTATAATCCATGTCTACGTAAAACCTCACATCCGTCAGCAGGGCTATCGGCAGCTCGCCTCAAGGGCATTTACCGTATCTGCGGGCCTATTGATTAAAATAATTCCACATCCTCGACATATTCACAAAGCGTGATGGGATTTCTGAATTTATTGCAACGTCTTTGATCCAATTCGATTTTTATGATGTGGTCTTCCTGAACCCCTTGCGAAAGAAGATACTCATAGAACAATTCAAACAACAGCACCGATTTTCCACAGCGACGGATGCCGGTAATTACCTTGACCTCGCCGTTCCTACATATCATGAATCATACGGTTCAAACAGGTATCTCGTTTAACCATCATAGTCACCTCGTACTTGCGACGTTTTAGTCACTACTTTCTTGTATAGTATAACAAGAATTTCTCAAAACATCAATAACGCCGCAGACGATAGACAACTCTCAAGCCATATCTCCCGACCTCCCCCATCATCCTCTCCGCACCCTAGCCGCCTCCACCTGATACCCGTCCAGTTTCTCAAAGGGATACATGTCCTTCGGGATGTGCTTCCAGTCAAACCACTGGAGGTTGGCGGCCCCGGCGCCCGGCGTGTCCGTAGAATAAAACTCCGTGGCAAAACTACTGTAGGGCACCCGATAGGAGGTGTTTGCCTTCACCACCACCAGATCATAAAAGGTAGGCTCGATCCCGAAATGGCGGAACAACTGAGGGTCCCCGGAGGAAGCCGGTTCCTCGCAGACCATGATATCCATGTTTCCGATGGAGACCACCGCCGTCTTCCCGATGTTGTTGCAGACTCCCCGACAGGCAGGTCCCTCCTGATAAAACATCCCGTCGTGCAGGGAGCGCACCCGCCCCACCGCCGACAGTGGCCCCGGCATGCCGGGCGTGAACTTTGCACCGATGGAAAACTCCGCCTCATTTCCGACACCGACGGCAAATGCCTGCGCCACCACCTCCGGATCCTTGACAAACATGCCCGCCCGAATCTTCGAGCCCCGCTCATAGATCCGAAGGGCCACGGCGATGCTGTCGCCGACGGCCCCCCCGTTGGGAGAATCAGCCGAATCCACCAGGATCACCGGCTTAAGGGCCTCCGGCATTTCCGCCCGGTCAATGACTGCGTCGATGGTTGTAAGCTCCGGCCAGTAGCTCTCCCGGTTTTCAAACAGCCGTCTCCCAAGCTCCGCCGCATAAGCCCTCGCCGCCTCCTCTTCCTCTCCAATGGCGATCACACAGCTCTTGATCTCGGGGATGTCCAGCCAGGGCTGTACCTGAAACAAAGTAAAATCCAGAAGCTTCCCCTCCTCCACCAGAGCCTTCCCGTAATCCATGACGTCCTTGAAAGGCGGCAGCAAAGAAGTATAGCCCACCGGCGGCACCATCATGGGAATCAGCGTCGAAGCTACAAAAGTCTTCTTCCGCTCCAGCTTGCGCATGCCGAGCCTTGCCGCCCGGTATCCCGTCTCATAAAAATCCACGTGGGGATAGGACTGGTAGCCACAGACCACGTCCACATTGGCAAGCATCCGCTCCGTAATATTGGCGTGGAGGTCAAAAGAAGCGGCGATGACCTTCTCCTCCCCCACCATGTCCCGAAGCTTCTCCATGAATACGCCGCAGGCGTCGTCCTCGCTTTCCGTGGAAGTTGCCCCGTGAAGAGACGTGAAGACCGCGTCAAACTCCTCCCGCTCCACATACTCCTGCAGCCTGGAGAGCAGAAGCTCCATGACCTCGTCCTTCACCCTTCCGCCGGACTGGGCAAACAGATCAATGGTGGGCACCGGAGTCCCTCCCGCTTCCTCCACCGCATCAATCATCCCATGGACGGCACAGGCCACACTCCTGCACTTACAGAAAAATTCTTCCCCTTCCAGATAACGGATCGCTTCAAATTGCTCGATAGAACAGTTCAGAGGGTTAAACGTATTCGACTCCTGATGAAATTCACAAATAAGCACACGATAAACTTGGTCCATGGTTCACTCCTTCTTTCATAATGTTATTGCCGTCCTTCGCCGTACTCCGCTGTCGCAAAGACCGGTTCCAGGAGACGGTACAGCCCTCGGAAAGTCTCATACCCCTTCCGGTAAATCGCCACGGCCTCCGGCCTCGGCCGAAAACTGCGCCAAGGTTTGATCTGCCCGGCCGCTTCCTCAAAACTTTCGCACAGCCCAAGCCCGATCCTCGCACAACAGGCCGTGCCGATGGCGCCGGCATGCCTCGGGTTTGCGGGAACCTGGACCGGCACCTCCAGAATGTCCGCCAGCGCCTGCATCCATACGCCGCTGCCAGCTCCGCCTCCCACGGCACAGATTCTCGTCGGGCGCATCCCGCCCCTCTCCCAGTCATTCTCCACGTTCATTTTCAGCGTGTAACAGACCCCCTCCATGACCGCCTTTACCATGTGCCTGCGGTCATGACAGGAATTCAGGTTGAGGAACGTCCCCCTGGCCGCCTCCGAAAACAGCGGCGGACGCTCCCCGAACATCCACGGAGCCGCCAGCACGCCGCCGCTCCCCGGAGGAAGGTCCGCAAGGTCCTCGTTGATCAAATCATAGATCCCCTCCCCGAGCTCCTCCGCCTCCCTGCGGTAAAACTGCCGGATGGTCCAGTTCAGGGCCAGTCCGATGGCCTGGATCGGGTACAGGAAAATATCCCGCTCCCCGTCAAAGGGAGAGACATACAGATCCTTCGGGGAATGGGCCCGCACAAGGCCCAGCCAGCCGGAAGAGCCGAAATAGGCATGCACCTCCCCCTGCGCCATGCAGCCGGAACCGATCGCAATCGCCGGAATGTCGCCGCAGCCGCCAAACACCGGAATCCCGGCCACAAGGCCCAGCTCCTTCGCCGCCACGTCCGTCAAGACACCCACCTTCTCCTCCGGCTTCACCATGGGCGGAAACTTGTCCCCAGAGATTCCCGCCTCCTCCAGAAACCGGTCATAAAACGCCTGAAGCTCCCCGTCAAAACTTTTCACAAAATGGTTCGTCACGTCCATGGCCGTCCTTCCCGTCGCCTTCCACTTGAGGAACGAATTCACCTCCAGGATCATCTTCGTCCTCCCATAAAGCTCCGGGCAGTGTTCCCGGAACCACAAAAGCTTGGGCCAGTAATCCGACGCATAAAAGAGCCTCTTCCCGAAATGGGCGTTGAGCCTTTCCGCCTCCTCCTCCGCCCGCCTGTCCAGCCAGATCATGCTCCGGCGCAGGGCTTTTCCCCCCCCGTCCACAGGAATGATACCCTTCCACTGACTGCCGAACACGATCCCCTTCGCCCCCTCCGGTCCGATCCCGGACTCCAGGGCCACCCGTCTCGTCGCCTTTAAAACCCCCTCCCAGTAATCCGAGGGTTCCTGCTCCGCCCATCCCGGCCGCTCCGTGTAGAGCGGATAACTTTCCACCCGGGCCGCCATAAAATTCCCGTCCAAATCCACCAGGGCCGCCTTGACCCCGCTGGTCCCCAGATCATATGCGATCACATAGTCCTTTGCCATCTCCCCGCCCCCTCACTGTTCACCGCGTTGCCCTGCCTTCACATTTCTTCCGATCTCCTCATATTTGTCGCAGGCCACATAATGGCCGTCGGAAACCTTCCGCTCCTTTGGAACCCTCCGTCTGCATCCCTCGTCCGCATACACGCACCTGGTGTGGAACACACAGCCGGAGGGAGGATTCATCGGATCCGGCGCATCCCCGATCTTCAAATTCAGATGAAAGGCTTCCCCCCGGACGCCCTTGGAAATGCTGGGTGCCGATTCCAAAAGCACCTGCGTATAGGGATGGCAGGCGTTGGCATAGATCTCCCGGCCCGGCGCCGCCTCCAGGATATGGCCCGCATACATGATCAGGATGTAGTCCGCAATCTGGCGCACCACCGCCAAGTCATGGGCCACAAACAACATCGAAAGCTTAAATTCCTCCTGGAGATCCATGAGCAGATTGAGCACCTGCGCCTGCAGCGACACGTCCAGGGCCGAGATCGGCTCGTCCGCCAAAATGAGCTCCGGCCGTTCCACCAGCGCCCTGGCAATGATGACCCTCTGTCTCTGCCCCCCACTCAAAGATTCCGGGTTCCGGAACCGGTATCCGGCATCAAGCCCCACCTTTTCCAGCATCTCGACCACGATCTTCTCGATCTGCGTCCTGTCCTTCATCCCGTTTAAGAGCAGAGGCTCCGCCAAAGATTCCATGATGGTAAAGCGGGGATGGAGTGCCGACATGGAATCCTGGAAGATCATCTGCACCTTCTTGCGCATCTCCTTCCGCTCCTGCCTTCCTAACTTCGTAATGTCTTTTCCATAATAACAGATCTCCCCCTCCGTGGCCTCCTCGATACCGAGGAGCACCCTGAGAAGCACCGTCTTCCCGCAGCCGGACTCCCCCACCAGGGCCACCGTCTCCCCCGGATTGATCTGAATGTCCACTCCGTCCACCACATAGCGGGTGGCCACCTGTCGGTTCAAAAGCCCCTTGCGGACCGGGTAATGCTTTTTCAGATTCGTTACCTTTAAAATCGGTTCTGCCATGCTCACACCTCACTCCAGTCTTGTGTCATCCGCCGTCCGATACTCCGTCAAAGGATAGTGGCAGGCCGCCAGGCGCCCCTCCCCCACGGAAGCCAGCTTCGGCGGCTCCTTGAAACATTTGGGCTTCGCCCATTCACAGCGCTCCGCAAAGGGACAGCCCTCCGGCGGGTTCGCCATGTCCGGCGGAAACCCCGGGATCGACTTCAACCGCTTCGTCTTCCTCGCCTCCAGAAGGGGCACCGAGCGCAGGAGTCCCACCGTGTAGGGATGGCGAGGTGCGACGAGAAGCTCCTTCTTCGGCGAATACTCCACACACCGTCCCGCATACATGACAAAAATATCGTCCGCAAACTGGGAGACCACACCGAAATCATGGGTGATCATGATCACCGAATTCCCCACCTTCTCCCGAATCTCATTGAGGGCCTGGATGATCTCCGCCTGGATGGTGATGCCCAGGCTGGTGGTCGGCTCGTCGGCGATCAGGAGATCCGGCTTGAAGATCATCGCCATGGCGATGAAGAGCCGCTGGCGGAAGCCGGCGGAAAACTGGCAGGGATAACACTTCGTCACTTCCTCCCAGTTATTGATGCCCACCAGCTTTAGCGCATCCCGCACCGCTGCCTCACACTCTTCCTTTCCCGCCTTTTTATTGTGGACCCGGAACGCCTGCCTGAGCTGCCTCCCGATGGTCATATACGGATTGAACGAAGTGTTCGGGTCCTGAAAAATCAGGGAAATTTTAGACCCCCGCAGGCGGGACATCTCCCGTTCGCTCTTCTTTAACAGGTCCTCCCCTCGAAAGAGGACCTCCCCGCCCTCGATCCTCCCCGGCTGGTCCACGATCTGCATAATGGCCCGGGAAGTCACGCTTTTTCCGGAGCCGGACTCCCCGATGATCCCCAGGACCCGCCCCTTCTTCAGCCTGAAATTCACGCCCTCCACTGCCTTGATGACCTTCCCGCCCGGCATATGGAAATAGGTGCGCAGATCCCTCACCTCCAGCAAAACATCCTCTTTCCGCTCTTCTGGTTTCCTTTCTTCCCGTCTCTTTTCTTCCATTCTGTACGCCTCCTAATTCCGCAGCTTCGGGTCGAACTGCTTATGCAGGGCATCGCCAATCAGCGTCAGCGCAATGGCCATAATCACGATCAGAAACCCCGGCATGGCCGTAATCCACCAGTTGGTGGAAATATAATTCTTGCCGTCCCCCATGACGTTCCCCAGAGAGATGATGGGCGGCTGGACGCCAAGACCCATGTAACTGAGCAGAGACTCAATCACGATGGCGCTGGAAATATCCATGGGGACCACCGGAAGAATCCCGGGCAGGACATTCCGCCCCAGATATTTGGTGGCGATCCGCCGGTTCCCTGCCCCCATCAGCTTCGCCGCCGAGATATAATCCGCCTCCTTCTGGATCATCGTGCTGCCCCGGATATTTCTGGCATAGGGTGCCCAAAAAGAGAGGGCCAGAACCAGGGCCAGGCTGGGAATGGACTGGCCGAACAGAGAAATCAGAATGATGACCAGGACGATAAACGGATAGCCCATCTGCACGTCCACAATCCGCATCAGCACACTGTCCATCCGCCCCGGGTAGGCCATGCCGGAGACAATGCCGACACCGATACCGAGGACCAGCGCACCGGCCACCGCCGTCAGACACAGGACCATGGAAGTCCGAATGCCGTAGATCATACGTGACAACAGACACCGCCCGATATAATCCGTCCCCAGCGGATAGGCCGCATCCGTGAAAGGCGCCATCAGCTTAATCTTCGGATTGTTCAGATACGGGTCATTGGGTGCGATCCATTCCGCAAACACCGCAAGAACGAAAATGAGGACCATGATCACAAGCCCGACCGTAAAAGACGGATTCTTTTTGCAGAACCGGAAAAAACGCCTGACTCTCTCTGCCATATCACAGCCCTCCCTGCGCTTTGCGGATACGGGGATCCAGATACAGATAAGAAATGTCGATCACCGTATTCAACAGAATAAAAATAATGGACAGCATGACCACGAGGCCCTGCACCAGGAAATAATCCCGCCTGAGGATCGCATTCAGGGTCTGGAGACCGATGCCCGGATAGCCGAAGAGATTCTCGATCAGCAGACAGTTGCCCACCAGGAACCCAAGCTGAGATCCCACCAGGGTGAGGAACGGCACCAGAATGTCCCGGAACGAGTATTCCATCAAAATCTTAAAGCCGGGCACGCCCCTGGCCTTGGCCGCCTTGGAGAAATTCTGCTGCATGCCACCGAGCATGTTGACCCGGACATTCCTCGCAAAGACCCCCGCCAGGGGAAGCCCCAGGACGATGGCCGGCAAAATGGCGCTCTTCACGTCCTTGTAGCCCGACGCCGGTAGAAGCTTATAGCGGACGGCCACGATCTGGATCAGCATGATGGCCACCCAGTAATTGGGCATGGACTGGAACAAAATAGAAACTGAGCTGATCAGCCGGTCCACGACCGTGTCATGGAACACCGCCGCCAAAAGTCCAAGCAAAAGCCCCAGAAAAACAGCCGACGGAAGTGCCAGCCCCACCATGATAAGCGTCGCCTTGTAGGAACCGGCGATCACCTGAGACACATCGTCTTTGCAAAAATAAGAATAGCCCAGATCGCCCTTGAAAATATTCTTCACATAGTTGAAAAACTGGATGGGAATCGGGTCATTGAGACCCATCTCCTCGTGAAGGGCGTCGATCACCTCCTGGCTGGCATTCCCCGCCATGGTCCTGGCCGGGTCTCCCGGTATTAACCTGAGCAAAACAAATGTTACTACCATTACAGCCACAATGACCACCAGTCCCTGGAGGAGCCTTTTGATCACAGTCGAAAGCATGCATACCGCCTCCCTCATTATCAAAATTGCCCGGTATAACCCTGTGCCATTATACCGGGCAGTCCTTATGCCGTCAGGATCCTTCCCGGACCATTACTTCAGAGAAAGCTTTGCAAAATTGATGTTGGAGGTGGGAAGAATGTCCAGACCCTCCAGATTTTTCACATAGCCGTAAACCTGAACCGAATCAAACAGCGGCATATTGGTATTGGTCTCCACAAGCAGCGGGAACAGCTCCTTCTCAATGCAGGCAAGTCTCTCCTTCGGGTCCGTGATCGCACTCTCCTTGTCGAGAGCCGCATCCACCTCCGCATAGCTGGAGAAATTACAGCGCCCCCTGGTCCTGTAATGGGAGCCCAGAATAAAGTTCGCATCGCCGCCCACATTCATCCATCCCGTATCTACCATCAGGCAGGAATCCTCCTCATAGAGAGCAGCCTCCCATGCCGCCGACTCCATGACCACCAATTCCACCTGGATACCCACGTCATTCAGGTTCGAAACAATATACTCCGCATACTCCTTCGTCTTCGGATAGAAGCCCGTGGAGGTAATATACTTGATGACAGGAAGCCCCTCGCCCCCCGGATAGCCGGCCTGAGACAACAGTTCCTTCGCCTTCTCCGGGGCATAGGTGGGTATCCCCTCCGCCGGCGCATACATATTGTTCACATGAGAGACATAAGAGTCCGCAAGGACACCGTAGCCGCCCATGATGTCGTTGACAATGGTCTCCCGGTCGATGGCATAACTGATGGCCTTCCGCACAAGCTCCTCCTGCATGACGTCCTGGGTACATTTAAAAATCATGTACTTCTGCTCGTCCACATAGACCTTCTCGTATTCAATGGCGTCGTCCGCCTCGATCTGGTCCACCTGCTCGATGTCGACCCGCTCGATCAGATGGGCGTCGCCGGTCTGGAGGGCCGCCAGGCGGGTGGCCGGCTCCGAGACGTACTTGTATTCACAGTATTTCACCTTTGCCGCATTCTCCGGATCCCAGTAATCCTCAAAAGCCTCCAGATAACAGGTCTCGTTCTCGTACTTCACGAACCGGTAAGCCCCACAGCCGTTGAGGGTCGTATCCAGCGTCCCGTTCGCAATGTCGTCCGAGGACAAAATCGCATCTGCCGTCAGCATGTCCACCAAGTTAGCGCTGGGAGTTTCGCTCTCCGGCCAGATGTCGACCGTGTAGTCGTCAATCACATTGGTCTTGAAGGCCCCGCCCCAGTCGCCCACCCTGGCCGAGTCCAGCCTGGTCGTCCACTCCACAGAAGCGGCCACATCCTCCGCCGTCAGATCACTTCCGTCGTGGAATTTCACCCCCCGCCTCACATACAGCCGCAGCGTGTAGCCGTCCTCCTGATATTCCCACTTCTCACACAAACCGGGAACATAATTCCCCTCCGCATCCTTGTGAATGGCCCGGTCAAACACGTTCCATTCCAGATGCTTGTTGGAAAGAATCGTGTTGCCGGTAGGGTCCCAAGCCCCCTGGAAGGCACCGGAAGAGAGAATAACCAGCGTATCTCCCCCGCCGGAAGCCGTCCCTTCCGCCTTCTCCGTCTCTCCCGCCTTGCTTTCTCCCGCTCCCCCGGTCTCCGCCTGCTCCCCTTCGGAGTCCTTTCCGCCGCCGCAGCCCGCAAACGACATGACAAACAGTGCCAACGCCAAAATAAGTGCCAACCTTTTTTTCATACACAATCCTCCTTACGTATACGTAAAATTTAATAGTGACCCACAAAATTCATCCGACAATGACCCACGGAATCCGTCCTATCCCGCCAGCATTTTAAGGACCAGGCCGAACACCTCCAGCATATTTTCGCAGTCCTGCTCGTAGATCTCGCCCATGTTCGCCACCTGAATCATTCCCTGCTTCGCATAATCTCCTTTTCCGATATAGAAGGTGTAGCCCCGCTTCTCCATCTCATCCAGAAATTCCTGTGCATCGATTCCCTCCGGGAGAAAGACGGAGGTCACCGTGTTCGACATATGCTCCTTCAATAGGATGCGGCAGCCAAGCTTCACCACGCCCTCCCGGATGATGGCCGCACATCGCCGATACCGGGCGATCCGCCCCTCCAGCGTCTCCTCCTCCAGCGCATTGGTCAGGGCCACGTTTAAGGGCCAGAACAGATTGACGTTGGGAGTGTTGGGCGTCTGGCTGGTGGAGAGGGCGCTGTGGTAATGCTTGTACAGGCTCAGGTACACGTTCCTGCACTGCGCCGCCGTCAGACCGTCCAACAGTTCCCTCCTCGCACAGATATAGGCCGAGCCCGGATAGGCGCCCAGGCATTTCCCCCCCACCGAAGTCGCAATGGCGATATTCTTGTCAGCCACGTCGATCAGCTCTCCCCCGGCCGCAGAAACACAGTCCACCGACAAAAGCTTCTGATATTTCTCACAGAGGGCGCCCACCTCCCCCACCGGGTTGATCATGCCGGTGCTGGTCTCGTGAAACACCATCGCAACCACCTTCACCTCCGGGTGCTCTTTCAACATCCCCTCGATCACATCAAGATCCGGATAAGCCGCCCAGGGAAAGGGACAGTCCACCAGGGGAATCCGGTATTTCTCAATGATCTCCAGAAGGCGTTCCCCGAACATGCCGTTCCGGATCAGCAAGACCGCCTCGCCCTCCTTGAAAATGGAAGAAAGGACCGTCTCGTTGGCCGAGGTGCCGGAGCCGGAAACAATGAGGCTGTAATATGAATCGTCCGCAAGGAACAGCTTCAAAATCTTTTTCTGGGTGTCCTCAAACATCTGCTCAAACTCCTTGCTCCTGTGGCAGATATCATAGTGCAGACAGGCCCGGCGGACATTGTCCCTGACCATGACAGGTCCGGGAGAAAACAATTTTGTGACACTCATGAGTCATACCTCCCCTGTTAATTTGTGTTTCTCCAAACCAATATTGGAATTATGACGATATTATATTATTATTATGTGTGTTTGTCAATATAAAATGTGTATTTTATACAATATCTTTTGTGGTATTTACGTTTTTCCATGTATTTCTCCAAGTTAATACCCGTCATTTTTCGTTTATCACTCTTGTTTTATGTATTTATTACATATTTTTATGCGATTTTCTATATATCACGTTGAATATCAGTCATATTTTATTTGCGACCTTGCCAAACGGTCAAAAATAGGGTATAATTTTTCAGAAAGAAGCCCGGCCAAACAGATAAGGGGGAACGAAAACCATGTTGGCACAAGAACGCCAAGATATTATCTTAGACATGCTCAGACAATGCGGCGGCATCATCAAAATGACAGACATCGTCACCAAGTTCGGCGTATCAAACGAGACCGCCAGGCGGGACCTGGAAACCCTCCAGGACAAAAACCTCGTCAAACGGATTTACGGGGGCGCCGTCCTCACCGACCGCCAGGACGACCGGAAATTTCTTCTGCCGAAATCCGAAGAAATCCACGGCCAGGCGGACCGGGTGGCGATCGGAAGGGCGGCCGCCGGCCTGGTCCACGACGGGGAAACCATCATCCTCGCCACGGGAACCACCGTCCTGCAGGTGGCCCGCCAATTAAAACGGCTCCACAGCCTCACGATCCTGACCAACTCCCTGGCGGTGGCCAACGAGATGAGCAACACGAACTTTGACATCTATGTCCTCGGTGGAAAGCTGGACGTCAACGAGAAAAACATGTACGGGGACATGGCCCTGAATGCGGTCCGCAGCGTGTTCGTGGACAAGGCCATCGTCGGTGCCGGCGGCATCACCTTCGAGTTCGGCGTCTCCGACTACGGCATCCACGACAATAACCTGCGGGAAGAGATCACCAAGCATGCGACCCAAACCATCCTGGTGGCCCAGAGCGAGAAATTCGGCACCAACGCCCTGTCCATCGGATTTCCCTTAAGCCGTGTCCACACGATCGTCTCCGACGCCAATCTCCCGCGGGAATATGCCTCCGGGATCCGGGAGATGGGAATCGAGCTGATCCTGGCACAACCGTGAAATTTTCCCGGAAATGCGGAGGGAGCGGACAGAAAATCTCCCCAGGAACACGGAGGGAGCGGGCAGAAAACTTTCCATCGCAGACACGACTTGAAACACGTCTATCGTCTGCTCACGGAAATTTTCCGCCCGCTCCCTTCTCGGTTTGGCGCAAGTCCATATTCTAAAGATCTTCCAAAGTTATCAACTCCCGTATTTTCCTTCTTTTCTCCCCGGTCTCCACAATCGAAAATCCCCAAGTCGATACATAACCAAAAGATAATCAGGAGTTATCCACAACACCCCTTTCGACAAATTATACCATTTCCAGATGGAAATGTCATCCTTTTCCGTTCATGTTTTAGTTTTAATTCTATAATTCTAAATTAATGCCTCTTGTCCCCATATCCAAGTCCCCCTTTTGTACAATCACGCTGATCCTCTGATGGTGCCGGACGCAAAAGCAAGGCCGGCAACCCAATGCCGTCTTGCTCCGCTTTTTGCGCCCCATGACGTACTCGCATTGTAAGCCAATGCGCCAACCTCATTGGTCCACACAATTTGCACAGCCCGTAAAAACACTTGAGCAGGGGAGTGTTTTTCCCCTGCTCACCACACGGCTCGTGCGTAGCATCGCATCTGTGACATACCGTCTCCGGACGGGCGGGCACGCATGAGAGAGATTGCCGCCTTGCCCCTCGGACATCACACCCACACCGGCACCTCGCAGTCGACGGTCATGGCATCCTCCGTGACGATACAGTCGTAGGCCAGAACATGTACCCCCGCCCGGGCGGCGGCCCGCAGTGCCTCGCCGAAGGCCGGATGGGTCGCCTCGTTGGGGGCGAAGGCCCGGACCCCTTTCATCTGAATCACGAAAAGGAGGTACGCCTCGTACCCGGCGGCTGCGGCCGCCGCAAGCTCCTCCACGTGCTTTACGCCCCGCTCGGTGGGAGCGTCGGGAAATTTCGCCACCCCGCCCACGTCCAGGGTCACACCCTTCACCTCCATGAAGCATCTCCGACCGTCCGCCTCGAAATACAGGTCAAACCTGGAATTCCCGAACTTCTTTTCCCGCTTAAGGAGGGTCAGGTCCCGAAAGCGGCCGCCGCCGCCCCGCCTCACCCAGCTCGCCGCCGCCTCGTTGGGGGCCTGGGAATCCACGTTCACAAGAACCGGCACTCCCTCCGGCCCCGGCTTTTCCACCACGATCAGGGAATATTTGGTCTTCCTCTCCGCCTTCTCACAGTGCTGCAGCCACACTCCGGCCCCCGGAACCAGAAGCTCCTTAAGCCGCCCCGTGTTTTTCACGTGGCAGCGGACCGTTTCCCCGTGAAGCTCCACCTCCGCCACGAAACGATTGGGGCGCCCAAGGAAGACGCCCCGCTCCATATCTTTATAAACCATGTCCGCCCTCATCTCGGCTCCCCTTTCCGGTTTATCCAAACTATTTCCTCCCGGAAAACTCCGTGATCAAAAGCTCCACCGCCAGCTTGTCGGAGAGCCGCCCGGTCTTCACGGCCTCCTCCGCCTCGGCGCACTTCTCCAGATAGCCTCGAAGCTCCCCCATGCGGAAATTTTTTCCCTGGCTCATGGCCTTTGCGGCCACGAAGGGCTGGATCCCCGCCTTTTTCGCAATCTCATCCTTCCCTTTCCCCGTCAGGGCAAGCTCCTTCACCACCAGCAGTTGATTGAACTGCCTGGCAATGAGGAACAGGATCCGCATGGGCGGCTCCCTGAGGGCCAGAAGGTCACAGTATTTCCCCATGGCGGCCTTCTGGCGGCCCAAGGCCACGTCCGTGATCATGTCAAAAATTTTGCCTGTGATCTGCACGGAACAGACCGCCCGCACGTCCTCCGGAAGGATCCCTTCCCTCCCCTCCGTGTAGGCGACCAGCTTGTCAAGCTCCGTGCGGATGTGCTCCATGTCATCGCCCACGCTGTCTAAGAAAAGCCCCATGGCCGCCTGGGAGATCTGCCGGTTCTCCTGCTTGAGGCTCCGGACAATCCATTTTTTCAGCTCCCCCTCCGACTGTCTGCCAAGCTCCGTCACGTAGCCCAGCTCCTTCACTTTTTTGTAGAGCTTGTTGCGCTTGTCCACCTGCTCCTCCACGAAAAGGAGCACCGTGCTCTCCGGCATCCGGGGCAGATAGGAAGGAAGCGGCTCCGCATCCTTTTTGAACAGGCCGCTGTTTTCAATGAGAATCAGCCGTTTCTCCGAAAAAAACGGCATGGTGTCCGCCAGGCTAATGACCTCGTCAAGATCCGTCTCTTTTTCATAAAAGCTCTGGAAATTCATCCGGTCGTCGCCAAGAACGGCCTCGATCAGCCTGTTTTTATAGCTCTTTTTTAAAAAGGCCTCCTCCCCGTACAGGCAGTATACGGGGCGGAAGGCTCTGTCTTTGATATCCTGGTTTAATGTTTTCATGCTCCCTGTCCGGCGGCCCCTGGTCCGGGCCGCTTACTTTTTCAGATACTCTTCAAACTGGGCGGCCGTCGCATAGGAGGCGATGGCGCCGTTTCCGAGAACACTGTATTCGCAGTAACGGTTGGAGAACAGCAGGTACTTTTCCAGCCGCTCCGCCGTCAGGTCCTTAAGGGTGTCCACCGTCACGCCGTCGGCTGAAAGCTGATAGAGGAAGGAACCAATGAAGGCGTCGCCCGCTCCCGTGGTGTCAATAGCCTTCACCTTCCTGGAGGGTGCCTCGGCCGAGGCCGTCTTCGTGTAGGCTTCCGCCCCGTCGGCCCCCTTGGTGTAAATCACCAGCCGCACGTTCCCCTGGAACAAAACGTCCTTCGCATCCTCCACCTTCGTCTTCCCGGTGATGAATTCCAGCTCCTCGTCGGAGATTTTCAACACGTGGGCGTAAGGAATGAATTCCAAAATCGCTTTTCGAAGCTCATTGTAATCCTTCCACAGCGGCAGACGGATGTTGGGATCAAAGCTGATCATGTCGCCGCACTCCAGCGCATAGGTGATGGCCTTTCTGTGGGCCTCCTTCATCGGAAAATCCCCCAGGCACAGCGAGCAGAAATGAAGGGCGTAAGCGTCCTCGAACCACGCCTTCTCCACCACGTCGGCGCTCATGAGCATGTCGGCACTGGGCTTCCGGTAGAAGGAGAAGTCCCGGTTTCCGTCTTCTTTCAGTGATACGAAGGCCAGGCAGGTGTTGGCCTCGTCGGTACGCAGCACATGGCTCACGTCGATGCCGTGGCCCACGAACTCGTCCACGATCCGGTCGCCAAAGGCGTCATTCCCCAACTGGGTGACCATGGCCGCCGGGCCGCCAAGCTTGATGTAGGCGCCTCCCACGTTGGCCGGTGCCCCTCCCACCACGCCCTTGAAATCCTTAACCTCTTTCAACTCGCATCCGATCTGATGGGGCACGAAATCGATCAATGCCTCCCCAATGGAAATCAGTCTTTTCATGACATTCCCTCCTGCTTCCGTTATTTTTACGGCTTTCCCGCCGCACCTTGTCTATCAGTATAACACGCCTCGTTTCTTCCTGCAATTCCTATCTTAATCACTGCCATCCGTTTCCGCTCTCCTGCGTGCCATTTTCCTCCCACGGAGCATCCGTCCTGTCATAAAACCTGTACTTTGCACTGCTTTTATTTTCCTGCATAATACAGTTTTCCAGCGTAAACGCCGTGCTGCCCGCAGTCCCTCCGAACAGGGGAGACTCGCCGTTTCCGACAAATGCGCACTCCACGAACCGAATCTCCCCCTCGCCTCCCAGCCAGTACAGCGCCTCGCCGCTGCAGTCCCGAATCACGGTCCTTAACGCCGTGATGCTGCTGTCACTGCCGGAAAGCCCGGTGAAGCCGCATCCGTAAATGTCACATCCACCCAGCTTCACGTCCTCGCAGTCATGGAAGAGAACCACTCCGGCCGTGCATTCCGATATCTCCGGGGGAAGCTCGTGGCCCATGACCAAACCGTACAGCAGAAGATTTTTGCAGTTATATGCTGAAAGGATCAGCTCGTCTCCCCCCGTGGCCACCAGCCTGGTCTTTCCCGTTCCGATTATAGAAAGATTTTCAAATCCTTGAAAACCCAGATACTGCACTTCGTAGGTCCCGTCCCCCAGGTGGATTTCCGTATTGGAAAGGTCCTCATTCATGGCCAACTCTTTGAGC
The DNA here is from genome assembly GCA_022800815.1 of Lachnospiraceae bacterium. Taxonomy (GTDB): domain Bacteria; phylum Bacillota; class Clostridia; order Lachnospirales; family Lachnospiraceae; genus Lientehia. The sequence continues at coordinate 41,925 of JAAWRC010000014.1, read as the reverse complement.
TCCGCCCCGTCCCCTACCTCCAGAATCCTCCTCTCGATCCCGTCCTGCGGAACTTCCGGCATCCCCAGCCCCGCTTCCGGGTCATAATACCGCACGGACTCATTTCCCTGCGCATCCTCTCCCGCATCTGCCGTCTCCGGGCCGGGCCCCTTGTCCGTGCCGGAGGGCAGACCGGCCGCCAGCTCCGGAACCTCCTCCAGAACGAAAGCGGGAACGTCCTCCCCGGAGAGGGGGAGCACCTGGATCTGCGTCTCCCCGTCCGCAAGCACCGCCATCTGTCCGGCTTCGATTGTCACGTTGTCCCCATCCAAAGTCCGGCATTCCACCGACCCTTCCAGAAGACCCAGCCGGGAGTAATCCGTCCCTCGCTCCGTCCAGCCGCAGGTGCCCCGGATTCCGGCGATCATCGTGGAGGTCTGGATCTCCATGGACTCATCCTCCGAAAGCGGTTCCGTCACGTTGAAAAACAGGCCGCCGTACTGCACGCTGATCTCCAGCTCCTCTCTGCTCCCACTCTTTCGGATTCCGATCCCGCTGCGCTGGTCCATCTTGGCAAGCCTCGCCCGGTCCAGGTCGATCCAGGCGTAGCTCTCCGCATCGGTCCCCACCTGATAGCCGCTGTAAAGCCCCAGGTTATCCACCGGGGAAACCGCCTTCTCCTTCTCGTCCTGCACGCCTACCGTCCCCTTGGTCTGCACCAGGTGCATGGTCGCCGCCGTCTTCTTCTCTCCGCATCCCACAAGAAGCGCCATCACCATAAGGCCCGCCATCCTCAACGCTTTCTTCCTCATTGCCTTTCCCCTCCGCCAATTTCATTCCATAAAAACACTCACAAGAATAACACCTCAACTGTACTACAGAAACAGGCGGCTTACAAGCACAAAATTTCCGGTGGAGAAAAAGAAGACTACAAAAACCGTTCGATGTCGATGGAGTCAAAGGCTTCCCACGGAACCTCCTGCCAGGAACCCCCGTTCCCAAACAGGAAGATCCGGCTGCACACCGCCGTCATGTAGCTCAGATTGGAGGAGGCGATCAGGATCCCCGTCCCCTTTTTCATCATCTGCTCCATGTATCCATAGACGATGTGATTCGCCACGATGTCGCTGGTCGTGCAGGGATCAATGCACAAAAACACCGCCGGCTGTGCCAGCAGCCATTTTTCCATGAGGATTCGGTACTGCTCGTAGGCGTCCAGCTCCTCCACCTTACATTTCACCGTGCCTTCCCTCTGTATTCGCCGACACTTCTGGTACAGGTACCGGTAAAGCCCCCTCCCCGCCAAAATCCCGGAAAGCTTGTTTCCCGCCGGGAAAAGAAGGTTGTCCGCCCCGTTCATGAAAGGGACCAGCCCCGTTTTCAGCGGGTCGCCCCGGATGGCGCCGATCCCCCTCCCCACCGCATGGGGAATGTCCCTCGGCACGAAGGGTACGCCGGAAAGCAGAATCCCGCCCCGTCCCCTCCGCTCTCCCAAAAGCATGGTGCAGAGCGCCGTGTTCTTCCGGTTCCGGGGCTCCCACAGCCCCACGGCCTCCCCCTTTTTCAGTTCCAGGGAAAATCCCTCCAGGCCCTCCAGGAAAATCCGGTCCAGCTCAAGGACCGTCTCGTCCCGCCCCCTCCTGCCCCCGGTCTGCGCCTTCCTGTTATAATAGACCCCCGACATGGCCCGGACCAGTTTTTCCGGCGAACAATCCCGTCTGGCGAAGGTCCGGATGTTTCTCCCCTCCCGGATCACGCTGATCCGGTCCGCAACCGGGGTCAGGCATTCCGCCAGACGGCTGGTCAGCAAAAAACCGATTCCCATGTCCGCCAGCAGCCGGACGGTCTTCTCCAGCCGGATCTGTTCCTCCCTGGAAAGCATCTCAAAGATTGTGTCCATAACGATCAGGTCCGCTTCCGCCACAAGAGCCCTTGCCAGCTGAATCACGCACTGTTCATACCGGGAAAGTCGTTTGGCCTTCCACTTCGGATTGATATATCCCGCCTGCAGCCGATCAAGCGCCTCCTGCGCCCCCTGGTTGATCTTTCTGGAAGGAATGTAAGAAAACATCCGTCCGGACGCCCGCATGACGAAAATATTTTCCGCCACGGAAAGATCCGGGATCAGGCCGTCCACGGAAAGAATGCAGAATATGCCTTTCCGGCAGAGCGGTCCGGAGAAATCCTCCGACAGCATCCCGTGGTAATAGATCTCCCCCGAAAACTCCTGTTCCCGCCCCGCCAGAATATGGGAGATCAGGGTCTTCCCGGAAGCCGTCTGCCCCAAAAGGCCCAAAATCTCCCCGCAGAACATGTGAAGGGACAAGTCATCCAGGATACGGATTCCCGACTGGACCCTGGTGACGTGTTCCATCCGTAAAAGCTCCTGCTTCATGGCCCCTCCTCTTTCTTTTCCCTCTGTCTCTCCATTTTGGGGAGCGTCAGGACCACCTCCGTCCCGACCCCCTCCTCGCTGTTCACGGAAAGGCTGTACCTGCTGCCAAAATGCATCCGGATCCGTTCATTGATGTTGGACAGGGCGATTCCCGTATGCTCCCCTTCCCCCTCCCCGGGCCTGCCGCCGCTCAGGGATTCCCGGACCCGTTTCAGCGTCTCCTGGGACATTCCGACCCCGTTATCCTGCACGGAGATGAGAAGTCTCCGGTCCGTCTCCACCACCTCCACCAGGATGACGCCCTCCGAGACGCTTTTCTCCAATCCATGAAAGATTGCGTTTTCCACGATGGGCTGCAACGTCATTTTCGGGATCAGGTATTTCTCCAGGCACCCTGCGTCCTCGAACCGGATCTCCAGGCTGAACCGGTTTCCAAACCGGTATTTCTGGATCAGAAAATAGTTTTTCGTGTTCTCCAGCTCTCTCCCCAGCGTGACCAGGTTCTCCTGTATGTTGATGCTGTACCGGAAAAAGGCGGAGAGGGCCTCCGTCATACTGGCAATCTGTTCCACCCCCTCCGCATACGCCTTCCCCCGGATGCACTCCAGCGTATTGTAGAGGAAGTGCGGGTTAATCTGATTCTGCAGCGCACTGAACTCCGCCTGTTTGATCAGGATTTCCTGCGCCTTTTTCTTTCCCGCCAGGCCGTTCATCCGAATCAGTGCCCGGCAGAGCCGCTCCACGCTGTCCTCCCCCTCGATTCCCTCCGTGATGTCCGCCGCATCCCGCAGCGTATATTCGACCTGCGTGCGGACCCGATAGACATGCCGATAACCAAACAGGATAAAACCGGCAAAAATGAAAACCGAGGCCAGGACCATGGTGACAAGCACCGTCCGATATCCGTAGTCGGCTCCCCGCATCATGATGACCTCCAGAACCACGCAGACCCCCGTCATCAGGGCCCCGTACAAAAGATATCTGCAGTACAATTTTTCCGCTTCCATAAAATTACGGCGTTTTCGTCCCATCTTGTCTTCCATCCTCTAGGAATGCAGCTTCCGGTATTGGGAAGGCTTGATCCCCACCTGCTTTTTGAACAGCCTGCTGAAATAAGCCGTCTCCGTGTATCCCACCCGCTCGGCGATCTCCCTGACGGAACAGCCGCTCTCCCGAAGCAGCCTCTTCGCCGCCTCGATCCTCTGCTCTATGACATAATCGCTGAACGAGATCCCGGTTTCCTTTTTGAACACGGTGCTGAAATACGACGGATTCATGTACACCATCTCCGAAATCTCCGAAAGACGGATCTGTTCCATGTAATGCCTGCCGATATACTGCTTCGCCAGCCGGACCGGACGGCTCTCCCTTCCCGGCTCTCCCACCGCATATCCGGACGCCTCCGCCCCCTCCTTCCAGCCGCCCCGCTCCCTGGCGGCCGCCTCGGTCTCCGCATCCTCCGCCCCAAGCCTTTCCACGATGCGTTTCAGGCAATCGTTCAGCTCCCTCTTTCCCACGGGTTTTAGCAGATAATCCTCCACGTCATAGCGGAGCGCCCTCCTGGCATATTCGAACTGCTGATACCCGCTGATAATCACAAAACGGCAGGTAAAGCCTTCCTCCTTTACCTGCCTGATCAGCTCCAGGCCGTCCATCCCCGGCATACGGATATCCGTGATCACGATGTCCGGACGTTCCTCCCGGATTCTCTTCAAACACACGCTGCCGTTCTCTGCGGTTCCCGCAGAGACGAGCCCGTTCAAATCCCATTCAATCAGATGCCCGATGAGCCGGCACACGTCCGGCTCATCATCGGCAATCAGCACTTTGAACATAAAAAGCCTCCTTTCCGGATTCTTTTTAGTGTTTCCTCGGACCGTAGTAGTTATCCAGAAGTTCTGCCGCATAGTCCTTTTCCGTGGTGATCATGTCGATTAACACCTGTTTTTCTTCCACCTCCTCGCCCCTGGCCAGCTTCGCCGCCATCTCCAGGGACAATTCCCCCTCCAGGAACACGTCCTGGAAAAACGTCACCGCCATCTCCTCCGCCTTCACCGACTCACAGGCTTCCTCGATGGCGTCGGCACAGGCTATGACCTTGACGTCGTCCAGCTTGTTCGCGGACTGCAGCGCCTGCACGACCCCGAGACCCATGTCGTCGTCATGGGAAATGATGGCGTCGATGTCGTCCCCGTAGGTGGTCAGCCAGTTCTCCGTCAGGGTGACCGCCGTGTTCCGGTTCCAGTCTCCCGGCTTGATGGCAAGCACCTCCACCCCCGGGTGCTCGTCCAGCACGTTGAAGATCCCCTCGTCCCGGAAGATCTGGGCCGAACAGCCGATGGGGCCCTGGATGATGCACACCTTCGCATCCTCGCCCACGTGGTCGATGCACCACTGTGCCGCCAGCTCCCCGGCCTGGATCTCGTTGGGACCCACGTAGTAGTATTCCTGGTCCGTGGTGATGGTCATGTTGACTGCGGAGATCGGGATCCCGGCGGCCTCGCACATCTCCAGGGCCGGTTCCGCCGCATCGGAATTTACGGGGGAAATGATGATGCTGTCCACCTTCTGGGAGATCAGGTTCTCAATCTGGTTCATCTGGAGCGCCGCATCGTTCTTGGCGTCCAGCACCACCAGCTCCACGTTCTGCCTCTCCGCCTCCTCCTGCATGCCCTCCACCATCAGCACGCAGAACTCCGTCATAAAGTAGATGGAGGCGCCGATGACGATCTTGTCCTTCTCCCCCGCATTTTCCACCGCATCCTGCACCAGGGACTCTCCCTGGGTGACGGCCTCCGTCTTTTTCGCCTCCGTATTCTCCTCCGTCTTTTTCTCACCCGAGGAACAGCCCGCCAGGGCCCCCAGGCAGAGAACGAGACACATCAGTAACGATACGGTTTTTTTCAGTTTCTTCATACACTTCTCCTCCTATCCGTTTGCATGGTTGGTAAACCTGTCAAATAAAATGGCTCCGATGATGATGGCCCCCTTGACGACCTGCTGGATGTAGGACGACACCGACAAGAGGTCCAGCCCGTTGGTGATGACGCCGATCAGCAGTACCCCGACGATGGTTCCCCACAGCCGCCCCTTTCCGCCGGAAAGGCTCGTCCCGCCGATGACCACCGCCGCAATGGCGTCCGACTCATAGGCCTGCCCCGCCTGGGGCAGGGCCGCAGAGACCCTGGATGTCAGCATGACGGCGGCAAGGCCGCTCATGAGCCCGCAGTAGACATAGGCGAACCGCAGCACCCGCTTCGTCTTCACCCCGGAATAAAGGGCTGCGTTCAGATTCCCGCCGACGGCGAACACGTATCTTCCCATCTTCGTCTTATACAGGATGAAGCAGGAGACCAGGAAGGTTATCACCAGAATCCAGACTAAGACCGGCACCCCCAGAAAGCTGCTCTTCCCGATCTCCACGAAATTCCCCTCGAACTTGGAAACCGGCTTGCCGTCAGAATAAATGTAGGTAAAGCCTCTCGCCATGGTCTGCACGCCCAGGGTGACGATGAAGGGAGCCAGGGAGTGGTTGGCGACAAAATACCCGTTGACGAGCCCGATCAGCCCCCCGCAGAGGATCGTCAGCACGAACACCGCCAAAAGCCCCCAGCCCGCCTTGTACACGTTGGCACAGACAAAGCCGGTCAGGGCCACCACCGCCCCCACGGAGAGGTCGATCCCCCCCGTCAGGATCACGAAGGTCATGCCGATGGCAAGGACGCCGTTGATGGACACCTGCCTGAGGACGTTCAACACGTTGTCGATCACCAGGAACCTTCCCTTTGTGGAAATGCTCAGAATCAGGCAAAGTATGACAAAGGCTATCACGATCCCGTATTTTGAAACAAAGGCGCGGCTTTTTCCGTATTTGCTTCGGGAACCGCCTTCCGAATTCTGATCTGCAGATCTCATATCATTTTCCCTCCCTTATGCGTTGCCCGTCGCCAGCTTGAGAAGCCGCTCCTGGGTCGCCTCGGCCCTGGTGACCTCCCCGCTTTTTCTTCCCTCGTGGAATACGGCCATCCGGTCGCAGAGCCCCAGAATCTCCTCCATCTCCGAGGAGATCAAAAGCACGGTGATTCCCTCGTCGGCCAGGTCCGTGATCAGCTGATAGATCTCGGATTTCGCCCCCACGTCGATGCCCCTGGTGGGTTCGTCCAGGATCAGGATTTCCGGCATGTTCATGAGCCATTTCCCAAGGACCACCTTCTGCTGGTTGCCGCCGCTTAGGTTCTGTACCGGCTGCTCCAGGCCCGCCACCTTTGTCCGCAGCTTCTCCACGTACTGGGCCGCCTTCTCTTTTTCCTTTTTCCGGTTGATCAGGATCCTCCCCAGGCAGAGCTTCTCCAGATGGACGAGGGTCTCGTTCTCCTTCACCCCCATGGGGAGCACCAGCCCGGTAAATTTCCTGTCCTCCGTCACAAAGCCCATTTTATGGCGGACTGCGTCCTCCGGCGTCCGAATGCGAACCTCCCTGCCGTCGATCTTCACCAGACCGCCGTCCGGCCTCGTGCAGCCGAAGACGGCCTGGGCGATTTCCGTCCTGCCGGCCCCCATGAGGCCCACCAGCCCGAAAATCTCTCCCTCCCGGACGTCAAAGCTCACGTCCGAAAACTCCCGTTCCCTGGAAAGGTGCTCCACCGACAGCTTGACCCGCTCCGACGGCTTCCCCTTCCTGGCCGGAAAAATCTCCGTCAGCTCCCGGTCCACCATATGCTTGATCAGGAGGTCCTTGTTCAGCTCCCCGATCGGCCAGGTGCCGATGTAGCTTCCGTCCCGGAGCACGGTGACCTCGTCCGCAATCTGGAAAACCTCGTCCAGCTTGTGGCTGATATAGATCACCGTGCGTCCCTGCTCCTTAAGGGTGCGGATGATCTCAAAAAGACGCTCAATCTCCCGCTCGGAGAGGGCCGACGTGGGCTCGTCCATGATGATTAACTCCGCATTGTGGTCGATTGCCTTTGCGATCTCCACCAGCTGCCAGCCGGCCACCGACAGGCTCCTCATGCCGGCCTTCGGGTCGATGTCCAGGGAAACCCGTTTCAAAAGAGCCCTCGCATCCTGCTCCATCTTCCGCCTGTCCACGACCTTCAGACCTTTTGTGACCGGTTCCCTTCCTATATAAAGATTTTCTGCCACGGTCATGTCCAGAATCGGGTTCAGCTCCTGATGGATCATGGCGATCCCCCGCTTTAACGCTTGTCCCGGCTCCGAGAGGACCAGCTCCTCCCCCTTGAAGAAGAGCTTCCCCTCGTCCGCCCCGTGGACGCCGGCAATGATTTTCACCAGGGTGGATTTTCCCGCCCCGTTCTCCCCCATCAGCGCATGGACGCTTCCTTTTTTCACGGCAAAATCGACGCCCTCCAGCGCATAGACTCCATAATAGCTTTTTCGTATTCCCTCCAGCTTCAGAACATATTCCTGCTCCACCTTCTAAGACCGCCTCCCGTCATTTCCGATTCTTAAAATGTTCCGCCGCCTCCGTGACGCTGTTTATGACGTAAGCCACCTCCACGTCCGTCATCTTGGGATTGATGGGGAGATTGACCTGCCGCTCAAACCAGATCTTCTCGCAGACCGGCGATTCGCCCAGGCCGTGTCCCTGATACACCATGTAGTCCGCAACCGTCGCCGGGAAGAACCGCAGGATGATCTGGATCCGTTTTTCAAACTGCAGGTAATCGATAAAGCCCTGCAGGTCCACCCCCAGCACCTCCGGGTCGATAAACACGGGATACAGGTGATACACGCACCGGTCCCTCGGGTCCACCTTCAGCGTACCGAGACCCTCCACCCGGTTAAACGCCTGATTGTACTTTTCCGCAATGGCGATACGCATGTCGTTGAAGGAATCCAGCTTGGGAAGCTGCGCCAGGCCGATGGCCGCCTGCATCTCCGTAATGCGCATGTTGGTGCCGATCTCGTCGATGCGGGTCCAGTCGTGGGTGTAGGAAAAGCTGGCGTGGTCGTAAATGTGCCTCAAGGGCTTGTACGGCCCGATGGCCGCCTCCTTTCTCTCCTTCTTTTCCCCCAGAATCCCGTAGGCGCGGATCTCCTCGGCCGCCGCAGCCAGCTCGTCGTCGTCGGTGGTGACGGCCCCGCCCTCCCCGCCCAGGGACATGTTTTTTAAGGACTGGAAGGAGAAACAGGTCAGGTCGGCCATGGATCCCACCTTCCTCCCCCGGTAAGATGCACCGGGCGCATGGGCCGCATCCTCGATGATCCGCAGGTTGTGCCTTTTCGCAATCTCCATGATGGCATCCATGTCGTTGGGATTCCCGGCATAGTCCATGATCACGATGGCCTTCGTCCGCTCCGTGATCTTGTCCTCGATGGTCGACGGATCCATGTTCAGCGTGTCGGGAAACACGTCCGCAAATTTGATGGTAATGTTTTTGGATGCCAGCTTAAGGTAGGTCGCCCGAAAGCTCTGCGGCGTCGCAATGACCTCGTCCCCCTCCTTCAGGCAGAGGATCGTCACGGCCAGATCCAGGGCCGTCGTCCCCGACGAGGTCGTAATGCAGTGCTTCGCACCGACGTACTTTGCAAAAGCCTCCTCGAACCGGTCCCTGTTCTCCCCGTAGGCCAGGGTTTTTCCGGAGCGGATGACTCGGGCCACCGCATCAATCTCGTCGTCCCCGAAGATCGCCCCCACCGGGTTCTCCTTCACCAGGAAATCAATCCCCACGTTAAAATTCATACCTTTTCCTCCTTCTTTTTTCTCAAGCCATGATCTTTCTCAGGGCCCGGACCACCTGGTCGGCCGCCTCGTCGATCTCCTCCTCAAAGGAATTGATGTTGATGCCGAAGCCGGCGGCCAGCGCACCGTCCACCACGCCGACGCTGATGTTGACGCTCCTCTTTAAAATGGCGTCCGTCTGCGGAAGCATGTCGTTCCTGTACCGGACATCCCGTCCGTAAACGGGGCACTCGTAAGGACATTTGAACGAACTGGTGGTGCATTTGTTCAGGATCTGCTCCATATGGGCATAGACGTGCCAGCCGGACTCGTAGACCACCTTCGTGCCCACCTCTTTACAGAAACGCTCTGCCAACTCCTCCGTGTCAAAAATCAGTGTCAGAATGGTCCCGCACTCGCCCTCGTCGTTGATCCTTCGGAACCGAAAACCGGGAAGCCCACCCAGTCTGCTCTTTAGCTGCGCCTTGTTCTTTCTGAGAACGTCAAGGATCCTGGGCAGCTTCCTCACCTGGGCCAGGGCCACCGCACCGCTCACCTCGTTGACCCTCTGGTTCATTCCGATGATGGTCCTGCCGCCGATCTCCGCCCCCGCCCGGTAGGGGAGATGCCCCTGGTCGTGGAAGGCGAACGCCCGTTTGAACAGTTCATCGTCATTGGTGGTGAGCATGCCGCCGTCCCCCGCCGTGATCGTCTTGAAAATGTTCAGGGAAAAGGCCGACATCTTCCCAAAACTGCCCACGGGGCGTCCCTTGTAGGAGGCACCGCAGGCCTGACAGCTGTCCTCCAGAACCATGATCCCGTGCCGGTCGGCGATCTCCATGATCCGGTCCATGTCGCAGGGGTTCCCCAGCATGTGGACGGGAATGACGGCCTTCGTCCGGGGCGTGATCTTTCTCTCGAAGTCATCCGGGTCCATGGTCAGGGATTCGTCGATCTCCGCCAGAATGGGAACCGCCTTCGCAAACAGCACCGCCGACATGGTGGCCACGAAGGTGTAGCCCGGCACGATGACCTCGTCGCCAGGCCCCACGCCCATGGACACCAGGCAGTTGATCAGCGCACTGGTCCCTCCGGATACGGCCAGACAGTGCTTCACCTCTGAAAACTTTGCAAACTCCTCCTCAAAGGAAATCACCTTGTGCTTGAAATTCGGATCGTCATAGCTGCCATAGCGGGACAGATGTCCTCCTTTCAGCACGTCAACCACCTCGTTGATCTCTTCCTCTCCAATCCAAAATGCTCCCGGTCCCGGCATATTGCTTCCTCCTTTGCCAATAATTTCTGTACGATTAGGTTGGTTTTAGTATAATAAATAAATATTGGCGACACAATAGGACGTCTTTTGGAAAACTTGACTTATCTTTGTGTCTTTGTCAAAATTTTCGCAAAAAAACTGCCGCTCCACGATGTTCAACCGTTGAAGCAGCAGCTCCATCTTACCTTTTCCTTTTCTTATATGCCACACATTGATTTCTTTGATATCACTTTATCACAGATGGCCGGCGAATGCAAGACCCGGCGGGAAATGGCATTCACAGACATTCGTCTCCGAAAAAGAGACCGGCGGCCACAAATTCTTGCAATCCCGTCCGTTCTGTTATACAATAAACTGCATGGGACAAAAAAGCCCTATCCGGCGCATCGCTGCGGCACTCGCAATCCTTTCCATCCTGTTTTCCGGCTTCTGGCTCTCCTCCTGCGGCGGCGAAACCGCAAGGGCCGCCACCATACACCTTGCAAAATCCGAGGGCTCCGTGGAGGTAGCCGACGACAGCATGGAGAATCTGCTGATCCTGGGAGCCTACACGTTCCGGGATGCGCCTGGCTACGGCTTCACCGGCTATGTCTGGAACGGGGACGGCGTCGACCGGATCCCCTTCGACAAGACAGAGTTCATTCGAGCAGATTTTCGCCGAAATCCAGTCCCGGACGGACGAACGCTTCGAGCTTTTAGATTCCGTTTCCTATCAGGAACTATATAACCGGGAGGAATCTCTCGCTGCCACCGTCGGCGAGCTTAAAAGCCAGCTCTCAGAAGCGGCATCGGCTTTTTCCAATAAATCCGCTGCCGCCCAAAAGGAGAACACATGAAAAACCGACGATTCCGCACCTTTCTTTTCGCCCTGTCTGCGGCAGGGCTTCTGACCCTGATCCTTGGGCTGGGCCTGTTCCGATCGGCCGACCTGGCCCTCTCCGACGCCCTCTATCAGGAGCGTGCCGCCTCCGACGGAAAAATAGTCCTGGTGGGGATCGACCAGAAGGCCCTGGAGGTCTACGGCCCTTACCAGCAATGGGGCCGAAATCCCGTCGCCGAGGCTCTGGAAATCTTAAACGCTTCCGAGGAATGCCGTCCCGCCGTGATCGGGATCGACGTCCTCTACAGCGGCGAATCGGACCCGGCGGCAGACCGGAGGCTCGCCGAGGCGGCGGGGCGATATCCGAACGTGATCACCGCCTGTGCGGCGGAATTCGGCAGCGCCCTCGTGGAAAGCGGCGGCGACTACGCCCTCTCCCCCCATTCCGTCACCGCCTACAGCGAGCCTTACAAAGCCCTGAAGGCGGCATCCACGCAGGGGCATATCAACGCCATGATGGACTCCGACGGCATCTTGCGCCACCACATGCTGTATCTGACCCTGCCAAGCGGAATCCGGATTCCCTCCCTCGCCCTGGCCGCCGCCAGGGCTTACGGCGGCAGCGTCACGGAGCCGCCCACCGACGGCCACGGTTTTTGGTATCTGCCCTTTTGCGGAACGCCCGGCGACTTCGCCATGATCTCCATCTCCGACGTTCTCTCCGGGACCGTGTCCCCGGATTACTTCGATGGAAAGATCGTCCTGATCGGCCCCTATGCGGCCGGACTCCAGGACAGCTACGTAACTTCCGCCGACCACGCAAGTCCCATGTACGGCGTGGAATATCAGGCCAACGCCATCCAGGCCCTCCTGTGGGGCGACTATAAGACAGAAGTCTCCGACGGTCTCCAGCTTTTCCTTTTGTTCCTCCTTCTGACGCTCGGCTTCCTCCTGTTCAGGCGATGCCGGGTCCGCATCTCCGCCCTGCTCTGGATCCTCCTTTCCGGCGGCTGGTTCCTCCTCTGCCTGGGCATGTACCGGACCGGCCACATCCTCCACGTTCTCTGGATTCCGGCGGGCCTGACCGTTCTCTACGCCGTCTGCCTGGCCGTCAACTACGTCCAGGCCACCCTGGAACGGCAAAAAGTCACCAACACCTTCCGCCGCTACGTGGCGCCGGAGATCGTGACGGAGATTCTAAAGGACGGGACGGACGCCCTGGAACTTGGCGGGAGACAGACCGAAATCGCCGTGCTGTTCGTGGACGTGCGGGGCTTCACGTCCATGTCAGAGCATCTGGAGCCGAAAAAGGTGGTGAAAATCCTGAACCGCTACCTGACCCTGATCTCCGACTGCATCCTGAAAAACGGCGGAACCCTGGACAAGTTCGTGGGCGATGCCGCCATGGCCTTCTGGGGCGCCCCGCTTCCCCAGGCGGATTCCGTCATGCGGGCCGCCAGGGCGGCCATGGACATGGTGGATGGCTCAAAAGCCCTCTCGGAGGAGCTTCTGAAAACATACGGCCAGACTGTCTCCTTCGGCATCGGCATCCACCTGGGAGAGGCCGTCGTCGGCAACATCGGCTCCCCCAGGCGGATGGATTACACCGCCATCGGTGACACGGTCAACACGGCGGCACGGCTGGAGGCCAACGCTCCCGGCGGCACGATCTATATCTCCAGGGCAGTCGCCAACGCCCTGGAGGGACGCATCCGGACCACCTCCCTGGGTGCCACGATCCCGCTCAAGGGAAAAAAAGAGGGCTTTGAAGTTTTGACGCTGGACGAGATAATATAATCGCGGGAACCTTCTGACAATATGTCCGTCCACGGCGCAGAGGGCTTTTCCCGGAAATATCGCCAGAAGATTCGATAAAAAGCGGAGGTGAGGATATGCAACAAGAATGGAACATAACGGTCTGGGGGGTGCGGGGCTCAGCCCCCAGGCCGGAACGGGAATTTCTGGATTTCGGCGGAAATACGTCCTGCATCTGTGCGGACTGCGGAAGGGACCTGGTGGTTTTGGACGGCGGCAGCGGCCTGTCGGCCCTCGGCCGAACCCTGGATGCAGGCGGGAACCGGGAAAAAATCCACATCCTGCTCAGCCACCTCCATCTGGACCACGTGATGGGCCTGCCCTCCTTTTCGCCCTTTTTCGATCCGGCCGCCGAAATCCATATCTATGCGAAGGCCGCCTCCTTCCACAAGCTGGAAACTTTGGTCGGTCCCCCCTTCTGGCCGGTGGCCCTGTCCGATTTTCCCGCCAGGGTCTGGCTCCACGAGCTCTGGACAAACGAACGTTTTTCCTTAAACGGGCTGGAGGGACATACCATGGCCGGAAACCACCCTGGCGGAAGTCTCCTCTACCGGCTGGAGGCTGCCGCCCCGGACGGAACCGTCAAAAGCCTGGTCTATACGCCGGACTGCGAGACGAACGCTTCCATCCTCCCCGCCCTGACGGAATTTTCCCGTGACGCCGACCTGTTGATCTGGGATGCAGGCTTTGCGCCGGAGGATCTGAAAAAGGGCTGGGGGCATTCCACCTGGGAGCAGGGGATCCGCCTCCGACAGGCGGCTGGAGCAAAAAAAATACTGATGACACATTATGACTCGAACTATTCGGATTCGTTTCTCAGGACGCAGGAGAAAAGGGCCGTCCGGATGGATGCCGCCTGCTGTTTTGCGAGGGAAGGTATGGTGATCACATTATGAAACAGGAAGACATGGAACGCATTTTGAAGATCGGTGTGCAGCTCTCCGCCGAGCGGGACCTGAACCGCCTACTGGACCAGCTCTTAACCTGCGTCATGGAACTGGCGCACTGCGATGCGGGAACCCTGTACCTGCTGGACGGCGACGTCCTGCGGTTTAAGATCATGCGCAATCACACCATGCGGGTCTATTCCGGCGGTGACGGCAGGGACCCGGACATAGTGCCCGTCCCCCTAAAGAGGGAAAACATGTGCGCCATGGCTCTTTTGGAGGGGCGGACCCTCAGCGTGGATGACGTGAAGGAATGCCGGGAATACGACTTCTCCGGCCCCATCCGTTACGACTCCCTCACCGGATACCACACGAAATCCATGCTGGCCGTCCCCATGTGCAACCGGGAGGGGGAAAAGCTGGGCGTTCTCCAGCTCATCAACGCCATGGATGATGCCGGAAATGTATGCCCGTTCCCGAAGGACATGGCCCTGGTATTGGAATCCGTCGCCTCCCAGGCCGCCATCACCATCCAGAACGTCCGTTACATCCAGGACATCAAGGAGCTGTTCCGCTCCTTTGTCCGCGTCATGTCCTCCGCCATCGATGAGCGAAGCCCCTACAACGGCAGCCACACCAGGCACATGGCCGCCTACGGGAACCGATTTCTGGATTATCTGAACGAAAAAGCCTCCTCCTCCGGGGAGGAAGCGCCCTTCTCCGCCGCCAGGCGGGAGGAACTTTTGATGAGCGTCTGGCTCCACGACATCGGCAAGCTGGTCATCCCCCTGGAGATTATGGACAAACCGGCCAGGCTTCTGCCGGAACAGCGCACGGCATTTCTCCACCGCATGGAGCTTCTCCGGATGCAAGGGGAGATCGACCGGCTCTCCGACCACCTTTCCGGCGAGGAGCAGGAGGAGCTGACCGACCGGACCCGCCAGGCCGAAAAACTGGTCGAAGCCGCCAACACCGCCGGCTTTCTCTCCGACGAAACGCTGGCGGCCCTGGAGGAGCTGGCGGCCAGGACCTTCACCGACCGGGAAGGACGGGAGAAGCCCTGGCTTTCCCCGGAAGAATACGCCATGCTCTCCATCCGCAAAGGCACCCTCTCCCAGGAGGAGCGGATCGTCATGGAGTCCCATGTGTCCGCCACCAGAAAGCTTCTGTCCCAAATCCGGTTTTCCCAGGACTTCTCCCATGTGCGGGAATGGGCCTCCTCCCACCACGAATTCCTGAACGGCAGCGGTTATCCCGCCCATCTCACGGAGGAGGAGATTCCCGTGGAGGTCCGCATCCTCACGATCCTGGACATCTTCGACGCCCTGACCGCCGACGACCGCCCCTACAAGCCGGGCATGCCCATAGAGCGGGCCCTGGCCGTGCTGGAGATCATGGCGGAAAAGGAGGGAAAGCTGGACGCGGAACTGGTCCGCCTGTTCGAAGAAAGCCGCTGCTGGGAAGAAACATAAGGAGGGTTTTCTCCCTACTCGCCATGCGCCGCTTCTGCGGCATACTTCCTCTGCATAGGGCTACGCAATCGAGTAGGGGAGAAGTCTTTTCCCCTACTCGTCGCACCGCCCGTGCGCCACCCCAGTGGCATACTTCCTCTGCACGGGCGTGTGCATAAAAAAGAGACTGAACGCATTTTCCGTGCAGCCTCTTTTATTTTCTATGAAGTTTTTATTTGAAATTGTATTTTCTTTTCTTATCGAAGGAGTTTGTATGTGATATCCCTTCCGCCTTGTTGTCAGGTTCCCTTTTTAGATGAAGATTCGCTTTCTTTTTTGAAGCAACCGTTTTGCAGTTCTTCCATCAATCCTACCTGGATCAATCTGCTCTTCTTCCTGCTTCCCTCAATGTATCACAGCATCCGTATTCGCCGAAGAACCTTCCTGAATCTTTGTCATTCCTCCATGAAGATCGTCTCTGATCTTATCTCAAAATGAACATCCATTCTTTGTTGTCCGCCCAAAAACAGATGATGCCATACACGGATTCTTTTATGAAAGCGCTTGCTCTGTTTCCGATAAAGGTTTCTAAATATCCACCACTGAAAACTCCTGATTCCCGTCGATGTATCACATCTGATCCGATTTCTCTGCTTCGATTTGTATACTTACATATACCGATTCGGATTCTTACGCTTTTATCTTCTCTCTATATGATGAAGGCGGTTCCAACAGGATTTCTCTTTCATCAACCGAGAATCATATGGAGTTTTCAGCTGTGCAAATTCAGTGTCCAGTGGAATCCCCTCCTTTCCATGCTTACCTGGTACAATCGTTCAAAGCTTCCATTGACAACCTCTGCATATCTGCTCTGTGTCTCTCTTGTTGGACAAAACTTATTTATCACCCCGACCGATTTTCTTATCTGATCTTGATTGATATTCCTATACAATCGCCACCGACTTTTTATTCTTTCGGAATGATTTTACCAGAACCGGTTTCTTTACACCTGTCTGTTTTCCTGAAATCCTTTCTCGTCAGATTTCTTTGAAGTTTCTTTTGCCTTGAAGATTGTTTGTTTTTTGTTATGTCCTTATGATAGCACGCTTCAAACCATTTGTCAACACTATTTTTTGATTTTTTAAAAATTTCTTTTTCGTTAATTGACATAAAAGTTTAATTTTTCTAAATTATCTGTTTTTTTCAAACTGTTGCATACAGAACGCTCAATAGCTATAATAGAGGCAGGCAATTGCAGGTCTCAGGATTTGCAGAGAACACGAAAGGAGCTATCCATGCGCAAAAAAGCATTCCGGGCAGCCTTTCCGCTGACCCTTCCCGTCTTTATGGGCTATCTGTTCCTGGGGATCGCCTTCGGCGTCCTCCTTGCCAGCGAGGGCTTCCACGTGGGATGGGCCGTCTTCATGAGCGTGACCATCTATGCCGGCGCCATGCAGTTTGTCGCCATTCCGCTCCTGACCGCCCCCTTTAACCTGGTCTCCACCGTCTTCATCACCCTGACAGTCAACGCCAGGCATCTGTTTTACGGGCTCTCCATGCTGGAAAAGTTTCGGGAAAGCGGCCCCCTGAAGCCTTATATGATCTTTTCCCTGACGGACGAAACCTATTCCCTGCTCTGCTCCGTAAAACCGCCGGAGGGAGTGGACCGGAAATGGTTTTTCTTTTTCATCGCCCTCTTAAACCACGGCTACTGGATCCTCGGCGGCATCGTCGGCTGTCTGGCCGGCCACCTGATCCCCTTTGATTCCACGGGGATTGACTTTGCCATGACGGCCCTGTTCCTGGTTATTTTTGTGGAGCAATGGGAAAGCAGCAAGAATCATCTGCCGGCCCTCCTGGGGCTTTCCGTCACCGTCCTCTGCCGGCTGCTCTTCGGCGTGGACTGGTTCATCCCCGTGGCCATGGGCTGCCTGCTCCTGTCCCTGACCCTGCTGAGAAGAAAGGAGACTCTGTAATGTCCGTGGTATTTACGATCCTCACCGTTGCCGCCGCCACCTTTTTCACAAGGCTCCTGCCCTTTCTCCTGTTCCCGGCCAACAAAAAAACGCCCGATTTCGTGCTCTATCTCGGGCGTGTCCTCCCCTACGCCATCATGGGGATGCTGATCATATACTGTTTTAAAGACGTGGACTTCTTCGCCTGGCCCTTCGGCCTCCCGGAGCTTCTGGCCGGCCTCTTCGTGGTACTGGCCCACAAATGGAAGCACAGCCTGCTCCTAAGCATCGGCGGCGGGACCGTCCTCTACATGGTGCTGGTGCAGGCCGTGTTCCGCTAGCCCGTCTTCTCACAGCTCGGTCCGCCCCTCCAGGGCGCGCAGGAGCGTCACCTCGTCGATATACTCCAGATCTCCGCCCACGGGCACGCCGCTGGCGATCCTGGTGACGAGGATGCCGGCGGGCTTGATCAGCTTGCTCAGATACATGGCCGTGGTCTCCCCCTCGAGACTTGAGTTGGTGGCGATGATGACCTCCTTCACGTCGCCGGCCAGCCTGGCCATCAGTTCCTTTAAACGGATATCCGTCGGGCCGATGCCCAGGGCCGGGGAGATGGCCCCGTGAAGCACGTGATAGACCCCGCCGTAACGGCCCGTCTTTTCGTAGGCCGCCAGGTCTCTGGTATTTTCCACCACCATGATGGTTCCGTGGTCCCGCTTCTCGCTGGCACAGATGGGACAGAGCTCGTCGTCGGTCAGCGTACAGCACTCCCTGCAATAGCGGACGCCCCTCCTGGCCTCCACGAGAGCCTGGGCCAGGCCGTTTACCCTCTCCTCCGGCATACTGATCACATGAAAGGCAAGTCTCTGGGCAGACTTGGCGCCAATGCCCGGAAGCCTGGAAAATTCATCAATCAGCGCCGTGATCTTACTGCTGTAGTAATCCATCAGAACGGAAACCCTCCGCCGAGGCCGCCGGTCAGACCGGACATGTTGGCGGCGGAAGCCTCCTCCATCTGCCGAAGCGCCTCGTTGGCCGCCGCCATGATGAGATCCTCAAGCATCTCGACGTCATCCGGGTCCACGACCTCCTCCGCCAGTTTCACCGAGGTGATCTCCTTCTTTCCGGAAACCGTCACCTCCACGGCGCCGCCGCCCGCCGCCGCCGTAAACACCTTCGTCTCAAATTCCTTCTGGGCTTCCTCCATCTGTCTCTGCATCCTCTGGGCCTGCTTCATCAGATTATTCATATTACCGGGCATTCCTCCCGGAAATCCGCCGCGCTTTGCCATAAAGTCCATTCTCCTTCCTGTTTCGCATCTTCTATCATTCTAATCATTTTCCGTCACAATGTCCATATGAATTTTTTCTTTCAGCTCTTCCTCGCTGACGTAACGGGTGTCTTTTCGCTCGCTTCCCGCAAGCAGACGGGCTCTGAAAGTGATCTCCCTCTGAAAATTCATCCGCACATAATCCGTAAGTTCCGAGAGTACCGACTCCCGGCTTCCTATTAAATAGAGGGTTTCGTCCCGGAAGTTTAACATCAAACCGCCCTCCCCGAAGGGCTCCACCTCGGCTCCCGAGAGCACCGGCCTGCTGGCAGCGCCCAGATCCCGGACAATCCGCCCCCACTGCCCTTTCACCAGCTGCAGATCCTCATACTGCGCCTTTGGAAGAACCACCAGCCGCTCTTCCGAATCCGCTCCCCGTTCATCCACTCCGGATGCGTTCCCTGGTTCCTGCCCCGGGACTCCGGCTCCGGTTCCCGTTCCCGGCTCAAAGCCGCCCGGCCTCTCCGGCAGGGCAAAGTTCCCCTCGTCCAGACGTCTCTCCAGTTCTTTTAACCGCTTCACAATGGAATCCATGTTTTCTTCCATCTGAGGCTTTGTGAGACGAATGACCGCCAATTCCAAAAGCACCCGTTTTCCGGCCGCATAACGCATCTGGTTCGACAGCTCCGAAAAAATGCGGATGTAGCGCATCAGGGTTCCGCCATCCACCAGCTTCGCCTCTTCCCCAAGCCGGCCCACGTCCTCGGCCGTCACGTCCAGTCCCTCCGCATCACCTGTGGCTTCGAACAACAGGAGGTTGCGCATATACCAGGTGAAGTCCAGCACGAACTGGGTGATCTCCCGCCCCTGAAGCACGATCTCCTCGACAATCCGCAGACTTCCCACCGTGTCTCCTCCGGCCACATTCCGGAGAAGGCTGCTGAACACCTCGTTGTCCACGGCTCCCAGCACCTCCAGCACCTTTTCACAGGTAAGCCGCTCCCCGTAATGGAACGCAATACACTGGTCGAAAAGGCTGATGGCGTCCCGCATGGAGCCATCCCCCTTCTTCGCAATGTACCGGAGCGCTTTTTCCTCCACGTCAATCCGCTCCGCAGCCGCCATTTCTGCCAGTCTGTCGATAATCGTCTCCCCGCCAATCCGGCGAAAATCATACCTCTGGCAGCGGGACAGCACGGTCACCGGAATTTTGTGTGCCTCCGTGGTAGCCAGAATAAAAATCACGTAGGAAGGCGGCTCCTCCAAAGTCTTGAGAAGCGCATTAAAGGCTCCCGTGGACAGCATATGAACCTCGTCAATGATATAGACTCTGTATTTGCCCTCCGCAGGTGAATACTGGACCTCGCTCCGAATCTCCCGAATATTGTCCACGCCATTGTTGGAAGCCGCATCAATCTCTACCACGTTGACGGAATTTCCGCCGGCGATGGAACGGCAGGCGGCGCATGCTCCGCATGGATTTCCATCCACCGGCCGCTCGCAGTTAACCGCTCTCGCAAAAATTTTCGCAATCGTGGTTTTTCCCGTTCCACGTGTTCCGCAGAACAGATACGCATGGCCGATGCGCCCCGTCCGGATCTGATTCTTAAGCGTCGTCACAATATGATCCTGCCCTTTCACATCCTCAAAGGTCTGGGGCCTCCATTTTCTGTACAATGCCGTGTATGCCATGATTCATTCCCTTTCTCTGTACGCCGAACGACAAAGAGTGGGCGGACCTTTCGGCCCGCCCCGCCTTTCTCATTGTTATTTCCGCTTTTTCTCTTCCTCGTAAGGCTCGTCGCCGAAGCTGATTCCCAGAAGACGCGCCTCCCCGATAATGGTCGATTCGGGGGGAACGGTCTTTAACTTTCCGGCCACCTCCTCCAAGGGTGTCTTGGAAATCTCACGGCTCTTGACCGCCACCATGTAACCGTACTGTTTCTTGCTGATCATCCTGGCTGCCGCCGCACCCAGGCGGGAGGAGAGCACCCGGTCGTATGCGCAGGGAACGCCGCCCCTCTGCATGTGTCCGGGAACCGTCACGCGAACCTCGATGCCGCAGGCCTCCTCGATCTGTGCGCCGATCTCGTAGGCGACGGAAGGATAAACCGGCTTTCCGTCCTTTTTCGCCTTCTCCTTCTTTTTCTTCAACTCCTTCTTGGTGAGCTTCGCATCCTCCTTGGAGATCGCTCCCTCCGCCACTGCGATGATGGAGAAAAACTTGCCCTCCTTCTCCCTTTTCTTGAGGGCACCGATGACCGAATTGATATCGTAAGGAATCTCCGGAATCAGGATGATGTCGGCGCCGCCGGCCATGCCCGCATTCAGCGTCAGCCATCCGGCCCCGTGACCCATGATCTCAATCATGAACACCCGGCTGTGGGACGCCGCCGTGGTGTGGATGCAGTCAATGGCATTGGTGGCAATGTCGACTGCGCTCTGGAAGCCAAAGGTCATGTCCGTGCCCCAGAGGTCGTTGTCGATGGTCTTGGGCAGGCCGATGACGTTCAGCCCCTCCTCCCTGAGCAGGTTCGCCGTCTTCTGGCTGCCGTTTCCGCCCAGTATCACCAGACACTCCAGACGCAGCTGCCTGTAGGTGTGCTTCATGGCCTCCACCTTGTCCAAATCATTCTCGTCATGGACCCGCATCAGCTTGAAGGGCTGCCTGGAGGTGCCGAGGATCGTGCCTCCCTGCGTCAGGATCCCTGAGAAATCCCAGGGCTGCATGATCTGGTAATTCATATAAATCAGACCCTTGTAGCCATCCTTGAAGCCGATGATCTCCACGTCATCGTACATCTGGTACAGCGCCTTTGCCACGCCCCGCATAACCGCATTCAAGCTCTGACAGTCGCCGCCGCTTGTCAACATCCCTACTCTCAACATAAATAAAACCGCCTCCCTCTGCTACATTTTTTCTCCTGGCATTTCCGCCTGTGAATTATCTCTATTATATAATAAACGAAAAGCGGGGGCAAGGGGAAATGCCGTTCCGGAAAAAGATTTCTCTCAGAGGTCGCCGTCGGAGCCCTCAAGCCTTCCCCTCTGCGATTTCTCCCCCAGCCATAAGAATGTGTCTTTCCGTCTCCGGGACCTTTATGGCGTCCATCGCCTGGTCCGCCGTCCACTTCATCGTCTCCATCAAATTCTTCACCGCTACAAGCAGCGTTTCCCGTTTCATCTTCTCGGCTTTGACCTTCGCCGTTTTCAGCTCGCCGTTTATCTTTCTAATCTCCGCTTTCGCTTTTTTGGTCTCGGCTTTCATCTTCTTAGTCTCGGCTTTCATCTTCTTAGTCTCGGCCTCCATCTTCTTTTCAAACTCCAGATTCATTTTCTCAAAATCGTCTTTCATCAATTCCCTCAAAGCGTCACACATTTTGTCATCCCCCCTTCTGATCGCCCTGTACAATTCCGGATTTGCCGAAACGCTGACCTGAAGAACCGCATCCGCATTGTTCCTGTCCCCCGGCTCCGTCAGTCTGGCTGCCCGCTCTATGAATGTTTTTGCCTCGTTGATGCGTGCCCGTCTGGAAAGAATGCGGAGAGCGCAATGAATCTCAGGGTTCAGCTGTCCGGTCACTACCACCTGCGTGTCAAACAGCATCTGCTTTCCGCAGATATAGTATATGCCAGGATAACATCTGCGGACCTCAAGCCCCATGGATTGCAGTTTTTTGAACAATTCTCTCGGATATCCTTCCCTGAAAAACGATATGAGATGTCCGATCTCATTTTCCACCGGGACGTCCGTGAGCCTTTTGATCACCAGCAGATCCATCCGGACAGGCTCCCTGCTCAGATGATATTCCTGAAGAAACTCCAGGTCTCTTTTGTTTGACAGAAATTCAATCTCCGCCGCTCCGCAAAAGCCCGGATGCCATCGAATGCCGGCCTCCTCCGGAACGCTTTTGGTCCGTCTTGTGTCCCTCCGTCTTTTTCCAGACATGCTCCGCCTTTCCCGCCTGCGGAACGGAACTGCCTGCGAAGTTCTTATTTCCATTATGCAAACGAGGTCTTCCCGCTCGTTCCTGTTCCGCCTTATTTTAATATTTTTCATACAGGGGAATCAGTAACCGAACGGTTCAGATATGCTCCCGGATATGTTAATTTTATTCTATCTGTTTTTCCCTTCCGTGTCAAGATTTTGTATAAAAACCCTCAGAGAATGCCAAAAACGGGTTCTCACCCTTTGGATAGGTGAGAACCCGCCATGTTCAAGATCACGCCCAAAAGGACGATGCAGACCGCCGCCAGCTTCCCATAAAGGGAAGTCATACCGGTCAGAAGTTTCCCCATGTACGGGACATGGAACGCCACGCTGCCGATATAGTTTTCGTAGGGAACCGGAAGCGGGTCCTCCTCCGCATTGGCGTCCCCCTTCGTCCGGAAGGTGCCGGACACCACGTTGTTCTTCACCACCCGGTGGGTGATGATGCCGGAATCCTCCAGGGAGCCGTAGAAGGCGATGACGTCGTCCGGTTCTGCATTCTCCGGTGCGCCCCCGCAGACGTAGATCAGACTCCCCACCGGAAGCTCCGGCTCCATGCTGCCGCTCAAGACGTGGTACATGTGATAACCGAAGAATCTCGGCAGAACCAGCGTGGAACAGAGCAGGATCACCAGCACGATCAGAAGAATGCCCAAAATGCCGCAGATCCTGCCGGCGATCCTCCGTGTTTTTCCTTTCTTTTTTCCCATGGACTATTTCCTGCGGCATCCGGACCGCCCGCTTCCTGTCTCCGGACCCGATTTCACCGTTTTTCTCTTTTTCTTAAGCAGAACCGCCGATACGATCAGGGCCGCCACGGCCGCAAAGCCGATCCCGATATAGACGGGGAGGTATCCCATCACCGTGTTCTTCTTCTCGTCCTTGAAGGTCCCCAGGGGCACGTTCTCGTCCTCGATGTCCTTATCCTGCAGGAACTCCTGTCCGTTCGACAGGGGGGTCTGCTCGTCGCCGATCTGCTGCGTCTGCCCGCCCTGCTCCTCGTTGTCCTCCGGGCCCGCATTGGTGTCGCCGCCCAGGGGTACCGGCTCGTCGGGAATCTCCGCTCCCGCAGGTTCCTCCGGTGCGGGGGCCGGGGCTTCCGGCGCCGCAGGGGCCGGTGCAGGCGCTACGGGCGTCGGCGCAGGAGTGGCGGGGGCCGGCTCTGTCGGTGCGGGCAGTGGTGCGTAGACAAAGTCGAACACGTTCTCCGCCTCGTTGGCGGAGAGGGTCCGCACCATGTTCAGGGCCTGGGGCTGATACCCCTCCACGTAGCGGGAGGACACGTACTGCCTCTCCCCGATGTTTCCGTAATAGGTGTCGCTGGCCATGACCTGGTTCCCGGCCTCGTCCACGTAGTTCACCGTGTAGGCCGCCATGTCGCCGCTGACCCCGTAGGCCACCACGAAATCCCGGTCGCTGCCCACGTAGAAGGCCGGGGCCTCCGCCTCCGAATTATCCCTTCCTGATCTCCGGACGCCCCTCACGTAATATCTCGCATCGGTGGAGGCCGCCGCATCCTGGGGCCTTATGGAGACCAGGTCCCCGTATTTCAGGCCGCTGATCACCACCTGCTCCCCGTCGGAGACGATGGCCGCCGAGCCGGAACTCACCTCGATGCCACCGCCGGTGATCTCCCCCAGGTTTCCGGCGTGGAGCCGGACCGTGTAGGTGTACTCCTCCTCCGCAAAAGCCGTCGTTCCGAGGGCCAGGGCCGCCGCCGACAGGGCCAGGAGGCCGACCGATAAGCATTTCAGACGCTTCTTCAGGTTTTTCCCAAACTGCTTCTTCATCCTATCTCCTCCTTCTCCTCACAGCCGTCGCTTCCGCCGCCTCGTTTCCCGCCGCCGACGAAATCTCTTCCTCCCTCTGGCGGCGCAGCAGAAGGAGCCCGCCGACAAGAAGCACCAGCCCGGAACTGAACAGGATTATGAGATTTTTCATGACCTCCGCCTCGTCTCCGGTCTTTATGACCTTCCCGGAGCCTCCGGACGTGCCGGAACCATTCCCGTTTCTACCGCTTCCGCCGGAGGTCCCCGGCGTGCCGGAACCGCCGGCCACCACCAGCTCCGTCGCAAAATCCATCTGCAGCCTGGCGAGGGTGTTCTGGTAGTCGTTGACCAGGGTCTCGCCGTCCAGGGCGACCTTCAGCTTCACAACTCCGGAGACACCTCCCTCCATCTGCTCCAGGAAGAAGTAGTCTTCCAGGGTGGTGGTGGCCCCGTGGAGGCCCACGCCGCCGATCCTTCCCTCCCCGCCGAACTTCTCACTGGAATAGAGGGTCGAGGTCTCCCCCGCCGCATCCGTGTAGGTCAGCAGGTAGTCGTAGGCACCTCCTGCGGCGTCCCCCGCATCCTCCAGAGACTGTAACACTTCGTTCTTCATGTACCAGTTGGCACTGCCGTTAAAATCGTTTTTTAGCGTCACCGTCAGCTCCACGGAGTCCCCCGGCTGCATGGCGTTCACCTCGTCGTTCATTCCGCCGGAGGTAAAGTTGCTCTCCATCTTCTTTCCGTCGAAGGACACCTGCCACCCGGAGGCGCCCTGCCGGTCCTCTGCGGACGCCGTCATGGGAACCGCCAGGAGCAGGGCCAGGGACGCCGCCAGCGTCACGCTTTTCCATCGTTTTCTCATCTCTCCCGCCTCCTTCACAGAATCCCGAGGCTTTCCGCATCCACGCCCCAGGCGCTCTTAATCGCATCCCGGGCATTGTGGGTCTGCACCGCGTCCACCTCGACGTCCACGTGGAATTCCACGCCGTCGTATTTATAAACCGTCGTCACCGTTCCCGCCGACTCGTCAACCTCGGTCCGGGCCTCGGAGGCGACCTTCCCGTCGATGCGGATGGTGTCCGCAAAGGCCGCCGACTCCTCGCCGGAGGACAAAATGCCCTTGTGGAAGAGCTCCACGCACTCCGCGCTCGCTGCGGGCCCCTCTACCCAAACACCTTGGTTGACCAGATTCAGGTCGATCAGGTCGGGGGACAGGCTCGTCACCTTTTTGCCGTCCTTCATCCAGTACCGGTAAACCCGGACCCGCACGTACTCGTCGATGGAGCCGCTGTTTCTCACGGTCAGCTTCTCATCGTACTTCCTGTTGAGGGCCAGCTTCTCCCCATTTTCCGCATCCAGCATGTTTTGAAGCAACGCACCGCCCACGGTGCTCCCGTTGTTGGAGTTCATTTTCCATTCGTTGTCGTCATAATTCCGGCTGCTGACCACTTCCCCGTTTTCCAGGAGGCTGACACCGATCTGGGAGACCGTAATCTCGGCCGTGTAGTTGTCGCTGTAATAGGTGATCGCCGCCCTGGTGCTCCCGATGGCGCTCCCCGCAAGGAGAATGACCGCCAGGACCAGAAGTGCGTAAGTGACTCTCTTCTTCGCCATCAGTCACGGACCTCCTCTCCCCGATAGTCGGTATCCGTATAAACCGCATCCCAGTCCGCCGTCGGATTGCCGTCTGCGTCATAAACCAGGGGTGCGCACTCCTGAATGACGACGACGTTGAATTCCTCCCGGTCAAAGCCTTCCGGCACGCCTATCTTCGCATCCAGGACGCCGGTGCTCTCCCCCGGCGCAAGGGCCTCGCCGTAATACCAGTACCCTTTCTCACCCGCAGTCCAGCCCGCACCGTCGTAATCCACCGTGAACCGGCTGTCATGGAACGCCTTCACCCGCACGAAGCACGCACCGGTTTCGGAGGTGTTGGTGATGGAAATGTGCTTCGTCATCTGGCTCACTTCCTCGTGGATCTCCGTCTGCGCTCCCAGACGCACCACCTGGCTGCCGCCCGCCGACACGTAGGTGGTAAAATACGCCGAGACGTCCCTGAGCCCTGCAAAAAGCGTCATTCCAAGGGCTACGGCCGCTGCCGCGAACAGCTTCTTGTCACTCTTTTTTCCCTTCATCACTGTTGCAGCTCCTTTCTATTCTGAGGGCAACGGAGTCGTGGGATTCTCCCAGGTCCAGCCGTCCTCGCCGTCCGCTTCAAAATGGTTCGTCACTCCGTAACCGCCCCGGTTTCCGCCATTGTACTCATTGGTAAAGTCCACCGCCGCCGTCTGTGCGCCGGGCACCCCGGCTGCGATCGCCTGCTCCGACCAGACATGCGCCGCATCCGTGTCCGAACCGACAATCTCGTAGCTGGCTCCGGAATACACCTCCGTGACCGTCACCTCGCAGCCGGCCGGAATCCCGGTGACGGTGAGCGTCTGATCCCCGCCCGTCCGGTAATCCATGGCCACGTAGTCCTCATACCGCACCGTGCCGGAAGCGTCCCTGCCCACGAGCTCGAACACGAACGTCGTCTGGCCCAGGGCCGGATTGTAGGTGGAGAGGTGTTTCACGATGTTCAGGTTCCCGTATTGCTGCACGGCCTCCGGTTTCAGGCCGATCTCCGTCTCATAAACCCACTCGTCGGACCCCTCCCCCGTCAGGGTGTAGAGACTGGAGGGCAGGGCCGTCAGGTAGGGAGTGAACTGGTACTGAACGGTATATTCCGGATTATACACAGTCTCCGGGACCACCAGGTACAGGCCGGGTGTCAGGCCGGTGATCTTCGCCTGGGCGTTCACCACATCCCCCTCCTCCTTTTTGACAGTCGCAACCCGGTCCGTTCTGACCCCGTTTTCCGTCCGCAGACCGTCCGCCTCCTTTGCCAATTCCGCCCAGCGAGCCGCCGTCACGTCCCGCTCCGGGCTCAGGCCGTCGAAATCCATGCCCTCGAAGCCTTCCACGGGGGTGAACTTCTGTCCGGTCACGTCCACGTCCGCCACCCGGTACGCTGCCACCGGGATCTCCATCCGGTTGAAATCCTCCAGGTAGGCCTGGTTGCCGTCCGCCGTCCCCGCCGCACCGATGTTCACGGAAACCGTGAGGCTGCAGGGCTCATCAAGATCGATCCCGCCCGCCGCCTCGCTCCTCAACAGGTTCAGGCAGGGGAGCGCCAGGAGTCCCGCCAGGACCGGCACGCACCATTTCCTCATTCTCTTACTGATCTTCAACTCTTTCCCTCCTCACAGTTCTCTTTGTCTGTCCGCTTCCCTTTCCTTCTCATGACCCGGCGCAGAATCAGAATCAGCAGGACCGTCACGCCAAGGCCGATCAGCAGATACAGCATGTAATAGTTCTGAATCGCCTGCACCATGGATTCCACCGGCGTGGATTCCAGTTCCCCGTCGTAGGGGACCCGGTGGCCCCGCACCAGAAGCCGGTGGCTGTTGACCCCGTAGGGGGTGCAGGTGAATAATGTCACGTAATCCCGTCCCGCCTCCACCTTCATGGCCTCCTCCAGGGTGTCCAAGTCGTCCTTATCCACCATGGGATGCACCTGGTCCACCTCGTAGGCAAGGTCCTCGTTTAAAATGTGGAGGTAGAATCGGTCGCCCCGCCCCAGCTGGTCGATGTCCGTGAACAGCTTCGCACTGGGCAGGCCCCGGTGGGCCGACATGACGCTGTGATTGTCCTCGCCCCCGATCGGAAGCTTCGTCCCGTTCATGTGGCCGACGCCCGTGTCCAGGACGTCCTCCGCCGTTCCATGATAAATGGACAGCTTGATGTTGATCTTGGGGATGGTCAGGTAGCCCATGATCCCGTCCCCGGTGACGTTGAGCACCTTCCAGTATTCCGTGTCCCGGATGTCCCCCTCCCCGTCGACGCCGAACACGTCCGCACCGATCTGATTGGCGCCCATGGCCTGGTTGTAGGCCCTCGCCGTCTCCCAGGCCTCGGCAAAATCCTCCTCCTTCATCTCGCTCACCGCCCGGTCATAGGTGGAAATGAGTTTGGACTGCCGGTAGGTATTCCACTGGTCGGAAATGGTCGGGTAGGTGAGTGTCCCAAGCCCCGCAAGGAACAACAGGGCGAAGAGGATGGTTGAAAGCTTCCGTTTCATGGCCGCTCCTCCGATTCCGGAACTTCTTCTGATTCCGGAGTCTCATCCGGTTCCGAAGGGGTTTTATTTTCCGGACTATTTTCCCGCTCCGGGTTTTCCTCCGGCGCCCCCTGCTTCCCGGCTTTTTCCTTCCGTCGCCGTCTTCTCTCCCTCCCGTACAGAAGGAGGCTGAACAGCCCGGTGATCAGGAGTCCCACGACCACCCACAGAAGGTAATTGGTATGGAGGCTCATGTTGCCGAAAGGCACTTTCTCTTCCGCCACCTCCTCCGGCACATAGGGCACCCGATGGCCCCGCACCAGAAGTCTCTCGCTGTTGATCCCGTACGGGGTGCAGGTCAGGAGCGTCACCAGGTCCTTCCCCTTCTCCACCGCCAGGGCGCCGGTGTCCTCCGGCTCGATGACGGTGATCTGGTCCACCTCGTAGCAGAGGGTGTCGTCCAGAACGTGCAGAAGGAAGTGGTCCCCCTCCTCCATCTTGTCGAGGTCCGTGAACAGCGCCGCACTGGGCAGCCCCCGGTGGGCGGAGATGACCGCATGGGTGTCCTCCCCTCCCACGGGAAGGGAGCTTCCCTCCAGATGGCCCGCCGCCATCTGTAAAAGCTCCTCCTCCGTGGTGTGGAAGACGGGAAGGGTGATGTCGATCTTCGGGATCTCAACCGTCCCCATGACGCCGTTTCCGACAATGTTCAGGCAGGACATGTATTCCTCTCCCCGCCCCGACGCCTCCGCCACGGCGAAGGAATCCGGCAGGATGCTGGGGAGCAGCGCCCGGTTGTAGGCGTGCGCCCTCTCCCACTCCCCGTCGTAATCGACCCCGCCCGCCGCCTCCAGGTCGGACACGGTGTGGTCGTAGCTGCTGATTAACTGTCTCTGCCTGTAGTTGTTCCACTGGTTCGCAACGAACGGATACAGCAGCAGGGAGAGGCCGGCTAAAAATAAAAGTGTTATGAAAATGACTCCTGCTTTTTTCTTCATCCGGACTCTCCTTGCAGTTGTATCTTCGAACAGATCCGTTAATTCTCATTCCTGATTTGGGGATTTCTTCCCAGGGCCTCCTGGCCCCGGGAAATCCCTCTATGAACATAAGCACGTGTAGCGGCGCACTTCGTCATAGCGATGTACTTGTGAAACCGATTTTGTTATTTCGCTGCGCTCTTCCTGCGGCTTGCGAAGAACAGGCCTGCGGCGACCACCATGATCAGGCAGCCGGCGATGGTAAAGATCGTCGTGCCGATGCCGCCGGTGGAAGGAAGGGAGGTGAGCTTGGTGTTCGGAATATCCCAAGGCTCGGGATCCGTCACCTGATTCGTAATGGTTTTATCTGCAGCATTCAACCTAAAATCAGCAATCACTTCAAGAGTGTCTTCCGTTTCCCCAACCTCTACCTTATATTCTACCAGTTCATCCCCGACATAGGTGGGCGTAATCACTACCTTGTACGTCTTATCACTTAACGTATATCCCTCCGGTGCCTCTACTTCTTTGAGGGTATAAGTTCCCGCATCCAAACCACTGAAATTCAGCTTACCGCCATCAGCGGACTCTCCATTGTACACTCTTTCGGTATCATCATTTGTCAAAGTAAACTTTGCACCGTCAAGGTCGACTGCCTCGGTCACTCCGTTCACGGTCTCCGTACCGGTCTTTTTCAGGATTTCTACATTTTCCTTCGATGATCCGCCAACTCCAACGCCAAATGCAAAGGTATAGGTCTTCGTCGTGGAACCCTCCGTTGTCTCGGTGCCGCCGGTGGTATCTTTCGTGTACTCCAGCTCGGCCTTGTTCTCATTTGCGTCATAGTTGAATGCACTCTCAGTTAACACCGCATCATAGGTCACGGTCACCTCTGCGCCCGGATGCGCAAGAGCATAAGCAGAGTCAAGCTCAAGCGTAAGCGTCTGGCTGCCCGCCGCTGCCGTGAGCGTATAGTGCTTTACACCATTGTCATCGCCTTCCGTGCCGACTGCCTCGATCTCCGTGCCATTGAGCTTCACCACAACATTCGGGTCATCCGCCAGTTTCAGGCCCTGGGTCAAGGTATCTTTGACGTTTACCTTCACATCGGTGTAGGCCGGGCTGTAGGGAGGGATATTGGTCTTGAGCCGGAATGTCACGATATCGCCAACCGCCACATCGTTGAATTTCTGATCGTCACCCAGCTCTTCTGTCTGGCCTTTCTCTCCATCAACAACGGGAGTCGTGCCCACAATTGTCTTTCCAATGCTGACTGCCTGTGATTTCGCAACCGAGGTTCCGCCAGCCAGTTCCCACTCATTATTTGCGCTTATCTCTCCACCCTCTACAACGGCTCCATTCGAATTGGCCGTCGTATAGTAATTGCTGACCAGTATGGGATTGTACATCTTCTGGCTCTTCTCGCCAGGGACAACAATTACGATCCAGCTGCCCGCTTTAAGGTCAGCGGTATAGGTGCCGTCATTGTCCGGATCCCTAAGCTCCGCTTTCTCAGCGGTCTCCTTCCAAGCATTCCAACCCTCTGCCTTCACGATGTTCATTACCTCATCGCCGGTTACGGATGCGGGATTAGTAATCGTTTCCGGAATGTCAGCAGCCGCTTTGTATCCCTTAACGCCCGTAATTGTGCCGCTCTCTGTCTTATAATCAGGTTCTACGATCCTGTACGCATATACGGTAGCTCCCGTTTCCACGTTTGACACGGATGCCGTCGCCGTGTTTGTTGTCGAAAGCGGTTCATCCGCTGCGAATGCCGTCATGGACATTCCCAGTACCATTGCCAATGCTAACAACATGGCAAACACTTTTTTCATTTTTTTCATGTCTCTTCTCCTTTTCTTTGATAGACTTTGCCTTTTTAGTTGCATGTGCGCCCTCCCAAGGACGCCGGACGAATGCCGGACATCTGCGGGGGGCCTCACACAGAACTCACAGTTTCCCTGATGCGCCTTTTGCGCATTCGCTTTGCGGTGCAAGGGCCGCCAAAAGCTTTCTCATCCCTTAACTCCCCAACACCTCCCCGCACTTGTTTTTATATAAGATCAGCGCCGCGGCAAGCATCAGCAGCGTGCCGCCGATCAGATACCAAGTTGTTCCGATGCCGCCCGTGCTGGGCAGTTCGTACAATACAACGTCATTTTGAATGAGTATTACATAATCTTTCGTTTTTGCGGATTCATCTGTGTTACCATCAATACTCACCAAATTGTTCTGGTTCGGTTGGGAGGATGAGGCCGTATCCAATTCCCCGTTCTCCTTAAACATCAGGCTCCAGCTGTTCCCGTCGGGATTATCGCTGAGCCTGTATCCATCCGGCGCTTTCGTTTCTTCCAAGGTATAGCTTCCGCTCAACCCGGAGAGATCTACGGCGGAGTCCACGTCCTTCGCAGTCCACCTGACCGTGCCATCCTCCTCCGACACGCCGGTCGCCACTTCCGTACCGCTTGAGTCTTTCAGTGTAAATTTCGCTTCTGGAAGCATTAAGCCATTGTCGCTGGAACTGCACTTTACCACTTGCCAAGTGTAGGAGTACTCAGGCTCAGCCGGCCGCTTCGTATAGGTGTTCGTGAAATACAGTCCTCGGCTGGCGTTTTTCTGAACCGTAACGCTTCCCGTCATGGCGTTCGAGCTGTCAGCAGGTACATCACTTGCCGACATCGTTTTCGACTCCGTTATTTTCACACTCGTATTGCGTGTGTAACCGGCAGGCTCCGTACAGCTTTCAGTTACGGAAATCGTATACTTATCGTCAGGATTCGGTAGTGTAACATTGTCAAAGGCCGCTGCGCCGACCCAGCTTTTGTCAGAATTCTGCGTCCAGGTCATATCCGCCGCACTCAACGTGGACGGTATAGATCTCCCATTTGCCGTTATCAATTTCGACGGATCAACGGATTCTCCATCCTGATCCTTAATTTCGACAGCAAACTCAAGGTTCAGTTTCCCAAGCTCCGCTTTCAGCTGTTCTTCAGCAAGATTATCAAAATCCTCAATCCCCACAATCGCCTTGTCGATGTAAAAGCTAAATTTCCCTTCTACCGGCTTTGGCAAATACTGGCTGAAATGAACGTTGTCCAGGAAATTTCCCATGGTCGGAGACGATTTAGCCGATACAAAGAAGAACCTGTTCAGGTTGTAAGTCGGCATGTAGTCGCCGCTGTACGTCGTCCATCCGTCAGCCCTGGATGTGCACTCCCTCAAAAATATTCCCGGATAAAGCGGCTCGCCATCAGCATTCGTCTCATTCCTATGTGCTATCAGGCAATCCACTTCCGCCTGGGTATCGATTACTCCACCCTTGCCATCGCTATGGTCCGTATGTTCGCACTGATGTTTTATTCCATTTTCAGCAACGAACGTGGGGACAATAAGCAAATACATCTTGTCTTCCGCATTGATATTCCGACCTGCGGAGCGCGCCCTGTGGGCAAAGGAATAGTGCAGTAACGTCCCTCTCTCCACAAGAATGTCCTGGTAAAGAGAGCCTACAGTTCCAGCATTCAGTTCCGCAAACTGGTCTCCCTCCGCTGCCACAAAATCAGGTATGGGATATTCATAATGCGGATCTATCTTATAATCGGTAACTCTGGCTATCTCAATCGCATAATACTTTCGGTCTTCGTCTTTTGACGTTGTGTTCCACCCTTCAACACCCTCAACGCCAACTTGCTCATAATTCGCCGTGACCGGATTCTCAAAGCCTCCGTTCCGCACCTCATTGTAATACGGGATAGGGCGGGGTGCCGACTTTCCTTTTGACACGCCGTCAACCAGCAATTCGACTGTGTATGCCACGCTTTTCCGCTCATCATTGAGCGCCCCGCCGTCCAGTGCGACATTGAGCCACGTCCCATCCTCCGCCACGTTATAATGTCCGTTGCTGTACTGATCCCGCTCGACCGGCTCATACGCCCCGCCATTTACGCTTTTTTCCCATACATATTGGACCTTTGCCCCTTCTGCTATGGTTCCCGAATATACCGGCACAAGCTGGCCGCTTTCTTCAATTTGATCCTCTATGGACAGGCTCGCTGGGTTATAAACCACTTTTAAAAACCAGGATCCCAACATCAGATCGATTTTTGTGCAGGTTCCCGACGCTTTTCCGTCGGCAGAATAAAACGTAACCCCTCCATCCCTGCTGAATTGAACTTTTTTAACCTCTCCTTTTTCTCCTCCCCGGGGATCATAGTACCACTGGCCATTGATCTGACCTGATTCCCCGACGCATAACGTCATTGACCCCGGCGCATAAATGACCTCTTCCGTCTTTCCTTCCGACGTGACCTGCTTGGTAATGGTCCCCAAGGCGAGCGTACTCTCAAGGTCATACATTATTCCATATTCCACAGTTCGTTCCAGATGGAAACTTTGTGATGGATCGAGAAGGTTCCCCTTCCCGTCCACGCAGATGATGTTCATCGGTACACCATATGGCTCTCCCGAAAACATCCAGCTCACCGTAAACACCGAGAACGTCTCCGTCACCAGCTCGACCTTCTCCACCGTGGCGTCCTCTTCAACCGTCGTAATCGTGGTCGCCGTCTTTTCGGTCAGGTCCTCCACCACGATCCCATCCTCGGCCGCCTCGTCCTCCTTCAGATGGTTCACGGCCACGGCGGCGTTTTCGGACACGCCCTCCGGCTTCACGGCCTCGCGGAAGTCCATGGTCACCTTCACCGGACCGTTGGGCTCCACCTCCACGCCGTCCACCAAGAAGCAGATGTCGTACGCCAGAAATCCCTCCAGCGTCGTGTTATTTTTTTCGCTTTCCTCCGACAGTTTCCTGGCCGTGAGCTCGTACTGGTCGTTGATCTCCTGCGCTTCGGCCGCCTCGTCGTCATCCATGTCCGCCGTCGTCATGACCAGCTCGATCTTCCTGACGGACAGCTCCGCCCCTTCCGGAACGGTTCCCTCGCCGGCCGCCACGTGGATGGTTCCCATGTCGTCCTCGTAAGAAGCCTCGTACGCCGGGGAGTTCTCCAGCTCCTCCAGCACGTCGGCCGGGATTTCTCCGTCTTCTCCGACCGCATCGTTTCCGTCATTCTCCGTTTCCCCGGCCGGAACCGATTCCGTCGTCTCCCCGGGGTTTTCTCCCGCCGCCTTGTATGCCGTTTCCAGCTCCGTGATCTTTAAGAACCCGGTGACCCGGCCGTCATTTGCGTCGTAGACGTTCTCCCTGACCTCGTTCTGGCTGTTGCCCTCGATGACGTGGATGACGCCTCCCGCTTCTTCACAGGAAGAAACGATTCCCATCTGGGTCTCCGTCTCTTCGCCTTCCCTTCGGAAAAACACCAGGTCCCCGGCCGCCGGCGCATAGCCCGCCTCCGCCAGGTAGGCCCCGTTGGCCCCGCCCGCATTCCGGAACTCTTCCTGCCATGCGGCGGCATCGGTCGCCGCCGGGAAGAGGCCGGAGTCCCGAAGACCCGCATAGTGGAGACAGAAATTCACGAACGCCGCATCCCAGTCCGCATAGACATCGCCGACGAACTGGCCGTAACGGGTATAGCCTTTGTGGCTTCCGTCCTCCGCCACGGCATAGTTGTTGACACTTTCTTTATAGCCAAGCTGCGCCCTGGCCGCCGTCACCAGGTCTTCGCCCCAGACGCCCTTCCATTCCGTGCCCGCATACTGGTTATCCCAGGTCGTCTGCTCCTCCACGTCCGCTTCCACATCAATGTAGCAGGCGTCCGTATGGACATGCTCTTCTTTTCCGCAGGTCAGCTCCTCGGTGTAGCATGCATCCGTGTGGACGTGCCCCCCGCCCTCCTCCAGACCGCAGGCGAACCCTTCCGGCCTTGCGTAGCAGGCGTCCGTGTGGGCGTGCTCCTCATTTTCCTCCAGCCCGCAAACCAGTTCCTCCGGATAAAGACAGGCATCCGTATGGGTATGGCCCTCGCTCTCGGAAATCCCGCAGAATAATGTCTTCGTGTAACATTCCGCACCGTGCGCATGCTCTTCCAGTCCGCATTTCGCCGTCCCGGTCATGGCCACGCCGTGCCGTGCCAGAATGCCCGCCACGCTCCCGACCACCAGCACGACCAGAAGAAGGGCAGCGACTGCGGCTTTCCTGCTCTTTTTCTGCTTTTTGTTCAGGTCATCCAAGTACTCTCTTAAAAGTTTCTGCATCTTCTCTTCTCACCTTCCTAGCGCATAATTCCCATGCGTGATAATGGCCACGCCCTGAATACCACCTTGCCGACGATCTGGTCCCTCTCCACGGACCCGATCGACCTGATCCGGCTGTCTATGGATATGGCTCGGTTGTCTCCCAGCACGAAGCTCATCCCCTCCGGCACCTCGTAGGGGAACTCCAGCTCGCACTTCCCCAGGCTTTTTTCCTTCACATAAGGTTCGTCAAGCTTTTTTCCGTTGACGTACACGCTTCCGTCCTGCCCCATGTCGACGCTGTCCCCGGCGCTTGCGATGACCCTCTTTATGAGCACCCGGCCGCCGTAATAAAAGCCCACCAGGTCCCCCGTTTTGATCTCCTTCGTCTGGCGGAGAAATATGATCTCGCCGTCCGCCAGCGTCGGCTCCATGCTGCCTCCGTTGATCCGGATCAGCACGAAGAGCCTGGTCGCCACCAGTGCGGTGACGGCCGCCGCCACCAGAAGGGCCACGGCGATGTTTCCGATGGTTTTCCGAAATCCGTGCTTTGCCTCTTCCCTGGCAAGCTCCTCCCGTATTTGCTCGATCGGCGGTACCTTTATTGCTTCCGTCTGTTCCTCTTTATCCATAAAGGTCACCGGATACCAATTCAAGGGACGCAAACTCCGTTTCCACCGTCACGGCCTCCCCCGCCCGCTCCGAGACCCCCGCTTTCGAAAAATCCGTCAGAGCGGTCTGTCCCCGGCGAAGCACCGGCTGCTTTTTTCGAAGCCCGGCAAGCCTCCCCGCCTGTTCGAAGGGAATCCGCTTCCTCTCCCCTTTATCCGGCAGCGCCAGCGGAACCTTCGGCTTTCCCTCCGCGGTTCCTCTCCGGACGCCCGCCAGATATTCCTCCGCCGCCCTCTGGGCCTCCCGGAAGATGGCCCCGATCCGGTCCGCCGCCTCCGCCGCAGTCCCCGCCAGCCCGGTCCGCTTCAGTTCTTCGATCTCGCTCCTCAGGGCTTCCGCCTCCGCCGCAAGCTCCCCGATCCGCCGATCCTTCTGGTTCAGCCGTTCGTCCTTCACGTCCAGCTTGCACTTCAGGCGCCCGTAACTCTCCGACATGGTGTCAAACTGCTCCTGAATCTCGTCCAGTTCCCGCTGCAGCCGTTCCGATTCTTCGCACTGTACGAGGAGCATCTGCAGAAGCTCTCTTCGATTCAATTTCCTTAATTCCTTCTCCGCCATACTCTTTACTTTCCTTCCCCGTCCTCTGTCCGCTCCGCCCGGTCCAGGGCCCCGTCTATGATCTTGATCAGTTCCAGCGCCGACCGGAAATACACGGTTTGGTCCTTATCCAAGTCGGTGACCCTGCCCTGCCAGCTGCTGTGCTGTCTGTGCTGCACCCGAATGACAAACGTCCCCAGGTCCCCATGCTGTTCCAACAATTTCTCGTCTCCCATGACCCTTGCCATCCCCTCCTTCTTCCGGAATCTGTGCACGTTTCCATCTATATCCCTGTCGCCGGTCCCCACGTGGGGGAACCCCAGTGCGTTGAAAAGCCCCTCGGCCTCTTTTACGATGTTTTCACATCCCCGGAAGGGAATCCCCGTCTCACTGTATCCGTGAAACATGCGGCCCTCGACGATCCCGCCATCGTTCCGGTCGACGCACAACACGATCCCGTTCGGCGTCCCGATATAGCGTCCGGATGTCTCCATGGCCCACGCCCCTTTCCAGTCTGCGGCTCTCCATTTCCCGTTGTTATTGGTATTTTAGCAGTCCGCCACTATCCCCACCCCTATCCGTTTGAATCAAAAATGCGTTTTTTTCATGTTTTTGGTATTTTCCGTAAAAAAGAAGCCGGGAATCAGCATGTTTCTGAATCCCGGCCTCCGGCCTTTCATGAGCAAACAGTAACTAATCACGCTTCGCAGATCACGCTGCTCACATGATACTGCACGCCTGCGCGCTGTCTTCCGACGATGAATTTTTGATTGATCCGATTTTCTATGATCCGGCAGTCCTCCCTGGTAATGTTGATCAGAAGGATCAGGAACTGCCCGCTGCCATAGGGATTGATGACGTCCCCGTGCCGCACGGAGGCCCTGACCGCCTCCTGCAGCCTTGCGGTCATCTCCTCCTTCCGCTCCCCCTCCCTGACGGGATTCCCCTTGCCGTCCACCAGGGTGCACAGCATGAGGTAGACGCTCTGCCCGCCCCGCTCCATCTGCCTGAGAAGCGCATGATAAATGCCGCAGAATACCGGATAGGTGCAGACATATCCTCCCGACTCCCCTTCCGGCACTTCTTCCAACCGTCTCTGAATCTGGTCGAGCACCGCACAGGAGTGCTGCATCAGCCCGCCCAGCTTCTCCATCATGTCCATAAACCTCGCCGAAGGATAAACTCCCTGCTCTCTCAGGTAATGCTCCACCGTGTCGGCGTACAGCTTTTCGGCCGCCTCATACCTTCCCCGTCCCATGAGCGCCTCCATGACAAGGCTCTCCCAGTTGGAAAACGGAAGCGTCTCCGCCGCATATCTTCCAAGCTTCTCCAGGCGCCCCCAGTCCTCTTTCTTCCTTATGATGGAGGCGGCATGCTCCACGCACTCGCAGAACTGCCTGCGGTAGCGCCTCGCCTCCGTCCCCGCCCAGAGGACCGCCGTGTAGGTAGAAAGAAATTCCCCCTTGTACAGATAACAGGACTCCAGATAAAGCTCCAGCCGCCTTTCCTCGTCCCCGCACTCCGACGCCCGCCGGTACAGGCAGTCAAACTCCGCCGCATCCTCCCTGACCGGTATCTGACGGGTCCAGTAATAGACCCCCTTTTCCAAAAATATGTAGTTCACGTCCGGAAGCCCCATGTTTTTCAACTTCCTCTTCGCCTTGTAGACGATGGTCTGCAGCGCCTGGTGACGGTTCTCCACGTCCC
Source organism: Lachnospiraceae bacterium (assembly GCA_022800815.1). Lineage (GTDB taxonomy): Bacteria > Bacillota > Clostridia > Lachnospirales > Lachnospiraceae > Lientehia. Next base: position 3,514 of record JAAWRC010000014.1, on the reverse strand, counting down.
GGTCCCCGAGCAGCACGTCCTCCAGGTCATCCCGGCTCACGCCGTCCGCCACATGGTGAAGCAGGAGCTGCATCAGGCCCGTAAAATGAGTGTCTCTCATTTTTTCACCGGTCAGCGGTCGTCCGCCGTACAACAGCTGAAAATTCCCGAACATCCGGGCGTACAGTACCTCCGGCTTTTCCATCTCTCTCCTCTTCCCTCCGCTTTTTCCCCGCATCCCCTCAGAAATGCGCCTGAAAATTTGTCTCCAAATATTCATGGAGCATGTGCATGAGCTCAAGCGCACTCCGAAAGTTCGTTTTCTCTCCCCTCACGTTGACCGTGCCCTGCATACTGCCGTACTCGCGTCTGCGCACCGTGACCGCCATCTGCCCCTTGAAGCCGCCCGGCGCCATCCGTCCCCTCTCCTCCCCGGGACTTCCCCCGTCCGGGATGCCTTCGCCGGAAGCCTCCCGGAAAAGGATATCCCCGCAGAAAGGTTTTTGCACCGGCTTCCCGGCTGCGCCGTCCTCTTTTCCCGCAGGCCCCCCGTCTCCTGCTTCCGGCTTCAGATGCCGGTATTCCCCCATCCCCCGCGGAAACGCTTCCGCATCCAGCAGGTCATCCATAATCATAAACATCTGGTCCATGCTGTCGAACCGAAACGGTGCCTGACGGCGAAGGGTTTTCAGCCTTCCCCTCGCAATCCTGCCCTCGTAAGAATCAAAACGCAGCAGCATCGGTTCCGAATAAAGAGCTGCATAATCCGCCATGCATCATTCCTCCTCCCCCGTTTTCCATCGTCCTCATGCGCCGGTCTCCCCTGTCATAAAGTGGCGTACTTTCAGACGGGGCCTCCCTCTTTTCCCGTGGTCGGCCCTTCCGTCAGTCCTCCTGACCAGATTTCTGACCACAAACCGCAATGGTTTCCAGCCGGTCCATGTGCCGGCGTTTCAGTCCGAGGGACGGATGGACGTACCTTTGAAGCGTCGTCGATATGTTCGCATGTCCCAAAATTTCAGACAGGGATTTGACGTCGAAGTCATTTTCGACACAGCGGGTGGCGAAAGTATGGCGAAGCGCATGGTAATTGAAGCGCTCCAGCCCGCATTTCTCCAAAAGCTTCTTGTACTTCCGGTAATAGGCCCTCGGTTCCGGGCAGACGGGCCCCGCCGTCAGTATGTAAAAGCCGGATTCCGTCTGATGCCGCTTAAATATCGGAAGCAAAAAGGAAGGGACCGGAATCTGCCGCAGAGAACTGTCCGTCTTGGGAACGTCGATCATGAGCTTCGTCTTTGCCCGAAAGGAAGGGCTCGTCCCAAATTCAAGATTTGGAATCCGCTGAACGGACCGCCCCACGTACAAAATGCCGTTCTCCCCGTCAAAATCCCCCCAGCGCAGACCGCAGACCTCCCCGATCCGAAGTCCCATGTAAAGGCTTACCAGAATCCCGAAGCTCACGGCGGTATCCTCGTCCAGCAGGACGGCCTCCAGCTTCCTCTGCTCGTCCGGGGTGAAAACCTGTATCTTCGGCGCACTCTGTCTCGGATTGCGGACCATGACGGGGGAAAGGCATCCATACCCCCTTCTGGTCCCATATTCCAGGGCCAGGCGGATCACGGACAGGAGCCCTGTCACCGTCTTGGGCGACAGCCCTCCCCCGCTTTTCAGATTTCCCTGCCTCAGTTTTTTCAGCACGAAGCGGTCGACCAGTTCCTCCGAGAGCTCTCCGAGGGGCAGCGCTCCCAGCTCCGGCCGGATATGCTTTTCGATCATGGCCTGATAACGGGAATAGGTGGATTCCTTGACATTCTGCCGGACGGAAGACAACCATTCCGCAAGCAGTTCGGCAACGCTCGTCTTCTGCGGGCGTCCTTCTGCGTCCGGGGCCCCGCCGGACGGCATCTGCAGCATCATCTGATTCCGCACTGCCTTTACTTCCGCATAGGTTTTCCTGTAAATGGATTTATATCTTGCCCGTCCATCCTCCCGGTATCCGCAGATCATCCGGGCTTCCCAGCGCCCGTCCTTTCGTTTTCTGATGTTTTCGCCATGCCTTGCCATAAAAAGATCTCCTTTCGTTTTCATCTAACAATACCAGATGACCCTCTTTTTATGCAGCTCCGCCATAAAAATAGTGGAAAACGAACGCTCCGCCCGGTGACCAGAACCATGACCATAAATTTTAGGGAAACGCAAAAACAATCCGGACTTTTCGTTCTGAATCGTTATATTTGGGCATAGGCTGACGATGTACCCCTTAGGAATCTTTGGGATTTTTGCGGAATCCTCCTTAAAATCCCTGATTTTTTGGGAATGATTGACTTTTTGAAGTGACTGGAATAGAATGATAGATGTATGCTTGATTTGATTTATAAGTCTTTTTTGTCTGAAATTACGCCACTTTATGACATTTTATACAGAAAATAGAACTTAGGCTTCCACAAATTTATTTACCACGGAGCCCCTCCGGATGAGTCGGCTGTCCATGATCATCCGCTTTTCTTTCGGTTTCTCCCCGGAGAGAAGGGCGAGCAGCACTTTCGCCCCCTCCCGTCCCATCTCCATGGTGGGGCGTTCGAGCACCGTGATCCCCGGTACGGAATAGCGGGCCAGCAGGTGGTCGTCGAAGGCCGCCAGGGAGATTTCCCGGCCGGCCCGCATCCCCCGCTCGGCGAGAACCTTCATGCAGCCGATGCAGGTCAGGTTGTTGACGGCTACCACCCCCGTGGGACGGGCCCCCTCCGGCAGAGACAGGAAGGCCGTCATCGCCCGGCTCCCCGTCTCCTCGAAATGACTTCCAAAGGCCATCAGGCGTCGGTCCGCCTCGATGTCATAGCGCTCCATGGCCGAGAGATACCCCGCCACCCGTCTGCCGCTGGCGGACTCTCCGGGAATGCCGCCGACAAGGCCGATCCGCCTGTGGCCGTTCCGAATCAGCTCTTCCGTCAGAAGGAAGGTTCCCCTCTCATTGTCAATCTCGATGGTGTAATAATCCTCCTGGGGCCGGTAAGCGTCCACCAGCACCAGGGGCTTCTCCCAGCGGGCGTAATCCATCCGGTCGGGGCTCCCCTGCACCACCAGAATCCCGTCGGCCAGCCCGGCAAATCTCCGGTACAGGTTCTCAAAGTCCTCCTTCTTAAAATCCTTGGTAGAGGAGATCAGCATGGTATAGCCGCAGGCCTTCAGGTGTTCCTCCGCCCCCTGGATCACCGAGCCGTTGAAGTCGTTGGTAAAATCCGGCACCACCATCAAAATCGTCCTCGTCTGTCCCGTCACCATGGAGACGGCCAGGGCGTTCTGCACGTAGCCAAGCTCCGCCACGGCCTCCCGCACCTTTTTCTCCGTCTTCTCGCTGACCTTGTCCAGCCCGTTTAACACCCTCGACACGGTGGAAATGGCCACGCCGGCCCGTCTCGCCACGTCCTTGATGGTCACGTCCCTGCGGATTTTTTCCCGTTCCATAAATCCCTCCTTGCCAACCTGCGGTAATCTGTGGTAAAATAATATGCAGAAAAATAAAAACGTTTTTATT
>JAAWRC010000054.1 GCA_022800815.1 Lachnospiraceae bacterium | reverse complement strand
AGATCGACGGTTGCGAAGCCGACGGCTGTGACGCCGACGATTGCGAGGCCGACGGCTGTGAGATCGACGGTTGCGAAGCCGACGGCTGTGACGCCGACGGCTGCGATAAATCCGGTTCCGTCGCCTCCAGCAGAACGCTCCGCAAAAGTTCCGGCTGCAAGAGCTCCACCTTCATGGGAGTCTTCGCCGCCCCTTCCGCCGGCCGGAAAGCCTCCATCCCGGTCAGAACTGCCGTTCCCTTTTCCTCCGGCAGCGACGCCGCTTGCAGATCTGCCTCCCGCCCTGCGATTTTGGCATTTCTCAGCGCCGAAATCTGTATCACCGTATCATCCCAGGTGGTCAGATAGGACCTCTGCACGGAGACCCTGCTCCGCAGATACAGCCCCTTGATAAAACTCAGGCCGTACCCGCTCCCCCCCAGATTCTCTTCCTGTCTTCCAAATACCGCTTCTCCTGTCCCGTTTTTTACGGGGACCTGACCCAGTGGGACCAGAAGACAACCGGCCTCCCGGTATCCATAGCCGTACAGAGTCAGTTCCTGACCACTGCACTCATAGGCGCCCCGGATGCTGACGCTGATTCGGCACTGACCGTTTCTGGCCTCAATTTTGGCAAAGCCCACGTTTTTTGTCTTCTTGTCGCCCTCATAGGAATATATGTATGAGATAAAACGCCTGTATTCTGCCAATGATCACCACTCCTTCTCCACTATTCTATGCGGAAAGAAACAGAAATAGAACCAAAAACGCATAAAAGAACAGGACGGCCCCCCGCAGGGAACCATCCTGTTCTTTTATGCGTTTCCGTTCCATAGTTCCTATCTTATAGATTCTTGCTCCTCTTCCTCCGCTTCCAGAAGCGTACTTTCATACTTCGCCAGAATGATGCTTTGAATCTTGTCTCTGGTGTCAGAATTGATGGGATGAGCAATATCCCGGTACTCCCCGTCTGCGGCCTTTCTGCTGGGCATGGCGATGAACATGCCCTTCTCTCCCTCAATCACTTTGATATCGTGTACGACAAACTCATTATCCAGGGTAATGGACACAATGGCCTTCATTTTTCCTTCTTTTGATACTTTCCGAACCCTCACGTCTGTAATCTGCATGTTACACAGTCCCCTTCCTTTGTCCCTTGCTCACGGGAGTTTAAAGCACAAATCTCTCATTTTTCTCGATCACGATCTTGATGTTGTCCGGCTCGCCAATGTAAGTCATATTGGCACGGATGGTATCCCTGCTCTCCACGATGCAGTTCTCGATCCGCGTATTGTCGCCGATGTAAACATCGTTCAGGATAATGGAATTCCGGATGATGCAGTTGTTTCCGATGTAGGCCTTCTTGAACAGCACGGAATTTTCCACCTCGCCGTTGATGATGCAGCCGCTGGAAACCAGGCTGTTGCGCACCCTCGCCCCCACGTTGTACTTGGCCGGCGGATTGTCGTCCACCTTGGAGTACACGTCGGGATAGGTGTTGAAGAAATAATTGCACACCTCCGGCTTTAAAAATTCCATGTTGGTCTTATAGTAGGCGTCCACGCAGGAAATGTTGCTCCAGTAGGAATCCAGCTTATAGGCATAGATCCTCTTCATGTTCTTGTAACGGATCAGGATGTCCTGAACGAAATCGTAACGGTCCTCCTCGACGCACTTCTCGATCAGCTCGATGAGCTGGCGGCGGCGGATCACGTAGATCCCGCAGGACACCGTGTGGGAGCTGGCCACCATGGGCTTCTCGTCAAACTCCACGATCCGACCGTCCCCATCGGTCCGCACCAGGCCGAAGCGGCTCACGTCCGCATCCTCCGGCATGTCCTTGCAGACCACGGTGATGTCCGCCTGCTTCGCAATGTGATACTCCAGAACCTTGTTGTAGTCCAGCTTGTAAACGCCGTCGCCGGAGGCGATCACCACGTAAGGCTCATGGCTGTTCTTTAAATAGTTGATGTTCTGCCAGAGGGCATCCGCCGTGCCTCTGTACCAGTTGTTGTTGATGGCCGACAGGGTCGGGGTGAATACGTAAAGCCCGCCCTGCTTTCTTCCGAAATCCCACCATTTGGAGGAGCTCAAATGCTCGTTTAAGGAGATGGAATTATACTGGGTGAAGACCGCCACCTTTTTGATATGGGAATTGGTCATGTTGCTTAAGGAAAAGTCGATGGCCCTGTAGCTGCCCGCCACCGGCATGGCGGCCACGGCGCGCTTCTCCGACAACTCCCTCATTTTCTTATTGTTACCGCCTGCCAGAATAATACCTACCGCTCTCACTTTTCTCCACCTGCCTTTATAATGTAGTCTCCGCTCTCCAGGCTTCCATTCGGATAATCTGCTGCCTCCGTTGCGCCGGAGATGGCCGTATTCCTTCCCACGCTCACATTGTCGGGGATAACGGAATCCTCACCCACCGTCACCAGGTCAAAGGCATAAACCTTGGGATTTAACTTGCTCTCCGCATAGTTTCCGCAACCCAATCGAACGTTTGCCCCCACGGTCACATTGTCTGCGATAATCGCCTTGTCCACGACGGTCCCGTCGCCGATCACCACGCCGGACATGAGGATGGAATCCCGCACCACGGCGCCCTTGCCGATCTTCACGCCGACGCCGACCACCGAATTGTACACTTCGCCGTAGACCTCCGTGCCCTCGGCGATGATGCTCCTCTCAATGACAGAATCCCCGGAAATGTACTGGGGCGGAAGGATGTCGCTCTTGGTGTAGATCTTCCAGAACTCCTCGTAGAGGTTAAACACGGGAATGATGTCCACCAGCTCCATGTTGGCCTCCCAGTAGGAGCCGAGGGTTCCCACGTCTTTCCAGTAGCCGTTGTACTCAAAGGCAAAGATCCGATCGCCCTTGCTGTGGCAGTAGGGGATCACGTGCTTGCCGAAATCGCAGCCCGGCTCGTCGGACATCTTGATCAGGGCTTCCTTAAGGACCTTCCAGCTGAAAATGTAGATGCCCATGGACGCCAGGTTGCTCCTGGGATGGGCCGGCTTCTCCTCGAACTCCGTGATCCGACTGTTTTCGTCGGTGATCACCACGCCGAAACGGCTGGCTTCCTCGATGGGCACCGGAAGGGCGGCGATGGTAATGTCCGCATTGTTCGCCTTGTGGTAGTCGAGCATCACCTCGTAATCCATCTTGTAAATGTGATCTCCCGAAAGGATCAGCACGTAATCCGGGTTATAGGACTCCATGTACTGGAGGTTCTGGTATATGGCGTTGGCCGTGCCCGTATACCATTCGCTGTTGTTGCTCTTCTCATAGGGCGGGAGCACCGTCACGCCTCCGATATTCCGGTCCAGGTCCCACGGAATCCCGATCCCGATGTGGGAATTCAAACGGAGCGGCTGATACTGGGTGAGCACGCCCACCGTATCGATACCGGAGTTAATGCAGTTGCTAAGCGGAAAATCAATAATACGGTATTTGCCGCCAAAAGCCGTGGCCGGCTTGGCCACGTTTGCCGTCAACACTCCCAGCCGGCTGCCCTGCCCGCCGGCCAGCAGCATCGCAATCATTTCTTTCTTAACCACACTATCACCTCTTGCTGTTAAATTATAGTTATACCTTAAATTACCCGCGCAAAGCGCATGCATTCACGAGTGCCCTTTGGGTATGTCACTAGTGTACCACAACTTTTGGAATAAGTGAACAATTATTTTTTGTTTTTCTTATAAATTTTATGCATTTTATAAAACCCATTTTTTTGCTTCTCCCACCTTCCTGTGATATAATGTTCGGAAGGGGAAAAAAGCAGAATCATCGCTCATCGTTTCCCCATATTCCGTGTTTAGAAAGGAACATTTCCATGAAATTTATCCATACCGCAGACATCCACCTGGGCTGCCAGCCGGACCGCGGCTTTCCCTGGTCCAGAGAGCGCTCTCTCGACATTCTGAGCGCATTCCGCAGTCTGGCCGAGGCCTGCCGGAAGGAACGGCCGGATTTTCTGCTGGTCGCCGGCGACCTGTTCCACCGGCCGCCCTCCCCGGCGGAGCTTAAGGAGGTCAACACACTCTTTTCGGGCATCCCCGATACCCTGGTGGTCTTTATTGCCGGGAATCACGACTGCCTTCAGCCAGGCTCCTCCCTGGCAGAGTTTTCCTGGGCTCCCAACGTCTCCTTTTTATCCGGGCGCAGCCTGGAAACCGTCTCCTTCACCGAACAAAAGACGGTGATTCATGGATTCAGCTATTATGAGAGAGAGATACGGGAACCTCTCTGCGACGGTCTCTCGGTTCCGGCGGACGGGAATTTCCACATCCTCCTGGCCCATGGCGGAGACGAGAGCCACGTTCCCATTGACAAAAAAATTTTTGCCGGGTCCGGCTTTTCCTATGCGGCCCTGGGCCATATCCACAAGCCGGAATTTTCCGAAACGGGGCGGTACGGCTTTCCCGGCTCCCTCTCGCCCATCGACCTCACGGAGACGGGAACCCACGGCTATCTTTTGGGCGAGCTTACGGAAGACGGCGGGGCCGGGGCGCTTGCGCTGCGCTTCGTGCCGCTTCCCTCCCGCTCCTACATTCCCTGCCAGGTGAAGGTGACGGAAAAGACCACCAACCAGACCCTGTTTCAGACCCTGGGCCGGTTCATGGAGCAGCACGGTCCCTCCAACATGTACAAGGTGACGTTAATCGGAAGAAGGGCTCCGGAGCTCGTCTTTCATGAGGAATACCTCCGCACCTCCGGCAGGATCATTTCCTTTCGGGACAACACGCATCCCTCCTATCCTGTCGACAGACTCAGAAAAGAACACCGGGCCGACATCATCGGCGACTACATTGCCGCCTTCCTCCCGGAAGGCGGGGAGGAAGGCCTGGACGACCCCGTCCAGCGGAAAGCCTTTTACTACGGGCTGGACGCACTGCTCTCTAACTATGACACGAACACAGGAGAATCTTAAATGCAGCTAAAAGAGATACATATTTCCGGATTTGGAAAATACACCCACAGGGACCTGTCCTTTTCCGAAGGCGTCAACGTCATTTACGGGGAAAACGGCTCCGGCAAATCGACCCTTCACGCCTGTTTAAAGAGCATGCTCTTCGGCATGGAGCGGGGGCGGGGACGGGCCGCCGGACGGGACGCCTGGTCCCGCTACTCCCCCTGGGAGGGGCGGTCCCCCTACGGCGGCTCCCTGACTATCGCGGCGGACGACGGCGATTACCGGATCGAGCGGGGATTTGATACCGGAAAACACTCGCTCTGCGTCAGAAAGGCGGAGAGCGGTCTGGTCGTCGCCGAGAGACAGGAGGACCTCGCCCCCCTTCTCGGATACCTGTCCGAGGAAACCTATCAGAACACCATCAGCATCGAACAGCTGAAGGCCTCCACCGACGGTTCCCTCAGTGAAAACCTGAAAAACCGGCTCTCCAGCATCGCTCTGTCCGGCACCTCCACTCTGGACGTGACGAAGGCGCTCGCCTCCTTGAAGGAACAGAAAAAGGCCTTGAAACAGCAGCTTGATCCGAAGGCCGCCGCCGGATATCATGCGATCCTCGCAAAAGTCCGCAATACGGAGGACGCACTCAGGGAATTTGACGGCCGGCCCGGCCGTCGGAAGGAGGAACTTAAAAATCTGGAAAAGCGTCTGGAGGCGGAGAACAGTAAACGCCGGTTTCTGGAAAAAAACATTGAAGCCAATCAGCAGGCCATCGGGGAGCACAGCCTTTCCGCCGTCGGAGACCTCGACCTCTATCAGGAACGCCTCCATGATGCCTACGACGCCCACCGGATGGCCTCCGGGGAAAATATGGACGGCAAAAAAACCCTCCCCCGGCTCCGCGACGTCCTGTCCGGGATTTTTGCCACGGTCGCCTTTCTGGCACTGGCCCTGGGGAGCCTTTTCTATGAGGATCTGCCCTTTACGGACACGCCTTTTCCGCTGCCACGGCTTCCTTTCCTGATCCTGTTTTTCGCAGGGACGGCCTTGGCCTTTCTGTTTACGGTCCTCCTGTTCGTTCGTTCCCGAAAAGAGGACTCCGCCTCCGAGGCCATGGCCGCCGAGACGGAGCAGTTTATCAGGAACGAATACCGGGTTCATCTGGGGAGCCCCGAGATCTCGGAGGCTTCCCGGGTGGCCATGAAGAAAAAATTCCTGGAATACCGCAGCCTTTTGGACGCCCGCAGGAAGAACCAGGTGCTTTTGGAGGAATCCCTGAAAACCGTCTCCGACCTGCAGGAGGAACTTCAGTCCGCCAGGGAGGAGCTTAGCCGTTTCCAGAGGGAGGCCTGGGAATTTGAACAAACCTGCAAAACCCTGGCCGGTCTGGAGGAGGAGCAGGAGGTCCTCTCCAGAATCCTGGAAAACAACAAACGTCTGGAGGAGGAAATCCGGGCCGTCACACTGGCCGAGGAGACCGTTTCCTCTCTGGCCGCCAAAATCCACGAGAGCTTCAGCCCCCTGTTGAACAGCCGGGTGTCGGAGATCATGGCGGCCATCACGGACGGGCTCTATGACCGGTTCCACATTGGCGAAGATCTCTCCATCACCGTGAGAAGCGGCGGACGCTCCATTTCCCTGGACGCTTTAAGCCGCGGGACCATCGAGCAGGTCTATCTCGCCCTGCGGATCGCAGCCGTGGAAATCCTGTTCCCTGAAAGCTCTCTGCCCATCCTTCTGGACGACACCTTTGCCTACTACGACGACACCCGGCTAAACAATACCCTGAAATGGCTTGCAGAAAGTTATCCGGGTCAAATTCTTCTCTTTACCAGCCATAAGCGGGAAGCGGCATTCCTGTCCAGGATGAACGTCCCCTACCGCCTTGTGGTGTTGAACTAGGCGGCGGTGCGGAACGCAGTACGATTTAAAAGGGCATCCACCATGACGTATTTGCGTTATGGGAGGATGCCCCTTATCATGGTTTTTTGCTTCGTATACGGTGAAGGAAAACCCATGATATATATTTAATAAAGACAATAAAAACCCGGTAATCCGCTACGATAGAACATAAAGTATGGATACCGGACGAAGGAGGAACCTGCAGCTTTTCTATACGGAAGAGCTTGTTTTCTAGGGGCAAGCCCCCACACCCCATCTCTATCTATGAAAATAAATATTGTGTTTATAACTCTTAACTCATCCTTTTATATGGGTTTATAATTATTTATGGGTGAGTCGTCAAGAGGCTTCAGCATTAAATATTTGTTAATTTTTTGTTGTAGCATTGATTTAACGATATGGCGAGAGAATGGGAAATGAATGGATCAGGGACAATATTTAAAGAAAAATATTGCCCTTCTTTTTCCAGTCTTATGCCAATCACGATATTTTCCTCATATCGTTTTACCAGTTCAAACGATTCGTTTATAACTTCATTCGGACTAATTCCAATCTACCACATGTGCAAAAAATCGTCAAATAATTGTGGAAATTTCAATGATTGTGGAACATAGAATGCGTATAAATATGTAGAAAACTCGGGAAAAGAAAAGAGACTTCTGGGCGAATCCCCAGAAGTCTCTGATAAGCTATCACTACTCTTTATCGCTGTTTCTCTGAATTATTACTACTTCGTCGCACCGCAATCGCAGTAATAATAATCCGTGTATTCCACGTTCTGATAATATCCCTGATCCTCGTCATGGGATCCTACCTGAACGGTTTCCGTGCCAATGACTCATACTTCATCCCAATAGTTGCTAGGTTCCCCAGCAAGAATATGGGCACTGGCATGTGCTGCAAAGGAAGAATCATCCGCCCTAAATTCCACTCCACAATTGCAAATGATGAAGGACATTTTTTGTTCCCTTGTTTCATAATCCGGAACGCTTACAATATTGGAAACCCATTCCTGCCTGGTCGCCTTGTGCTCCTTCCACTGATGCTCATGAACAGGAGCGGGCGCTTCCGTAGGGGCCGGTGCCTTAGGTGCCGCTTGGGTGGGAGCGGGACCCTTGTCCTGCACATGTTCCGTAGTCGGAGCGGCCTTGATAGGAGCGGGAGCCTTGGGCTCCTCGGCCTTCGGTGCCGCCTTGGTTTCTGTCTTGGTAGGTTCCACTTCCGTTTCTGCTTTTGTCATTTCGACTGTGCTCCCGGCGGCTGCCATAGTTTCTGCCTCAGTTATTTCTTCCGTACTTTCCTCAGTTGTCGTGACTTCCGCCTCTGTTGCGTTTACTTCTTCATCAGCCGGTTTTCCACAAGAAGCCGTTGTGATACTAATGGTGGCAATCAACGCTATAGCAACGGGAGCAAGGTACTTCTTTTTCATGGTGGTATTCCTCTCCTTCGCCGTCTTTATATAATTTTTGTAATATAGAAAAAAACTTGTGTTATGTCAATAAATCTGGTATTATTATAAATTTTAGAGAAATGTAATGACGGTTTCCCTTTTGAACATTTACGAAAAAAGGCCGTAAAGAAAGGGATAATCCTTTTTAACAGTATTATCCCTTCTTACAACGTATGAAATTGTGTGGTGGGCGTGTCTGACGAGGAACACCGCCGGGGCCCTCTGACCAAAGTAGGCGAAAAATCGCTTTCTTCCGTGTTGCCCTCGACGCCCCTACCTTGAACAGGCCCTAAGATCTGCATCGATCTCCTCGGCGTGCACGGCCACCTCGGCCGACTCCGGGTAGCTCAAAAGTTTCCGGTAGGTGAGCGCACCCACCAGCTTCATGCTGGGATTCGAGGTGGAACCGGGAGCCCATTTCTCCATGACCGCCCTTCCCTCTTCCGATCTCATGATCTCCTTGATCTTGGAATCCAGTGACAATGCCATAATAAAACCCTCCTTATACCTGTGATCGTTTCCTAAATCCTTTCGGATTCATTCACTGCACTCATTATAAGGAGGGTTCCCCGGTTTCACCACCCTGCAGACAGACCGCTTTTTCATGGAGATACCCGTTTTTTTGTAGGGGCGGGCAGAAGCCCCTGCAGTTCTCCCGCCCGGGATATCTGCGTGTTTACTCTGCCTTTATGGAAAAATCTTCAAATGTGCCGACCGGTATCGCCGTCCCAAAGGAATACTCTTCCATATTTTCCTGTTCAAAATCATACACCGTCACACAGCCCTTGTCCGGATCCACGATCCAGTATTCCCGGACTCCGGCCGTGCGGTATTGGAACAGTTTTGTGTAATAGTCCATTCGGCGGCTGCCGGGGGAGACGATCTCAATGATCCAGTCGGGAGTGCCCTTACAGCCCTTCTCCGTGATCCGGCTCCTGTCACAGATAATCGGCTTCCGGCCTCCCTTCCCTCTCTTTAAAAATTTCTCTGATCTTAGCTGTCAAATGCAATGCTGTCGATCACGCTCTGGAACAGGGGATCCGCTTCCTCCCTGTAATCATCAAAGGTGATAAAATTAAAATCCAGGGAGCCTCCATCCTTCTGGATGGACACGTACCGCTGGTAATAGACCTGGCCGTCGTCTCCCGGGGAGGAACCCATGGCGTCCATGGCCGGATAACCGCCCACCGAAATCTCGTTCACCGTAAAGCCCTGAGCCTCCATCATCTCGCCAAAGCTCTGCAAGTCACCGGTTTCCTCCGGAGAGTAGGAGTTGATATAGAGGGCCGACAGATCCCATGGATTCTCCTCCTCATAACGGGAATACAGATTCACGCCGGACCCGTCCTCATTTTCACCGATCTCCCACAGATAAGGGCAGGAGAAGGTGAGGCCAAGCTTCTCCACTCGCCGCCCGGTCATGACCGGCACCGGCACGGAGGGCTCCTGCTTCATGGCGGCGTCAAGCTCCTCCTGAGTGATGGAGATGGCCGCCTCCGCCCCGGTATCCTCCAGGATCTTCTTCGCCACGACCCTGGTGAGGGGCGCCAGGGTGGAAAAATGGTCGGCCCCCTCGATGACGTAACCGTGAAGCTTGTCATTGTCCGCTGTCTCCAGCATCCGCTCCAGGTTCTCCGAATTGCCGTCCCTGCCCTCGATCAGGAAGGTGGGGCTCTTGATATCGTCCAGCCAGTGGATGGGGGAGCGCATCACAAACTCGTCCTCATTGTTCAGGTCAAAGGTGAACTGGGTGTTGTTGTGATATTTGATCTCGTCCACCGCCCCGAAGCAGAACACCGCCCGGAATTTGTCCGTGTACTCGGAAGCCAGGAGTGCCCTGGTGCCGCCGGTGCTGTGGCCGCCCAGGTAAATGCGGTCCGGATCCACGTAGGGCAGGGAGGCGGCATACTCATAGGCGGAGACGATGTCGTCCACCTCCCCGAAAAGCGCCTCGTAATTGCCGGGATTACCGCAGCCGCCCCGGAAGGAGGGATACATGGTCAAAACGCCCTCCTGCCAGAAAGCGGAACCCGTCTGGTCGTTGTCCCATTCCGGATAGCACCAGGGAAAATCGTCGATCCCGTTGCCCCAGCCGCCGACCACCCAGATGATCATGGGATGCTTCCCGCCGTCGCCGGGATCGCTGGACACATAAGCCGCCAGGTCACCCACCTTCGAGGGATAAGAGACCAGGTCAAACAGGCCCTCCGGCGGGTCCGGAATGGCAGAATCATCATTTTCCTCCCTGGACAGAGTGGTTGTAAAAGCGTCGTGGGCCTCGGCAAAGCTCAAAGATGTGTCGATCGTCGAACCGCCCCTAAGTTTCTCCTTCAGCGTATCCTCCGCACTCTTTCCATCCTTGCCGCTCACGGCCTCCTCATCCTTCCCCCCGGAGTCCGACGAGCCGCAGGCACCCAGAAATGCCATCACCATGGCCAGAAAAAGCGCCAAGGCCCTCCGGCTCCATTTCCATTTTCTGTTCATAAAAATCACCTTTCCTTTCTTTTTATCGTGCATCTTTCTCATTATAACGCACTGCCATACTTGGCGCAACCGACACTAAAACAAAAACAGCGACATCTGCCGGTCCGCATGGGACACCGCTTTCCGCTCTTTTACGACGTCGCCCTCCTCGAGCTTTCCCACCAGGAGCGGGGAGCCTGGGTCGTGCCGCCCTGACTGGTCCGGCCCCACCGTTCTGCCCTGATTTGCATAGCAATAGATACAGCCGTTCCAGCAGGTGTGGTAGGCACCGATATCGATACTGGATACGCAGCCGCAGGCTTCCCTCTGGCCCGGGTCCTTCTTCACGTCCAGCCGAAAACCGCCGATCCGCTCCAAACGTTCTCTGTCAATGCAGTGGGCATGGCCGACGCCGTATCCGCCAAAATCCCCCTCCTCCGCACAGGTATCCAAGCGGAGCCCATTCGCCTTTGCGGTCTTGGAAAACCCACCCATGAGCGCAAGCTGCTCTTCATGCGAGGGAACCCGGATCCCATGAAGCCGCAGGGCCTTCTCTATATTTCGGTAGAGATCCAGAAAGCTGACCGTGCAGCTTTCCGTATAGGGAGCCAATTTCTCTGCCAAAACCTTAAAATAGCGGAGATGATATTCCAGGGTGTAGGTCTCACTTAGAAAAACCGGGTCATATCTCCACACCACCCGCTCCCTGCCAATCCGCCTTGAAAGCTCCAAAAAAGCCGGTATCAGGCGCTCGTTTTTCGACGGGAGAGCCGGCTCTGCGTCCCTTCCGTAGGCGGTCAGCGTGAACTGGAAATAATAATGGTAACCGTCGAGCTCCGACAGCCGCCCCAGCATGGGGATGGGATTCTTGGTCCAGAAGACAATGCCGTCGACCACCTCCGGGGACAGGCTGATCTTTCCCACCTGGTGATAATTCATGGGATTTCTCACGAGGACGCAGCCCTCCCGGAGCCGGTTATAAAACCATTCGGAGTAAAAGGAGGGGATGTCCGTCCTCCTGCTGGCGCTTATGATCATGTCATCTCCTCCTGTCACTTTTTCCTGAACCATGCGGTTATTTTACCACGTTTCCCATTTCCCCGCAACGCATAGAGGGTCAGTACCCTTCATTCACCACCGCCCATTCCTCCCCCTGCCTCTCAAGGAAAATGGTACGGTCCGGCTCTCCCCGCTTTCTGTCTCCCGTTCCCGGTTCTCCACACGTTCCGGCTCCCGCTCCCGGCTCTGCGTCTGCTCCCGAAGCGTCAGCGCATCCTCCCGTTCCACGAAAGAATCGGAAGGCCCAATCTCATAATCGTCAAAGGCCGCAAAAAAAGTACCGTCGGCAAGAAGCGACACCCGAATGGCCTTCACCGCCCGCTCCCCGTCCGCAAAGGAAATCTCCATGACGATCAGCTCCTCCGGAAGCTCCGTAAAAGCGCAGTCCTCATGAAGCCTGCGGATGGTCTTTTTGTTCCCTGTCCTCCCTCTTCAAAGTTTCCAAAAATCGATTGAGCAGATCCGCCAGTTCTCCGGCCAGGACCAGGTCCTCCACCCCGTTTCCGCAGGGAATGCATTCCTCCAGCTCATGAATGGCTGCATCATAAAAGCTGTTCCTCTTTTTCGCCCTGTTGGCGTGGTATCTGGTCACCGACAGGTTGCGGACAATCCCAAACAGATAGGCAGACAGGGATTCCGGCCGCTTAGGCGGCACCGAATTCCAGACACCGAGATAAGCGTCATTCACACACTCCTCCGCATCCCGGGCAATCCCCCCTTTCCTAATATAGTAGCAATTCGGAACACAATCTTACAATCTCCTTTTCAAAAGACGATATTCTGACCCTCTTTATCCATCTGGGCTATCTCGGATATGACGCCGAGACCAAGGAAGCCTTTATTCCCAACAGGAAAATTGCCGGTGAATTTGAAAATGCCATGAGCACAGGCGGCTGGCTTAAAAAACTATGCCGGTGAAATCCTTCTGGTTGGCGTAAGTTACGACAAAAAGAAGAAAAACCACGTATCATCGAGAGATGGAATATCCCGTAAGAACAGACGCCCCCGGCAGTCCTCCTGCGGACGATAGGAAGCTTTCATCCGCCCCGGTTTGATGGAGGTGAAATTGCCTGCAATAAGCGGCGCAGTGAAATCCGCCAAACCGACGTGTCCGCAGGAGGACTGCCGGGGGCGTCGTCTGCGTGCCGAGATTTTCAGTTGAAACTTCCGTCCCAGGTGGGCATGTCGGAGAGATAGCTCCCCTCCACGGCGGGCACGTAGTAGGCGCCGTAGTCCTTTAAGCCGTGTTCCCTCTGTTCCTCGGGAAGCTCCACGTAGAACTTGTAGTAGGGCATGTAATACTCGTCAAAGGCCCCGTCCCGATAGACCAGCTCCACTTTCGCAATATACTTCTCCCCGGGCATCTCGTAGGGCACGGTGGTAATATAGTTCCCATTGACCAACAGCTCCCTCGCCTCTTCTGCGGAAATGATCGGGTAATTGCCCATCTTCTGCGACAGGTCCGGCTGGTAAATCCGCATTCCGTCCAGAGCCCCCTCCTCGCTGCCGTAAAATTGAATTCGGTTAAAGTTGTAGTTGACGATCTGGTCGGTAACGGTCCCGTCCATGTCGAAAACTTCCAGGTCGTAGCGCTGTCTGTCCGCCTGATATGTGTAATCGCCGCCGCTAATGTTGAGCTGCGGCTTTCCCATGCGGATCAGCTTCCCGGCATACTGCTCCCGCAGATAGTCCCCGACGGCGGTCAGCTCTTCGTAGGAGGAATCGTAGGTGAAAGAGTACGGCTCCGGAAGCGTCACCGCAGGATCACAAGTGATATACACGCTCAGGTCATAATCCACCCGGATCGTGAGACCCTGTCCCTCGGCCGTTATCTGCGTGGGCCTGAGGTTGGCATCGATAACTGCCTCGTCCTCGTCCGAGAGCTTCTCACGAACCCGCGCCTCTGCATCTCCCTTCGGGGCGTTGTCGCCGATCTCAAAGTCCTCCTCGGAAAAGCCCATCTGTGAGATCACCTCGTCCAGCCTCTTTTCCATCCCGCCCCAGTTGGGATTGGAGACAAGCCAGTGCTTGTCATAGGTTCTGGGATTTTTGTAGACGGGAAGCGCCTTCAGAGGAAGATCCTCGTTCCAGGGGTTCGCATTCACAAGCTCCGAGATGTCGTGGGCCATGTATCCCTCATATCCCATTCCCTCGTTCCTGTCCTCCCCCACGGCAAGCATGACCAGGTCCTCCGGGGCGTCCGGCTCCAAAATCTCGATCTGTCTTTCTTCCGTCTCCTCGTCCGGCCCGCCCGCTCCCGTCTCCCCTCCCACGAAATCGCCGCCGAGGGTCTCTGGCTCGGACCGGCTCTCCTTTGCGGCAAGCTCCTGCGTCGGGGCGGGATTGTCCTCCGGTCCTCCGCCCGGCGCATCCCTCAGGATAAATTCCGCACCGACAAAAAGCCCCAGGGCCAGACAGGCGGCCGCCGCCACCGCCAGGGGGAACCGGCTCCTTCGCTTTCTCCGCCCCCCGTCCAGAACTGCGTCGGCGACCAGGTCCTCGTCGATCTTCCCGATGGCCTCCAGAAGCCGTTCCTCCTTCTTTCCGCCCTCCCCTCTTCCATTCCTCCCTTTTCCGTTTTCCGGACCTTTCTCCCCGTATCCTTTCATAATACGATTCCCTCCTTTTCCAATTGCTCCCTAAGCTCCCGCCTCAGACGGAACAGCATGGAAGTGACCCTGCTCTCGCTCATGCCGTAGATGCGGGCCAGCTCCTTCACCGGAGTCAGATACCAGTAGCGCCGAATGAAAATATTCCTCTTCTGCTCCGCAAGGCCGTACAGGAACATTTCAATGGCGTCCACCAGGACCATCTCCTCCACCGCCTCCTCCACGCCCCCCGCCGCCGGAACGCAGTCCGAAAGCTCCGACAGGGCGAGGGCGGCCTGTCCGCCCCCCCGCTTTTCGGCGCCGTAGCTCTTGAACCGGTTGATGGAAAGATTTCTCGTGAGCTTCCCCAGATATGCCGACAGCCGGTTGGGATAATGGGGCGGCATGGAATTCCAGGCGTTCAGCCAGGTGTCATTCACGCACTCCTCCGCATCCTCCCTGTTGTGCAGGATATTGTAGGAGATGGCCTGGCAGAATCTTCCGTATTTTTCCGCCGTCCTCGTGATGGCCGTCTCCTGACGCTTCCAATATAATTCCAGAATCTGATTGTCTTCCACTCTTCTCTTCCTCCCCCGTAATATAAAGGCCTTCACTTATATACACAGCAAAACTCCCCGTCCCTTTCACGGAAAACAAATTTTTTTCAAAAAGCTTCGGGACGGCTTCTGAAAAACAAGCAAATTTTATAGGGTTTATTCCCAATTTTATCAATTATATTCCCCGAAAACGGGAAAAAACGCCCAAAAATCGGAACAGGGATTGCCTTATCCCCAAAATCCTGTTAGAGTATAAAGGTACTTATTTCAAAAAGAAGGAGGTTTTTTTCTATGTTCGATACCGAAAAAACAAACCCCGCCGATTCCGCCTTTGAGGCCCGTCTGGACCAGTTGGTGGAATATTGTAAGAATTCCAATCGCATAGATCTGAATCTCTATACGGAATACGACGTAAAACGGGGACTGAGAGAGTCCAACGGCAAGGGCGTCCTGACCGGCCTCACGGAGATCTCCGACGTGATCGCCTTCGACTCCGTCGACGGAAAGAAGGTCCCCGTGGACGGGCGGCTCTATTACCAGGGCTACAACGTCATGGATCTTCTGCGGGACGTGAGGGAGCGAAGATTCGCCTTCGAGGAGATCACCTACCTGCTCCTCTTCGGCAGCCTTCCCTCCCAGGCCCAACTGGACGAATTTCTGAACCTGATGGGCTATTACCGGAACCTGCCGGACACCTTCGTCCGGGACATCATCATGAAGGCCCCCAGCAGGGACATCATGAACTCCCTGCAAAAGAGCGTGCTCACCCTCTACACCTACGACAAAAATCCGGATGACATCTCCATCCCCAACGTGCTAAAGCAGTCCCTCCACCTGATCGCCCAGTTCCCGTTAATCTCGGTGTACGCCTACCAGGCCTACCGCCACTATCACCTGGACGAGAGCCTGGTGATCCGCAATCCCAAGGCGGACCTCTCCACGGCGGAGAACATCTTAAGGCTCCTCAGGCCGGACGGAAGATACACGGAGCTGGAAGCGAGGGTCCTGGACGTGGCCCTGGTCCTCCATGCGGAGCACGGCGGCGGAAACAATTCCTCCTTCACCACCCACGTGGTATCCTCCACCGGCACGGACACCTACTCGGCGGTGACCGCCTCCCTGGGCTCCTTAAAGGGCTTCAAGCACGGCGGCGCCAACCTGAAGGTTCAGAACATGTTCGCCGACCTTAAGGAGCATGTCTCCGACTGGAAGGACGAGGACGCCATCCGGGAATACCTGGAAAAGCTGATGCGCCGGGAGGCTTTTGATAAGAGCGGCCTAATCTACGGCATCGGCCATGCGGTCTACACCAAGTCCGACCCCCGCTGCGTCATCCTCAAGCGGTACGCAGAAGCCCTCTCCGAGGAAAAAGGCCGGGTCGACGAATTCAACCTCTATGACAGCGTGGAACGGCTGGCCTGCCGCCTCCTCTCCGAGCAGAAGAACCTCCACAAAGCCATCTGCGCCAACGTGGACTTCTACAGCGGCTTCGTCTACAACATGCTGGGCCTGCCCAACGAGATGTTCACGCCGATCTTCGCCATCTCCCGGATTTCCGGCTGGTGCGCCCACCGGATCGAGGAGCTGGTCAACTCCAGCAAGATCATCCGTCCCGCCTACAAATATGTGGGGCAGCACAAAGAATACGTGAAGTTAAACGACCGGAACTGACAGTCTCCTCATATAATAACGCCCACGGTTTCCGTGGGCGTTATTTTGGTCATCCCTATTATAACTTTCCACTCTGCCCTTCGGCCTCCTCCCTCCCCAGCAGATACAAGCCCCCCCCCCCGCAAAATGGGCGTTGCGGCAACAGCTTTTGGGCGTAGACGTCGTCGTCGGATAACAGCAATTCCGGAAAGCACGGCAAGCCTGTGATATCATTAAAATTTCATCAATATATTTATGATTTTTCCTCTACACTTTCAAGGTATATTATAACAATAGTCCAAACAGGTTGCAAAGACAGAAATTCCAAAAATTTTTCCAGGCATCTCCCTCCCTTGACTTTTATTCTTCTTTCTGACACCATATATCGCAGTACGATACATCGCAGTGATACATAAAAAGGAGGCAGACATGGACGCACACATCAAAAAAGTCTACGTTCCCATGACGGAGACCGGCTTTTACATCCTCCTGTGCCTGCAGACACCCGGCCACGGCTACGGGATCGTCCAGGAAGTGAAAAAGATGACCGCGGGCGAACTGGTTTTGGCACCTGGGACCATGTACGGAAGCCTGTCCAAGATGGAAAAAGACGGTTTGATCCGCTTCCTCCTGGAAGAAGAGAAACGAAAGCTGTACGTCATAACCCCATTGGGGAAAGAAGTGCTGGAGATCGAAAAGAAGAGGATCGAGCGCCTCTACAGAAATCTGAAGGAGATGGGATAAATGAAAGGGACCAAAACCGTTTTCAAATTATTTACGATCGTCCAATACCGGCAGGAGGAAGCGTACTTAAGCGCCATGCACGGGAGAGGCTGGAAACTGTCACACGTCACCTTTCCCGGCTTCTACCATTTCGACCGGTGCGAGCCGGAGGAAGTGTCCTACCGCCTGGACTACAATCCGGACGGCACCCATGACAAGGCCGGGTACGTGCAGATGTTTTCCGACTGCGGCTGGGATTACCTGCTCGACTTCACCGGCTACAGCTACTTTCGCAAAAAATGCGCCCCCGGGGAAGGGCGGGAAGAAATCTTCAGCGACGACTCCTCCAGGCTGGACATGATGCGGCGGGTGATGAGACACCGGGGACGCACGCTCCTCATCCTCTTCGCAGGCGTGATCCTTCCCCAGTTCTTCACCCAGACCGTCGGTTTCGGCGGCGGGAGCGAGGTCCAGGACGTGCTGTCCCTCATCTACCTGATCCTGACCATGGCCTACCTGGCTCTGTTCGGCGTCATGGCCTGGCAGTTTTACCAGTACGAAAAGCGTCTGCCCACAGAATGTCCCGGCGCCAAAGAATTGCGAATCATTTTTATCCGCAGGAAAAAGAAAATCATCAACTGTATGAAAAGAACAATACCGCAGACACCTCCAACTAATTTCATTGTCTTTCCAACATAAATAACACCAGATACAAGCATAATCCGATATGTGGTAAAAGCCCCGATAAGACAGCCGTGGACAGTCGGAATGAAATAGATAAACAGCATTTGATTTGTAATCAACCTTTTGATTTTTTTCCTTGTCATTCCTAATTTTCGCAGATTGTCATATACGGTGGCATCATCCCATATCGTACTAACTATTTTTAAGCCGATTACCATAATGGACGATACAAAAGCGACAATAGCGATGAACAGCAATAGCATAAGGTAGGTTGCAAAGGCTTCAAATTGTGTCGTTGCACTGCTTAATTCGGATAACGGATACAATGCCCATACACGGGCTATCCTCGTCTCGTTGCCTTCATAGGACAGGTATTCTGCTTTGCCGCCTGTTTTGTCGAAAGTTGCACTGTTGTGCCAGTTTGTAAAAATCTCGCTATCATTATTTTATGGAAAAAGGCTCATTGATTGCCACATTGTAACCATCTATGAAGCCTGCCGCAATGAACCCAATTCCGAATACGGTAAAGAAAATCAAAAGAGTAGCTACAAAAATTGACTTTGTATATTGCCGTATTTTTTGCTTCAGCAGATTGTAAAACACAATCTCTTTATAATACTTAGGAGATTTATGCCTTTTTTAAATATCGCCTATGGAAGCAAGCTGTATGATTAAGATATAAATTCCCCATACGGCTGCTGCCATTCCAACAAAAGCAAGAAGCGTATAAAGCAATCCTCCTATATTCTGCAAGGTAAAAAACATTACAATTCCTGTGGGGATAAGCAGACATCCTAATAGCAGTACAAACAGATTACCGCTTTTCGCTTCTTCATTTGTATCTGTACTTTTAAGGGTTTTCATAATATCTACTGTTTTTATATATTTTCGATTGGAAAACCTTAAATGGATGGATTATTTGATAATGCCCTTGCAATAGAAGTACGCTGTTTTTGTCCTCCAGACACTTCGGCAGGATATTTATCAGCAATTTCGGAAATACCAAACAGTGATAAAAGCGTTTTTGTATTGCGTTCCATTTCATTTGAGGGCTTTCCCGCAATAATTTGTGGCAAAAAGATATTTTCACGGATTGTCAATCCATTTAGCAGCAAAAATCTTGAAATACAAAAACCCAATTTCGACTGGCGGATTTCTGCAAGTTCGTTTTCGCTGCCCGTCAAAATATTCTGTCCGTCCAAAATGACACAGGCCTTGTCGCAGATTTCAAAGAAGCCTTATCAAAACCATTCCCATTATCCATGACGCAAATAGAAAACATATTATTTTCTATGCAGCAAGTAACCGATATTGATTTTTTTGCATAACGAACAGCATTAGACAAAAGATTTTCATATACTTGCATAACAATTTCTGCGTCAATGGAAAGACTTTTGGCTTTTACCTTATTCAAAAACAGAAGCTTTTTTTCACCAGAAATGATATCGGCAGTATCTTTCAGCTCCTGCATAAATCTCGCTGTAGCAACCAGCGTTACTGTTATGGAAATATCTTCAAAACGTTGCAGAGTATTCATGGTTTTGAAGCATGCCTAAATGCCCTTCCAATACAGTAAGAGGTGTCCGCAGGTCGTGTGAAAAAGCGGCATTTAATTTTTTCCTGTCATCCATTTGCCGCCACATTTCACGATAATTACTTTCCAAAGCAGAACGCATTTTTTCAAAGGCTTCACATAGCTTTCCCATTTCATCACTCTTATCATAATAAAGCGAAAAATCTAATTCATTCTTTGAAATTTTATCCGCTGCCGATGTCAAAAGGAATATGGGTTGTTGTATCTTGACTTTATAAAAAAGCAGTCCGCCTGTTAAAATGCAGATAAAGTAGGTCAAAGGCGGTAAAATCCAATTCAACGCTTCGTAAAATTGCATGGAATTACTGTGATGCTCTGATAAAAAAGCTATAAAATCATTCCCCCATACTTTCCTGGCATTAAATCCTTCCACCACATCAGAATATTGAAAAGCAATCTCATATTGTGCGTTTCTAATCGCTGTTTTTTCGCATTCTGCCAATAACATGGCAATCAGAATGAAGCCTATGGTAATTAGCAGGAATGTGGGTAAAATGCGGAGGTTTTTAAGCCTTTGTTTTATCTTTGCCATTTATAGCCCCCCCCCCAAACAGTTTGAATATATGGTTTGGCACCTACAGCTTCAAATTTTGCTCTGATTTTTCTTATATGCTCTGCAACAACCGAATTGTTTCCAAGTCCGTCTATTCCCCATGCCGCTTCATAAAGACGCTCCTTATCAAAAATTTGACCAGCATTCAGCGAAAGCACTTCAATAATATCAAATTCCTTTTTTAGCAAAGGTATCTGCTGATTTTTGAAATAAACAGCCCGTTCCATATAATCAATTACCAAAAAGTCATCGAAAAAGTATGGGACAAGTGACAAAATTCCGTATGCTTTTGCAGAGGGAAAGTCCGTCTAAATCGGGCATATTTATATCGAGCAGAATGATATCTGGTTGACAATTCAATTTTTCTAATGCTTCCTTGCCGCCTGTTGCGGTAATGACATGATAACTATTCAAGGTAACATAGCGTTTTAGCATATTAAGAATTTCTATTTCATCATCTACTACCATTATAAAAGGAGTGATTTCCCCCTCCGTCAGAGGTTATAAAGAACTATCTTTATCATGTCTGAGGTTTCCTTGATGCACCGGACAAAATATATGAGGTATAATC
>JAAWRC010000053.1 GCA_022800815.1 Lachnospiraceae bacterium | reverse complement strand
AGGAGGCGGCCGCCTCCTCTGCGATCTCCCCGAGAAGTCCGTCCTCTTCTTCCTCCAGAGAATTCAAATACACCGAAAGCCGCTCTTTGCCCGTCATGAAGCTCCCTCCGTCTCCACGGCGGCCCCCGAGAGGATGTCCAGAATCATCTTCCCCGTCATATTCGTATTCAGCCGGTACTCCCCCGGCACAAGTTCACAGTCATAAAAATATTTTTGGACGATGAACACCAGGCTGCTGTCGATGAAACCCTCTTCCTCCAAGACATCCGCCACCTGGGACACGGTGTTCCCCTCCTTCAGCACAAATCGCACGGTACGGGGATTTTTCGCCCTCCCCTCCCGCTCGTCAAAGACCGCCTTTCCGAAGCCATAAGCCCGGACCGCCAGCAAAAACAGGCAGGAGACGAGCGCCGCCAGCACCGTGAGCCGGACGATCATCCCCAAAATACGCATTCTCAAAAGCGCTTCCTCCTCAGATCTCCATGATGATCGGCAGGATCATGGGGTTGCGCTTCATCTTCTTCCAGATGTAGTCGCTTAAGCTGTCCCGGATGACCGCCTTGATCTTGCCCCAGTCATTGACCCGCTTGTCCAGGCATCTGCGGACTGCGTCCTCCACCACCGAGTGAGCCTCCTCCATGAGATTCTCCGACTCTCTGACATAGACAAAGCCCCTGGAAACGATGTCCGGCCCCGCCATCAGCTGGTTGTTATGGCGGTCCAGGGTGAGGACCACGATGATAATGCCGTTCTGCGCCAGATTCTGCCGATCCCTGAGAACGATGTTTCCCACGTCCCCGACACCGAGTCCGTCCACCAGCACCGGTCCCGCCGTCACGTTCCCCGTCACCTGGGCACCGTCCTCCGAAATCTCCATCACGTTGCCGGAACGCATGATGAATATATTGTCCTCAGGCACCCCCATCTCATGGGCGATCTCCGCCTGGGCCATCAGATGGCGGTACTCCCCGTGAACCGGAAGGGCGAACTTCGGCTTCACCAGAGAATAAATTAACTTTAAATCCTCCTTGCAGGCATGTCCCGACACGTGGGTGTCCTGAAAGATCACCTTCGCCCCCTTGGCCGAGAGCTCGTTGATCACCTGGGCCACCGCCTTCTCGTTGCCCGGAATGGGCGTGGAACTGAAAATGATTGCGTCGTTGGCATTGATAGACACCTTCTTGTGGATGTCCGCCGCCATCCTGGACAGGGCCGCCATGGACTCTCCCTGGCTCCCCGTGGTGATGAGAACCGTTTTTTCCGGCGGATAGTTGCCCAGATGGGCGATGTCCACCAGCGTCCCCTCCGGGATCTGGATATACCCAAGTTCCGTGGCAATGCCGATGATGTTCACCATGCTGCGGCCTTCCACGACCACCTTTCTTCCATATTTATAGGAAGAATTGATGATCTGCTGGACCCGGTCCACGTTGGAGGCGAAGGTGGCCACGATGATCCGCCGCTCCTTGTTCTCCTCGAACAACCGGTCAAAGGTCCGCCCCACGGTCCGCTCCGACATGGTATAGCCCTCCCGGATCGCATTGGTACTGTCCGCCATCAGGGCCAGGACCCCCTTTTTCCCAAGCTCCGCAAACCGGGGCAGATCCACCGGATCACCGAAGATCGGCGTATAGTCAATCTTAAAATCCCCCGTGTGGACAATGGTGCCCACCGGCGTGAAAATGGCAAAGGCCGCCGCATCGGCGATGCTGTGGTTGGTGCGGATGAACTCCACCCGGAAACAACCCAGGTTCACCGACTGGCCGTACTTCATGACCTTCCGCTTCGTGGAACGGGTCATCCCCCGCTCCTTTAACTTATGCTCGATAATGCCCATGGTCAGCTTCGTGGCATAGACCGGCACGTTCAGCTCCGCAAGCACGTAGGGCAGCGCCCCGATGTGGTCCTCATGGCCGTGGGTAATGACAAAGCCCTTTACCTTCTGAATGTTCTCCTTCAAATACGAAATGTCCGGGATCACCAGGTCAATGCCCAGCATGTCATCACTGGGAAAGGCCAGCCCGCAGTCCACCACGATGATGCTGTCCTCATACTCAAAAACCGTCATGTTCATCCCGATCTGTTCCAGCCCCCCCAGGGGAATGATCTTAAGTCCCGGCGTCCTGCTGCCCTGCCTTCCCGTCTGTCTTCCTGTCTGCTTCGATGTTTGTCTCAAATATTACACCTCTCACTTTCTCTGTTTTACTGTTTTCTTCCTTCTGATCACGTTCTCAGAAGCTGATTTCAAAATCAAGTTCCTTCTACCGGATGTCCACGTCCTCAAGAAGCTCGTTAAAGATCCGTGCCAGGTACTGCTGCTCCTTTTCCTCCTCCACGATCTCATACACGGCCTCCGCATCCGCATCGTCCGAGATATCCTTAAGGATCAGGCATTCGCCATCCCCCTTCTCCTCTGTTGCCACAAGCACGTAATTACAGCCTGCCACCCTGGTCTCCTCCAGTACGTAGCAGGAAAATTCTTCCCCGTCCTCCGAGGTCAAAACAATCCTGTCTTCCATAAAACCTTCTTTCCGCACCTCTGCGCAATCAGGCAGGAGAGCCTTGTTCCCCTGCCCGCACACGGATGCTCGTCCGTCTCGCCGACCTACTTCCTCCTGGCATCCATGACATAAGAAATCACAGGGAATCCAAATATCCCTGTA
Source organism: Lachnospiraceae bacterium (assembly GCA_022800815.1). Classification (GTDB taxonomy): domain Bacteria; phylum Bacillota; class Clostridia; order Lachnospirales; family Lachnospiraceae; genus Lientehia. The sequence goes on along the minus strand of JAAWRC010000053.1, from coordinate 18,066 downwards.
AAATAAAAACTGCCGCTATTTTATCCACATAGTCCTTTCGACGCTCCCTGCGGACTCCCGCCTCTTTCAGCGTCCGCTCCGCCGCCACCGTAGTCAGCCGTTCATCCCACAGCACGACGGGAAGGCCTGTCCTTACCTTTAGCTTCTCCGCAAAGTCCCTGGACTTCTCCGCTCGCTCTCCGAAATCTCCGTTCATGTGTCTCGGACAGCCCACCACGATCTTCTCTACTTGGTATTCCCTGATCAGCTCCTCCAGACGGGCAAGAGTCCTCCTCAGCTTATTCTCCTGCGGTCTCTCCACAGTTTCCACGCCCTGGGCCGTGATCCCAAGAGGATCGCTGACGGCCACTCCCACCGTTCTGGAGCCGAAATCCAGTCCCATGATACGCATATCCGGCACTTAACCCTTCAGCTTGCTTTCAATATAGACCTGCACCAGCTCCTCCAGGATCTCATCCCGCTCAAGCTTCGTGATCAGGCTCCTTGCGCTCTGATGGCTGGTAATATAGGTGGGATCCCCCGACATGATATAACCGACGATCTGGCTGATCGGGTTGTAGCCCTTCTCCGTCAGAGCCGCATAGACCTTCGCCAGGATTTCTCCCGCCTCCATCTTATTCTCCTGGGAAGGATTAAAAAATTGTGTTCTGTGTATGTCACCCATTTTCTTCACGTCCTTACATGCTTGTACTTTTATTCTAATACAAATTTCCCGGGCTGTCGAGAGGTTTTCTTCCAATTTCTGCACTTTATCCGGTCTTTTCCGTCAGAAAATCATCGAAAAAGCGCAGACAGCCGGAAATTTTTCTCCTGTGCGGCTCGAGCGGCCTGTTCCTCCTCCGTCAGGGCTCTGCAAAAAGAAGCCCCTCCCAGCCCGCCTCCCGTCTTCCCGACAGGCGGACCGGCAGAATCCTTCCCGGAACAAGCGCTTCTCTCGCCGCAGGATCTGAAAGCTCCACGGCCGCCTTCACGTACTCCTTCGTAAACCCGGTCATATGCCGTCTGCCGCCGATCTCCTGCTCCTCCTCCAAAAGGATTCCCCGCACCTTTCCCTCGTAATACTTCCGAAAGTCCCCGGAAAGTCTCGCCGAGAGCGCCAGAGCCCTGTGACTCCGATTCGTCTTGACTTCTTCCGGAACCTGGGAACCCATGGCCGCCGCCTTCGTCCCCTGCCTTTTGGAGTATTTAAACACGTGCATTTCATAAAAACTGATCCGTTCCAGGAAGGAGAGCGTCGTCTCAAATTCCTCCTCCGTCTCCCCCGGAAAGCCCACGATCACGTCGGTGGTGATGGCCGGATGCTCATAATAGCTGCGAAGCAGTTCGCAGCAGGCGGCATATTCCTGCGTGGTATAATGCCGGTTCATCCGCCTGAGGGTCTGATCGCAGCCACTCTGCAAAGACAGATGGAAATGAGGGCAGACCTTGGAAATGGCAGAAAGCCCTCTCACGAATTCCTCCGTCACGATCCTCGGCTCCAAAGAGCCCAGACGGATCCGTTCGATTCCCTCCACCTCGGCCACCTGGCCGATGACCGTGAGGAGAGGGACCGGCCTCTCAAAATCCTTTCCGTAGGAAGACAGATGAATACCGGTCAAGACCACCTCCCGGTAACCGGCCCCAGCAAGCCGCCTGATCTCCGCAAGGATATCTTCCGGCCTCCTGCTCCGGATCCTCCCCCTCGTATAAGGAATGATACAGTAGCTACAAAACTGATTGCAGCCATCCTGGATCTTGATAAAGGCCCTGGTGTGCTCCGCCGTCTTTAAGAGAGAAAGCTCTTCATACTCCTTCTCATGGGTAAGATCGAGAACGGCACAGACCTCCGTCTTCCTCCTTCCGGACGAACCATCGCCCGCTTGAGGCCCGCTCTCCTTTGCATACCTTTTTTCCTCATATTCCGTTAGCAGTCCGACAAGCCTTCCCTTCTGATTATTCCCTATAATTAAATCTGCATCGCCACTTTTTAAAAGTTCCTCTGCCTGAGCCTGGACATAGCAGCCCGCCGCCACAATCACAGCCTCCGGATTCCGCTTTCTGGCCCGGTGGAGCATCTGTCTGGATTTGCGGTCCGCCATGTTGGTCACGCTGCAGGTATTGATCAGGTAAACCTCCGCCTCCTCGTCAAAGGGAACCAGCTCATAGCCGGCCTCCAAAAGGCTCTGGCCCATGGCCTCCGTCTCATATGCGTTGACCTTGCAGCCCAGATTGTGTAGGGCCGCCCTTTTTTTTCGGTTTCCCATATCCTGATTCCTCACTTTTAGTAAAATCCCCTCTTGACTTTTCCCCCGAATCTGTCTAGTATTATAATGAACCGGAGAGGGGGAAGCCTTTCCAGAACTTTATTGTCAGCAAAGAAGGGAGCATTCTTATGAAAACAGTACAAATTTCTTTAAATTCCATCGACAAGGTAAAATCCTTCGTCTACGATCTCACCAAGTATGACTATGATTTCGACCTGGTCTCCGGCCGCTACGTCATCGACGCCAAGTCCATCATGGGCATCTTCAGCCTCGATCTCTCCAAGCCCATCGACTTAAACATCCATGCCGAGGACAACGTGGAAGCCATCCTGGAGACCCTGAAGCCTTACCTGGTGTAAGAACATATGGAAAACCATTTTCTGCCCATAGAAAGATCCCGCGGGGACGCGGGATCTTTTTTCCATCCCTGACATGTTCCTATCCCTGAATCTCAATCACTTCTCTGCCCGCAAGGGCCTCCTTCACCATCTCCCCGATCCTTCCCGCCAGCTTCTCCTCCGAACGGCGGATGATCTTTCGGTTGGGCTTGATCACCGGATGCTTTGCCACGAAGATCGTGCAGCAGTCCTCGAAGGGCTGGATGGAGGTTTCAAAGGTGTCAATCTTCAGGGCGATATCCACGATCTCCTGCTTGTCGAAACCGATAACCGGACGGATCACCGGCAGGTCACAGACCTCCCCGGTACAGGCCAGGCTGGGAAGGGTCTGGCTCGCCACCTGGCCGATGCTCTCCCCCGTAACCAGGGCCAGGGCACCGCACTCACCCGCAATGGCCTCGGCAATCCGCATCATGTACCGCCGCATGATGATGGTCAGCTCCTCGTGGGGGCACTGGTCATAAATGTAGAGCTGGATGTCGGTGAAATTGATCACGTGAAGCTTCATGGGACCGGAGTACCGGGATACGATCTTCGCCAGATCCACCACCTTCTGCTTCGCCCGCTCGCTGGTGTAAGGCGGCGCATGAAAGTAAACGGCGTCAATGGCAACGCCCCGCTTGGCCGTCATGTAGCCCGCCACCGGGCTGTCGATCCCGCCGGAGAGCAGCAGCATCGCCTTCCCGCTGGTGCCCACCGGCATCCCCCCCGGTCCGGGAATGATCCTGGAATAAAGGTTCGCCCGCTCCCGCACCTCCACGTAGAAAAACACGTCCGGCTCATGGACATTGACCCTCAGGGAAGGGTACGCCTCCAGCAGGGCCTCGCCCAGCTTGGCGTTGATCTCGTTGGAGTCCATGGGAAAACCCTTGTTGGCCCGCTTTGTCTGTACTTTGAAGGTGAACTCCCCCTCCGGATGGACCCGTCCCACGTAATCCACGACCCGTGCCCGGATGTCCTCAAAGCCCTCATAGTCAAACTGGACCATGGGACAGATTCCGGAGATTCCGAAGACCCGTCCCAGCCGTTCCGTCACCTCGTCGAAATCAAAAGCGCCCTCCGCTTCCACGTAAATGCGGCCCATCTCCTTGCGGACCGAAAATTTCCCCTCCGCTCCCCGGAGGGCAAAGCGGATCTGCCGCATCAGGGCGTCCTCAAACAGATACCGGTTCTTCCCCTTGATCCCGATCTCCGCATATTTGATCAAAAATGCGTGGAACAATCCTTCCTGCGCCGTCATTCTCAAACCCTCCCGTGTTTTCATTTTCGATTCCGGACGGGAGAAGACCGGCTTTCTGTCTGACCGGAACACGCTCCCGGCTCAGAAAGAAGCCGTCCTTCCCCCCGAAACCGAACATAGCCCTACCTTCTTGTATACCTCCGCAGCACCGGCAGCAGTTCCCCCAGCACCCGGGCCGCATAGCGAAGCTCCTTTTCCGTCGTAAAGACACTGAAGCTGAAGCGAAGCGTGGCATCCAGAAGCTCTCTCCTCACGCCGATTCCCTTGAGGGTCCCGCTGACGGCCGGATGGTTGGAGGAACAGGCGGAGCCGGAGGAGACAAAGATCCCCCTCTCCTCCAGGGCATGGAGAAGCACCTCGCTTTTGATTCCCTCAAAGCTCACGCTCACCACGTGGGGGGCCGAGTCCTCCCCGCAAAGCCCGTTGATCCTGGTTCCGGGAAGCTGGCCCACCAGCTCCACAAACAGCTTTTTAAGGCCGTACATGGCCCTTATCTTCTCCTCATGATCCTCATAGATGACCCTGGCCGCCTCGCCCATCCCGGCGATGCCGGGCACGTTGTGGGTGCCGGAGCGCATCCCCCTCTGCTGGCCGCCCCCGTAGACCACCGGCAACAGCCTCGTGCCGTTCTTCACGTACAAAAATCCCACGCCCTTGGGCCCGTGGATCTTGTGGCCGCTCACCGACAACAGGTCGATCTGCTCCTGCTTTGGACGGATCCTGTATTTCCCGTAAGCCTGGATCGCATCCACGTGGAACAGCGTCCTCGGGTTTTTCTTCTTGATCAGCGCCCCGATCTCCCCGACGGGATTGACGGAACCGATCTCATTGTTGACGTACATGACCGACACCAGCGTGGTGTCCTCCCGGATGGCCGCAAGGAGGGCATCCTGCCTCACCCGTCCGTTTCCGTCCACCGGGATGTAGTCCACCGAAAAGCCCTCCTCCCCCTCCAGATACCCGAACACGTTGTAGACGGAAGGATGCTCGATGGTGGTCGTGACGACGTGCTTCCCGGCCCGCCTGTTTGCCCTGGCCGCCCCGATGATGGCCATGTTGTTGGACTCGGTGCCCCCCGAGGTGAAAATGATCTCCGAGGGCGCCGCCCCAAGGGTCTTTGCCACGGACTCCGCCGCCGCCTTCACGTAGGCTTCCGCCTCCACGCCCTTTTTATGGAGAGAGGACGGATTCCCGAAATCCTCCGTCATGGTCTTCACCACAAGGTCCTTTACCGATTCAAACACCTTCGTCGTCGCAGAATTATCTAAATATGCTTCCATGGTTTCCTCTTCTTTTTTCACTTCTCCAACTGGAACATGAGCGCCGCAAGAAGCGCCATCCCCGCCGTCTCCGTCCGGAGGATCCGCCGCCCCAGGGTAATAGGCAGAAAGCCCCTCTCCCTGGCATAGTCCACCTCTTCCTCCTCAAAGCCGCCCTCCGGCCCGATGAATGCGGCGATGCTCATGCCGGGTCTCACCGCCGAAAGAATCTTTCTCGTCTCCCCCATGCCCTCGGCGTGTTCATAGGGAAACAATTTGCAGTCAAAGTCCGCCGCCAGGTCCACCGCCTCCTTAAAAGACAGGACCCCCGAAACCTCCGGCACCACCGTCCGCTTCGACTGCTTGGCGGCGCTCTCGGAAATGGCCCTCCAGCGGCGCACCTTCGCCTCCGCCTTCTTTGCGTCCAGCTTCACCACCGACCGCCTCGTGGCCACCGGCACGATCCGGGAAACACCAAGCTCCACGTTCTTCTGGATCACGAGTTCCATCTTGTCCCCCTTGGGCAGACCCTGGAACAGCACGATCTTCGCCGGAAGCTCCGTGCCGTCCTCATCCCTGGAAAGAAGCGAGAGAAGCACTGCGTCTTCCTCGAAAGCCTGAATCCGACAGTTGTAGCAGAGACTCTCCCCGTCGCTGATCCGAAGCCCGTCCCCCGGCTTCATCCGGAGCACGTTTTTGATATGGTTCACATCCGGGCCCGCAATCCTCGCCGTCGTCTCCCCGATCTCCTGCCCGTCCACAAAAAACAGATACATCTTATCTTTTCCTCACTGTCACCGAGACCCAGTCCTTCTGTCTGGTGACCTCCAAAAGCTCCCAGGCCGGATTGGCCGCAAAAGCCGCCTTCACATCCTCCTCCTTCGTGTCGATGATCCCGGAGGTAATGAAAATCCCGCCCTTCTTTACATACCGGTCCGCCGCTCCCGCCAGAAGAATGATCACCGGCGCCAGGATGTTCGCCACCGCCACGTCATAAGCCCCCTCGCCGACCCGCTCCCGCAGGGCGGCCTCCGTCAGGATATCCCCCTCTTCCAGGACAAACACATCCTCCGCGAATCCGTTCCCCCGCGCATTCTCCCTGGCCGCCCGGACCGCATTCTCATCCAGATCCGTGCCAAAGGCGAAGGACGCCCCGAGCTTCAGCGCCGCAATGGCCAGAATTCCGCTTCCCGTCCCGATGTCAAGGACCCGGTCCCCCTCTTCCAGATATTTTTGAAGCTGCCTGATGCAGAGCTGGGTGGTCTCGTGGGAACCGGTCCCGAAGGCCGTCCCCGGATCAATCTCGATCATCAGCTTGTCCCCATGCTCCTCGGGCACCTCCTCCCAGGTGGGCTTGATCAGAATGTCATCCACCGTGAAGGGATGGAAATACTGCTTCCAGTTGTTGAGCCAGTCCTTGTCCTCCGTCTCGGAAACCGTTATGGTTCCCTCCCCCACGTCCACGAAAAGCCGAAGCTCCGAAAGCCCCTCCCCAATTCCGGAAAGAAGCGTCTCGTCCTCCGTCCCCTCGTCCAGATAGAAAGAAACTCTCGCCTTACCCTTGTCCGGCGGAAGTTCCGGAAGAATGTCGATGAACATCCCCTTCGTCTCCGCCTCCGTCAGGGGCACGTTGTCCTCGATCTCGATCCCCTCGATTCCGTGCTCTTCCAGCATGCTGCCAATCAGGTCCACGGCGGCCGTCGTGGTGTCAATGGTGTATCTCTTCCATTTCATAATGGTTCCCCTTTTCCAAACCTTATTTTCATTTTTGTATTTTTTCAGAATATTTCTTGCATGTTTCCTATCTATACGATAAAATGAAACCAGACCATCTTCAATTATAAGAACAATATTACAGAGGGGGTATCTTATGGAATCACGCATCATGAAATTTTATGCAAAGGATGACCACAGTGTCGTTCTGCGCGCCATCCATGGCCACTTCGCCACCAGCCATTCCCACGTCAACTATTACATCGACGTGACCGGTCTGCGGACCAGGTGCAGCGAGGCCACGGCCGTCGCCAAAAACCTGGTGGGCAAGATCGTCAACACCACCGTCATTGACACCATCGTCTGCATGGACGGCTGCGAGGTGGTCGGCGCCTACATGGCCGCCGAGCTGGAGGCCCGGGACTTCGTCTCCACCAACAGCCACGAAACCGTCTACGTGATCACGCCGGAGTTCAACAGCAACAACCAGATGATCTTCCGGGACAACCTGGCTCCTTCCATCCGGAACAAGCACGTGCTCCTGCTCCTTGCGTCCACCACCACCGGGCAGACCATCAACCGCAGTCTGGAGTGCATCCGCTACTACGGAGGCACCGTGACGGCCATCTGCTCTCTCTTTAGCGCCGTGGACGTCATTCAGGGCTTCCCCATCGTCTCCGCCTTCACCGTCAGGGACATTCCCGGTTATCAGGCCTATGAATTTGAGAATTGTCCTTTCTGCAAAAGCGGAGAAAAGCTGGACGCCTTCGTAAACGGATACGGATATTCAAAATTATAAGCCGATCATAAATCCGCTGAGGAAATTGCTGTTTTCGTTTGGAAATGCTTTCTCACCAGAGTGTTCCGCCCGAAACACAGACAAGCTCCTCAGCGTATTTTATGTTGCGCATTTTCCAAACCGAAGTCTACTCCGGCATCAGAAGCTCCGGCATCTCCGACTCCATGACCGGCAGCTTCGTATCCGGCTCCCAGGCCTGTCTCGCCATGGTCTGCCAGGCCCTGACCGTATAATAGCTGCCCCCCGTCTCCGGCTCCTTCGGCACCGACGCCGTCACCGAAAGGTGCTGCTCGTCATTTATGATCACCGAGAATGAAAACCGGACTCCCGTTCCGTCCTTTTCCGGCGCCGCCACCCCTCCGGCCCCGTCCAGATAGGAAAGGCAGGCCTGATAATAATCCGGTGCCTCCGGATTCTCCAGATAGAGCTGTTCCAGATGGCCGTCCAGATCCTCCAGAAGGGCCTCCGCCTTGTCACAGGCCGTATAATAGGCCTTCGTCCTGTTTGCCAGCCGATCATTCAGCTTCTTATCCGCATTGGCGTTCACGAGGGATAGCATGGCAAAGACCACCAGGCAAAGCAGCACGAAGATCATCAGGATGGAGGTGGCTCCCACCCCCATTCCAAAAGAAGAATTTCTGTTTTTTTCTGTCCGTCTCATAAAAAACTCCCGTTTCCCATGTCAGATCGCTGCGGCATTTCCAATTTCATGGAACCGTCCTCGGGATCTGGACGGCGGCCGCAAGCTCATAAATGATCCCGTCTGCATCACTGACCCGCACCACGGCCCGCCTGAGAGTCCGCCCTGCACCCTCCGCCGGTTCGCCGGGAGAAGGCTCCGCCGGCACGATGGCGAGTGTATAGGCCCCCTCCTCCACCGGATGCCAGTCCTCGTCGTAAAAGACCAGAAAACCGTCCCCGGCCTCGTTGAGCCGCCCCTCCGGAAACAGGGCCGCAAGCCCTGAAAGATCGCCCGAGACTCTGTGGTAAGCCTCCGCCGCACTCTCCGCCAGGGGAATCGCCCTGTTTAATGCCTCCGTCTCCCGCTCCGTCAGATGTGCCTTTACAAACAATTGAATACAAACCGCACTTGCCAGAGAAAAGAAGAAGATGACAAGTATGAGCTCCAGCAGAAACAGGCTGGATCTGTGTTTCCTCTGTGACATGTCCGTCATCCTTTCGGAAATAATCAGTTAACTTCCGGATTCTCCGGATCTCAGATGAAGGAGCAGGGAGATCGGCTCCTCCCCCTCCCCGGCCGCTGAAATCTCCAACAGCCCGGCCTCCTTTTCCGATACCGAAAAGCCCTCCACCTCCAGGAGCTTCTGCCCGGCCTCCGCATCAAAAGGCAGCTCCGCCCTGGTAAACAGCTCACGGAGGTACCCCTCATGCTCATAGATATAAAGGGTATAGCTTCCGTCCGCATCCCCCGTCGTGATCTCGAGGATCCCGTCCCCGGCGGAAACGTTGGCACCTGCGTCGTTCTGCCTCACCTTTTCCGCCACGTAGGCCAGGGCGGTCCGCCCCTCGAAATTCCGTTCCATAGAAGAAACGCTGTTCTCATAGACACCGGCGCCGATGATCACCAGACTGAAGGCCGATATGGCAAACACGCAGAACAGGAGCAGGGTAAACAGGAAATCCGTCTTTAACCTCACTTTGCACCTCCATGCTTCACCACGGTCACATCCGGCATCAGGTTGGAACCGATGGGCTGGTAGTCAATCCAATACCGCTCCTCGTTCCAGGTAAGGCCGTAATGCTCTTTCAGATAATCAATACCGAAAGGGTAATACCCCTCCGACGCATAGCAGTGGACGATGTCCCGGTACACCGTCTGCTCAAGCCCCTCCATCTCCTTCTCCGCAGTGGTATCCGAGATGGAAACGATCCCCCGGAATGCGAAAAGAAAAAATGCGAGGAACACAAGAAAGGGAAGCAGGAAACCGGGAAGCGAACGCCTTTTCCTTCCGTCACTGAAACGGTTCATACCTCAAACCTCCTTCTCAGCCGATCCCGCTCATGATACCCATGAGTGGCAGCATCACCGACAACAGGATCATGCCCACCAGGATCGACATCACGGCCACCAGCGTCGGTTCCAGGCGGGACACGGTCTTCGAGATCCGCTCGTCCGCCTCCTCGGCGTACTGCTCCGCCACCCGCTCCATCACCTGGTCCAGGGAACCGGAGAGAATCCCCACGTTCACCATGCGGGCGTGCAGTCCGGAGAACACGCCGGACGCCTGGAAGGCGGCTCCCAGCTCCTCCCCCTCGGCAGTCCTTTTGCGGCACTCCTCGATCTTCTCCCGAAGGTCGGGGCTGTCCGTCAGCTTGCCGGAAAGCTCCAGTCCCTCGTCGGAGTCCAGTCCGCTTTTCAGGGTGATGGCCATGCCGTCGGCAAAGCGGCTGAGTGCCGTCGCCTCATAGATCCCCCTTGTAAAAGGCAGGCGACGCCCCATGGCCTTTAAATACCCTTTTCCCCTTTTGGTCATGGCGAGATACAGGGCCAGCGCCACCAAAAGGACGGCGATCGTCAGAATCACCAGACTGTAGCGGCCAAGCCAGGTCCCGACGTCCATGATGCTCTTTGAAACCCCGCTCATTTCCGTCCCCAGCTGTTCATAGACCCTGCTGAAAATGGGCATGACCCGGATCACCAGCACCAGAATCACCGCCAGCATCATCCCGATCATGACGCAGGGATACGTGACTGCGCTCCGAATGTTCTTCGACAGGGCGTCCTGCCTGTCATAATAGACGGCCAGAGAGGAAAACACCTCGTCCAGCCTTCCGGCCCGCTCCCCGATCTCCGTCAGGTTCAGGAAATACGGAGGAAAGACCCCCGTCTTCGTGAGGGCCCCGCAAAGTTCCCCGTTTTGCTCCAGTTCCTCGTAGACCTCCTCCAGGATGGCCCGCCCCTCTGCGTCCTCGATGCTCTCCTTCAGGATGGAGATCCCCTCCAGGGAAGAGATCCCCGCCCTGAGCATCATCGCCATCTGTTCACAGAAAGAGGACAGCTCCCTGTCCCTGAGGGGCTTTTTCGATATCTGTCCCATACATCCTCCCTAATAAAGGTATTTCACCTGGTAATTGTCGCCCTCGCTGATAAAATCCTTGAGTGCGGAACTGCTGGAATTGGCCGCAAAGGTCGGATCCATCAGCTGCCACTCCGAGCCGTCAAACTGAATGATCCCGTTGACCCAGCCGATTCCGTCGATGTGGGTGCTGATCCAGGCGTGGTAAACGTCCCCCGCATACCCGATCTCCAGCCTGGTCGGAATCCTCTGGGTCCGGAGCATGGTCGCCATGAGGGCCGCATAGTCAAAACAGATCCCCGTGCCGGAATCCAGAATCTCATCCACCACCGGAACGTATCCGCTCTGGACGTTCCTGGCCTTATCCACGTCATAGGTGATGTTTTCCGTGATATAAGTAAAAATCCTGGTGACGGCGTCCAAGTCGTCCGTCGCCCCCTTGACAAGCTCCGCCCCCAGGGCCACCGTCTTGCTGTCCGGCGAAAAATTCACGTACTGGTTGGGATAGAGATAAGGAGAAAATTCATCGGCGATCTCCGCCGTGACCGTCTGGTTGAAAACATTTAAGTAATCCCCCTTGGAAGGCCGCTGCTCCCAGACGGAAATCCGGTAATCCCCGTCCCCCCCCGTCAGAGGAAAGACCTCGTACCCTTTTCCCTTCGTGTAGGTATAGGTGACGCCCTCCGGCGTCTCCACCTGGAGCTTGACCTTCTCCACCTGTCCCAAATATTCCACCATCACGTAGCCGTCCTCCACGTGGGAGGCGTCCATGACCGCCAGCTCCTTCTCGTAGACCGTCTCCCCGGAAGCCTCCGGGACCAGGGCCACCGGCTTGTTATCCCGGTTTCCGGCGGGAGACTCCTCCGAGCTCTTTGCCGGGTCCGGTTTTTTCTGGCCGCTCCCCTGCGCATTCCCGGTGACGGCCTGCGTCTTCCCGGGCGAGCCGCTGGTGGGCACCCCCTCCTCCTCCAGCGTCGCAGGGGCCGGTTCCCCCGCCGGGTCCGAAGACCCCGAAGATCCGCCGCAGCCTGTCAAAAACAGGCAGACGCCAAGAAGCAGACACAAAAATCTGCAAAATCCTTTTCGTTCCATAAACATCTCCCCGATCACTTCATCTTCTTGGAAAGCATATCCGGATTGGACGCATAGCGAAGCGCCGTGTCCGTGGTGATGCTCCCCTCCTTATAAAGCTTCAAAAGACTGGAATCCATGGAGAACATCTCCCCGCCGCCGGCCGTGTACACGGCCCCGTCAATCTGATGGAATTTGCTCTCCCGTATCATGTTCCGGATGGCCGGATTCACCGTCATCCGCTCAAAGGCCGGCGCCAGACGGCCGTCCACCGTCGGCACCAATTGCTGAGACACCACCGAGCGGAGCACGGAAGAAAGCTGCACCGCAATCTGTCTCTGCTGCTCCGGGGGGAACACGTCAATGATCCGGTCTATGGTGTTGGCCGCCCCGATGGTATGTAACGTGGACAAGACCAGGTGGCCCGTCTCCGCCGCCGTCATGGCTACCTGGATGGTCTCGTAATCCCTCATTTCCCCGAGGAGTATGGCGTCCGGGCTCTGCCTGAGGGCCGCCCTGAGGGCGGACAGGTAGCTCCCCGTGTCCAACCCCACCTCCCTCTGACTCACGATGCTCTTCTTGTGGGAATGTAAAAATTCCAGAGGATCCTCCAAGGTAATGATATGCCCCTCCCTGGTCTCGTTGATCCGGTCGATGATGCAGGCCAGGGTCGTGGACTTTCCGCTCCCGGCAGGTCCCGTCACCAGCACCATGCCCTTGGTATAATCCGACAGGGCCAGAATCTCCGGCCCAACCCCGATCTCCTCCGGCCTTGGCAGATCAAAGGTAATCACCCGCACCACCGCCGCCAGGCTGCCCCTCTGCCGGTACACGCTCACCCGGAACCGGGACACCCCCCGAATCGCAAAGGAAAAGTCATCGTCCCCGGATTCCGTCAGATGCTTCATGTCCCGATGGCCTTCCAGCTCATAAATCTTCTCGATAAACTCCTTTGCGTCCGCCGGAAGCACCTTCGCATCCGTGATCTCCCGCAGGACTCCGTTCACCTTTATGGATATGGGGCGCCCCACCACGATAAAAATATCCGACGCCCCCTGTTTCGTCGCTTCCGTCAGGCATTCAATGACATCCATAACCGTTTCCCATCCTAATTCTTAGTCTTCTGCTCTTCCCGGATTTCCGGACGGACAGGGAAAACGTTCTTCCCCGCACAAGCTTCATATGCTATTATATACAACAAAGAAAAAACTGTCAATTTTCTCCCGAAATTCTTTTTTAAAAGCACTCCGGCCTTTGCGGTTTCCCGCAAAGGCCGGAGCAAGCTTATGATTCCCTCTTGATCAAAACCACCGCCACGTCATTGACATTGGTGCCGGTGGCCCCGGTTTTCAGTAACCCGCCGACCGCATCCAACGCATGATAGGCGTCATTTTCCCGCAGCGCCCGGTAAATGTCCACGCCCAATTCCGCAAGCTTCCCCTTCGTCTCTCCGTCCACGAAGCCGCCGGCCGCATCCGTCGGCCCGTCCGTACCGTCGCTGCCCACGCTGAAGACCGCCGTGTCCGCAAGGCCCGCAATCCCCTCCGCCGCCGCCAGAGAAAGCTCCTGGTTCCGCCCTCCAAGCCCCGTTCCCGTCAGATGGACGACGGTCTCTCCCCCCGCCAGAAACGCCAGGCTTTTCCCGCTGTCCTGGTGGCTCTTTGCCACGGAAGCCAGGAAAGAGCCCGCCTCCCTGGCCTCGCAGCACAGCCCGTCCGTCAGAAACACCGGTTCATAGTCCAGCCGCCTGCAGCTTTCCGCCGCCGCCATGCAGAGATCTCTCACGCTTCCCGTGACCACGGTCTCCGTATTGTCCAGCGTCTTCGGCGTCTCCACGTCCAGAAGCGACGCCGCCCCGGCGCTCAGGTGCAGCCGGTACTTTTCCGCAACTGCGCGGGCCTGCCCGCCGGTGGAAGTGTCCGGCACGGTGGGCCCGGAGGCGATCATGTCCAGCGGGTCCCCCAGAATGTCGCTGAGAACGATGCTGTAAACCTGAGCCGGCTCACACAGTTTGGCGAATTTTCCCCCCTTCACTGCAGACAGCCGCTTGCGGATGGTATTGATCTCCACGATGTCCGCCCCGCAGGCCAGAAGCTCTTCCGTGATATCCGCCAGTTCCCTCCCGGGAATCAGCGGCTTCTCAAACAGCGCCGAGCCCCCGCCGGACAACAGGAACAAAAGGGTATCCCCCTCCCCGAGACCGGCCGCCAGCTCCATGGCGGCCTCCGTGGCCGCAAAAGAATTGTCGTCCGGAACCGGATGTCCCGCCTCGAAACACCGCATGCGGGGAATCTCCCCCTTGACATGGTGATATTTCGTCACGACGATCCCCGCCGCAATCCGCTCCCCCAAAATCCCGGAAGCCGCCTTCGCCATCTGCCAGGCCGCCTTTCCCGCCGCCACCACGTAAAGCCCTCCGCTTCCAAACTCCCGCTTCGCAAGCGCCCTGGCGACAGCCTCGTCCGGAAGCACCTGCTCAATCGCCTCCCTCACAATCCGTTCGGCATCTGCTCTCAAATTCATCCCTCTCCATCCTTCCTCTCGATCTCCAGCTCGTAAATTTTCATGAGGACATAAAGATACGCCATGTCCGAAACCTGCTGCGGGACATATCCCGTCCTTTCCGCCAGCCGGTTCAAGCGATACTGAAGCGTGTTCTTGTGGATCCCAAGCTGCTCCGACACCTTGTTAATGGAACCGTTGTGTCTGGCGTAAAGGCGCAGCATTTCCATGGTCCGGGCCAGCTCGCCCTCCGAATACCCATGAAAGGCCTTCCGGAACAACCGCACCATCTCCTCCCTGGGCGCAAGCTGCAAAAGCATCTCCATGGGCCGCTCCTCCATGCTGCATATCTCGTTCTCCTTCGTCTGCCCGGAAAGCCTGCACATGATCTTGGCGTCCTGCAGGGACCGTCGGATCTGCTCCGCCTCCGTGACCCCCCGCCCCACTCCCGCCTGAAAAGAATACGGGAACTCTTCCCTGAGCTTTCCCACGATCCCCCTCATGGCCGCGAGCACCTTCTCCGTCTCCCCTTCCTGGAAGAGCAAAATGATCTCCGGACCGACACAGATGGATAAAATCTTCCCTTCTCGCTCCTTCAGGCACTCCTGGATGCAGGACAGGAGCATTTCCGTCTGCGGTTCCCGCTCTTTCAGTTCCTCCACCAGGACTACCCCCACGCTCCAGGGCTGAAAAATGGGAATGTCAAGCACCTTCCCCCGCTCCTCAAAAGCCCTGGAAATCACGATGCTTTTGTCAAACAGCCACTCATACAGAAAATGATACCGAAGCTGCGCCAGATAAGAATCCTTCTGATCCTTTCTGGCCTCTGTAATATGGAACTGCAAAAGCTCCCGCACCAGCTTCGCAATCAGCTTCACCTCCGAAGGCTTTCCGGTGATCCCGATCATCCCCACCCGCACCCCCTCGATGCAGATGGGAAAATTCACGCCGTGAAGGACTCCCGGAACGTCGTTGGTATGTTCAATGATGAGCTGGTCCTCCTCACTCTCCAAAAGCATTCTGGCCGCATTGTGATACTTGCCGATCCGATGCTTCTTCGGAGAAGCCACGATCATCCCCTCGGCGTTGACGATGTTGATATCCGTCCAGATGAGAGGAGTGATCTTATCCACGATCGGCTGCATGTTTTCCGTGTTGATCCAGGAAGAAAGATTCCATTTAAAAGCAAAGTCCTGATCCATCTATCGTTTATAGGCACCTGTCCGAATGGTCTTCACCGGACGGAAGATTTCCTTATTATATTTATCCGCCAGCCGGTTCAAGACTCCGGAAATCTCCTCCGCCGCAAAGTTCTGGATATACGCAATGGGTCCCTCCATATTATACCCTAAAATCATGGCCGTGTCACATTCTTCCAGAGTGCACACTCCTTCCTCATAAAGCTTGCACGCCTCGTTGGCCTGGATGAAATTGGGAATTTTCGGATCGTACCGGCCCGTATAAAGGCTCTCGTCCAGTTCAGGCCTTCCCGCCTCCGGCCAGAGATAATACCCCCGCCCCGTCTTTTTTCCCAGATGTCCCTCCGCCATCAGCTTCCTCGCCGTCTCCGAAGGCCCATACTCCGGCGAAAGATGCTCGTGATAGTAATCCTGGCAGGCCGAGGTCACGTCCACCCCCGTGTAGTCCGCCAGTTCCATGGGCCCCATTTTCTGCCCGGCCCTCATCATGGACAGGTCGATATCGGCCGGAGAAATTCCCTCCCGGTCTATACAGAGCCCGTTGTAGACCACCACCGGTGCGACGATCCGGTTGGCGATAAATCCCGGCCGGTCCTTTTTGGCAAGAACCGCCGTCTTTCCAACCTGTTTCGCGTAAGCACAGGCAAAAGCCGCCGTCTCCCCGGAAGTCCTGTCACCGCAGATCACCTCCACCAGCTTCATTAAGACCGCCGGGTTAAAATAATGGATCCCCACCATGTTCTCCGGCTTCTCCACATATTCCGCCAGCATGGTAATGCTCATGGTGGAGGAATTCGTCGCAATCACCCCATCGCCGCAGGCTTCTGAAATCTGCCGTAAGGTATCCTTCTTGATCTCAAGACTTTCCGGCACGGCCTCCACCACCAGCTCCGCACCTGCCACCGCCTCCGCAATGGAGACAAACCCCCGAACCTGCCCGTTTTTGATCATCTCCGCCCGCCCGGCCTCAAACTTTCCCTTGGACACCAGTTTGTCCAGGCTGGCATAGATCCTGCTTATGCCCCGCTCCACAAACTCCTTCTTGATGTCACAAAGGCGCACCTGATACCCGGCCATCAGGGCCACCTGGGCGATCCCGTGCCCCATGTCACCCGCACCGATCACCGCAACCGTTTTCAAATCCTGTAACCTCATCGTTTCAAACTCCTTTATCCTCCAAAATCAACCCTGCACATAAAAAGCGGCTTGAGGGAAAGAGAAATTTTCCCTTTCCCCGGAAGCCCTCTTCCTTCTCTAACACTTTGTAAAATACATGGAAATTCCCTGGCCGCCGCCGATGCACATGCTGATCATGGCGTCCTTTTTCTCCGTGCGCATCAGTTCGTAGAGCACCTTCACCGTCAGAATGCAGCCGGTTGCGCCGATGGGATGGCCGATGGAAATGCCGCCGCCGTAAATATTCACCTTGTCCGGGTCAAGCCCCAGATCCCTTCTCACCGCAAACGCCTGGCTTGCGAAGGCCTCGTTGATTTCAAACATGTCGATGGACTTTAAATCCACGCCGACCTTCTTCGCCAGCTTTTCACTGGAAAGCTTCGGCGCATATCCCATGATCTCCGCCTCGATTCCGGCCACCGCATAGCCCTCGATCCGAAGCTTTCCCGAGACCCCGAGCTCCTTTGCCTTCTCCTCGGACATGACGACCACCGCCGCCGCACCGTCGTTCAAACTGGAGGAATTCCCGGCGGTGACAGAACCGTCCCTTACAAACGCCGGACGGAGCTTGGCAAGCTTCTCCATGGTGAGCCCGTCCCTGGGGCCCTCGTCCGTGTCAAAAACCGTGACATTTCCCTTTCTGTCCTTCAGTTCCACCGGAAGAATCTCCTCTGCAAATTTTCCGCTCTTTACGGCCTCCACCGCCCGTCTGTGGCTCTCCAGCGCAAAGGCGTCCTGCTCTTCCCTGCTCACGCCAAACCGGTTCGCCACATTCTCCGCCGTGGTCCCGTTATGGGAATTGTTGAGGGGCCAGGTCAGGATGTCGATGACGCCGTCCTCAAAGCTCTTGTGCCCCATCCTGGCGCCCCAGCGGGCGTCCTTCACATAATAAGGAAGTCCACTGATATTCTCCGCCCCGGCGGCCACCACCACGTCGGCATAGCCGGTCTGGATCTCCATCACGGCGTCCGCAATGGCCTGGAGCCCCGAACCACACTGCCGGTTCACCGAATAGGCCGTCGTCTCCTTCGGCAGACCGGCCGCCAGGCTGATGGCCCTCGCCACGAAGCCACACTCCGCAATCTGGCCCACCTGCCCGACGATCACCTCGTCCACCTCCTCCGGAGCGATCCCCGCCCGTTTTACCGCCTCCTTGACCACCATCGCCCCCATGTCGATGGCACTCACCGTTTTCAGACTTCCCCCGTAAGACCCCACCGGAAGGCGCACTCCCGACACGATCACCACATTTTTAAAATCACTCATGATTTTTCGACCTTTCCTTTCTTTTTTCATTTACTAAGCGATTGCGAAACGTGGAATTGTCGAGTGGATTCTGACAATTGATCCATCCAAAGCCTGCTGCGCCAACCATTCCAACGAGCCCATAAGCGCAGAAACCGATCGGGCAGGGGCCCTCCCGTTTTC
>JAAWRC010000052.1 GCA_022800815.1 Lachnospiraceae bacterium | reverse complement strand
TTGTTTGAGTATGTTGTTTGTTGGTACTTCAATGATACATCATTCAGCAGCGGGTGTCTTTATTTTGTGCAATATTTGGTATTTACTCATTTATAGTTACAAGATTAAAAATACTTAAATATAAATTTAATATCGATTAAAAAGGAGAAGAGATGATCGAAGTGAAGATCATAGGAAATGAAGTAAAGAACATGCCCTGGCAGGAGCGGGGGGAAGGCAGCAAGGACTGGATGCCCCTGTGGCGGTATCAGGAGAATCCCATCATCGGGAGAAACCCGCTGGAGGGAGTGGCCCGGATCTTCAACAGTGCGGTGATGCCTTATGGAGACGGGTTCATCGGCGTATTTCGGGGGGAGCAGCTTGACGGCGTGCCCCATATTTACCTGGGGCACAGTAAAGATGCGGTCCACTGGGAATTTGAAAAGGAGAGGATCCGCTTTGTCGACGAGGAGGGGAAAGAAATGATGCCTCCCTACGCCTACGATCACCGGCTGGTGAAGGTGGAGGACACCTACTATCTGATGTGGTGCCAGGATTTCTTCGGCGCTTCCATCGGCATGGCGAGGACGACGGATTTTGAGACTTTTGTGCGGATGGAGTGCCCTTTCCTTCCTTTTAACAGGAACGCAGTGTTGTTCCCGAGGAAGATCGGCGGAAAGTTCATGATGTTATCCAGGCCCAGCGACAGCGGCCACACTCCCTTCGGCGATATTTTTGTTTCCGAGAGCCCGGACATGGTGTACTGGGGCCGTCACCGCCACGTCATGGGACGTGGGAAGGAATGGTGGGAGGGCCTTAAGATCGGGGGCGGGGCTGCGCCCATTGAGACGACGGAGGGTTGGCTTTTGTCCTATCACGGGGTCAGCGGCACCTGTAACGGTTATGTGTACAGCATCGGCGAGGCGATCCTGGATCTCGACGATCCTTCTATTGTGAAATACCGCTGCAAAAATTTCCTTCTGACTTCGGAGGAATGGTATGAGGAGCGGGGCTTTCTCCCCAACGTGGCGTTCCCCTGTGCCACCATTTACGATGCGGCGACGGGGCGGATCGCCATCTACTATGGATCGGCGGACACCTATGTCTCCCTTGCCTTCACCAGGCTGGCGGAGGTAGTCTCCTACATAAAGGAAAACAGCGTGGTGACTGCGGAGGACACGGAAATTGGCATCCGGTAGCTGTGGAAGGCTGGGCTGTCCGACCTCGGGGGAACGGGGCCGGAGGGCATCGGAGAGGATCAAAGGGCTCGCCGGGGAATTGGAACGGCACCTGGCGGAAGGGGTCATCCCTTTTGGGGAGGGGCTTGAGACTCCACAGGGATGCGGCCAAGGGCTGTATCTTAAACAGCCGGATCCTCTGGTTTTTCTCCCGGGCGTTCCTGCATTTCAAGGGGGGGCGGCTTCTGGAGGATGCGGCCCATGCGTACCGGTTCCTGCGGGAGCGTTTTCTGGACCCGGAGTACGACGGCAAGCACACCTACAGCCATGCCTTTGCCGTCTACGGCCTGTCCGCCTACTGTGAAGCCTCCGGCGACCGGGAGGCCCTTGCCCTGGCGGAAGCGCTGGCGGCGCTCATGGAGGAGCGCTGCCAGGACGGATACGGCTATCTGGAGGCCTTTGACCGGGAATGGAGAAGCCTTCTGGATCTTTCTTCCTACGGCCATGACATTGAGGTGGCCTGGCTCACGGACCGACCCCTTTCTGTCCTGGGGGAGGAAGGGTTTACGGAGAGGCTTTCGCCTGTGACGAGGAACCTGACGGAGCAGGTTTACCGGAGGGCTTACCGGGAAGGCTCCCTGCTCAATGAAAAGGGGGGGGAGCGGGTTGACACGGACCGGATCTGGTGGGTGCAGGCGGAGGCCATGGTGGGCTTTTACAACGGATTTGAGAGACAGGAAGGGCGGACGGACTATCTGGGAGTATGTGAAGGACCGTATCCTGGATCCCAGGGAGGGGTCGGAGTGGTTCTGGGGTGCGGACGAGGGATCTGAAGATCCGGGAGCTTCGGGAGACTTATCCGAAGGCGGTCATTCTCCTTACGACCACGCTTCTCTGCCATGATGAGAGCTGGGACAGGGCCATCGAGGAGGTCTGCAGGCGGATCGATGATGACCGGATTCGGCACTATCTATATAGAAGAAACGGGTGCGGCACGCCGGGAAAGCACCGGATCCAGGTGGAGATCGTGGAGGAAGGCGATGAGAATGCGCCGCCCTTCTATCTGCTGTCCTTTATCTGCGCATAAAAGACGCATTTCCGGCGGACGGACATTGAGCGGCATCAACCAATTGGATACCTACCAGACTGCGACAGAGGATGAGAGCGGGCTGCCCCACGGCCCCGGGGGACGGAAAAAGCGAATCTGAGCTATGGACGGCGAATATGAGCCGGTTGCGTGATTGCTTGCGCAGATCTTGGTACAGAACATTTAGAAATTAAACATCTGCGGTACCGGAGCGGGCAGCAGATTTGTCTGTACGGTCCGACGGAGACGCACGAAACCTTTATCCGCACAGCCGAAAATTTTACATAAGGGAGGATTTTCTGATGGATCACAGAAAGGAATACGAAGCCTGGTGCACGGATCCTGGCTTCGACGAACATACAAGGGCGGAACTAAAGGCCCTGGAGGGCGACGAGGCGGAGATCTTGGACCGGTTCTACCGCCGGCTGGAGTTTGGGACGGGGGGGCCTTCGGGGTGTGATCGGGGCGGGCAATAACCGCATGAATATTTACACGGTGCGGCAGGCCACCCAGGGACTGGCCGATTATATCTGCATGCAGGGCGGACGGGAGAGGGGAGTGGCCATTGCCTTTGATTCCAGGAACATGTCCCCGGAGTTTGCAAAGGAGGAGAAGTCATGAGCAGGCGGAAAGACTGTCTTTCCGCCTGTTTGTGAGCTGTGGAGGGAAGGGTTACTCTTCGGCTTTTTTACAACACGGAAATCCCTGCGGGAGAGTTTCACGCTATATGTCTTGACACCCATCATGATATGTGCTACATTAGGAGACAGTCATAAAAAATAAGGGTGTCCCCGTCGGGAGGACACTGAAAAGAGGCTACATATGAACCAGTCCTATGACGTTGTCATTGTCGGCACGGGGGCCGCCGGCCTGTACTGCGCCCTGAACCTGCCGGAGCGGCTTGCGGTCTGCGTCATTACCAAGCAGGGGGCGGAGGATTCCGATTCTTTTCTGGCCCAGGGCGGCATGTGCATGCTGCGGGGAGAGGGCGATTACGCCGATTATTTTGAGGACACCATGCGTGCCGGCCACTATGAGAACAATCAAAAGACGGTGGACCTCATGATCCGCAGTTCCAACTATATTGCCAGGGATCTGGTGCGCCTGGGTGTAAATTTCACGGGGAAGCCCGGGGGAGGATTCGATTACACGAGGGAGGGGGCCCACAGCCGCCCGAGGATCCTGTTCCATGAGGATGCCACCGGCCAGGAGATCACCGGCACGCTGCTTCGCCGGGCGCAGGAGAGGGACAATATCACCATTGCCGAGCATACCACGATGCTGGACATCGCTTCGGAGGGAAATGTCTGCGGCGGCGTGGTCCTGTCGGATGAAGACGGTGAGATACGGCTTTTGGAGGCGGGGGACGTGGTGCTGGCCTGCGGCGGTGTGGGCGGCCTTTACCGGAATTCCACCAACTTTCCGCACATTACCGGGGACGCCCTGGCGATCGCCCTCCGGCACGGGATCGCAGTCGAGCACCTGGATTACGTGCAGATCCACCCGACGACCCTGTTTTCCCGCACTCCCGGCAGGCGGTTTTTGATCTCGGAGTCAGTGCGGGGCGAGGGGGCCGTCCTGAGGGATCAAAACGGAGACCGCTTCACCGACGAGCTCCAGCCCCGTGACCTGCTGAGCCGTGCGGTCAAAGAGAAAATGGCCCTTGGGGGAAGCGAATTCGTCTGGGAGGACCTGCGCCCCATCGGGAAGCAGAAGATCTTGGAGCATTTCCCAAACATCTACGAACACTGTCTCGGGGAGGGTTTTGACGTGCTCCGGGAGCCGATCCCGGTGGTCCCGGCGCAGCATTACCTGATGGGCGGCATCCGGGCGGATCTGGCCGGCCGCACCTCCATGGACAGGCTTTACGCCTGCGGGGAGACGAGCTGCAACGGCGTCCACGGCCGCAACCGCCTGGCGAGCAACTCGCTTTTGGAATCGCTGGTCTTTGCGCAGCGGGCGGCGGATGACATCGCATTCCGCCATGATGCGCCGGCCCACCCGGCCTGCCAGGTGGACCTGGGGCGCTATGCGGACCAGGAGGGGCTGTTCTCCTCCTACCGGGAAACCATATTACATGAAATAGAAAGGTCGGATACGAAATGAATGAGATCACGATGAAGTTGAATGCCGACGAGCTCATCATGATGGCGCTGAAGGAAGATATCACCAGTGAGGATGTCTCCACCAATGCGGTCATGCCGGAGCCAAAGGCCGGCGAGGTTGAGCTGATCTGCAAGCAGGACGGCATGATTGCGGGGCTCTGGGTCTACGCACGGGTGTTTCGGCTGCTGGATGCGGACACGGAGGTGGAGTTTCACTGCCAGGACGGGGACGCTGTCAAAAACGGACAGCTCCTGGCCACGGTGCGGGGGGATATCCGGGTGCTGCTCTCCGGCGAGCGGGTCGCCCTCAATTACCTGCAGCGCATGAGCGGGATCGCAACGTACACCCACGAGATCGCCGGGCTTCTCGCCGGCAGCAGGACCACGCTGCTGGACACCAGAAAGACGACGCCGAACTGCCGTATTTTTGAGAAGTATGCGGTGCGGGTGGGCGGCGGCAGCAATCACCGCTACAATCTTTCCGACGGCGTCCTGCTCAAGGACAACCACATCGGCGCAGCCGGCAGCATCACCGAAGCCGTCCGCATGGCGAAGGCTTATGCGCCTTTCGTGCGCAAGATCGAGATCGAGGTGGAGACCCTGGAGCAGGTCCGGGAGGCGGTGGAAGCCGGGGCGGACATCATCATGCTGGACAACATGACGACGGAGGAGATGCGGGAGGCCATTGCGCTCATCGACGGCCGGGCCGAGACCGAATGCTCGGGCAACGTGACCCGTGAGAACATTGCACGCATCATCGATCTGGGAGTCGATTACGTTTCCAGCGGCGCACTGACCCATTCGGCGCCGATCCTGGATATCTCCATGAAAAATCTACACGTGATCTAGAGGAGGTGGAGACCTTGAATGTCAAAGAGCGCCAGTCGCAGATCATCGGTATTCTGGAGCGGGCCTCCCTGCCGGTGACCGCAAGCGAGCTTGCCGCAAAGTTCTGTGTCAGCCGCCAGGTGATCGTCCAGGATATTGCCGTTCTCCGTGCACAGACGACGAACATCATTTCCACCTGCCGCGGCTACATCATGCAGCAGCGGGAGGCTCTTACCAGGGAGATCAAGGTCTGCCACGCCGAGGCCGAGGCTGCGAGGGAGCTGGGGATCATCGTGGACTGCGGCGGCCGGGTCAAAAACGTCAGCATCAAGCATCGGATCTATGGCCGGATCACCGTGCCCATGGATATCGCCTCACGCCAGGATATCGAGGAATTCCTGGCCCTTTTGCAGGACGGGAAATCGACGCTGCTGAGCAATGCGACGGCCGGATATCACTATCATCTGATCGAGGCCGCCAGCGCCGAACGGCTGGGGCTTATCGAGCGCCGGCTGGAGCAGGCCGGCTTTCTGGCCCCCCTCCGTGCCTGGGAGATCGACGGGACGGAGCAGGCGGAAAGAGGCAAGACGGAGACGGATAAAACGGAGACTGACAAAGCATAAGAACTTGAGTTTCCGTATTTCTCGCGACGATACAAAATACGGAAACTCAAGATAAGAAAGGATGGACTTTATGAAAGTTCATGAGTTACAGGGCGAGATCATGCGCCTGAAAAAGGAGAAGGACGTCTGCATTCTTGCCCACGCATACCAGAGCGAGCCGATCCTGGAGATCGCCGATCACGTCGGCGATTCCTATGGCCTGAGCGTGCAGGCGTCGGGGGATGCGCATTCGAACATGGTCATGTGCGGCGTGCGCTTCATGGCGGAGACCTGCAAGGTCCTGTCCCCCGGCAAGCGTGTGTATCTGGCAAATCCCGCGGCCGGCTGTCCGATGGCCGAACAGTTGTCCCCCGGATCTTTGCGGGAGCTTAAGGAACAGTATCCCGGCTATGTCGTCGTCGCCTATATCAACACGACTGCGGCGCTCAAGACGGAGTGCGACGTCTGCGTGACCTCGTCCTCGGCGGTGCAGATCTGCCGTGCCATGCCGGAGAAAAAGATCCTCTTTATCCCGGATCCGAACCTGGGGCATTATGTGGCGGGGCAGATTCCGGAAAAGACTTTCGCATTCTGGCAGGGCGGCTGCCCGAGACATGCCTGTATGACCCGCCGTGACGTGGAGGCCGCCAGGGCCCTGCATCCGGACGCCCTGCTTCTGGTCCATCCGGAATGCCGGGGGGAGGTGGTCCGGGAGGCGGACTATATCGGTTCCACCACTGGCATCATGAGCTATGCGAAACGCTCTGATGCCGGGGAGTTTATCATCGGAACGGAGATCAGTATCGTGGAGCATCTGCAGTATCAGTGCCCGGACAAGCGGTTTTATCCCCTGTCCGCCAATCTGACCTGTCCCGACATGCGTGCCACGACCCTGATGGACGTCTATCACTGCCTGCGGGGGACCGGCGGCGAGGAGATCCTTCTGCCGGAGGAGACCATGGAGGGCGCTGGCCGCTGCATCCGCCGCATGATCGAGCTGGGCGGCTGAAAAAATCCTGTCAGACAGATGGAGGAACCTGCCTGACAGGATTTTTTGACGTGCACGGGGCGGTAATGATGCCGGTTTTGTCAGTTTAACTCTGCGATCCTGGTGACGGCCACGTAGATCTCGGAGACTTTGTACCAGGTCCTGAAATCCACGACTCCCGTCTGGGGAAGGCCAAAGACCGACTGGAATTTTTCCACGGTATTCTTGGTGTTTTCCCCGTAAATGCCGTCGGGGACCAGGGACGGGATGGAGGAGTAGACGCTGGCGATGCTGTTTAACTGTTCCTGGAGCTGCCGGACTTTCGGGCCGTTTGAACCGATGGAGAGGTTTTCGCCGGGCCAGGAGGAGGGGATGCCGGAAATCTGCTCTGCCGTATTGATGTACATGTCCTGGCCGTAATAGTATCGGAGGATCTCGATGGGGGAGTAGCCCTGGTCCCCCAGGCTCTTGGAGCCCCACTGGGTCATCCAGTCGGGGCAGGAGACCCGCTTGCCGTCGCAGTACTGGGTGAGGATCGGCTGTTTCACGTCGGGCCTTGAGAGATAGTCCGTGAAGATGTCGTCCACGATCACGGATATGCTCTCGAAGATATTCCGCCCGTAGATCCACTTGTGGTCGTAGGCCGTGGAGGAGGTGATGGTGAAGTCGTAGCCCCGGTTCCGATACCATTCCGTGTAGACCCGGTTCATGGTGAAGGACATGATGGCGAGGACGTTGGCGGTGATGGTGGATTCCGGCCAGTTGGCGTAGATCTCGCTGCAGGCCACGTTCTTGATGTAATCCTTGTAGCCCACGTAGTAATTGGGGGCGGAGGTGTTGCTCAGGGTCCCGTCGTGGACCACGATGGTCTCCGGCGTGACCACCCGGCTTAAGACGATGTTCCCGCTCTCGGCGATGGGCTTGACCTCCGGCTCGGCGATCTTGGGCGGATACTCCCCGTAGAGGGTGTGGTCGGGGATCACGATGTCCGCCGGGGCGCCTTCCTCCTCAGAGAGGGGGCGGAGCCGGACGTTCTGGATGGCCGTGGCGTCCGGCAGCACTTCCGTGCCTTCAACGGTCTGGGGCTCGTAGCCGGGGGCCTGGACCGTGATGTTGTACTCCGTGTAAGGCCGGGGCTCGCCGGGCTCCATGCTGTATTCCAGAGGGGGCGTCCCCAGGGTCACTTCCTCTGTCTGTCCGGCGGTATCCGTGGTGAGCTGCTCCAATGGCTGGGAGCCGCCGTCCCCTCCGGTGACGGATATGGTGACGGTGGCGTCGCTTATGGGAAAGCTGTTTAAGGCAGAATTGACGGTGATGAACAGTTTTCCGGTGTCTGTGGTGTCTGGTGTCTGTAAAGCCCTTAAGATCAATGGAACTCTCCGCAGTTTGGATTTCTATTATTATATGAAGGAAAAGGGCTTTTGGTGATATTTTATGAAAAGAAATTTCCTGGGGGAAAAGGGTTGAAATGTAAAACCCGGTGTGGTAAAATTTTTAAGATTTGAGCAAAAAAACAGGATCAGTGACGCTGAGGGTATACCTTGATTACCTGCGCAGAGCGCATGCGTTAAGGGGCGCCCTTTGGGTATACGAAAGGAAACGGTGGACATAATTATGAAAGCTTTTCTGATACTGGAAGATGGAACCGTCTTTTCCGGGACCGCGATCGGTTCGCCAAGGGAAATCATCAGCGAAATCGTCTTTAACACCTCCATGACAGGCTATCTCGAAGTTCTGACAGACCCTTCTTACGCCGGACAGGCAGTCGTTATGACTTACCCACTGATTGGAAATTATGGCATCTGCCACGAAGATATGGAATCGGACCGGCCCTGGGCGGACGGCTTTCTCGTGCGGGAATTGTCCAGGATGCCGAGCAATTTCAGAAGCCGGGACACGATCCAGCACTTTCTTTTGGAGCATGACATTCCGGGAATCGCCGGGATCGACACCAGGGCTCTCACAAAGCTTCTCAGGGAGCGGGGCACCATGAACGGCATGATCACCACCAGGGAGTATTCCTCTCTGGAGGAGATTTTGCCGAAGATCCGGGAGTATACTCCGGGGAACGTGGTGGAGAGGGTGACCTGCCGGGAAAAGCATGTTCTGATGGGTGACGGATTTCGGGTGGCCCTGATGGATTTTGGCGCCAAGAGGAACATTGCCCGCTCCCTGAATCAAAGAGGATGCCAGGTGACGGTCTATCCGGCTTACACGAAGGCGGAGGAGATCCTGGCCGATGAGCCGGACGGCATCATGCTCTCCAACGGGCCGGGCGACCCGAAGGAATGTACGGAGATCATCACGGAGCTTAAAAAGCTCTACCGGACGGATATCCCTATCTTTGCCATCTGTCTGGGGCACCAGCTCATGGCTTTGGCCACGGGCGCAGATACTTATAAACTGAAATACGGCCACAGGGGAGGAAACCATCCGGTGAAGGACCTTGAGACGGGACGGGTCTATATTTCTTCGCAGAATCACGGCTACGTGGTGGATGAAACGTCTCTGGACGAGTCGGTGGCACGCCCGGCCTTCGTCAATGTCAACGACGGGACCAACGAGGGCCTTTCCTATGTGGGAAAAAATCTGTTCACGGTCCAGTTCCACCCGGAGGCCTGCCCCGGACCAAGGGATTCGGCGTACCTGTTCGACCGTTTTTTAAAGATGATGGAGGTGAGGAAGCATGCCTAGGAATCCTGAGATTAAGAAAGTTTTGGTGATCGGCTCCGGCCCCATCGTCATCGGGCAGGCGGCGGAGTTTGACTATGCGGGCACCCAGGCCTGTCGCTCGCTTAAGGAAGAGGGGGTCGAGGTGGTGCTCCTCAATTCCAACCCGGCAACCATCATGACGGACAAGGACATTGCCGATGAGGTCTATATCGAGCCGCTGACGGTGGAGGTTCTGGAACGGCTCATCGAGACCACGAAGCCCGACAGCGTCCTTCCCACCCTGGGAGGGCAGGCGGGGCTCAACCTGGCCATGGAGCTGGCGGACTCCGGCTTTCTGGAGAGCCATGAGGTGAGGCTCATCGGCACCACGCCGGAGACCATAAAGAAGGCGGAGGACCGGCAGGAATTCAAGGATACCATGGAGAAGATCGGGGAGCCCTGCGCCGCCTCTCTGGTGGTTCATGACGTGGAGGCGGGGGTGGCCTTTGCGGATGAAATCGGTTATCCGGTGGTGCTTAGGCCCGCCTATACCCTGGGCGGAAGCGGCGGCGGCATTGCGAAGAACGAGGAGGAGCTGGTGGAGATCCTCCAGAACGGACTCCGGCTTTCTCGGGTGGGCGAGGTGCTGGTGGAGCGGTGCATCGCCGGCTGGAAGGAGATTGAGTACGAGGTGATGCGGGACGGGAACGGCAACGTGATCACCGTCTGCAACATGGAGAATATCGATCCGGTGGGAGTACACACGGGGGACAGCATCGTGGTGGCCCCCTCCCAGACCTTGGGCGACAAGGAATACCAGATGCTCCGGAGTGCGGCCCTAAACATCATCGACGAGCTTCAGATCACCGGCGGCTGCAATGTTCAGTTTGCCCTCCATCCGGGGAACTTTGAGTACTGTGTGATCGAGGTCAATCCCAGAGTGAGCCGTTCTTCGGCCCTGGCCTCCAAGGCCACCGGCTATCCCATCGCCAAGGTGGCGGCGAAGATCGCCCTGGGCTACACCCTGGACGAGATTCCAAACGCCATCACGGGAAAGACCTATGCCAGCTTTGAGCCCATGCTGGATTACTGCGTGGTAAAGCTTCCTCGTCTGCCCTTTGACAAGTTTATCAGTGCCAAACGGACGCTGACCACCCAGATGAAGGCCACCGGAGAGGTGATGAGCATCTGCACCAGCTTCGAGGGAGCCCTGATGAAGGCCATCCGTTCTCTGGAACAGCATGTGGACAGCCTTCTCTCCATGGATTTTTCCGGGCAGACGGACGAGGAGCTTGTCGAGCGGCTGCACCGGGTGGACGACCGCCGGATCTATGTGATCGCAGAGGCGCTCAGGCGGGGGATCTCCTATGACGTGATCCATGAGATAACCAGGATCGACAAATGGTTCATCGACAAGATCGCCATCCTCACGGAGATGGAAAAGCGCCTGCAGACGGAGCCCCTCACGGGGGAGCTTCTGGCGGAGGCCAAACGGATGGAGTTCCCGGATGCGGTCATCGGCCGCCTGACGGGACGGGCAGAGCGGGAGATCAAATATCTGCGGGATAAATATGATATCCATGTGGCCTTCAAGATGGTCGACACCTGTGCGGCGGAATTTGCGGCGGAGACTCCCTATTATTATTCCTGCTTCGGAAGCGAGAACGAGGCGGTGGGGGAGAAGACCAGGAAGAAGGTGCTGGTCCTTGGCTCCGGCCCCATCCGCATCGGCCAGGGGATTGAGTTTGATTTCTGCTCCGTCCACAGCACCTGGGCCTTTGCCGAGGCCGGCTATGAGACCATTATCATCAACAACAACCCGGAGACGGTCAGTACGGATTTTGACATTGCCGACAAGCTGTATTTCGAGCCGTTGACGCCGGAGGACGTGGAGAACGTGGTGGAGCTTGAGAAGCCCGACGGGGCCGTGGTCCAGTTCGGCGGGCAGACGGCCATCGGGCTTACGGAGGCCCTCCTCAAAATGGGCGTCCCCATTTTCGGCACCTCGGCCAGGGACGTGGATGCGGCGGAAGACCGGGAACTCTTCGACCGGATCTTGGAGGAATGCTGTATCCCCAGGCCGGCGGGCCACACGGTCTACACCTGTGAGGAGGCCATCGCCGCCGCCAATGAGTTGGGCTACCCGGTGTTGGTGCGTCCCTCCTACGTGCTGGGCGGCCAGGGTATGCAGATCGCCATAAACGATCAGGATGTGACGGAGTTTATCGGGGTCATCAACCGCATCGCCCAGGAGCATCCGATCCTGGTGGATAAATATCTGAGAGGGAAGGAGATCGAGGTGGATGCGGTCTGCGACGGGGAGGAGGTGCTGATCCCCGGCATCATGGAGCACATCGAGCGGGCGGGCATCCACTCGGGCGACAGTATTTCCGTCTATCCGGCCATGAGCCTCGCTGACCGGACGAAGCGGGTCATTGAGGAGTACACGAGACGGCTTGCCAGAGCTCTCCACGTGCGTGGTCTGATCAACATCCAGTTTATCGTCAGCAATGACGAGGTGTACGTGATCGAGGTGAATCCCCGTTCCAGCCGGACAGTTCCCTACATCAGCAAGGTGACGGGGATTCCCATCGTGAAGCTGGCGACCCAGGTGATGATCGGAAAGACCATAAGGGAGCTGGGCTTTGCGCCGGGCCTCCAGCCGGAAGCGGATTACGTGGCGGTGAAGATGCCGGTCTTCTCCTTCGAGAAGATCCGGGGGGCCGACATCGGTCTGGGGCCGGAGATGAAGTCCACGGGCGAGTGCCTGGGGATCGCAGGGACCTTCAACGAGGCCCTTTACAAGGCGTTTCTGGGAGCCGGCATCCGTCTGCCCAGGACGAAGAAGATGATCATCACGGTGAAGGACGCCGACAAGCTGGAGGCGGCGGATATCGCAAAGCGGTTTGAGGCCCTCGGTTACAAGATCTACGCCACCAAGGGCACGGCCAAGGTTCTCAACGAGAAGGGGGTGAAGGCCATCCGCACGGGCAAGCTGGAGCAGGAGTCCCCGAACCTTCTGGATTTGATCCTGGAGCACGACATTGACCTGGTCATCGATACTCCCAATCAGGGGGCGGCGAAAAGCCACGACGGTTTCATCATCCGCCGCAACGCCATCGAGACCGGGGTCAACGTGCTGACGGCCATTGACACGGCCAGGGCTTTGGTAACAAGCCTTGAGAACCGGGAGGAGGGGCTGACGCTGATCGATATCGCCACTGTGAGAAGCAGGGGCGCATATGCAGGAGGTAGTGTATGAGAGAAGAGAGCTGGGGAAAACGGATCTGGAGGCTGATCTATCCGGGGCTTACCTATCTGGTGGTCTGCTTTATCATAGAAGTGATCGCCGCCGTCTGGATTGCTTTTTCTACGGTGTCCAAGTACGATGTGAGTACCTTGAACAGCGAAATGAACAGTATTATCAACAGCATGCTGGAGCAGACCATCTCTATTGCCCTGGAGATGCAGGTCCTGGCGGCAGCCATCACCCTTCCCCTTCTGATCCTGTACTACAGACGGGACCGGAGGCGGGAGGCGCTGGCCGGCCGCATGCGCCGGTTTGCGGCGGCGCCCTCCTGGCAATACCTGCTGGCGGTTATCCTTGGAATGACGGCCTGTCTGGCGGGAAATAATCTGGTGGCTGTCAGCGGGCTCTATCAGGTGTCGGATGCCTATGCGGAGATCTCGGAGATGATCTACGGGGGAAAGCTTGCGGTGGAGCTTGTGGGCTTAGGCGTCATCGTTCCGATTGTGGAGGAACTCATCTTCCGGGGGCTTATGTATCGGAGAATGCGGGAATATCTGAATATTTCCACGGCCTGCGTGGTCTGCTCCCTGATCTTTGGCTTCTATCACGGGAATCTGGTGCAGGGCATTTATGCCTTCTGCCTGAGCCTTTTGATGATCTATGTCTATGAGCGGTTCCACACCATGCTGGCCCCGATCCTCTTCCATGTGGCGGCCAATCTGCTCTCCGTGATCGTGTCGGAGACCGGGATCCTGGATCATGTGTACCGCTCGGCAGGCCCCTTCTGGCTCACCACCGTTGCGGCCTGCGCCCTGTTAATCGGAACGGTATACCTGATCGAGAGAGTGGTCCATCCGGAGGAAATCACAGAAGAGGAAGTGTCCCGGGCAGAAGAGCAGGAGGAAAAGGAATAGAATTGCGTATGATTTAAGTGAGTGATGCCGGTCTGCATTCTGGTCGAAAAACCAGAAAAAGATCAGGGAGTTTTGAGAATCTGATGTCAAAAATCCCCCTCCTTTCCTATCGTCTGCCCACAGGAAAGGAGGGGGGGTTTTGACTGTTTTTCGTTTTATGAAGGCCCCGATCTTCCTTCGTGTATTTTGGGTCACATCTTCCGTTTAAAGCTGTACACCCGCCTGGGGCGGCGTGTGCGGCTTTTTGTCGTCCCCGAGCGGAAGAATTCTCTTGTGAACTCCCACTGATAGATCAGGAAGTAGAGGACGATGGTAAGCACCACGGCGCCCAGGCCGTCCAGCACGGAATGCTGCTTTAAAAACACGGTGGACAGGCAGATGGAAACGGCCGTGACCGTGGAGACGGGACGGATCCATCGATGCTGCTTCGAGATTTCGCTGTTCCACCAGGCAAGGTTCACGCCGAGAGAAGCAAAGACGTGGATGCTGGGGAAGACGTTGGTGGAGGTGTCTGTCTTATAGAGGGCGACGATCCATCTGGAAAACATATTTTTCTCGGGATTCACCGGGGGCCGCATGGTCTGTCCGTTGGGGAACAGGGTGCAGATGGCCAGACAGATGGTCATTCCGATGAACAGAAAGGCCGTCATCCGGTAGAATTCGCTCTTGGGCCGTCGAAACAGGAAAAAGGCAACGGAGCCGGCCACGAAGAAGAACCAGAAGAAATAGGGTATCACAAAGTATTCGCAAAACGGAATCAGGTCGTCGAACGCAATGTGGATGTTGGTAAAGGGGGTTCCGATGGTCACGTGGCGTTCCAGCCAGAAAAACCAGGGGAAATAGATAAAAACATAAAGAAGTACCCAGGCCTGGCGATACTGGCTGAAGAATTTTTTCACAGTTTTCATTGCTTTCACACTCAAATGCCTTCCTTCCCCCGAAGGGACCTCAATCATCGTTAAATTATTTTCCTTGTATGTTTTCTGCATGCCACTATAGCACGCTTTTTTGAGAATGGCAAGGGGATTCAGAAAATCTTTAGAAACTATTCTGAAAAAATACACCCTTTTTATGGGGAGGAAAGGGGAAGGCGGAATTCAAAGGTGCAGCCGCCCCCGGGCGTGTCGAATAAGGTGAGATTCCCGTGGTGTTTCTCCACGAGTTCTTTCGCAATGCTAAGGCCCAGGCCGAAATGGTTCCGGTCGGTGCGGGAGGCGTCGCCGCAGTAAAACCGCTCGAACACCCGCTCTCTCTGCTCGGCCGGGATTCCGGGGCCGTGGTCGATGACGGAGCAGGCAAATACGTCCCCTCTGCGGGATTTTAGTACGGAGGCTTTCAGTGTGACGGGGGAGCCGACCGGGGAATGGTCCAGGGCGTTGTCCAGCAGGATCCCAAGGACCTGTCCGATCCGTTCTCTGTCACAGAAGACTTTGGGGCAGCAGTCTTCCCCGGTATCCAGCTCGAGGGCGATCCCCTTTTTCCGGCAGATGGGCAGGAAGGCCTCCCAGGTTTCGATTAAGAGGGTGTCCATGTCGGTTTCTCTGCATTGGATTTGAAAGCTGCCCGCATCTGTCGCCGCCAGGGTGAGGAGGGAGCCCAGAAGCTCTGCCATGCGTCTGCATTCCTCCAAAATGACGGTCTGTCTGCGGCACCCGGGTGTCCCGTCCTCCGGTTCCATGGCTTCTACGTTGGCTTGGATGACGGCCAGCGGGGCCTTTAATTCGTGGGAGGCGGCGGCAATGAATTCTTTCTGGCTTTTGATGGAAGCCTCCACCGGAAGGAGGGACCTTCCAATCAGGAAGCGGCTCATGCCGTACATGACGGCAAAGGCCAGGAGCCAGAGAATGGGATACAGGCGGCATTCTTCCCACAGGACGTCCGGGAGGGCGGTGCGGGGGTAGATGAGGATCAGGCCGTAATCTCCGGGGCCGGAGCCGTGTAGACGAAGCTCGATGCCGTAATAGGTTTCGGAGTGGTTTCCGGTGAGTAGGTGGGTGGTGCGGCTGAAAACGCCTTCCACCCGGCGGGTCGAGCTGACCTCCTCCGCCCCGGTGATCCCGGAGCCGGAGAGGAGCTGTTCCTTAAGCTCGGCGAGGGGCGTCGGGAAGCACTCCGGTCCGGCCTGCTCATTTTGCCCGTCCGACAGGAAAAGCCAGGCGTGGGATTCCAGGGCATAGGAGCAAAGGTCCTCCCAGGCCAGGCTTTTTTCCCGCAGGAGCTCTTCGGAGAAGTTGTCTGCCAGGCGCATGGCCAGGGAAAGCTCGGTCTCCCTCCATTTGCTGACGGCGTTTCCTGCGAAAATAAGAAAGAGGACCGTAAAGGCCAGCATGGTGAAAAGGAGAAACAGGCGGGTCAGCGTCCGGCGCAGTTTTGTGGTCATGGAGTTTCCTCCAACCGGTAACCGACGCCGTAGACGGTGCGGATTTTGGCGGAGCAGCCAAGGCTTTTCAGCCGTTTTCGCAGGAAATGGATGTAGTTGTCCACGTTTCCGGCTTCCACCTCGGAGGAGCCGCCCCAGACCTTCCAGAGCAGCTCCTCCCTGCCGTGGGTCCGCTCCGGGTCCTTCATGAGGACCTGCATGAGTTCCGATTCCTTCCCCGTGAGGGAGACGGCGTGGGTCTTGCAGGCCAGCCGACGCCGTTCCACGTCCAGCGTCAGCCCGTACACGGAGATCTCGGAAGTATCGGCCATCCCTGCCGGCCGGCGGACCAGGGCCCGGATCCTGGCGGACAGCTCTTTCATATGGAAGGGTTTGACCAGATAATCGTCCGCCCCGCAGTCCAGCCCGTCGACCTTGTCCTCCAGCTGGGAAAGCCCGGTGATCATGAGCACCGGGGTCCAGATCCGCTTCTGCCTTATGGCCTTTAGGACCGTCAGGCCGTCGATGACGGGGAGCATCCGGTCCAGCAGGATCACGTCATAAGGATATTCCCCGTGAAGGGCGAAGAGGAGCGCCTGCTCCCCGTCCGGACAGCAGTCTGTCAGATGTCCTTCCTTTTTCAGATGGTCTGCGATGGCTTCCGCCAGGTTCTTGTCGTCCTCCACCAGTAATATTCGCATCATGTCTGCACCTCCCGTTTTCGTCTTGGGTTTCTGCTTTTTCAGGGTCGCAGGATACAACACGGAAGAAAATCGGTTCCTTTCCCTCCGGGTTCCCGAGAATGGAAGGGTCCCGGCCGTGTCTGCCCGGAATCAATGCCCGGCGTCGTCCGACAACACTTTAATGATAGAAAAGTCCGCTTTTTCCGTGTCGCCTTTCCTTATATGATGATAGCAGGAAATTCTCTAAAAATCCTTTAAAAATCTCCGGCATTTTTCTTAAATTTTCCAGGACTTTTCAACTTCTTTTCCCCTATAATCCCGGCAGAGATCAAAATTCCATGATCTCGGAAAGGAGAGAAGATCGATGAGACGCAGATTACTTTTGGCAGTCCTTGTCACGGCGGTTCTTGGAATGTGCTGGGGCTGCGGCAGGGGAGAAGGAGCAGGAGGAAAAGGCGCAGAAGGGGAAACGGGAGGTTTTGGCCTTTCGGGGACCGGCGGGGGGAGTGCGGGGACCCTCGGCGCGGGAGAGACGGACTCTTCCGAAAACCCGGCGGACGCCGACCTGCTTTTGGAGCGGGCGGACCTGGTCGGGTCGGCTGCGGAATTTTCCGGGGACGGGTGCAGCCTCATTCCCGTCCATTCGGATGAGGCCGGGGACGGAGGCGGGCTCGCCTGGTCGGCGGCGGAGGGCTATGAGGAGGATGCGGAGAAGATAAAAGTGTTCTATGGGCCGGGCTGTACCTTCCAGATTGCGGAGGTTGACATCCTGACGGCCAGGGCTTCTTACCGGGCCGCTTCCATAGAAGACGTGAAGAAGCAGACGGAGCTGGTCCTTTACGGGACTTACGGGGAGGACGGGAGCCTGACGGCGGAGCGGGTGTACATTTACCGGAGAACGGAGGGATGAGATGGGCTTTTGGCAGAGAGGTTTCCGCTATCTCTGGCGGAAGAGGGGAAAGAGCTTTACGCTCTTTGGCATTTTCGTGGTCGTGAGCACGCTGCTTTTGGTGTCCTTCGTCATTCTGCAGACGGCCGAGGAAGCCGGGCGGAGGATGCGGGAAAAGACCGGGTCCAAGATTCTTTTGCAGACGAAGGACGGGAAGGGCGGCATTTCAGAGGAAACGCTTTCGCGGATCGGGACGCTCCCGGAGGTCTCCAGGATGAACCGGACCAGGAACCATTTGGCCAGTCCCTCCGGGTTCGCTCCCCTGACGAAGGCAGCGTCCGAGGAGCCGGAAAACCGGATGGTCACCCTGCGGGCCATGGACGACACGGAGGAGGACGGCCTGTTTGCGGAAGAGAAATACCGGCTCCTGGAGGGGGCTCCCATTGACCGGGACACCCGGCACGGGCTTCTGGTGGACTCCCTTCTGGCGGAGGCCAACGGGCTGTCGGTGGGGGACGAACTGAGCTTTGAGACGGAGGAGGGGAAGAGGGCCTCCGGCCGGATCGTGGGCATTTTCTTCTCCGGCATGGAGCGCAGACAGGATGATTCCGTGTTTTCCGCCTACCGGATCGAGAATCAGGTCTTCACGGACCAGGGACTTTTTGAGGAACTTTTCGGCGGACAGGAGTACGTTTCCGTCTCTGTCTACGGCCGGTCTCCGGAGCGGCTGGAGGAATTGCACGGGGAGCTTGAAGAAATCGTGGGGGAGGAAGTGGAGCTTTCCACCTCCGACACCCTTTACGAACGGCTGAAAGCCCCACTGCGTCAGGTGGTCTCCGTCACGACGCTGCTCCTGGCCCTCACCGTCGTGACGGCGGCCGTGGTGGTGTCCCTGCTCCTTAGCATGTGGATGCGGACCAGGCAGAAGGAGTTCGCCGTGCTTTTAAGTCTCGGAAGCCCCAAAAGGGAGATTTTGTTCCAGACCTTCACGGAGGTCGCCCTGTTGTTCCTCCTGTCGGTCCTTGCGGCCGCCTGCCTGGCGGGAATTTTGGCGGGAAGGGCTTTTCCGGCCCTGTTTGTCTCCGGGGAGCTGGGAGCGCTGGCGGCGGCCAAAGTGGAGGGGAGGCATCTGGCGGCGCTGCTCCTCTTCGGGGGAGCCCTGGTCCTTAGCTCGGCGGGGATCGCCGCCCTTCCCTCCCTCAAAAACAATCCGAGGGACATTTTATCGAGAATGGAGGAATGAATGTTGAACAGTGTGCGAAGAGCGTGGCGGTCGGTCATGAGGAAGCCCGTCAAGAGTCTGTTATTATTTTTGACGGCGGCGGTAATCAGCCTGTTTCTCCTGTCCGGCATGGCGGCGGGGCAGGCGAACGTGCTGTGCCAGGACACGGCGAGACAGGCCGTGGGAGCGGGCTTCCGGCTGGACGCCAACGAGAAAAACCGCTCCAAACGGTATGCGGAAATCTCCGAGCGGATCGGAGCCGACACGGAAGGGTCTCTGGAGGGTGTCCATCAGAAGAAGATGGAGACGGCCTACGGGACCCAGTGGATCGGGTGGGCGGACAATTCCTTTGAGACCTTGAAGCTTCCGGATATCGAGGCTTTGGCGGCGGTGGAGGGAATCTCCGATTACAACATCACCACCTGTGTGACGACGGTCCGGCCCGTCGGCTTTGAGCGGATCGAGGACCCGGACGTGGACCAGCATCAGGACCTTGGCTGCGTGACCCTCCTGGGAAACCGGAAGATGGAGTTTGATTCCAACGTGCTTTCCGGCAACGTGACCCTGAAGGAGGGCCGCATGGCCGGACCGGAGGACAGGGACGTCTGCGTGATCTCCGAGGAGCTGGCGGCGGAAAACGGCCTTGCCCTGGGAGATGTGCTTGGCTTCGGCGACCGCCACGATGAGTCCGGCTCTGCCGTCCAAAGGGCCGAGATCATCGGGATCTATCGGACGAAGCAGCCCATGGCGGCCTATATGAGCGGGGACACTTTCCGCTCGGAAAACGTGATCTTCACGGATCTCAGGTTCCCGGAGAAGGCGGAGGGGGCCGAGGGGGATCCCTGCTTTGAGCATGCGTACTTTCAGGTGGCGGACGTGGACCGGTACGAGGAGGTCAGGGCGGCCATGGAGCAGGTGGAAATCGACTGGGAGCGCTACGATTTTATCGACCGGAACGGGGATCTCTCCACCATGTCCTCCAACTTTAACGACCTGGAGAAGATCAGCGGGCTGTTCGTGGCCGTCACCCTTCTCGCCGGCTTCCTGATCCTGTCTCTGATCTTCCTGTTCTGGATCCGGAACCGGTCCAGGGAGTGCGGGATCCTTCTGTCTCTGGGCGTGGGGAAGGGGAGCATTCTGGGACAGCTTTTCCTGGAAGCGTTCCTGATCTCCTCCCTGGCGTTCCTCCTCTCCCTGCCGGCGGCCCCCGGCGTCTCGAAACTTGCGGCGGATTATTTGGTGGCCGGACAACAAAAGCAGGCCGAGCTACAGAAGGCCGCAGATGCGGACAAGGTGGCGGACGGAGGCAGAACGGAATCGGAACAGACGGTGACGGGCGTAAAGATCGCCATCACCGGAGAGATGGCGGGGACCTGCGGGGCCGGGATCCTTTTGCTTACGGGCGGCTCCGTCGGGATCGCCGGGCTCTTCCTTCTCAGGAAAAAGCCGGCCCGGATCCTCAGTGAGCTTTCATGAGCGGAGATGAAAAAAACCAAGGAGGTTGGACATGATTTTAGAGGCAAGAGACGTATCTTATCGTTATAAATCCCAGAAGGACAGACCGGTTTTGGACCATATGGACGCCGCATTTTCCTGCGGGAAGCTTTACGCCGTCCTGGGCCCCAGCGGCTCCGGGAAGACCACCTTCCTCTCCTTGCTTGCGGGGCTGGACGTCCCGACGGAGGGGGAAATCCTCTATGACGGAGAGCCGGTCACGGCGAAGGGGCTTAGGGAACACCGGAAGAGGCATATTTCCCTGGTGTTCCAGAGCTACAACCTGATCGATTACCTGACCGTGACGGAGAACGTGCGGCTGGGCGGAAAGAAGGAGCCGGGAAAGCTCTTGGAGGGGATCGGGATCGGCCCGGAATTCTGGAAGCGGAACGTGCTGCAGCTCTCCGGCGGCCAGCAGCAGCGGGTGGCCATCGCCAGGGCCCTGGCCAGCGAGGCGAAGGTGCTCCTGGCGGACGAACCCACCGGGAACCTGGACGAGGCGACGGCCTTCGAGGTGACGGCCATCTTGAAGCGGATCGCCCACGAGGAGGGAAAATGCGTCATCGTGGTGACCCACAGCAAGGAGCTGGCCGGGGAGGCCGACGAGATCATCCGGATCGGGCCGGCACCGCTCTCCTGAGGGAGAGTCGGAGCGGTTCTTCGGGTTTCCGTATTTTTCATGGTCGTGGGAAATACGGAAACTCCAGGGCTCTGCCGTGTTCTCCCCAATTAGCGGCACAGCCCTCTTAAAATTTTAGTATCTCTTTTATTGCTTTTTGAATATCCTTATAAATTAACGGCTGCATACTATCTTCATAAACAGATATGTCTGCCTTATGGAGTGCGGAAAGAATATCATCCCTCAATTCAGGCTTGTACTTTGCAATAACGGGCAATTGTTTGATACATTGTCGTGCCGTAATGGGTTTGGTGTCTGTTATGTGTTTCAAACTATAAATGAGCAAATTTGAATTTTTACCAAACACAAAAATATTTCCAACAAAATAAGACATCAGCCCTTTCTTGGTGTATACTGTTTTTGTCTAG
>JAAWRC010000051.1 GCA_022800815.1 Lachnospiraceae bacterium | reverse complement strand
GTTTGAGTATGTTGTTTGTTGGTACTTCAATGATACATCATTCAGCAGCGGGTGTCTTTATTTTGTGCAATATTTGGTATTTACTCATTTATAGTTAAATATTTAAAATACGTCATTTGACACCCTTAACATGTAGGAAATTGCGAAACTCAAAAATTTGTCAAATATTCTGGTAATACTTCCGAAATTTCATGCTTCGTAATCATCTATCTGATTTCAGAATGAAAGGTGCATCAGTATGAAAAAATGGCGATATATTTTAATTTTGTGTGCCTTTATTATAGTGATAATTGGTGGCTACATGGTGAAAAGAGGGTTGTCTGTCGCCCCGAAATTGGATGCAGGACGGATTGAGGACATGGAGATAAAGAGAGTGGCAAAAGAAGGATCCTCCGGAAAAAAACGAGTGTATACATATGTGTTGGATTCTTCTGATATATCACTTGTGTGTACTTTGTTAAATAAAATGAAGAAAGAGTTTGTCGGTACGAGTGCTGGGAAAGGATGGGAAATTTGGATTACCTATAATAATAATCAGGAAATCTGTATTGCAGGGAATATTATTGTGTATTACGGGATTATTGACAGGGTATTTACGGTTTCTGAAGAAGAAATTCAGGAGATATTTGTCTTAATGGACGAGATGGAGGAAAGTGTGTTATAAGGATGAAGATAAAGATGTTTGTAAGTGTGTTATTGACCATAATTATAATAAATGGTGTAGTGCTTAACAGTTATGCCCAAAGTGGCTTGGATTATTCAAAAATCCCTGCTATATCGGATGTATTATCGTTATTTAATGTTAAGGTGGATTTGGAGCGCAGTCTATATTTAAAGGATGCGGATAGAGCGGATAGATACATATATATACCTTTGATTGAAACGGGATATATTATTTATGATATACAACTGGAGGAAGTGATTGAATTTTCAGTTGAAACGGCTAATTCCTATATTGAATCTGCACGGGGAGATGAGTTATATTATACAGGGCCATTAAGCTATTATAAAATTATAGATGGTACAGTTATATCTTTGAAAGATCATTCACAGATGGGAACCATTGAGGTGTTGAAAGAAATAGAAGGGATGATGATATTTGATAAACAAAAATCAGTAAGTCAGACAGCCTCAATAAAAGTCACTCCACGATCAATAGAGTATATTCGCGGCACGGTGCCAAATTATTCTTATAATCCTGATGGCATATGTGGGGCAACTGCTGCTGCTATGTTATTGAAATGGCGTGATAATTATATGGATTCACGATATGTACCGGCAAGCCTTACATCAGGTGATGGTGAATTGCTAATTAGGCATTTGGCGAATAATTATATCCCTAAAAAGTCAGGATCTGTAAATGTAGTAAATGGAATATACGATTATGTGCGGACACAAGGAATAAGTTATCTCCCATCTCGTGAAGTTGCGAATATTACTTCCATCGTTACGGCTGTTTCAGGACAGGGTGTACCATATATATTGGGAATTACTGGGCATCCCCAATATAAAGAACATTGGGTGACAGGATATGGATATTCTCAGCCATCTTCCAACACGATATTCGCTATTGTTAATGACGGATGGGGATCGACAGGTATTCAAATTACAATGAGTTATACGGATTGGGCTATTTATTGAGGGGCAATTTATAATGATATATCATCGTACTTGGTTTTTGGTGTGAATGTAAAACGCCGTTACCATTGAGGTTTATTAAAGTGGACAGGAGGGGAAAGAGGACGAAAGTGGTCTTGTAAAGTAGAGTAGCAGGGTTGGATTGATATGATACCCCTTAAAGCGGACAAGGGAAATAACCAAAATCCGCTTAAGGGGTATTTTATGTATGGCGGGCATATCTCGAATCTTGGGAAAGGCCTCGTCTCCCGCCGGCATCTTACGTTTCCTTTCTAATCTAACATAAAGAGGGACGGACCCGCATACATTGGAAGGAGAATGGTCAAGGAGGACGAAGGACGATGAAAATGCGGATGAGAAGAAGGGGACGGCGGGGTATCTGGGCGCTCCTTTTGATTCCGGTTTTCCTTCTGGCTGGGTGCGGCAAGGGAAACGGGGACGGTGACAGAGAGACGCTGGACTACGAGGTGGTGGCGGAGGCGGAGATCCCGCCGGAGCTGAAAACCATTATTGAGGAAAAGAAGCAGGCGGAGTTCAAGCTGACCTACACCTGCGACGGATACCTTTATCTGGTGACCGGTCTGGGGCAGCAGGAGACGGGGGGATACAGCATTTCCGTCCGGGACCTTTATCTGCAGAAGGGCTCCATCTGTCTGGAAACTCAGTCCATGGGGCCGTCGGGGGACGAGGCGGTTTCGGGGACGCCGTCCTGCCCGTATCTGGTACTCAGGCTTTTGTATCGGGAAGAACCCGTGGTGTTTTTGTAGGAGGATGCGATGGAACTGACAAAAAAAAGCATACGCATGTGCAGGCTGAAGAAAAAAGCGGTGTCCCAGATTACCATGGATGACGACTTCATCGTGCCCGACGTGAAACCGGATATCGAGAAAATCATTCTGGATGACGGAAGCGTGGAGATCGAGGAAGTCAAAAAACTGACGGAGAAGGCGGAACTGAGGGGAAGACTTTCCTATAAAATCCTTTACCATCCGGCGGAGGGGGGAGGGCTCTGCGCCATGGAGGGGGCGATTCCCTTTGACGAATACGTCAATATTCCGGAACTGGACGAAAAGGATTACCTGCAGGTGGAGGCGGAGGTCGAGGATCTGACCATCGAGCTGATCCATTCCAGAAAGGTCAACGTGAAGGCCATTCTCACCTTCGGTCTGAATCTGGAAGGAATCGACGAACAGATGACGGTGACTGCGGTGAGCGACGACGCTCCGGTGGAAACGCTGACGCGCGTCATGCGCACGGCCCAGACGGCGGTCTGCCAGAAGGATACATACCGGTTGAAGGAGGAGATCGAGATTGCGGGAACCCAGCCGGACATTGAAGAGCTCCTCTGGAGCCAGTGCCGTCTGAGGAACGTGCAGATCAAGCCCCTGGACGGACAGCTCGGCATCCAGGGAACGGTGCACGCATTCTGCATTTACCGGGGGCCGGAGGCCCACATCCCGCCCCAGTGGCTGGAGAAGGAAATTCCCTTTTCCGGGACGGTGGAGCTTCCGGACGCAATGGAAGACATGTACCCGGAGATCACGTCCAGGCTGGGACACTGCCAGATCGAGATCCAGCCGGATTTTGACGGGGAAAACAGAAGCCTTTCCCTGGACGTGGTCATGGAGATGGATATCAAGCTGTACCAGGAGGAAACCCTCCAGGTGGTGAGCGACGTTTATTCTCCGGCCAAAGAACTGGAGCCGGAATATCTGTCGGCCCGGGTGGAGGAGATCCTGGTGAAGAACAGTTCCAAAACCAGGCTGAGCGAACGGGTGAAGAGCGGGACGGAGGATAACGTCCTGCAGATCTGCCATGTGGACGGTGTGCTGCGGGTGGATGACAAGAAACCGGTGGAGGGCGGGCTCATGCTGGAAGGGGCCCTGTGCATCAAGATCCTCTATATGACGGACAGCGACAGCCACCCGCTCCAGTCCATGAAGGGCGTCATTCCCTTCCAGTACAAGGTGGAGGCCAGGGGAATGGATGCGGACTGCGCCTATCAGCTGAACACGGGACTGGAGCAGCTGGGGGCGGCCATGCTGGGCGGCGGGGAGATCGAAGTGAAGGCCGTGATCCTCTTCGACATGCTGGTG
Source organism: Lachnospiraceae bacterium (assembly GCA_022800815.1). GTDB lineage: Bacteria > Bacillota > Clostridia > Lachnospirales > Lachnospiraceae > Lientehia. Next base: position 17,639 of record JAAWRC010000051.1, on the reverse strand, counting down.
AGAAAACAGCTGGACGAACAGATCGTCACCGGAATCACGGAGGCTCCCCTCGACCTGGAATGGGTTCAGAAGCTGCCGGGGATCGTGGTCTACGTGGCACAGCCGGGGGATACGCTGTGGAAGATCGCAAAGAAATTTCACGCCTCCGTGGACTCGCTGCGCCAGTGTAACGAGCTGGGCGACGATGCGCTGGCTCCGGGGAAAAAGCTGCTGGTCATAAAGCAGGTGGAAGAGGCGGTCTAGGAAACAGAGGAAAAACTTCCAAATTTCAGTAGACAAAACGAGAGAAGGCACATAAGATAAATTATAGACGGAAAAGCTGAAGGATCAGACGACAGGCATCAGACGATACAGATTATTACAGGCTTTTCCAGATTATTTTTTAAGATACCGGGAGCGGCGGTACCGCTCTGCGTCTGATGCTTTATATAAATTCGGGAGAACCTGCTTTTGGCGGTTTTTCCACATGCGATGGCATGGAAGGCGTGCGGTTTCCGCACGCTTACATAGCGTTTTCAGGGCATACGTTTTGGCGAAATGCGCTTTTGGGGAGAATCTTTCCGGGAGAGGGCGAATATGCAGGGGAGCAAGAAAGTGGAAGGGACGGGAGAGGACAACTATACCTACATTTTAAGATGTGGCGACGGAAGTCTCTATACGGGATGGACAAACCGTCTGGAAGAGCGGCTGGCAGCCCACCAGTCCGGCCGGGGCGCCAGATATACGAGGAGCCGGAGGCCGGTGGAACTGGTTTACTGGGAGCGCTTTGCCACAAAGTCCGAGGCCATGCGCAGAGAAGCTGCCATCAAGCGAATGTCCAGAAAGGACAAGCTGGCGCTGGTTAGCGGCTTCACAGGGGCATAAAGGCCACAAATCGGTACATGAGAACGAAGTGGCAGAAGCTTCCGGCCAGGACAAACAGGTGGAAAATCTCGTGGGAACCAAAATATTTGTGCCTGGAATTAAAAATCGGAAGCTTGAGCGCATAAATAATGCCGCCGATGGTATAAATAATACCGCCGGCCAAAAGCCATCCGAAAGCTGCCGGCGACAGGCTGTTCAATATCTGCGTGAAGGAGAGCACGCAGACCCAGCCCATGCCGATATAGAGGACGGACGAAAACCATTTGGGACAGTTGATCCAGAAGGCCTTGATGAGGATGCCGCCGAGGGCGATGGCCCAGACGAGGCTTAGAAGGAGAAGCCCCTGGCGTCCGCCAATCACGATGACGCAGACCGGCGTGTAGGTCCCCGCAATCAGGATGAAGATCATCATATGGTCGATTTTTTTTAAGATTTTGTTGATCCGGGGTGAAATATCCAGGGTATGGTAAATGGTACTGGCCCCGTATAAAAGGATCATGCTGAGGATAAAAATGGTCAGGCAGACCACATGAATCCTGTCCGGAGCCTTTGCCGCCCGGATTAAAAGCGGGGTGGCTGCAAATATGGCCATCAGCCAGCCGATGAAATGAGTGATGGCGCTACCTGGATCTTTTGGTTTTAAATTCTTCATGGCGATACCTCCTGACGCAACATGTAGTTTTCGATACTACATTAAGTATATGCAAATATTACACCATCCATGCATAAATGTCAAGAGGCAGCAGTAAAAAATGGCGGTTTCCGGGGAGACCGCCGATTATTCCGACGGTCTTTCCTGATATTCTTTTACGATCTGCTCCATGGCCCGGGCGGCAATTCGGTTTTCTTCCATGGTTCCCACGCTGATGCGGGCCCGGATGAAATCGCCGCGGATTTTTACGCCAAAGGTATAGAGCTCGTCGGCAAACTCCTTTATGGGAATGTGGGGGTCAAAGAAAATGAAGTTGGTGTGGGATTCCCATACGTCGAAGCCCAGCTCTCTCATTGCGTGAGTCAGATAGTCTCGTCCCTTCTTATTTTCAGAAATTGTCATTTCAATGAATTCCCGGTCATCCAGAGCGGCCTCGGCGCCGGCCAGGCCCATGCGGTTGCAGCAGTAGCCGGTGCTGGTGATTTCCAGGTAGTGGATGATTTCCGGATTGGAGATCAAGTAGCCGATGCGGGAGCCGGCCATGCCATAGATTTTGGAGAAGGTGCGCACCACGATCAGATTCACGCCGTCGGCCACCTCGCTGATCATGCTGTCATAGTCCGGGCGTTCAATGAAATCAAAATAGGCCTCGTCCACCACCAGCACCACATGACCCGGAAGCCTGCGCAGAAATTCCCGCAGGGCATCGTCGTCGCAGATGGTTCCGGTGGGATTGTTGGGATTGGCTAAGAAGATCAGCTTGGTCTTGTCCGTGACTGCGGCCATGACATCTTCAAAACGAGGAACGTAATTTTCATCAGAAGGAACCTCCACCAGCACGCCGTTGTACTTCTTTGTCAGATTCAGGTAGTTGGGGTAGGCCGGGGTGGTAACGATCACCTCGTCGCCCTCCCGGATTAACATCTCCGAAATAAAACCGAGGGCAGAGGTGCCGCCCTGGGTGACCATGATCTGAGAGGCGTCCACGCCATGCTTGACGGCCAGTTTTTCCCGCAGCCCATCGGCCCGCATGGTCGGGTAACGGTTGGAATGCGCCGCCTGTTCCCTCATGGCCGCCGCCGCTTTGGGAGACGTGCCGTAGGGATTCTCGTTTTTGTGCATGATGATGACCCTCTCCACGCCTTTGCGGAATGGCTTACAGGTGTCGCCCACTCCGAAATTGTAGGGCGGAGCTTCTTTTACAAACTGACTGACCAGATCCTGAAACATAACTGATATCCTCCTTGTGTCTGTGATATTTTTCTGTAATTTAACATAAATGCGATGATGATTCTGTTATCCCCTTTACAAAATCCAAAATAATGCAAATTGATATTGTTAAAAAATAAATGAGAGAAAGTGTAAACCATTTTACAGACAATATGAAAAAATAAAGGTATTTTGAAAGAACCAAGGATGTCCGGATGTCCGAAAAAATCCAAAGGGGGTACTTTATGCCTGATAAAAAAGCGAGAGAGAAAAAGAGGGAAATTCCTCACGTATTTGCCATTCTGCTGATCCTGATGGTGGTGGCGCTGATTGCGACCTGGCTCATACCGTCCGGCAGTTATGAGCGTGTTCCGCTGGAGGGGACTTCCAGGATGATTGTGGATCCGGAATCCTTTCATTATACCGAGAAAGAATGGCTGACGCCCTGGAAGTTCATGACCCTGATTCTTGACGGGCTGACCGGTGCGGCCATGGTGGCCTTTGCGGTCATCATCATCGGCGGCGCCTGGGAGGTGATCAACGCCACGGGGGCGATCGCCGGGGCGGTGAAAAGCCTGAGCCGGAAATTCAAGAAGAGAGATTACATGCTGTTTCCGGTGCTGATGTTCGTGTTCGCACTGATTGCGGCCATCGTGGGTGGCGCAGAGCTGATGATCGTCTACCTGCCGGCCATCCTTCCGATCGTGCTGATGCTGGGATACGATACCATGACGGCCATGGCCTGCGTCATGGTCAGCGCCGTGACCGCTTTTGCCGTGTCCGTGACGAATCCCTTTACGGTTGCGATCGGACAACAGATTACGGGAATCGAGCTGTATTCCGGTTCCTGGTACCGGATTATTTTGCAGGTGGTTTTCTTCTTCGTCGGCGTGTGGTACGTGCTCCGCTATGCAAAAAAGGTAAAGGCGAATCCTGAGGCAAGCCTTGTCTATCGGGAGAGCAGAGAGTATGCGGTGCAGCTGGAGGCGGAGCGGGAAGAAGAGCAGGTCTGCGCTCCGGGCAGACAGATGATGATTGGCCTCACGCTGGCGGCGATATTGGCGGTCATGGTTTTTGGAATCATCAAATGGGGCTGGTACATGAACGAGATCATCGCCATGTTCCTGTTGGCGGCAGTGCTCTCGGCGGCGATCGGCGGCATCGGCGTGAATAAGGCCTGCAGCGCATTTGCCAAAGGCGCCAGCAGCGTGGTGTCGGCCGCCCTGGTCTGCGGCCTGTCCAACTGCATTGCCGTGATTCTGACCCAGGGAGGAATTATCGACGTGGTCATCCATTCCCTGGCCTCCGTGATCGTTTTCCTGCCGAAATCGGTCTCCCTGGTTGGCGTTTTCATTGTTCAGGAGCTGTTTAACTTCCTGGTCAATTCCGGCAGCGGCCAGTTTTTGATTACCATGCCGATTCTGGCCCCCCTGGGCGACGTGGTGGGACTGGAATCCAATGCGCTGATTCTGGCCTCCCAGATGGGAGACGGACTGACGAACGTTATGTTTCCGACTTCAGGCGTGCTGATGGCGGTACTGGCCTGCGCCAAAGTTCCCTACCAGAAATGGCTGAAATTTATCCTGCCCTATGTGGGAATCATGACGGTGCTTGGCAGTGTGGCGCTGATCATTGCCCAGTTGATCGGTTATGCGTAAGGAGGGGCGAGGGATGTTCATACTGAAAAACTGTTGTCTTATTGACGGCGTTTCGGCCGAACCGATTCCGGACGGAATGGTGGCGGTGAGAGAGGGCAAGATCGTGTACGCAGGTCCCTATGAGGAATCGGTCTGCAGGGCGAATCCGGACCTTCCCGTCACAGATTTGGAGGGGAAAACGGTGATGCCCGGCTTGATCGACGCCCACGTGCACCTTTCCATGGACGGTGCGCCGGACAATTTTCGAAATTCCGTGTTGGACACGGCCGGTTTCAACGTGATCCAGGGCGTGCTCAGGGCCCAGAGGGACCTGGCCGCCGGATTTACGACGATCCGCTGCTGCGGGGAGAAGGGGGAGGTGGACATCGACATCCGCAATGCGGTCAGGGAGGGCCTGATCGCAGGCCCCAGAATTCTGGCGGCGGGGAAGGCGATCACCATCACCGGCGGCCACGGAGACATGCTGCCCGGGGAGACGGCCCTCGACTGGATCGCCGAGGTTGCGGACGGCGTGGACGAGGTGCGGAAGGCGGCCCGCAGGCGGATCAAGCGCCGGGTGGACAACATCAAGCTGATGGCCACGGGCGGCGGCATGTCGCCGGGGCCGGCCACGGTGGCGCAGTTAAATGAGGACGAAATGCGGGCGGCCGTGATTGAGGCGGAAAAGAACGGCGTTTGTACCTCCGCCCACTGTATCGGCGAGGAAGGCTGCGCAAATGCGGTCCGGGCCGGCGTGCGCACCATTGAACATGGCACCTTCCTGAACGAGGAGACCATTGCCCGGATGGCCGAACAGGGGACTTATCTGATGTCAACCCTGGCTTCATTCAAGACAATCAAGTATGGCCCGGAGGGCGGCGTGCCGGACGACCACCGGAAAAAGGTGGAGTTTTTTGCCCAAAAACATTTTGTCAACCTGCGAAAGGCGATTGCCGCAGGAGTGAAAGTGGGCTGCGGCACGGACTGCGGAACGCCCTTTAATTACCACGGGGACAATGCCTACGAGCTGGAATGCCTGGTGGAGATCGGCGGCATGACGCCCATGGAGGCGATCATCGCCGCCACGTCGGTGACGGCGAAGGCTGTCATGCAGCCGGACATCGGAAGCCTGGAAGCGGGAAAGACGGCCGATCTTCTGGTGGTGGACGGCGCCCCCCTGGGGGATATCAAGGTCCTTCAGAATCACGATGCCATCCGGCAGGTTTACCGGGACGGAAGGCTCCTGGTGGACCGGGACAGCGGACGGATGCCGGTTTTTTGACGGGCACGGGATAGAAAGGAACATTGCAAACGGGGAGGGAACGGTTATGCGGTTGTACAAGGTGGTGGGAACCGTCATTTCACAGGAAAAGGAGGCATGTCTGACCGGCAAGAAACTTTTGCTCTGCGAGGCGGCGGACGGCAGAAGAATTGTGGCCGTGGACATGGTCGGAGCCGGGGTGGGGAGCGACGTGCTGGTCAGCCGCCCCTCCCCGGCTTCCCCAAAGGGAGAATTGATTGACGAATGGATTGTGGGAATTGTCGATTCGGTGGCGGAATCGTGACCGGTGCCGGTCAGCCGCCAATGATGAAGAAGGGAGCAGGAAGGATGCAGTCAATGGGTTTTGTGGAGACAAAGGGCTATGTGCCCGCCTTTGCGGTGGCCGACGCCATGGCCAAGTCCGCCAACGTGGAGATTCTGAAAAAAGTATGGGTGGGCGCCGGACTGGTGACGATCGTGGTGCGGGGAGACGTGGGAGCCGTGCGGATGGCGGTGGATGCGGGGGTGACCGTGGCCAATGAGATGGACGCCATGGAGGGGTGTCTGACCATTGCCCGTCCCACGAAGGAACTTCTCGCAATGGTATTGGGTAAGGAGGAAGAATAGTATGTTGTCCTGGGGATTTCTGGAAGTGATCGGGTACGTTCCGGCGGTGGCCGGCGGGGACGCCATGGTGAAGGCTGCCAACGTGGAGCTGGTCGGAATGGAAGTGATCGGCGGCGGCATGGTCACGGTTGCCGTCCGCGGGGAGGTCGGAGCCGTGCGCACGGCGGTGGATGCGGGGGCGGAGGCGGCAAAGAAAGCCGGGAAGCTGCACTGTGCCAACGTGATTGCCAGACCCAGCAAGGATGCGCAGAAGGTGCTGACGCTGGCGATGACAGAAGGCGAGGAGGGATAGAGATGGATTCATACGGCTATATTGAAGTGCTAGGCCTTGTCCCGGCCGTGGAGGCGGCGGACGCTGCGCTAAAGGCGGCGGACGTGGCGGTGGTCGGCAAGGAAAATACAGGGGCGGGCATGGTGGCGGTCATCGTCAAGGGGGAGATCGGTGCGGTGCGCACTGCCGTGGAGGCGGCGGAGGACGCCGCAATGCGCATCGGGAAGGTGGTCAGCACCAACGTGATCGCAAAGCCGGACGAAGGCTTGCAAAAGCTGTACTGAGGCGGTGATTGGCTATGCAGAACATACTGACAAAAAGCGAGATTCTTGAATATGGCAAAAAGGGAGTGAAACAGATCTTCCTGGAGGAGACGCCCCTGATGACCGACCTGGCGAGAGAAGAGCTGGAGCGGTTGGGGATGGAGATCGTGGTGGGAGCAAAAGCGGAAGCGCCGGGGCCCAGGACGGGGCCTTCCTTTTCGGGCATGACGGCGCCCCGGACGGCCCCGTCCCCCGGGCTCACGGTCCGGCCGGCCGGTTCGGGGGGCGGCTACGGCGGCGCCGCCGTGTATACGGGGAGGGGACAGAAGCCTCTCTTTAAAGAAGTGATCCGTTCCGACAAAAAGCTGGTGGGCACCTTCGTGGGAACCCCCCACCCGGTGATGACGGAATATGCGGGGCATCTGGGCTTTGATTTTTTATGCATTGACAGCGAACATAACGCCATGCACCTGGAGACGGTACAGAAGATGCTCCAGTCCCTTAAGCATACGCCCGCCTACGGCATGGTCCGTGTCCCCACGCTGACCTATGAATGCGTGACCGGCGCCCTGGATATCGGTGCGGATGCGCTGCTGATCCCGCAGATTCGGACGGCGGACGACGTGGTGCGGCTGCGCTCTTTCAGCCTTTACCCGCCACAGGGCAGACGGGGTGTCGGCCCTTCCAGGCTCTGGGACTACGGGGACGGCCTGTCCGGTTCCGGCGACATGAACTGCGGGACGAATATCGTCATTCAGCTGGAAACCGTGGCGGCAGTGGAAAACATAGACGACATTTTAAAGGAGGCGGAGGATTTTGTGGACCTGTTCTTCGTGGGGCCGGGAGACCTCTCCATGGACATGGGGATCTTCGGGCAGTTTACGAACCCGAAGCTGGTGGATACCATCCTGTACCTCCGGGAAAAAACCAGGGCGGCCGGAAAACGGCTCGGCGTTTTTGCGGGGAATTTCCAGGCGGCCCGGTCCTGGTTTGAGAAGGGCTTTGACATGACCGTGGTCAATTCCGAGCTGGCGCTTCTGGGGGCTGCGGTTTCCAGGGAGATGCCCGCACTGCGCACTGCGATTGGGGAGCAAAATTGAAAAAGTTTATTACAAGGAATGATATCATGGCGGCAGAACGCCAGGGAAGAACAGAATACGTGCTGGGCGAGGACGACAGGCTGACCGATCTGGCCAGGGAGACGGCGAGGCGAAAGGGAATCCGCCTGGTGGAGAAAAAAGGAGCAGAGGAGACGGCCCCGCCGGTTCCGAAAGCCCCGGTGCGGACGTCGGCTCCTGCCGCCTCTGCCGCCCCTGCGGCCTCCGTGGCGATTCTGCCGAAGGCGTCCTGTGATTTGCTCATAAAAAACGGCATCCTGGTGCTGCCGGAGGCCGGCCGTCTGAGGGCCAATGTCTGTGTAAAAGAGGGAAAGATTGTCTCCCTCACCAGCCAGACGCCATCCGCCGGGCAGGAGATCGATGCGGGAGGCCTCTATGTGCTCCCCGGAATCATTGATCCCCACACCCACCTGGGCCTGTTTGCCCCGCTGGAGGAGGAACTGGTCAGCGAGACCCGCTCGGCCATCCTGGGGGGAGTGACCACCATCGGCACGTTTTTCAACCAGAAGGGCAGTTACCTTCCGCTGACAGACTTTCTGCGGGAGAAGGTTCCCGCCCTGTCCCGGGTGGACATGTTCCCCCATTTTACCCTGCGGGAGGAAGAGCAGCTTGCGGAGCTTCCACGGTACTGCGCCCTTGGAATGAATTCCTTCAAGGTGTACATGTGCGGCATCCCGGGGCTCTTTCCCCATCAGGAGGACGGCTTCATCCTGCGGACCATGGAGCGCTTGAAGGCGCTGGACGCCAACCCGGTTCTCTGCGTGCATGCGGAAAATGTCTCCATCGTGGAGTACGCAGAAAAAGAGCTGGAGACGTGTTCCATGGAAACACTGGCCCAGTTCGGGCAGAGCCACCCGGAGATCTCCGAGGGGGAGGCCGTCATAAGGACGGCCTATCTGTCGGAAAAGACGGGAGTGCGCACCTATATCGTCCATTCTTCTACAAGGGAGAGCATGGAGGCGCTTCGCCGCATGAAGCATGGCAGGCTGTACGTGGAGACGACCTCGCCCTATCTCTCCCTGGATACATCCGCCGATGTGGGGGCATACGGAAAGATGCTGCCCCCCTTCCGAAGCCCAAAGAGCCGCCAGGCGCTCTGGGACGGCATCCGGAGCGGTATCATTGACACCATCGGCACGGACAATACCACGATCTCTGCCATGGAGAAAAAGGTACATGAGGGCATGGAGGCGGCCATTGCCGGATATCCCGCCCTGGGCACCCATCTGGCCTCCGTGCTGGACGAGGGGTTTTTCCGCCAGGAAATTCCCCTGGAAAAGCTGGTTCCTCTGATGACGGAAAATCCGGCTAAAATTTTTGGGATTTATCCGCAGAAGGGGACGCTGCTGCCCGGTGCAGACGGGGACATCGTGCTGGTGGACATGAATCAAAGCCGCACAGCAGAGCCTGAGCGGCTGCAGAGCCGTTCCGATTTTTCCATTTTTCAGGGGAAGAGTCTGCGGGGATGGCCCTGTGCGACGATCAAAGGAGGGCGGATCGCAGCCTGGGACGGCAGGCTGACAGACGATATGGCAGGAGGGAGGGTACTGGCCCACTGCATGAAATGATGGTAAGAGCATCTATCTAAAATCATCCAAAAATTCATATAACTTCCTGGGATCCCGGATGGTGATGTAGCCGTCGACGGGATCCTTTTTCAGGATTCCCATGTTCTGAAAACGGCTGATGATGTTGGAGACCGACACCCGGGAGAGGCCGGTGAGGTCCGCCACGTCCTGGTGGGTGTATTTCAGGGTCAGCTTGTAGGCGGTGTTGTTGTTCACCTGCCGAGAATAGTCCTGAATCAGGTTGGCCAGCACATAGGCCACCCGGTAGGTAGCATCGTTGAAGGACATCTGCTTGATAACCGTGGTGAGCAGGCGGATCTTGGTGGACTGCACCTTGAGGATATTGAGGGCCAGCTCCGGATGCAAATCCAGCTGCTTTAAAAAGTGGCCGGCAGGGACCGCATAGACATAAGAATCCGTCACGGCGGTGGCCGTACAATTGTAGGGGAGCTTGTCAAAAAGAGAGAGTTCTCCGAAAATAGAATTCTTGCTGCAGATAAACAGCACTCGGCGGTTGCCGTTTGAACCCAGGATGTCCAGCTGGATGCGGCCGGAACGGCAGATGTAGACGTACTGGAAATTCTCCACCTGGTGAAAAAGCTCCTCCCGCAGCCGGTAATGTTTGGGGGTCAAGCCGTCCGTGATGCAGGACCAGTCCAGCTCTTCCATGTTGAGCCACAGAGAATCGTCGATTTCAAAAATTGGCATGGCATTTTCTGCTGTTTTCATCTCTAAGCTCCAAATCTAAGTTCAGGTCTAAGTTTGAATACTTTCGGTGTTTTGGCGGGTTCCAAGGTCAGAAATCCGCCCGCGGGCAAGACCACGTCGAATTTCTGACTTTGGAACCCTGGTATCAATATATAACAAAAATAAATGATTTGTCAAATGATTTACAGATTTTCCCGCTTGCTTCCAACATAATAAGACCTGTAAGAAGCAGTCAAAAACATGGAAAAGCAAGAGGTGAATCGTATGCTGGATCAATTATTCCGACCGGAGGGGATCGCCGTCGTGGGAGCTTCGGCCAATCCGGCCAAGGCCGGTTACGTGGCCCTTCGGAACATGAGGGAGAAAAACTATCCGGGAAAGGTCTATCCCGTCAATCCGAAGGAAAAAGAAATTCTGGGGTATCCCTGTTATCCGTCCCTACAAGCCGTCGAAGGCCACGTGGACATGGTGGTGCTGATCATGCCCTCGAGGCTGATCTATTCCACCATGGACGATCTGGACGCCCGCATGGAAGAGAAGGGGGACGTGAAGGTCATCGTCTGTGCGGCTGCGGACTATGCGGAGACGAAGACCCCGGAGGGCATTGACCGCCAAAAGCGGTTGATGGACGGTGCGAAGCGGTATGGCATCCGGGTGGTGGGGCCCAACTGCATCGGCGTGATCGACAACCGCAGCCTGGTGGACACCACCTTTGTGGATACCGGCGTCCCCTTTGAGGCATTTGGAGAGCCCACGGGGATTGCCTTCCTCTCCCAGAGCGGAGCGCTGGCCTGCTCGGTGCTCATGGAGGGTGCGGCGCGGGTGGTTCCGGTCCTGTACAACAAGTTCATCTCCATCGGCAACATGGCGGACGTGGACTTTGTGGATCTGCTGGAATATCTGGAGGAGGACGAGACCACGAAGGTCATCGGCCTGTACATGGAAGGCTACCACGACGGCAAAAAGCTGGCGGAGACATTCCGCAGGCTGACGAAGAAAAAGCCGGTGGTGGTGTTAAAGGTGGGACGAAGCGACCTGGGAAGTGCGGCGGCCAACTCCCACACCGGTTCCATGGCGGGCTCCGACCGGGTCTATGACGCCATGTTCCGGCAGAGCGGCGTGGTGCGGGTGGAGACCATCGACGAGCTCATTGACACCTTGCAGGCATTTGACCGGCTTCCCGTGCCCCGGGGGAACAATCTCTTCCTCTACACCCAGGCCGGAGGTCCCGGCATCTACTGTACCGACGCCATTGCCGCCTGGCCCGCCCTGCACATGCCGGTGGTGTCGGAGGAGACAAAGGAAAAACTGAGGGCCTGCGAGCTGCCCATGTCCAATATCTGCCAGCCGGAGGGCTATGCGGACATCACGGCCTCCGCCTCCCCGAAGAATCATGTGGACGGCCTTAAGGTGGTTCTGGAAGACGACAACGTGGACGGAGTGGTGTTTATCACGGTGGTTCCCACGTTCCTGCCCCAGAAGGAACTGGCAGAGGCCCTCGTGGCCGTGGAGAAATCCTTTCCGGAGGGGAAGCGCAAGCCGGTTTACTACTGCGTAATGGCCGGCGCATACACAAAAGAGGCACGGGCGATCATGGAACAAAACGGGCTCTGTACGTTCAACACGCCGGACAAGGCGGTGCTGGCGGCAAAGAACCTTTGCCGGTACGGAGCATATCTGCGGGAACGGGAGGCGTGATATGAGAAAAGTATTGAATGAGCTGGAAAGCGGACGGCTGTTAAGGCGGTATGGGATTCCTGTGGTCAGGTCCGAGGTATTGACTTCGGGGGAAGAAAAGGTGCTGGAGGAGGCGGCAGAAAAGCTGGGATTTCCCGTGGCCATGAAAATCCTCTCCGATGATATTCAGCACAAAACGGATCTGGGCTGCGTGCGCCTTAAGATCAACAGCGTGGCCGAAATGTCCGGGGCCTATGAAGAAATTCTTGCCAATGCGAAAGCCGGCGCACCGAAAGCCGACATCCAGGGAGTTCTGGTACAGCAGATGCTTCCTGATGGCTTCGAGGTGCTCATGGGCGTCAGCACGGATCCCCAGTTCGGCCCGGTCATCATGGTGGGGCTGGGAGGCATTTATGTGGAGCTATTGCAGGCGGTTTCCCTGCGCATGCTGCCCATCGGCCGGCGGGATGCCGAGGAGATGATCGAGGAAACCCCTCTGGCGAAGGTTTACAGGGAGGGCCTTAGGGGCGTGCATTATGACAAAGAAGAGCTGACCTCGGCCCTGCTTTGCCTGTCCAGGCTGGTTTCGGAACATCCGGAGATTGCGGAGATCGACGTCAACCCCTTCCTGCTGTTTGGGGAGGGAAAGAAGGCGGTTGGCGTGGATGCGATGGTTGTGATCCATGAGTAAATGAGAGGAGGATATGCTGCATGAAAGAAATCAGACTTCACGGAATCGGAGGAATGGGAACGGTGAAGGCCGGAGAGCTGCTGGTCAGGGCCGCCGTGGCGGCGGGAAAGTACGGCAATTCCATGCCCTTCTTCGGATTTGAACGGCAGGGGGCCCCGGTGGCGTCCTATGTCCGTCTGGGAGACCAGAAGATCCGCGCGAAAAACCAGGTGTACAGCCCGGACTGCGTGATCATCCAGGATCCCAGCCTGTTGATCTCCACGCCGGTATTTGAGGGTCTGAAAAAAGATTCCTATGTGATCTTAAACACCAGGCAGGAGGACCCGAGGGACGTGGTAAAAAGCCCCAATGTCAGGTGTCTGGCTTATCTGGACGCCACGGCCATTGCCTTGAATCTGCTGGGACGTCCCATTCCCAACACCATCATGCTGGGCGCCTTTGTCCGGGCCACCGGCTGGGTGGAGAAGGAAGGCGTGGAACGGGTGGTCGAAGAAGTGTTCGGTACGAAAAACGTGGAAGCGTTTCGTCTGGGGTACGAGGAAGCAAAGATCGTTATGTTTGAGTAAGGAGGGCACCATGAAATTTGTCAGTGATTATATCGTTCCCGTCGGAGCGGAAGGATTGAAGATCGTCGAGACCGGAAAATGGCGCACCAGAAAGCCGGTCATGGACGTGGAAAAATGCGTTCGCTGCGGCATGTGCCTGTTATACTGTCCGGTGAATTCCGTGAAGAAAAAGGCGGACGGCAGCTTTGAAATCTGTTACGACTACTGTAAAGGGTGTGGCATCTGCGCCCATGAATGTAAGAAGAAGGCCATTACCATGGCTGCGGTAAAGGAGGATGAATGATGTCAGAGGTGAAAGTGATCAATGGCAACATGGCGGCAGCCATGGGCGCCTGTCTTTGCAGACCGGATATTATTGCGGCCTACCCCATTACCCCCCAGACGCCCATTGTGGAATACCTGGCCGATTTTGTCACCGGCGGCAGGCTGGGAAGTTCGGTGAGCGAGGTGGAGAGCGAGCTTTCCGCCATGAGCGTGTGCACCGGCGCCTCACTGGCCGGCTCCCGGGTGTTTACGGCCACGGCCTCCCAGGGCCTGGCCCTGATGTATGAGCCTTATTTCCGGGCCTCCACCCTGCGGCTGCCCATCGTGATGGCCGTGGCCAACCGGGAAATGATCTCCCCGCAGACCCTCTGGGGCGGACCCCAGGACAGCCTGACCGTGCGGGATGCCGGTTGGCTGCAGATTTACGTGGAGGATAATCAGGAAATTCTGGACACTCTCATCATGGCTTACCGCATCGCGGAAGATAAGAAGGTGCTGCTTCCGATCAATGTGTGTTTTGATGGCTTCTATCTGTCCCATATGTCTGAGCGGGTGGAGATTCCGGACCAGGAGAGCGTGGATGCGTTTCTGCCCGCATATGCGCCGGAGCACATTATTCTGGACCCCAGACGGCCTATGGCGGTCGACCCGCTGACCAACGGCTATCTGCTGACCGAATATCGCCTGAAACACATGATGGCCCAGCAGAACGCCCTGAAACTTTTAGAAGCGGTGGATGAGGAATTCGGGGAGCGTTTTGGCCGCAGCTACGGCGGTGCCGTGGAGGAATACCGCTGCGAGGACGCCGACTACGTGATGGTGACCATGGGCTCCATGACCGGCGTGGCGAAGGACTGCGTGGACGAGGCCCGCAGGGCGGGAAAGAAGGTGGGGCTTCTGAAAATCCGTATGGTCCGCCCCTTCCCCGCAGAACGGGTGGCCAGGGTCCTTATGGGACGGAAAGCCTTCGGAGTGATTGACCGCAACGTGTCCTTTGGCTGGAATACGGGCATCATCTACGAGGAAGTGTGCGCCTCCATGAACCGGGCGGCGGCCTTCGTGCCCAATATTCCCTTTATCGCCGGACTTGGCGGCGAGGACATCACGGCGGAGCATATCCGTTATGCTATTGACGAGGTGATGAACCATGCGGAAGACTCTGTGAAACAGGACACGGTGTGGTTGAACCGCGAGGACAAGGGAAGGTAAGGAGGAGAGAAGATGAACGTAGTTGATAAACTGGCAGCTTATGAAGACCAAATCTCCCCGGGTATTTCTGCCTGCGTGGGCTGCAATGTGGAACTGACGCTGCGCACCTGCATGAAGGTACTGGGGCCGGACACGATATTTGCCATCCCCCCGGGCTGCATGGGCGGCGTGGGCGTGGTGGGCTGGGACAAACAGTCCGGAGCCAAGACACCGGTGTTCTTTCCACTGTTGGACAATGTGGCTTCCATGCTGGCGGGCATCAAAATGCATTACGAACATGTCGGGCGCAAGGTGAACGTGGTGGCTTTTGCCGGCGACGGCGCATCGGTGGACGCCGGCATGCAGTGTCTGTCCGGTGCGGCCGAACGGGGCGACAAGCTCATCTATATCTGCTATGACAACGAGGGGTATATGAACACCGGCTACCAGAGAAGCGGTTCTACCACAAAAGGCGCTTGGACCTCCACCACGCCGGTCATTGACGGCGTGGGCGGCAAAAAACAGAATAAAAAAGATTTTCCCATGATTATGGCCATGCACGACTTGCCTTACATGGCCACCATGAGTCCTGCCTTCATCCCGGACATGGTGCGCAAGCTGGAACGGGCGATGGTGGAATCAGAGAGGGGCCTGGTATACCTGCATGTCTACAATCCCTGCCTGACCGGCTGGGGCTGCAAATCCGATGAGAGCATTGAGGTCAGCCGGCTGTCCGTGGAGACGAACTTTGCGCCCCTCTACGAAGTGGGGGACGGCAAATTTAAAATGTCCGTGGATGTAAAAAATCCAAAGCCGGTGCGGGAATTTATCACCCGCTTTAAAAAGTTCCGTCATCTGACGGACGAGGACATCGAGGCCCTCCAGGCCCTCACGGACCGGAAGATGAAACGGCTCCACGAGCTGTGTAAGATGTAAATAAAATATAGAAAGTAAACTGCTAAAAAGCATCCCCGTCAAAATCCGTCCCCGCCTGATTGGCGGGAAAGAGATTCTGACAGGGATGCTTTTGCGTTCTGCGGTCCGTGTTTATGCGCATCCGATGGTCAGCAGGATGTTGGCGAACACCCGCTTCTCCCCGGTGGAGATGGCGAGGACCACGTCCGGCTGGCAGCACAGGTCATAGTATTCGAAGCGCCCGATGCCGGAGAGCTTTAACCCCAGCTCGTCCTCGAATTCCGAGAAGATGTCGGGGGTGGTGCCGTCGCCGGGAACCATGACCTCGGCCTTCTCGACCTCCACCACGGAGTGGATGGTCTTCAGCACGTCGGTGACGGTGGGGAGACCGGGGGTCAGACCCAGGTAGACCTTCTCTGCGCTGCCGCTCTTTTCCGCCAGGGGATAATTGCCGTCGGCGATGAGAACCTTGCTGCCGTGTCCGCACAAGGACAGGGCCTTCATGATGCCGGGATGAATGCATTTGGTTGTGAGCATAAAAAATACCTCCTTCTTGACCGGACATTCCGGCGGTTTACTTTTCGTCGTCGCGGAGCTTTCCGAGGGCTCCGCCGGGATGCCATTTTACATATTGCTGCGGGGAAACCTCCTTGTGGGCCTGCAGCGCCACGCTTAAGGCCTGGAGCACCAGGGTTTCCGCCAGGATGGACATGCGGGGCGCCCGTCCCATGGGGCCTCCCTCTTTTTTTACTCCGGCGAAAATATGGACGGCGCTCTCCTTGGCCAGCCAGGAATCGGGATTTCCGCTGACGCCGATTATACTGCAGCCGTTGTTCTTGACGGCCAGGACCGTGGAGCGCATCTCCGCCGTCTCGCCGCTGTTGGAAATGAAAATCACCACGTCGCCGGGAACCAGCTGCCCGCAGGAGCCATGGACGGCTTCCGTGCCGTGGAGGAAATAGGCGGGATTTCCGGTGGAGGACATGAGCGACGCAATGTAGCCGGAGATGTGTCCGGGCTTGCCGATGCCGGAGATGTGGACCCGGCCGCCATTCTTCTGTGATTCCAGGATCAGCTCTGCGGCGTCTTCGATCTCGGAGTAATCCATGTGGTCAATGAAGTCGCTGAGATCATTTTTTACGGTATTCAGGAAAAAATCATAGGCTTCCTTGCATTTTGCTTCCATAAAAGAACTCCTTCTATAAATAGATACGGTTTCAGGCAATTGCGAAACATGAATTATGGGAATATCCGACCTTGAGTTTCGCAATTACCTGTGACTATGGTCTGCGGCCCGGCTGCGGGGCGTCAACGGAGAACGGAGGTGTTAGGGGCGCTGCCGGTTTTTTCTCTGAGGAAGGCCTCCACCTTGTCCAGGGGCGGGAGGGAGGGCATGGCACCCAGGGCCGACACGGTGAGCCCGGCGGTGTGATTGGCGAAACGGAGGGTCTCCTCATAACCCCAGCCGCAGCAGAGCCCCACGGAGAGGGCGCCCACGAAGGAATCGCCGGCGGCAGTGGGATCCACAGCCATGATGCCGTCCACACAGGGACTGTAGAAGAAACCGTCCTTCTCCGTATCCAGAACTGCGCCGGATTCTCCCAGGGTGATGAGCACGTTCTTGACGCCCTTTGCCTTGAGGGCGGCGGTGGCGGCCTTGGCCTCCTCCATGTTCACTTCCTTGCCCTCGTGGCTGATCTTGACGCCCACCATGTCAAAGGCCTCGTGCTCGTTGGGAGAAATGTAGGCCAGGTGGGAGAGAAGCTCGTCCGACAGGGGGGCGCTGGGTGCGGAATTGAGCATGACCGGCACGCCCTTCTCGTAAGCGTAGGCAGCCACCAGCTCGTTGATCTCCATGGGGATCTCCAGCTGGAGCACCACCAGGTCGTATTCCGCCACCTTTTCCTTCAAAAACGCAACGTCGTCGGGGGTGATGCTCATGTTGGAGCCGGACAGCACGATGATCCGGTTCACGGTCTGCTTCCCGGGCGCCTCCTCCAGGATGATGACGCTGCAGCCGGAGGGAAGTTCGTCGTCGTAGAGCACGTAATCCGTGTTGATACCCGCCTCCTTGCAGGTCTTTATCATGTCCTCGCCGTTGCCGTCATGGCCCAGCTTTCCCACCATGGTGACGTCCGCACCGAGACGGGCCATCTGCAC
>JAAWRC010000050.1 GCA_022800815.1 Lachnospiraceae bacterium | reverse complement strand
TTGTCTCTGCTACTGTAGTTTCTTCTACAGTGGTTTCGGTTGCTGTCGTTTCCGGGGCGGTTGTTTCTTCCGTACTTTCCACAGTTGTCGTAACTTCCGCTTCTGTTGCGTTTACTTCCTCATCAGCCGGTTTTCCACAAGAAGCCGTTGTGATACTAATGGTGGCAATCAACGCTATAGCAACGGGAGCAATGTACTTTTTTTTCATGGTGTATTCCTCTCCTTCTCCGTTTTTATATAATGCTTATAATATAGCAAAAAACTTGTGTTATGTCAATAAATCTGGTATAATATAAAATTCAGATAAATGTAATGAGGTTTTTTCTTTTGGACATTTCTGGAAAAAGGCCGTAAAGAAAGGGATAACCCTTTTAAACGGCGTTATCCCTTCTTACGTTGTATGGAATTGTGTGGTAGTTGTGTCTGCTTGCAGGATTCCGGGGGCATATCAAGACTCTTTCTTTTCGTTCACATGATATTTTTTCAAACGTAGTAAATTGATGATAAATTCGGCTTGAAATCCTGTATAAATGCTTGTAAATCAAGGCTTCCTGAGATAATCCCCACATTTTTATACTAAAACTCTTAAAATTTTTTCTTCCGCTGTCACCATGGCCTCCCTTTCTTTTTTCCGGGAGAGAAGCTCTGGTCATTCCAACTTCCTTCTTTTCCTCCCTGTAATTGCATTTTCATAACTGCCCCATCTCCATCCCCATTGATTCTGCTTCATATGCTCCTTCCCCATTTCCGGAAAAAGCTTCCAATATCTCCCAAAGACCCTGCACCCGGTTTCTGCTGCCCCATTTTTTATCCAAAAGGATTTCATAAAATTTCTTTTTCCTATCCCCGTGCATTCCCTGAATCCGTTCCCCTATCTGGTTCAATACCGGAATGTCAGATTCAGAAACCCTGCCATTATAAAGGGAAAGCCTATCTCTTGTTTTTATCCTGATACGCAAAAACTCCCCTGGATTTACGCTGCTCCTTCTGATCTCTTCCAAGATTCTGTTGTCCTCTGCCGGAAGCGGAATCCTCACCCGTCTCCGGTCTTTTAAAAGCTCCAGCCAGATCGCATGCTCCTTCCCATACTCCCTCTCCCCTCGAAAATCCGGTTCCCATCCACCCATATACGATAAACGGGATTTGAAATGGGGCGCCTGGCAGCAGAACATCTCCCGCTCTGTCAATACCAGTTCCCCCTCTGCCTGTTGCAAAACCTCAGTACAGTCAGATAAGAACAATTGCAGACTCCCTCCCGGAACCTGAACCGCCAGGGAATGTTCCCCCCACCCCTCCCATATGCCTCCATCAAAATGATCTTTTAAGACGTCTTTATCGATTTCTGTAAGCTTCCTGCTTACTCCGGCAACGATCACGCCCCACAGTTCCCCATTCCGGATCTCCACATCCGGGCGTTCATACAAGAGCCCATGTCCTTTATAAGGCGTCAGTTCAAAAAGTCTGTCGTATCCTTCCCAATCAGACCAGCAGCTCTCCGGTCGGATACATCTGGCGATCATTTCTGATATTTGCGGCTGATAGGCGACTGCCTCTGCAGGGGTTAATTCAATAGCACTGAAACTATGCTCTGGCTTCCAGGACACCTCTACCGGAAAATAGAACTTGGCGATCTGAAAAGAGGCATGCTCCTGCCTCCAGTCCTGAAAACGCTTATATTCCATAAGATCAAACAGGTTTTCCCCTGTATACTGAGGATGAAAATGGTCGCCCCTTTCAAATCCTGCCGCTTCCGGACAGATGGCCAGCGCATAGTTTATCAGTTCACCCGGATACGTTCTGGTAACTGGCAAAACCATCTTTTGAAACTGTTCCATTTGCTGCGCATCAAACTTTTGGAGGATAAAAGCCAACAGATTCATCTCCTGAATCCATACGCCCGGCGGAAGTTTCTCCCTCAGCTCCAGCCCTCCGGCTTCAACCGTCAGGCACCGGGCAGAATACAGGGGCAGAAATATGTCACAATAGCTCGGCTTTTTTAAACGCATCATCCGGGCATCACTCATGGGCAAGGATGCCTGCATTTCATCCTTTTCTACTATAATTCTGTTTTTTCCACTCATTTCTTCTCTGCTGGTTCCCTCCTTTATCCTCTTTAAGACAATAAAAAACCAGAAGTGTTGCTCCCGTCATAGGAATCACTTCTGGTCGTCATCCATATCACATAACAGGTACTCGTGGTCAGGAATTATATTTTATTCTCCACAAGAAATTCCCGCACCCGATTTTCTTTCGCACCTTCCCGGTCTGTCACATATGACAGGCACAATTCATCGCCCTCTTTCAATCCCATAACCCTCACCTCTTCCTCCGGAAGCTGAATCATCCTATTCTTCCCCATTACAACACTCATTTCAATCAATTCCATACTGTTCTCCTTTTCTTTGTTAGGTTTACTGTATACTCTAAAACGGCTTTTCCATTTCGCCTTCATTAATAAAAGGGAAGGTATCCCTCCCCTGTATAAATCTCTGTATAAAAAACCTGCAAACTTCGCACCCGAAAGTTGGTAAACCGTTTTTACCAATTTTCGTACCAGCTTTTTACCAATTTTCCCGTAAAAATCCCCAATTTCATTCGTCTGAAAATAACAGCCCAAAACGCAAAAACGCTGGAAACATGCGGGTTTCCAGCGTCCTTCTTAACTTTGTGAAATTGGTGTTACATTCCCATCTGCCAAGCTTTCCGGCCACCAAAGTTTTCTTTTTTCTTTTTCAGTGCCTGAGAAGATGTTCCGCCCTTCCTCAAGGGAATTCCTCACTCCTCCCCGGAGAGGGCCGAAAGCCTGTGGGAGATTTCCCGCAGGGAGCCGTAGGCATCCTCAAAAATGCGGCACATGGCCTCATAGCGGGCGGCCGCCTCCAGGTTCGGTTCCACCGTTTCTGCAATCTGCAAGAAGTCTTTCGCCACCGAGTAATCCGGAAAAATTCCCACCCCGACTCCTGCGATCAGGGCACCTCCGATGCTGGTTCCCTCCTCCACGTTGGACGGAATGCAGATCGTCTTCTGGAACACGTCCGCAAGGATCTGCCGCCAGACATGGCTCTTTCCGCCTCCGCCGATCAGGACGATTTCTTCCACCTTCGTATCCTGCTCGATCACGTTCAGCAGGAGTTTCAGGTTGAATGCGACCCCTTCCATGACTGCCCGGTAAAAATCCCCCTGGGCCGTCTCCTGGCGCAGGCCGAGAAAGGCTCCCCTTGCCCGCAGGTCATACCAGGGGGAACGCTCCCCCATCAAGTAAGGAAGAAAGAGCATTCCCCCCGCTCCCGGCCGGCTTTCAAGGACCAACTCCTCGATCGCCCCGTAGGAGAGCGGCGGCAGGGACATCCGGCTCCTCGCCCAGGAATGGGCCAGGCCTCCCGTCTGCATGGTTCCCAGATACACGTACCGGCCCGGTATCACGTGGGGTTCCGACTGCATCCGCCCCTCCCGGTCCAAAATCAGCCGCTCCGTCTCCGTCACCAGCCAGGTGGAGCTTCCCAGGCAGAGGTAACTGTCCCCGGGTTCCGTGCAGGCCGCCCCCAGGTGGGCGGCCGAACCGTCCCCGGCCCCGGCCACCACGGGCGTCCCCTCCGGGACCCCGCACGAGAGGGAAGCCTTCTTTGTCACTTTTCCGATCATAGTCTCGCAGGGGACCACCTCCGGGAACAAGAACCTGGGGATTTCTGCACACTCCAGGACCTCGTCGGACCAGTCCTGCCTGCTGATGTCGTAGGCGATGGTGTAGGCGGCGTCCGTCGGATCCGTGACGAGCCTTCCCGTCAGCATAAAATTGATAAAATCCTTGGCCTGGATATATTTGTAAGCCTTCCCATAGAGCTCCGGCACATGCTCCTTCTGCCACAGGATTTTCGGCAGGCTGTAGGACGCACTGGGCGGCTGCCCGGTGATTCGGTTATACCGCTCCCTGGTCAGCCGCCCTGTAATCCGTTCACATTCCGCCTCCGCTCTGGCGTCAGACCAGATCAGGCTGTTCCCCAGAGGGACACCGTCCTTGTCGAGGGCCAGACAGCCCATCATCTGTCCCGACACTGCCACCACTTCCACAAGAACCCCCGGATTCCGCTCAAGAACCGTCCTTGCCGCCTCGCAGACCGCATGCCACCACTGCCACGGGTCTTCCTCCGCCCAGCCCGGCTTCGGGTAAAGCGGGGAATACGGCACGACCGCACTGTCAAGGAGCTTTCCGTCCGTCCCGAACAGAGAAGCCTTGTTGCCGGAGGTTCCAAGATCATGGGCAAGAATGCATGGTATCATAACGGTTTCTTACTCCTCCTCCTTCAAAAGGCGGATGATATTCTCCGAGGAGGCCACGCCCATGCCAAAGCGGTCCACGCCCATGTCGTACATCTCCTTGACCACGGAGAGCTCCCGGATCCCGCCGGAGACCTTCACCTTGAGCTTTCCGTCCGCCGCCCGAAGCATCAGCCTCGCATGCTCCAGGGTGCAGGGACCCACAAAGCCCGTTCCGGCCTTCACGAAGTCCGCGCCGCCCTCTGCCACCAGCTTCACGGCCGTCTCAATCTGCTCCGCCGTCAGGGTCGCAGGCTCGATGATGACTTTCAGGTTGTGTCCCGCAGGCACCGCGGCCCGTACCGCCTGGATGTCTTTCAGCACGTAGTCGAACTCGCTGTTCTTGAGGGCCGCAATGTTCATCCACATGTCAATCTCGTCACAGCCGAGATCCATGTAGGTCTTCGCCTCGAACACCTTGACCTCGGTCCGCTCCGTCCCCGCCCCCAGGGAGGAGCCGACCCCGCCGCCGACGCCGGTAGACGTCCCGGCAAGCTCTTTCAGCAGATAGTCATAGTAGGAAGCGAATCCGTACACCTGGGCGAACCCGTACTTCTTCGCCGCCTCCGCCAGATCCCTCTGGGAAGAAAAAGACATGGTAGCCGCAATGCATGCGCCGTCAACCATATGTGCAAAGGTTTCTGCTGTTAACTTCTTCATAGATACCTCCTACATGCATAATTCAAATTTGCGCAGCGGAAACTGCGTAATTATGCAAAGGTTTCTCTGTCAATCCCGGCCTCCTCACAGATCCTGTCGATGGCCCGCATGGACTGGGACAGGTAGAGCTCCGGGTCTCTGAAATAGGGGGCCAGAAGCTCCGTGGAGCACCAGCCGTCATAATGGTTCCTCTTTAAAATCCTCATGAAATCCACCAGGGGGAGGACTCCGGCCGCATCGTCCAACTGGGAATGGAACTCCGTGGCCCCGTCGCTGTTGCAGATATGGACGTATTTCATCGTCCCGTTTAATTTGTCAAAGTATTCGGAATAGGGCTCGTTGGCAATAAAGGGGGGAACCACGTCAATCATGGTGCAGAGGGCCCTGCTCCCCACCAGCCTCTGCAGCCTCGCAATGTCGTCCGCACAGGTGATGGTGTTGCCCTCCGAGGGAGACAAGGACTCCAAGATGATGTCCACCCCCACCTCCTCCG
The DNA here is from genome assembly GCA_022800815.1 of Lachnospiraceae bacterium. Classification (GTDB taxonomy): domain Bacteria; phylum Bacillota; class Clostridia; order Lachnospirales; family Lachnospiraceae; genus Lientehia. The sequence continues at coordinate 16,427 of JAAWRC010000050.1, read as the reverse complement.
CCCGCTTGCAGAGCGCTCCGACGCCCTCCGTAAGGATTTCCCAGACCTCCTCCCGGTCTCTTCCGTATCCGGGATGCTTGGCCGTGATCTGCATCTTGTCCGTCCCCAGGGCCGCCGCCGTCTCCACGCTGCGCTTTAAGTAGGCCGCCGTCTCCTCCCGCTCCTTTTTGCTGGCGGAGGTCAGGCTGTAGGGGTAGGCCAGAATCTCCGGCGTGAACATGGAAATTTCCACGCCGTACCGCTTCTTCCAGGTCAGAACCGCTTCGACGGCCGCCCCGTCCATATCCCAGGCATAAGCGTGGGGCCTAGCTCCCCAGACCTCCACGCCGTCAAAGCCGTATTCCTTCGCCATCCGAAAGCAGTATTCCAGAGGATACCTCGCAAACTGATAAGTCAGGAAAGAAAACTTCATTTTTTCACGCCCTCCGAAGCCTTACTCGTATTCCCCGTTTGCCACGGCCTCCGCCGTCATCAGGGAAATCTCGATCTGCTGCACAGGCTCTACGGTCTCCCCCTGCAGGATTTTGTATGCAGTCTCCAGAGACACAGAGCCCAGGGACTTGGGATGAAGGTCCACCACTGCGATCATATTGCAGTCCGGGCCATCCTTCTTCATAATCTCCTTCTGTTCGGGAGTCGCGTCATAGCCTACGATCAGAACGTCCTGTCTTTCATTGGCCTCGCACGCCACGTATGCGCCCAGAGTACGGTCGCCATCCGGGCAGAAGATCGCCGTAATGTCGGTATGGGCCTGAAGCATGTTTTCCACGGTCGTGCGATGAGTGTCGCGGGTACCGCTGGAAAGCTGCTCCACGATCTCAACGTCGGGAGCGATCTCCTTAAGCCTGTCCTGGAAGCCAAGGATTCTTTCCCAGGTGGAGGTCACGGATTCCAGATCGGATACGATCAGGACTTTTCCTTCCTTGCCCATTTTTTCCACAAGGTAATCTGCGTCCATGGCTCCGCCGCCCGCATTGTTGTCGAGAACCTTGGCATCCACTTCCGCATCTGTCTCAATATCCCAGTTAACCACTACGATGCCTGCCGCCCTGGCCTGGTCAATGTAAGGCTCGATGGCGTCCGCATCCACGGGAGCGATGCAGATGGCGTCCACGCCCTGGCTGATCAGATCCTCCATGATGGAGATGTCCTTCTGCATGTCGCCGGCGGGATCCATGTATACCAGCTCTACGCCCAGTTCGTCTGCCTTTGCCTGTGCGCCGTCGATGACGTCAACGCCGAATTCCTCTGCCAGAGAATAGGTGATCATGGCGATGGTATAATTCCCGTCGCCGCCCGCCTTATCTGCCTCCGTGACCGCCTCCGTCACCGCATCGGCCCCTGCTTCGGACGCCTCGCTCTGTGCCTCCGTCTTCTCCTGGGCAGCTTCCGTTTTCTTATCGCCGGAGCCGCCGCAGCCCGCCAGTAAGGCGGCCGCCATGGCCATTGCCGTCAGTGTGCATAAAATCCTTTTCTTCATACAAAAATCCTCCTTTTTATTTGTGATGGCGCCTTAGCGCCGTGAAACCAAGTTATTTTTTCCGTCCGTTGTAGATGGAGTAGAGGACGGAACCCACGATGATGATGCCCTTCACCACCTGCTGCCAGTAAGAGTCGATGTACATCAGGTTCATGGCATTGTTGATGATGCCCATCAGGAGGGCGCCGAAGAAAATGCCGGGCACGGCCCCCTTGCCGCCGCTGAAGGAAACACCGCCCATAGCGCAGGCCGCGATGGCTTCTGTCTCAAAGGTATTGCCGCCGGTGGGCTGTGCGGAAGCATTTCTTGCCGCCAGGATCACACCAGCCAGGGCCGCGCAGAGCCCGCTGATCATATAGGAATACATCAGGACCCGCTTCGCATTGATGCCGGAGTGGTGAGCCGCCTCGTAGTTGCCGCCGACCGCATACACGGAACGTCCGAAGGACGTCTTCGCCAGGATGACCGCCACGATGACAAAGGTGATGACCATGAAATAAATGGGCGTGGGAACCCCTAAGATATTGCCCAGCCCCAAAAACTGGAAGCTCTCCGGCAAATTCCCGATGGGCTTGCCGGCCGTGATCAGGTAGCAGACGCCGCGGAGCATGATCTGGACGCCAAGGGACATGATGAAGGGCGGGATTCCGGTGTAGGCGATCACCGTTCCGTCTATCAGCCCGATGAGGCCGCCGACAACAATAGCGATCAGGATGGCTGCCGCCAGCGGAACTCCCATCTCCGTGACAAATTTGGCGACGATGGCGCCGGAAACGCCGGCCGTGGATCCGACCGTCAGGTCAATTCCGCCCGTCATCATGGCGAAGGCCATGCCGCAGGCCAGGATGCCGTACACGGAAATCTGACGCAAAATATTTTTAATGTTGTTCAGGGTCATGAAGTTTGCGCTTCTGAAGCTCATAAACACGCAGACCACGATGATCACCAGGATGATTCCCGAATAAGACCTAAAATTCGGGTTATTCAAAAGCCTTTTGATTGGATTGTCTTTTTTGTTTTCACTTGTCCCCATCTCAAATCTCCTTCGTCGCAAAACTCATGATCTGCTCTTCCGTCACGCTTCCCATCTCTTCCGCATCCACGACCCCGGTGATGCGGCCCTCTCTCATGATGACGATGCGGTCGCTCATGTTCATGAGCTCCGGGAGCTCGGAAGAGATCATAATGATTGAAACGCCTTTCTCCACCAGGTCGTTCATGATCTCATAGATCTCCGCCTTGGAACCCACGTCGATACCCCTGGTCGGCTCATCCAGGATCAGGATGTCCGGGTTGGTGGCAAGCCCCTTGGCGATGACCACTTTCTGCTGGTTCCCGCCGCTTAAATCCCCTGCGTTCACGTTGTAGGAGGGCGCTTTCACGTTGAGCTGCTTCATGTATTTGTCCGCGCATTCCTTTTCCTTTTTGGCGTTTAGGAAACCGGCGCGGCTTACTGCCTTTAGAGAGCTCATCTCGATGTTCTGGAGTAGGGTGCGGATCAGGACAAGCCCCTGGTCCTTCCGGTCCTCCGGAACCAGCGCAAATTTGTTTTTGATGGCGTCCTGCGGGCTCTTGTTGTTGATTACCTTCCCGTCCTTGGTCACGGTCCCGGTACATTTGTCGAGACCCAGGACGGCCCTCATGAGCTCTGTCCGCCCGGAACCCACCAGGCCGCCAAAGCCGAGGACCTCCCCCCTGCGAAGCTCGAAGGAGGCGTCTTTTACTTTTTCATTGGTGATATGCTCCGCCTTTAAAATCACCTCCCCGATGGGAACGGATTTTTTCGGGAACTGATTCTCCAGATTCCGTCCGACCATCATGGCAATGATCTGATCCTCGTTCAGGTCCTTCACCATCCCCTCGCCGGAATTCCTCCCGTCCCGAAGGACTGCCGCCCGGTCTCCGATGGCAAAGATGTCAGTCAGACGGTGAGAGATGTAAATCATAGAAATATGTTTCTGCTTCAACTCACGGATGATGCGGAACAGAATGTCGGTCTCCTCGTTGGTCAGCGAGGAGGTGGGCTCGTCGAAGATAATGATTTTGGAGTCATAGGAAATGGCTTTCATAATCTCGACCAGCTGCCTCTGGGCCACGCTCAGATTCCGGATATACTCCGTCGGTTCAAAATGGATGTCCAGTTCGTCCATGAGCCTTAAGGTCCGCTTTTTTAACTCTTCAAAATCGACCAGCCCGTGTTTCTTCGGATAACGGCCCACGTAAATGTTTTCCATGATCGTCATGTCCGGAAACTGGACCAGCTCCTGGTACACGGTCGAGATCCCATAGCCGTGGGCGACCTCCGGGTTTTTGATGTCAATCTTCTGGTCATTCAGGAAAATCTCGCCGGCGCTTGGTGCGACCACGCCGGACAAAATCTTCATCAGCGTCGACTTGCCGGCGCCGTTTTCTCCCAAAAGGCAGAGAATTTCTCCTTCCCGAAGCTCCATGGAAACGTCGCTCAGCGCCCGGATGCCGCCATATTGCTTGGAAATCCCCTGCATTTTCAGAATCGTATTTGCCATGCTTTCACCACCCTCTTACATTTCCGGTTCTGCAAATGTCACCCCGTATCCAAAAGAGCCCTTCACCATGCAGTTCTTCCTGGCCAGAAGATTCCCCTGGCACATACAGTGCTCAATCAGGCAATCCTCCATGTCGTGAATGTCCTCTTCCCTCACAAAATGCTCTTCCGAGTTACCCCTAAGCAGCTCCAGATAATTTCTGTTGTCAAAAAACGTACAGATAAACGCCGTGATCCAGGAATCCCCCGCCCCGGTCGTGTCCACCACGGACCCGCCGTAATTGTAGGGTCTCTTCGTGTAGAAACGTCTCCCGTTATAGACGATGGCTCCCCGTCCGCCGATGGTCGTGACCGCCAGCTCGCAGCCGTACTCGTCCACGCACTGCGAAAGATACCCCTTGAGCTCCTCCTCCGGGAGTTCTTTGCCGGAGAAGAACGCAACCGTGATGTCCGGGCAGATCTCCCTCAGGGTCTTCGCCGTCCACTCGTCGGAGAAATCGTAGAGCAGGGGAATTCCCGCATCCTTTATCTTTTTTAACTCACCTTCTATATGGCTGTAGCAGCTGGAATGGGCGATGTCGAAGGTCCGGATGTATGTAAGGAGGTCTTCCGTGACCCGAAGGGGCCTTTCCTTCACCAGCCCCGCATCGTTTTCCTCCACGATCTTCCGGTCGCCCTCCGTCAGGTGGATGCCGCAGCGCCCGGTCTCCCCCTCCTCGATCTCGCACCGGGAGACGTCGACTCCCATTTCCCGCACCGCATGGAGAATCACTTCTCCCCAGCGGTCCTTCGCAATCTTCCCCACGTAGGCGGTCTCGTGGGAAAGCATCCTTCCAAAGACCGCCACGTTCACACAGTTTCCTCCCGGATATGCGATCCCGGTGGTATAATTCAGGTCCACGACATTGTCGCCGATTCCAACTAGCCTTGCCATATGTCACCCCGCTTGATCTAAAATTAATATTCCATCTGGCGATAGTATCTTCTGGTCGTCAGCGGATGGTTGCGCTCCTTCTCAATGTGGCAGGAAAGCCTCTCGGTGATTGCGTACATGACCATGGGGGACACGATCTTCCGGTACAGCGCCTTGCTGAAGGGAAGCTCCACTTCCTTCGTGTCGAACTTGTTGATCACCTTGGAGACCTTGGTCACGAAATTGTCCACCCGGTCCATGAGCGGCCTGGTCTCATCCTCGCCGTAGAACAGGAAGATGGAGGTGTCCTCCTCGCACAGCTCGATGGTCCCGTGGAAGAACTCTGCCGCATGGATGGACTTGGTCTTGATCCACTGCATCTCCTCCAGGATGCACATCGCATAGTCGTAGGCCTCGCCCCAGAGCATGCCGGAGCCGACCACCATGTGGTAATCCACGTCCTTTAAATCTGCGGCAATCTTTGCGCACCGGTCCTCGTAGAGCTCCTTGCCCTTTAACAGGTAAGGCACGATTTTCGCATACTCGCCCATGAAGGCCTCGTAATCCTCAAACTCCCCAGCGTTCTTGAGGAACCTGCCGACCACGGTGTACATGTAGGTGTAGATCGCCTCGCACAGGCAGTCGTCCTCCGCAAAGCTGAAGAATTTGTAATCTGCGTATTCACATACGGGAGTGTTGTCATTGGAGACATAGACCAGGGTCCGCGCGCCCGCCTCCTTGCAGAACTTCGCAGCGGCCACGATCTCCTTCGTGTTGCCGGAGCGGGTGGAGAACACGCATACGGAATCCTTGGAGAATGCCTTGTGCCCCATGGCCATGAACTCTGCCGCAATCACGGAATGGGCCTCGACCTTCGCAGATTCCGTGTCCAGCCAGTACATGATCGGCAGAGAATGGGCGTAGGTTCCGCCGCAGCCGATGAAGAAGATATTGGAATATCCCTCTTCACAGATCTTGTCCACCGCTGCCTCAATCTGGGGGCGGAGCGCAATCGCGTCACTGACTACCTTCTCATACCTGGGTACATTGAAATTGAACATGTTGTTCCTCCTTATATGGTGAATTTTAATTGTTTCCTGTTGTCTTTGCTTGTTCTATATCGTTCTATATTGTTATGATAATATAGGAGCGTTTTTTTGTCAATACTATTTTATAAAAAAAATAAATTTCGCCTGTACCCGTCATTTTGCACAATCTGCAAAAAAATACATTATGCAGAATGCCATAAACAAACCCCTGCGTCAACGTATGCAAAAAACCGGACACGCATCCGTATCCGGTTTTTTGTTACTGGTCTTATTCATCATCGTCGTCCATCTCTTCCGTCCCCACCGGTCTCCAGGCCTTCCCAAATTTCACGTCCCTGAACAGCGCCGCAAGTCCGGTGATCTGCTTTAACCGGAGGATCTCGTCCCTGTCCATGCCCAGGTGCCTGGAAATCCAGGCGTCGGAACGGCCCAGCTCGTGAAGCTCCTTCACAATGTTGCTCATCAGGTCCACGTCGTGATTGCCCCTTGCCCGGTTATGGCGGATGGTGCTCGCCATCCTCTGATCGATGGGCTTGTCGATCACGGACACCGGCAGCATGCCGTGCTCCCTCTCGTAGATGTCCGGATGCTCCAGCATGACCCGGTAGCGGTGGAACCCGTCCACAATGATGTAGGACTCCGCCATCTGGCTGTAGTAGCAGACAATGGGCATGGTGTAGCCGTCCGCCCTGATGCTGTCGTAGAGCAGTTTCATCTCCGGCGGCGCCACCGTGTTCGGATTGTAGGTATTGGGCCGGATCTGTTCGATGGGAACCGGAATCACATGATATGCGGGACTCTTATACTCCATAATCCATCTCCTCCACACTCTTGTACTTCCGCCTGATCATGTCGATCCGCTTCTGCTGCTGTCTCGTCATGCCAAATCCCATAAAACGGCAGATATGATCATTTTTCAAAATGCAATAACACATCCGCTTCCAGCTTGGGATGTCCTTGGTGGAACGGATGTCGTCGGTATCGTCCGGTATCCTCTGACGAAACACGATTCTGGATTTTTTATTCAGAGTATAATTGGAAACTCCGTTCCTGCGGATCTTGTAACCGTGGTCCAGAAGCTCCTGAATGGTCTCCTCGTCCAGTCCGCCCCCCGTCTTATACCAAAACTCAATGGAAGAGTTGAACTTCTTCGTATAATTTTCCCGCAGGCGTTTCGGAAGTGTCGCCAGCAGGAACATGGTATAGGATTTCCAGGTATGGCCCTCCGGCAGGGTCACGTTCCGGTAGCCCATGGCCTTGGTCCTTCCGTAAATACAGGCGAAATTGGCCCCCTGAACCCGGCCCACCAGCTTCACCCATATCTCCGGGTCGATGACCCGGTAAAGATTCAATGCGTCCTTGGAATAGTCGTTGAAGGGGGAGGCCACCCGCATCTGGGAAACCTTGAGCCCCGCCATGTAGTACAGATCGTACAAGTGATTATAATCGTATCCGAACAGATAGTTTGCGTGCCAGACGTCCTCCGCAGACCAGTCGAACATGGGAGAAGCACACCACAGCCCCTTAAACTGCCGGCTGATCCAGCACTCCCCCTTATAGCCGTACTTTTTATTGAGAAAGCCGCTGTAACGCTGCAGGGATTCGTCCGCCCGCATTCCAAGCAGGCAGACGGTCCTCCCGTTTCCGTGCGCTTCGCCGTACCACCGGCCAAACTGTTTGGCCAGATCCTCCTGGTGCATCCGGTAGCGGTAGGTCGTCATGGGATTGTTTTCCAGATTGATCACGTAGTCCCTGTCCGGCATGGGCCTGACCCAGATCTCCTGCTTCGTATCATCCCAGGGATACCAGTACATCTCATAGCTGCTGAGGGCCGTCCTGGTGGCCATGGGCAGACATACCCAGTAGGGCTCCACCTCGTCCTTGATCCGCTCGAAAGTCCGTTCCACGTACTCCGTCGTCACCGTGTACTGGGCCTCGAAATCCTGATGGAAAACTCCGATCCTTTTCTCCGGGTAATGCTTCTTCTGAAAATCCAAAACCAGGTTCAAAAGCAATCCGCTGTCCTTTCCCCCGGAAAAGGAGAGATAAATGTTCTCAAACTCCTCAAAAATAAATTTCAGCCGCTCCTGCAGGGCCTCGTACACGTCCTGTTCCAAATACTCTCGTCTCATTTGAATTCACCTACATAGACCGAATTTCCATATTATGGAAATATATTATACCTTGTTTTTACAGCCCAAAGCGCATGCGTTAAAGAATACCCTTTGAATATAACCTAATTTATCACAAAAAAGGTCTGAATTCAACTAAATGAGACTAATTTCTGACAAAACGCCCGGAAGGCACCGGCGTTTCCAGCTTGATCAGCCGAGACCCCGTGTCCCCCGGCGTAAGATTTCAAAGTTCTCCGTTCCCCGCTACTTTTCTGATTTTCGTTTTTTTCCAAACTTCTTCCTCTGGGAGAATGCGATCCCTCCCAGCACGGCGACACTTGCGATTGCCGCCAGCACATAGGGAAGCACGTTGGTCTTGTCGCCGGTGTCCGTGTCATCCGTCTTTTTTAACGTGGTCCCGGTTCCTCCGCCCTTCCCGCCGGAAGGGACCTGGTTTTCGCCAGGTGACGGCTGATTCCCTCCACTCGCCGAAGCCTTCTCCACCAGGGAGCCGATGGCGTTTTCCACCAGAAGGACCGCCTCGTCGATCTCCTCCTGGGTCGCATCTGCCCTGCCGAGGACCGCTTCCGCCGCTTTTATGGCTTCTGCCAGGATGGCATAGCTCTCCGGCGTATAATCGGCTTCCCTGTATTCCGCCGCCTTTCTAAGGATCTCCTCAAGCCTGGAGCGGTCCACCGTCCCGTCTGCGGGCTGATCGATCAGCGGCACGTCCTGTGCCAGGGCCTGAATGGTAACATTCTCGATCGCCATGCCGCTTCCGGAAAGCTTCAGGGAGTTTTCCACCACGTTGATGCCGGCCACGGCGCCCTCCACCGTCGCAGTTCCAAGGGTCAGGGCTGCCGAATCCTCCGCAAAGAGCGGAGTCTCCCCGGCCACGTACAGATTCAGGATCCCCGTGTCCGGATGATAGCGGAATTCCGCCACCCGCCCTCCGCTCAAGCCCTCGTCAAAGGCAAAGGAGACCGCAAGCTCCGCCATCTCCCCCGAGGTGACCTTTAGCCCGAGCTCCAGGGAGGTGGCGCCCTTCTTCGCCCCCTCGTCTCCCTCCAGAACAATGGACACCAGGGCCTTTCCCTGCCCCTCTTCAAATTCCACCGCCCCCTTTGCCGCAAGGCTGACAAGCGGCAGGGCCTGGGCGCATACAAGCACCGCCAGGAGGACGGCGGCGGTTTTCACCGCCCGCCCCCTGATCTCACGCAATATCCGTAAATAACCTTTCATCTCTTACTCCTTTGCCGCCTTAGTTTCCGCCGGCCGCTCCACCGCCAAGGGTGATGTCCGGCAGGTTTTCCACCCCCGGATAAGTCTCAAAGAAGGAATCGCTGACCATCCTCTGGCCCTCGTTGGTCAAAGCATTGTCCACCCGGTAGAGCTCCGCCCGCACCTTCGTGACGCCGGAGAGTCCGTCCAAGTCTTCCGGTTCCACCCAGTAGATCCAGGTTCCGTCCGACACGTCCTCAAGCTGGTCCTGATCTGTCTCAGGCGCCAGGATGGTCTGATACGCCTTCAGGCTCCCGTCCGCATCCGTGCCGCCGACGATGTTTCCGTCCTGGTCATAGAGAAGCACCACGTTGTAGGCGGGATTTCCCTTGTAAGTCCCGGTAAAGATCACGGAACCCGCCGGGATCACGTCCTCCGCCCGGTCTCCGTATGGATAATCCGCCGTGAGCTTCCCGACCGCCGGCATGCCGTCCTCTGTCCGGTAGAAATCCACGTTGTCCCCGGTGACACCCAGCACGTCGAGCTCGCCGATGGAAATCTCCATTCCACTCTGGCCCCGGATGGAAAGCTTCAGGGCCGAAGCGTCATGATACGCCACATTCCCCTCTCTTGCAAAGTAGACCGTCTCCCCATTGCCGCTTCCGAAGGTTCCGGACGCCGCCTCTTTCCACTGGCCGTCCGTCCCCAGCACCGACACGCTGTAATCCGCAATGGCCGTTCCTGCGCCCGCAGTATACTGGATGCCGGCCACCGTCAGGGTCTTATGGAAGTCCACGACGACCTCTGCGCCGGCCCCGACCTTTCCCGTGTAAACCGTGGCCGGATCGTTATCCGCCGCTTTCATGATCGGCGCTTCTGCCACGGGGCCGCAGGTATCTTCTTGATCCTCTTCATCCGCCGGAGCCGACGCTTCCACATTTGTGGCGGTCAGTCCGTTTGTGGTGAGCGTCCAGCCGTCCTTCGCGATATTTCCCCTGTGTTCGATCTTCAGGGGATCCAGCGTCCTCACCGCCGACCGGTTCAGGTACTTGTCGACCAGCGTCACCTCGTAGGTCACCACCCGGTTGTTCATGGTGGTAATGGAATCCTCAAAAGTCCCGTCCGTGGCAAAGCCCACCAGGGATTTCTCCGTCTTTCCGCCGGAGGTCACGCACCGCACGATCTCGTAGCCCAGCACGTCGGCGGCCGGAATGGAGGATGCCGACGCCAGCGTCAGATTCACCTGGTTGGCCCTCGTCTTGTCGATCACCGCCGTCGTTCCTTCCCCCACCGCCTGGGTTTTACCGGAAGGATCCAGACTGCTCGTTCCTCCCTGGAGCCGGTAGACGCGGGCCTCGTCATTCCCATAGTAGATGGCCCTGGTCTCCTTCTCAAACTGCCCCGCATAGGCGATGGTGTCGTCGTTCGGCGTCATGCCCCACCGCTCGAAAAATTCCAGCAGGTCCTTCCCGGCCGCCGCACAGGAAAGCCGCATCAGATCCTGATCCCGATCCCCCGACAGTTTGAAGGCCACGCCTTTCGGCGCAGGAGCCGTCTTTCCGCCCCTGGCGTAGGAATCCACTCTGGCAAAGAACAGATTGTCAAACTGTTTTGCCGGATCCGCATAGGTTTTAAAGTTGTAGCCCTGATCGTAGGCCAGATGGAGCTGCCAGTACATGCCAAGGGCCGTAAACACGTTGGCGGCCCGGCCCTTCGTCTCCGAAGTCACCTTCTTGTAAACTTCCTCGTATTTAAAGCGGACGCTGTTGTTGGTATCCTTCGCCTGAGCCAGCACCGCAAAGTAGTTGTTGGTGACCTCCGCAATGGCGTAAGTCCCCTGATTGATGCAGTGGCCGATCTCGTGGGCGATGCCCCATCCGAAATAGTTGCCGCTCTTGTATTTTCCGTCCCCGTCCGCCTGGAGGGAACCACAGTTTACCATGCCCTTCGTCTCATTCCACTCGATGCCGATGTGGTTGCCCGAGGCGTACATGAAGGCCCCCGCAAACATCCGCTGGTACCGGATGTTCAAGTGCCTGGACGGATAACTGTTTTTGGTATCCTTTACGACCTTGCCGTCCGACAGGGTGACTGTGGCCGCCTCGTTGAGCCCCTTGTGCTGATAGAACAGATCCATCATCGACTCCATGGCGCCCACGGAGGTCAGAAGCTTTGCGGCCCGGTCGGAAACGGTCCCGCTCCCAAGCCCGGTAAGGATCTGGGGCGTCGGAAGGGAGAACAGCATGGTGTCCGACAGGATGTCGGAAGCGCCCAAAATGCAGTTTGCAGGCTGATAGTCATACTGGACCGTTTTGTTGTCGGAGTTCTTATGAAGCGTCCCGTGGGAGGCCTCCATATCTGCCACATAGGAATCCAGGGCCTTCACATAGGCTTCCGCCCGCTTCTGCCGCTCTGCGCCGTCTTCCACCTGGTACAGGTCAAGGACCGGCACCGTCGCTCCGCCGCTCACCCGCACCGCATACCGGTCGTCGGCATTGCTCCCCGTGTACTGGACGTACAGGGCGCCGCCGGACTCCGCATCCACGGACCAGAGCTTCGGAACGGTAACGTCGTTCCTGCCGATCTTCAGGTTCGCCACCTGCCGGAACATGGAGCCGGACTCCGCATGGTACTGGGTCGCCACCAGCTGCACGTTGGTGGAATCCCCCGTCCTCTTGGAGGGATGCCCCACGTAGACCGTGATCTCCTCCCCGGCCGCCGCCGTCACGCCAAGCGGCTGCCACGCATTTAAGCCCCCGAAGCCGAGATTCGCATCGTTGGTCGTGATCTGGCTATGTACCTCGACAGGCGCCGTCAGCCTGGAATTTAAAATGTCCTCCGCCGTCTTTAACTCCCGCTCCAGGGCTTCCCGGTCAGGATGATATTCCCCGCAGTCCGGATCCGGCGTGTTGATCCTCGCCCGGAGGTCATCGATGGTCCCCTGGGTCACGTCGTCCCTGAGGACCGTGTGCAGATCGTCCGTGTAGAGGGCGAAAATGTCGTCCTCCAGGGAATTATAATGGTAGAAATAGATCTCCGAGACCGTGACGGTACCGCTGGCCACATATCTGGCAAGGCCGATCTGGATCCGCTTTGCCGTGATCGCCTGCGGGATCCTGACCCGGTAATAGACCCGTCCCCCGGCGTCCGTCTTCCTCTGGACCTGGCAGCTCGCCTCCGAAGCCGTCCCGTTCCCGTCCCACCAGCGGACTCTCGCATAACCGTAGCCCGTCCCCTGGACCGCCGGCTCCTGGAATGCGAAATACTGGATCTTGTACTCCTGGTCAAACTCATAGAACAGGCCGTGGTTTCCACCCATGGCGTTATAGCCGCCGGTATCCCAGGTCCCGCAGGAATAATAGGAACCGGGATCCTTATCCACCGTGCCCCAGGCCGTGCCGGAAACCGTGTCCAGAGGGCTCTCCTGCATGCTCCCCTGTTTGATGGAAGCGGCTGCGACGTGGGCGCCGGCCTCCCCCTCCTTCCCGGTATTTAACAGACCGAACTTCGGCATGACGGCCGGGTCCGGGTCCTCCGTCGTCGCAGAGGCCGTGAGAGAGGGTCCGCTCTCCCCGAACTCATTGACGCCGGTCACGTAAAGCTCATACTTCGTCTTGTTCTCCAAATCGGAGATCGTCGTCCGGTTCCCCTCGATCTCTTTGACCGTCTCATAAGCATCCGTGCCGGAAACCCGGTAATAGAGATTGTAGGAATCCGTGTCCTCCATGTCCTTCCAGGACACGTCGATGCTCTTGTATTTCCCCAAGGCGCTCACCCCGTCCGGGGCGTCCGGCTTTCCTCCCGGCTTCGGGACCACCGTCACCGGAGAGCCGTAGCCGCTCCTCCAGGAGCCGTTCGTGGCCTGGACCCTCACCGTGTATTCCTGGCCGTTGACCAGCTTTTCCTCCTTCAGGGAAGAGACCGCCAGGCTGTTCCCCTGCACGAACCGGCTTTCCGCCATGCCCTCGCTCTCCACCAGGACCTCGTAGCCCGTCACGTTGACACAGGGGCTCCAGGAAGCCGTGAAGGATTTATTTCCCGCCTTTGCGGAAAGATTTTCCGGAACGTCCATCTTAGGCTCCGGGATCCGCTTTTCCATGTCGTTTACAAATTCCACCTTGGAGATCTCCGCCAGGTTGTTGTTATTCTTCATCCCCGTGATGGTGATGGTCACCCGCTTCACCGCGATCTGGGAACCCAGGTTGATGCAGATGGTCCCGCTTCCGTCCCGGCTCACCTGCACGCTCTCCCTGGCAAGGAGGAAGTCCACCCCCTCCGCCACAGGCACGGAAAAACTCTGCTCTGACCCGTCCTCCGCCTCATAGTCCACGGCGACCTCCATCTGGCTGATGGGATTCTCCGCCGCACCGCCGATCAGGATCCCCTCCACGGGAAACTCGCCCTTCTCGGAAAACTCAAACTCCAGGGAGACGGGGCTGCCCGCAGAGATCGGACCTCCCCCCGCCAGAGTCACGGACTCCTCCCCCGTGAGCAGGGCAGAGAGATTCCCCGTGAGCTTCGTCCCCGCCTTGCATCTCGCCGTGATGGCCGAAGCCGGGACCAGCATGGTGTCCCCATAGCTGTCCGTTCCGCCCTCCGGCAGATAACATTTCGCAAACACCTCCAGGTCCGTCAGATCGGTCTGACCGTCCCGGTTTAAGTCCGTGACCAGGCCGTCCGGCACGCTTCCCCCGGATCTGAGCGCATCCAGTGCGTCCACGAGGGCCTCCCGATCCTTTTTGCCGACCAGCCCGTCTCCGTCCACGTCCCCGGCAAGCAGGACCCCGGGATGGAACTTCGTCCCGTAATCATAGCCGTTTCGATAACCGGTAGAAAACTCCAGCACCGAAGCCCAGCCCCTGACGGCAATCTCCTGTTCATGGACAGCAAAACCGGGGGCTTCGATCCGGAGCGCATAACTCCCCTCCGAAAGCCCCTCGAACACTGCCGAAACCTCCTGCGGACGGCCGTCCCCCAAAGATGCCGGGAGCACCGCCGTCTTCGTCCTGGTCTGTCCGTCCGCTCCCGTCAGAGAGACCGCAAACGCCGTCTCCCCCCACAAGATCAGACCCTCGCAGATGTCCACGCGGACCTGGCCGCTCTCCTTCGGGTCATACGGGACCGCTCTCTGTTCCCCGCCGTCTAAAGCGGCTTCCGACTCCGGCTCCCGCGTTTCCGAAGGAAGCTCCTCCGTCTCCGCTTCGCCCGTCTCCGGCGAAACAGTCTCCGTCCCGCTCTCCCCCGTCTCCGGCGAAGCACTCTCCGTCTCCGTTTCCTCTGTCTCATCCGTCTCCGGCGGAACACTCTCCGTCCCTTTCGTCTCCGGCGCAGAACTCTCCGCCGTTTCCCGGGAGCTTTCCAGCCCGGCCCCCGCCCCATAAGCCTGCACACAGGGCAGGGCCATGAGAACCAGGGAAAGCAGACATGCCAAAACCCGCTTCATACCTTCCATCCTCCTGTTTTATTCTTCCGGCACAGATGAAAATCCGTCACAGAGCCGGTAAAATTTAGTAAAACAATCCCCTCAAAAACAAGTGAGTATGTAAATTGTACTATCGAAAAACCAGTTTGTCAATCGAACAAGATCGCCGGTTTTCTGATTTTTGGGGCTAAAAAAACGGGAACCCATATTCTGTATTTCGGTCTCCGTTTCTTCCTATATATAGTATATAATAATGGAAAAAAACCGGGGGCTCATGACTGAATCCCCGGTTCCAATACACGCTTCTGCTCACCCTTTTCCAAATCTCACTTCGCAGTCCTTCCGATCCACGCTCTTCGGCTCCTCCGGGTTGTTGGGGCCGAAATGCTTCAGGATCACAATGGGCTCGTACCTGCTGTGGTTTTCGACGACAATGCCCTCCTTCGCCGCCTTCTCCGACACGAAGTACTCGTCGCCGCTCTGCTGCCCGAACCGCAGCATGGTGGCCGTCTCCGCATCAAAGACGCCGAACCTCCCGTGGCCCTGGACGAAAATGCATCCGTAGGCCGCCGGATCCTTGACGGTCACCGTCTGGCCGGGATAGACCGTCAGCTCCTTGGCGCACACATAGCCGTTGGCGTAGGAGACCCATTTTTCCACATACTGCTCCGTCTCCCTGTGAACCACCGGCGGACGGAAATAAGTCTTCTTATAATGAGGGTCCACGTTCTTCTCCCAGTCCAGAAGGCCGAAAATATAGTCGATGTCGTCCTTCTTGTCCTCCGGGCACTCCTCCACCAGCATGTCCCTGGGATAGATCTCCCCGGAGACCACGTTCTCCTGGACGGAATTCACGTCCGAATTCCACTGGGGCTCATAGGTCAGCCAGGAGGCCGGCGCATGGATAACCCCCGCCGGCGTGTACCAGCCGGTTCCAAGCTCCGCCCGGTAGGCCCTGGAAAGCTCCGTGATCCTGGTATCCCCGTCGTTGTAGTGGCGAAGCCGCTCCTTCACGTCCTCCGGGTCTGCGTCCGGGTCAAAGCCGAAATAGGTGGCATTGCATTCCCCGGGATAATTGTTGAGCTGCCTGGGGAAATAGTAGGACTCCGGCTTTCCCAGCTTCCCGACCCGGGCCGCCGCCTCGAAGGTCAGGTGGACATGATGGAACAGGGGATTCTCAAAATCGAAGAACTTCGAGTACATGGGCCAGCCGCCGTATTTCTCCATCAGCTCCTCGCCGACCACCTCCGCCCCCAGGGTGTCGATGGCTTCCTTCAAAGTAAACTTCTCGTCGGAATCCGGCGAGACGGCCACATAGCTCATGCCCTCGTCCGGAGCCGCCAGAGAGCCGTTGTTGGCGGCGATGGTCGAAGAAAACCACCGCTCCTTGATGGAGCCCCGCTCAATGCCCAGCGCATAGTAATCGTCCGGATGGAGTTTTAACCGGTGCCCCGCCTTGCCGAACCGCCTCGGCACAAAGGTCGGGTACAGGCGGAACACGCCCTTCCCCTCGTCAAAGGTCTTTCGGATCAATGCCTTGTCTGTTGCCATGATACTACCTCCTTTGAATTGTCTTTTTCCTATGTACATGTTTTTGAAAAAATGTTTTGATTTTGTCAAGATTAGTTGACACATTTTCCACAAGGATTTTGTATCCTAGGCAGCTTCTTTCTTTTTCAGGGAATTATAGTATTGCTGTCGTTT